>NZ_BSYI01000030.1 GCF_030270585.1 Paralimibaculum aggregatum
CACCGGAAGGGGGGGGCGGCGGCGGCGGCTCAGGAGATCTTCTTGAGCAGCCGCACCAGCGTCTTGCGCTCGGCCGCGGTGAGCGGGCCCAGCGTCGCCTGCGAGATCGCGCTGACATCGGCGCGCCGCCGCTCGGCCAGCGCGCGGCCCTCCGGCGTGACCTCGAGCAGGATGCGCCGGCGGTCGGTCTCGTCGCGATGGCCGACCACCAGCCCGCGGGCCTGCAGCCGGTCGGCCACGCCCTTGATCGTCGCCACGTCCATCGCGGTGCGCCGGCCGAGCTCGTTCTGCGAGATCGGCCCGTCCTGCGCCACCGTGACGAGCGCGGAGAACTGTGTCGGCGTCAGGTCGGTGACATGCTCGGAGAAGATCGCCAGGTGCCGCTGCTGCACGCGCCGGATCAGGAAGCCCACCTGCCGCTCCAGGCTCCAGTCCTCGCCCTCGGACGCTGTCTCCCTCGCCGTGTCCATTTCTTGATCCATCTGCCGGGTTGTTGTTCACTCGAATGACGAGGCTGGACGGCATCGCCGCCCGCAGACCGGCCCCGATCCGATCCGCGTGGCTGCCCCATGACATGCCGTGCCGATCGCGATCCGTCCAGATGTTTGATCCTGCGGCATGCCCGGGCGGCCCGCCCGCCGGCGGTGCCGCGAGCGCCGCCGGACCCCGCCCCGGGCGCCGCGCGGCGCGCAAAACTGTTGACAGGGCGGGCGAAGCGGATTTTGTTAGTGTGCAAACAATTTTTCCAACAGGGCTGGCGCGATGGACTATCTTCTGGCGACGTCTCTGAACCAGGCACTGGACGCCCTTGCCGACCCCGCCGCCGGGCTGCGGGTGGTGGCCGGAGGCACCGATGTCTATCCGGCGCTGCGCGACGGCGCGCTCACCGATCCGCTGCTCGACGTCACCCGGGTGCCGGGGCTGCGCGGGATCGCCGAAACCGGGGCCGGCTGGCGAATCGGTGCGGCGACGACCTGGACCGACGTGGTGCGGGCGCCGCTGCCGCCCTGCTTCGACGGGCTGAAGGCGGCGGCGCGCGAGGTCGGCTCGATCCAGATCCAGAACGCCGGCACCGTGGCGGGCAATCTCTGCAACGCCTCGCCGGCGGCCGACGGGGTGCCGCCGCTGCTGGCGCTCGAGGCCAGCGTCGAGCTGCAGTCGCGCCGCGGCAGCCGGCTGGTGCCGCTCGGCGGCTTCGTCACCGGCGTGCGGCAGACCGCGCGGGCGCCGGACGAGCTGGTGGTGGCGGTGCATGTGCCGCGCCGCCCGGCGGCGACGCGGAGCGCCTTCCTCAAGCTCGGCTCGCGGAAATACCTGGTGATCTCGATCTGCATGGTGGCGGCGGAGATCACCCCGGACGCGGCGGGCCGGGTGGCGCGGGCGCGGGTCGCGGTCGGCGCCTGCTCGCCGGTGGCGCTGCGGCTCGAGGCGCTGGAGGCCAGGCTCGCCGGCCTGCCGGCCACCGCGGCGGCGCTGACAGAGGCGGTGACGGCGGCGGATCTCGCGCCGCTCGCCCCGATCGACGACATCCGCGGCGGCGCCGGCTATCGCCGCGACGCGGCGCTCGAGCTGGTGCGGCGCACGCTGGCGGCGGCGGCCGGCACCGGCGGCATTTCGGAGATGGGCCATGGATGATTTCGCCGACCGCCCGACGGGCGCGCTGTCCTTCACGCTGAACGGCCGCGCGGTCGAGGTCGCGAGCCTGCCCGGCGAGCGGCTCTCGGAGACGATGCGCGAGCGCTGCGGCGCGCGCGACGTGAAGATCGGCTGCAATGCCGGCGATTGCGGCGCCTGCACGGTGCTGGTCGACGGCGCCGCGGTCTGCGCCTGCCTGACCCCGGCGCACCAGGTCGCCGGCGCCCGCGTCGAGACCGCGGCGGGGCTCGCCGCCGGCGATCCGGTGGCGGAGCGGCTGAAGGCCAGCTTCGCCCGCCGCGGCGCCGCGCAATGCGGGATCTGCACGCCGGGGATGATGGCCTCGGCGGTGGCGCTGCTGCGCGCGGTGCCGGCGCCGACCGAGGCCGAGGTGCAGGACGCGCTCGGCGGCGTGCTCTGCCGCTGCACCGGCTACCGCGCGATCGTCGAGGCGGTGGTCGCGGCCGGCCGCGGCGCGGAGCCGGCGCCGGAGATCGCCGGCCGGGTCGGCGCGGCCAGCGCGCGGATCGACGGCGCGCGCAAGATCGACGGCACCGAGCTGTTCGGCGACGATGTCGCCCCGGCCGATGCGCTGGTGGTGCGGGTGCTGCGCTCGCCGCATCCGCATGCCCGCTTCAGCTTCGGCGATCTCGACGGCTTCGTCGCGGCGACGCCGGGGCTCGACTGCATCCTGACGGCGGCCGACATCCCGGGCACGAACCGCTTCGGGGTGATCCCCGGCTTCCACGACCAGCCGGTCTTTGCCGAGGGCACGGCGCGCCATCGCGGCGAGGCGGTGGCGGCGCTGGTCGGCTCGGCCGAGGCGATGCGCGGGCTCGATCTCGCCGCGGTGCCGGTGACCTGGGAGCCGCTGCCGGCGAGCCTCACCATCGACGAGGCGCTGGCCGAAGGCGCGCCGCAGCTGCACGAGGCCGCCGCCGGCAACGTGATGTGCCGCGGGCTGGTGCAGAAGGGCGATGCCGAGGCGGCGCTGGCCGCGGCCGAGGTCACGGTCGAGGGCCGCTTCGTCACCAGCTTCGTCGAGCACGGCTATATCGAGCCCGAGGCGGGCTTCGCGCAGATGGTCGGCGACCGGCTCGAGGTGCATGCCTGCACCCAGGCGCCGGTGATGGACCAGGAGGCGCTGGCGATCATCCTCGGCCTGCCGAAGGCGCGCATCCGCATCGTGCCGACCGCGGTCGGCGGCGGCTTCGGCTCCAAGCTCGACCTCTCGGTGCAGCCCTTCCTGGCGCTCGCGGCGATGCGCACCGGGCGGCCGGTGCGGATCACCTATACCCGCCAGGAATCGATGCAGTCGACCACCAAGCGCCATCCCGGCGAGATCGTGCTGAAGATCGGCGCGACGCGGGACGGGCGGCTCACCGGCTTCGACTTCGACGGCGCGTTCAACACCGGGGCCTATGCCTCCTGGGGGCCGACGGTGGCCAACCGCGTGCCGGTGCATGCCTCCGGCCCCTATCACGTGGCGGATTACCGGGCGCGCTCGGCGGCGGTCTATACCAACTGCCCGCCGGCCGGCGCGTTCCGCGGCTTCGGCGTGCCGCAATCGGCGATCGCGCAGGAATCGCTGATGGACGAGCTGGCCGGGCGGCTCGGCATCGACCCGCTGGCGCTGCGCATGCAGAACGCGCTCGGCAACGGCCAGCCCACGGCGACCGGGCAGGTCTTCGAGCAGGGCGTCGGGATCGGCGCCTGCTTCGCGGCGCTGCAGCCCGGCTGGGCGCGCGAGCGCGCGGCGGCGGAGGCCTTCAACGCCCGCGCCGCGGCGCAGGGCCAGCCGCTGCGCCGCGGCGTCGGCGTCGCCGGCGGCTGGTATGGCTGCGGCAACACCTCGCTGCCCAACCCCTCCACCATCAAGTGCGGGCTGCGCGCCGACGGCACGGTGGTGCTGCACCAGGGCGCGGTGGATATCGGCCAGGGCTCCAACACGGTGATCGCGCAGATCTTCGCCACCGCGCTCGGCGTCGGCATCGAGGCGCTGGCCCTGCTCGGCGGCGACACCGACATCACCCCCGATGCCGGCAAGACCTCGGCCTCGCGCCAGACCTTCGTCAGCGGCAATGCCGCCCGGCTCTCGGCGCTGGCGCTGCGCGAGCGGATCCTGCGCCTCAGCAACGCCGCCGAGGATGCCGCGATCCGGCTCGATCCGGGCTCCGGGCAGATCCGCATCGAGGATGGCGGGCAGGTCCACACCGTGGCGCTCGGCGACATGGCGGCGGATGCCGACGGCTATGTGCTCGCCGCCACCGAGAGCTGGGACCCGCCGATCAGCCCGCTCGACGCCAACGGCCAGGGCATCCCCTATGCCCAGTTCGGCTATGCCGCGCAGATCGCGGTGGTCGAGGTCGATACCCGGCTCGGCACGGTGCGGCCGCTGCGCTTCATCGCCGCCCATGACGTCGGCCGCGCGATCAACCCGATGCTGGTCAGGGGCCAGGTCGAGGGCGGCATCGCGCAGGGCCTCGGCATGGCGCTGATGGAGGAGTTCATCCCCGGCCGCAGCGAGAACCTGCACGACTACCTGATCCCCACCATCGGCGACATGCCGGAGGTCGAGACGCTGATCGTCGAGGAGCCGGACGCGCACGGCCCGTTCGGCGCCAAGGGCCTCGGCGAGCACGTGCTGATCCCCACCTCGCCGGCGCTGTTCAACGCCGTGCGCCATGCCACCGGCGCACGGCTGACCCGGGCGCCGGCAACGCCGGAGCGGGTGCTCGCCGCGATTCGTGAAGCAGAGAGCCGCGAGGCGGAGACCGACCGCAATGTCTGAGACCCAGAGCAAGCCCGCCGCGGCGGGCAAGATCCGCTGCGATGCCTGCCCGGTGATGTGCTACATCGCCGAGGGCAAGTCCGGCGCCTGCGACCGCTATGCCAACCATGCCGGCGAGCTGGTGCGGCTCGACCCGCTCACCGTGATCGAGGCGCGCCAGGGCACCGAGGGCGGCGTCGTGCCGTTCCTCGAGGCCGGCGATCCGGAGGACTGGGACGGCGACCTGCTGGCCGGCCAGCGCAGCTTCCTCACCGCGGTCGGCGCCGGCACCACCTATCCCGACTACAAGCCGGCGCCGTTCATCGTCAGCCAGAAGGCGGGCGATGCCGACATGGTCACCGTGGTGACCGAGGGCATCTTCAGCTATTGCGGCGCCAAGGTGAAGATCGACACCGATCGCCATATCGGCGAGGAGCGCGCCGTGGTGCGGGTCGACGGCGAGCCGATCGGCCATGTCACCACCAGCGAATACGGCTCGAAGATGCTCGCCCTCGGCGGCGTCGAGCACCTGACCGGCGGCTCCAAGAAGGAGGGCCGGGTCACCTGCGACGCGCTGATGACGCTGTGCAACCGCGGCCCGGTGGAGATGACCATCGACGACGGCGCCCGGCTCACCGTGCAGGCCGGCAGGGCGCCGGTGATCGACGGCGACACCGAGCGGCTGATGCGCGTCGGCTGCGGCTCGGCGACCATCGGGATGTTCGCCAAGCAATGGGTCGACCATGTCGACGAGGTGGTGGTGGTCGACGACCACATCACCGGGGTGATGTCGGAGCACCAGGCCGGCAAGGTGCTCGACGTGCCGCCGACCGGCATCAAGATCAAGGGCCGGCGCTCGACCCCCGGGCGCTATTTCCAGGTGGCCGATCCCGGCACCGGCTGGGGCGGCACCAACATCGACGACCCGCTGGCGATCCTCGGCCCGTTCGACGGGAAGCACGCGCGCCCCGGGCTGCGCATGCTGATGGTCTCCACCACCGGCGAGCAGCACGCCTATTACGAGCTCGACGAGAACCTCGTGCCGGTGCCGGCGGCGCTGCCCGCGGCGCTGCAGGTCAGCGTCGACCGCATCGCCGAGAACTGCGAGCCCTCGGTCTGCTCGGTGCTGTTCATGGGCGGCGCCGGCGGTTCGCTGCGCGCCGGCGTCACCGAGAACCCGGTCGGGCTCACCCGCTCGGTCAAGGACCTGCTGACCTATGTCAGCTGCGGCGGCGCGCCGGCCTATGTCTGGCCCGGCGGCGGCATCACCATCATGGCCGATGTCGAGGCGATGCCGGAGGCCTCGTTCGGCTATGTGCCGACCCCGGCGATCGTCGCGCCGATCGAGTTCACCATGCGGCTGTCGGACTACCAGGCCCTCGGCGGGCACATGGACGCGGTGGTCCGCATCGAGGATGCGCTGGCCAAGGCCGGGCGCCGCGTCGGCCGCGCCGAGGAGGCGCCCTGGCCGGTCGACGACCGGCTGTATCGCTGGGGGCGGCAGCGGTGAGCGCGGCCGGCGCGGTGTCCGGCGGCTGGCGCGAGGGGCCGGTGGCCACACTGACCCCGGACGGCACGCGCCCGCGCCTGATGCACGGGCCGATCGACCTGATCCTGCTGGCCGAGGGGCCGGAGATCTCGGTGCGCATGGCGCATCGCCGGGCCTGGGAGCGCTTCCGCACGATCCTCGAGGAGCTGGTGGCCGAGCTGCCGGCGCTGCGCGCCCCGGCGCATCCCGGCGGCCCGGCGATGCGCGGCGCGGTGGCCCGGCGCATGGCCGCCGCCACCGCGCCGCATGCCGCCGCCGGCTTCGTCACGCCGATGGCCGCGGTCGCCGGCGCGGTGGCCGACGAGGTGCTCGGCGCGATGGCCACCGTGGCCGGGCTGACCCGCGTCGCGGTCAACAATGGCGGCGACATCGCGCTGATGCTGGCGCCCGGCACCGGCTTCCGCGCCGCGATGGCCGACATGCGCGGCCCCGGCCTCGGCGCGGTGGAGATCGCCGCGGCGCAGCTGCCGCCGCATGGCCGCGGCGGCATCGCCACCAGCGGCTGGCGCGGGCGCAGCCATTCCCTCGGCATCGCCGATGCGGTCACCGTGGTGGCGCGCTCCGCCGCCGCCGCCGATGCCGCGGCGACGCTGATCGCCAATGCGGTCGATCTGCCGGGCCATCCCGCGATCCGCCGCGAGCCGGCCGCGGCGCTGGCGCCGGACAGCGATCTCGGCGACCGTGCCGTCGTCACCGCGGTCGGCCCGCTGGCCCCGGCCGACCGGCAGGCGGCGCTCGCCGCCGGGCTGGCCCGGGCCGAGGCGATGGCCGGCGCCGGCCTGATCCATGCCGCATCGCTGCATCTCGGCGGCGATGCGGTCGAGACCACCCCCGCGCCGGCCCTTCCGGGCGGCGCCAACGAGCCAGAATCCTGACGGGAGACCCAGATGGCAGCACCCGAGATCCGCAAGACCCTCGTGCAGGTGGAAGAGATCTTCCACGAGGGCGGCCCGCGGGCCGAGACCCCGCTCCTGCGCGGCGCGATCCTCAGCGTGGTGAAGAACCCCTTCGCCGGGCGCTACGAGCCGGACATCCAGCCCTGGATGGAGGACCTCAAGCCGCTCGGCATGGCCATGGCGCTGCGCCTGATCGAGGCGCTCGGGGGCGATCCGAAGCGGATCGAGGGCTATGGCAAGGCGGCGATCATCGGCCAGGCCGGCGAGATCGAGCACGGCGCGCTCTGGCACGCCCCCGGCGGCTACGCGATGCGCGAGGCGCTCGGCGAGGCGAAGGCGATCGTGCCCTCCTCGAAGAAGGTCGGCACCGTCGGCACCCGGCTCGACGTGCCGATCACCCATGTCAACGCCGCCTATGTGCGGAGCCATTTCGACGCCATCGAGGTCGGGCTCAACGACGCGCCGCGGGCCGACGAGATCGTCTTCATCCTCGCCATGACCACGGGCGCGCGCATCCACAACCGGGCCGGCGGGCTGCCGGCCGGCGAGATCAAGGGAGAGGACGGGCTGAGATGAAAGCAGACATCCGCAAGCTGGTGGTGACGGTCGAGGAGACCCGCACCGAGATGGGCCGCGCGGTGGAGCCGCCGGTGCGCAAGGCGGTGGCCGCGGCGGTGATCGCCAACCCCTTCGCCGGGCGCTATGTCGAGGACCTGACGCCGCTGATCGAGATCGGCGCCGAGCTCGGCGGGCTGCTGGGCGAGAAATGCGTCGCCGCGCTCGGCATCGAGCCGGCGGCGGCCGAGAGCTACGGCAAGGCCGCGATGGTCGGCGAGAACGGCGAGCTCGAGCATGCCGCCGCGCTGCTGCATCCGAGCATGGGCGCGCCGCTGCGCAAGGCGGTCGAGAAGGGCGCGGCGCTGGTGCCCTCGACCAAGAAGCGCGGCGGGCCGGGGCAGGATCTCGACATCCCGCTCGGGCACAAGGATGCCGCCTATGTGCGCTCGCATTTCGACGGGGTCGAGATCCGCATCAACGACGCGCCGCGGGCCAACGAGATCCTCGTCGCCATCGCGGTGACCGACAGCGGCCGGCCGTTCCCGCGCGTCGGCGGGCTGAAGGCCGACGAGATCTCCAAGGGCGACGGGCTGCGCTGAGCTCCACCCCCGCACCGGGCCTTCACCGGGCCCGCTTCGGGCCGCGGGAGCCGAGGCCCCCGCGGCCGGCGGCTCAGCCGGCGACGATCTCCGGGATCGTCTTCGCCGGCGGGGTGTTGCGGCTGCGATGGCTGCGCACCACGCCGTCGATCACGGTCATGCCGACGCCCGGCAGGTTCCCGAGCTGCACCGATTCGAGGATGGTGGCGCCCGGCGCGTGCTGGGCCTGGTCCATCAGCACGAAATCCGCCGCCCGGCCGACCTCGATGATGCCGCAGTCGAGCTCGCGCATCCGCGCGGTGTTGCCGGTGCCGAGGCAGAAGGCCAGCTCCGCCGGCAGGTCGCCGAGGCTGGACAGCAGCGCGATCATCCGCAGGATGCCGAGCGGCTGCACGCCGGAGCCCGCCGGCCCGTCGGTGCCGAGGATGATCTGGTCGAGCTTGCCGAGCTCCCTGGCGGTGCGCAGGGTCAGCAGCGCCGCGCGCTCGTTGCCGTTGTGCACGATCTCCAACCCGGCCTGGCAGGCCTCGCAGATGCAGGTGATCTGGTCGTCCGGCAGCGCCGAATGCCCGCCATTGATGTGGCCGACGACATCGGTGCCGGCCTCGAGCACCACGTCCTTGTCGATCAGCCCGGAGCCGGGGATCGAGGGGCCGCCGGTGTGGATCGTGCTCTGCAGCCCGTATTTGCGCGCCCATTCCACCATGCGCCGGGCGGTCGGCCCGTCCTTGACGCCGCCGAGCCCGACCTCGCCGAGCAGCTTGACGCCGGCATCCGCGAGGTCCTTGAAATCCTCCTCGACCATCTCGTGCTCGATCACCGGCGCGCCGGCATGGACCTTGACGCCGGAGGGGCGGAAGTTCTCGTACCAGCGCTGCGAGGCGATCGCGAGCGCCTTCAGCCCGACCACGTCCTTGGGCCGGCCGGGCAGATGCACCTCGCCGGCCGAGATCATCGTGGTGACACCGCCGTTCAGGGTCGAATCGATCCAGTGGAGCTGGTGCTGGCGGGGCGTGTAGTCGCCGATCACCGGGTGGACATGGCTGTCGATCAGGCCCGGCGCCAGCGTCACGCCCCTGGCGTCGATCACCGTGTCGGCGCCCTCGGCATCGATGTCGGCGGCGCGGCCGATGGCGGCGATGCGGCCGTCCTCGCAGAGCACCGTGTCGGCATCGAGGATGGGCTCTTCGAGCTTGCCCGAGAGCAGCAGCCCGATATTGCGGACGACGAGTCTGGATTGGGTCATGGTCCCATTGCTCCTTGAACTGCGGATCAAACCTCTGTTGGCCTGCGAATGCGGCAGGCTGCCCGCCCGCCGCCGGGGCGGCGCATCCCGGCCCTGGCGCCGAGATTACCGCCTGCGCGCCCGAATCGATGCGTTTCCTGTCCCCTTCCACATCGGTTTCGGTTAGCGCTTGACAGCTCACGCTATCCGCCGGATTGTTCGTATGCAAACGAATAAACTCGCGGCGTGAGCACCGACGAGAACCCTGGGGCGAGGGCCCCGTCAACAGCAGGGAGTCAGCAATGACACAGACGACCGGACCATCCCGCACGCGGAAATATGCCTTCGCGGCCGCCACGATCGCCGCCGCGCTCGGCCTTTCCGCCCCCGCAGCGGATGCGGCGGACAACTACATCCTCTGCGGCGGCAGCCCGGGCGGGCTCTGGTCGCTGCTCGGCGCCGGCCTCGACGCGGTGGTGAAGGCCGAGGACCCGAACGCCGCGGTCACCTACCAGACCTCGAGCGGCGGCTTCGCCAACATCGTGCAGATCAAGTCGGGCAAGTGCGATCTGGCCATCGCGCATGTCGGCGAGGCGGTGATGGCGGCCAAGGGCGTCGAGCCCTTCCCGGCGCCGGTCGACGGCTTCGCCGCGGTGGCGGTGCTCTACGACTGGGCGCCGATGCAGTGGATCGCCGACAAGGCCTGGGCCGAGGAGAACGGCATCGTCTCGCTGGCCGACCTGGCCGCGAAGAAGCCGGAGATGGACCTGGTGGTGAACCGCCGCGGCATCCTGCCCTCGATCCTCGCCGAGCGCTCGCTCGAGCTCTCCGGCACCAGCTTCGAGGACATCGAGAGCTGGGGCGGCTCGGTGCAGTTCGCCGGCTCGAAATCGGCCGCCCAGATCATGACCGACCGCAAGGCCGATGTCTGGGTCAACGCGATGTTCATCGGCGGCAGCCGGATCCGCGGCATCACCGATGTGCGCGAGACCACGCTGCTCTCGGTGCCGGCCGAGGTGACGGCGCAGATGGCCGAGGAATTCGGCTCGATGCCCTGGACCGTGAAGGCCGACGCCTATGACTGGCTCGACGGCGATGTCGAGACCTTCGGCGCCCGCGCGGTGCTGCTGATCTCCTCCGACGCCGACCCGGCCAAGGTCGAGGCGCTGACCGCGATGATCCTGAAGCACACGGACAAGGTGCAGAACGTGCACAAGGCGATGGCGCCGTTCGGCGGCGCGCTGATGTCCTCGCTGCAGGACGTGCCCTATCACCCGGGCGCCGCGGCGGCCTACAAAGCGGCCGGTCTCTGATGCAGCGCGGCGCAGACAGCGATCCGGGCACGCGGGACCGCTCCGCGCCGCAGGACGACGTGGCGGGCGCCGACGCGCCCGCTGCGGACGGCACGACGCCGGACGGCACCATCCCGGAGGTCGGCCCGGTCGCGGCCGGCGGCTTCTCGCTCGGCCGGCTCCTCTTCTCCACCGGCGCGCGGCGCCAGCTCGGCGGCCGGCTCGGCCTCGCGGTCAAGACCTATGCCGCCGGCGTCGCGGTCTGGACGCTCTACAGCGCCACGCTGGCGCGGATCGACCTGCTGGCGCTGACCGTGGTGTTCCTCTGCCTGATGCTGGTGCCGAGCTTCCTGGTGATCGGCGCCACCGAGCGCGCCGACCCGAAGCGCGCGACGATCCTCGATTTCGCGCTGGCCGCCGGCTCGCTCGCCTGCACGGTCTATTTCATCCTCACCGTCGACGACATCGCGACGCGGATCAGCCTGCTGACACCGCTCAGCGAGGTGCAGTTCTTCTTCGCCGCGCTGGTGACGCTGCTGACCATCGAGATCACCCGGCGCTCGGTCGGGCTGCTGCTCTGCCTGATCGTGCTGGTCTTCATCGCCTACAACCTGTTCGGCGACACCATCGAGGGGCCGATGGGGCACGGCGTCATCACGCTGAACCATTTCCTCGACATCAACGTCTACACCACCGACGGGCTGTTCGGCGTGCCGGTCGAGGTCTGCGCCACCTATGCCTTCCTCTTCGTGATGTTCGGCACCTTCCTCGAGCGGGCGCGCGGCGGCGACTTCTTCTTCGACATCGCCGCGGCGATCAGCGGCCGCAGCCCGGGCGGGCCGGCCAAGGTGGCGGTGGTCTCCTCGGCGCTGTTCGGCACGATGTCCGGCAGCCCGACGGCGGATGTCGCGACCACCGGCTCGATCACCATCCCGATGATGCGCCGCCTCGGCTACCGCCCGGCCTTCGCCGGCGGCGTCGAGGTCGCGGCCTCCACCGGCGGCAGCCTGCTGCCCCCGGTGATGGGCTCGGCGGCCTTCATCATGGCCGAGATCACCGGCATCGACTATCTCGACATCGCCGCCGCGGCGATCGTGCCGGCGCTGCTGTTCTATGCCGGGATCTTCGTGCAGGTGCATTGCCGGGCGCTGCGCGACGGGCTGCAGCCGCTGCCCTCGGACCGGCTGTCCAGCCTCGCCGGCACGCTGGCCTGGGGCTGGCCCTTCGTGATCCCGATCGCGGTGCTGGTCGGGGTGCTGGTCGAGGGCTATTCGCCGACCATGGCGGCGGCCTGCGCGACGCTGGCGCTGATCGTCTCCTCGCAGATCCGGCGCGACACCCGGCTGACCCCGGCGGCGATCTTCGACGCGCTGGCCAACACCACCTACCGGATGATCGGCGTCACCGGCGCCTGCGCCGCGGCCGGGCTGGTGATCGGCGGCATCACCATGACCGGGCTGGCGGCGAAGTTCTCCTACATCGCCTTCTCCTTCGCCGGCGACAGCATGATGCTGGCGCTGCTGCTCAGCGCCGGGGTGACGATCATCCTCGGGCTCGGCATGCCGACGCCCAGCGCCTATGTGCTCTCGGCGGTGCTGATCGGGCCGACCCTGGTCAACGATTTCGGCATCCCGGCGCTCAACGCGCATCTCTTCCTGATGTATTTCGCGGTGCTCTCGGCGATGACGCCGCCGGTGGCGGTGGCGGCCTATTCCGCCGCGGCGATCGCCCAGGCCAACCCGCTGCTGATCGCGGTGACGGCGGTGAAGCTCTCGGTGGTGGCCTTCGTCGTGCCGATCGCCTTCACGCTCAGCCCCGACGTGCTGGCGCCCGGCTGGTCGCCCGGCGCCTGGGTCGGCGTCGTCAGCATGCTGCTCGGCACCGCCGCGGTCGCGGTCGCCGCCGAGGGCTGGATCCGCGGCGTGATGCCGGGCTGGATGCGCCTCGTGCTCGCCGCCGCCGGGCTGCTGCTGCTCGCCCCCGGCTTCCTGCTGCCGGGGATCGGCCTCGCCGCCGCCGGTGCGGTCGTCGCGCTCCGCCGCTCCGCCGCGGTCGCCGCGCCGCCGGCCGCCTGAACGCCATCCAACTGCCCAGCAAAGACCACGAGGGACAAGGGTCATGTATGACAAGAGACGAGTTCGCCAGCTGATCGACCTGTGGCTGGACGAGGACACGGCGCATTACGACCTCACCGCGCAGATCATGGTCGAGCCCGGCAGCCGCGGCCGGTTCTTCTTCAACGCGCGGGAGCCCTTCGTGGTCTGCGGCGTCGAGGTGGCGGAGATGGTGCACCGGGCGGTGGACCCGGACTGCGGCTTCGAGATCAAGGTGGCCGACGGCACCCGGGTCGAGCCCGGCGCGGTGATCGCGGTGGTCGAGGGCGATGCCCAGGGCATCCTCACCGCCGAGCGGGTGGCGCTCAACCTGATGCAGCGGCTCTCCGGCATTGCCACGCTGACCGCGCGCTATGTCGAGGAGATCGCCGGCACCGGGGCCGAGCTGGTCGACACCCGCAAGACCACGCCGGGCCTGCGCATGCTGGAGAAGCACGCGGTGATGTGCGGCGGCGGGCGCAACCACCGGCTCGCGCTCGACAACGGCATCATGCTCAAGGACAACCACATCGCGGTCTGCGGCAGCATCACCGCGGCGGTCGGGCGGGCCAGGGCGAAGGCGCCGCTGCTGACCAAGATCGAGGTCGAATGCGACCGGCTCGAGCAGGTCGAGGAGGCGCTGGCCGCCGGCGCCGACGTGATCATGCTCGACAACATGACCAACGACGACATGCGCAAGGCGGTGGCGATGGCCGGCGGCCGGGTGCCGCTGGAATGCTCCGGCGGGGTGCGGCTCGAGACCATCCGCGCCAAGGCGGAGACCGGGGTCGACGTGGTCTCGGTCGGGCGCATCACCCAGTCCGCCGCCTGCGTCGATATCGGCCTCGACGAAGCGGTGTGACCATGCCGGGCTCCGCGCGCGACCAGGGCAAGCTCGTCGTCATCGTCGGGCCGAGCGGCGTCGGCAAGGACACGCTCATCGACGGCGCACGGGCGCGGCTGGCGGAGAACCCCGCCTTCCGCTTCGCCCGGCGCTCGATCACCCGCCCGGCCTCGGCCGGCGGCGAGGCGCACCGGGAGATCACCCCGGAGGCCTTCGAGGCGGGCGTCGCCGGCGGCGCCTTCTTCGTCCACTGGACGGCGCACGGGCTCGGCTACGGCGTGCCGGTCGCGGTGCTCGAGGACCTGCGCGCCGGGCGCAACGTGGTGCTCAACGGCTCGCGCACCGCGCTGCCGGAGATCGTGGCGCGCGCCCGGGCCGAGGGCATCGAGGTGGCGCTGATCCATGTCGATGCCTCGCCCGAGGTCGTCGCCGCCCGGCTCGAGAAGCGCGGCCGCGAGAGCGCCGACGAGATCCGCGCCCGCCGCCAGCGCAAGCCGCTGGCGCAGGTCGAGGGCGTCACCGTCGCCACCGTGATCAACGACGGCAGCGTCGAGGAGGGCATCGAGCGCTTCATCGCCGCCCTGCTCGGCGCCGCCAACCTGCCGCTGCGGCTGTTCCGCATCGCGCTGGCCCTCGGCGACGAGCCGATCTGCGTGCTCAACGCCGAGTGCAACGTGGTGGCGGCGGCCAAGCTCGACGCCGCCTCGATGGTGGAGATCAGCTCCGGCGGGCGCACCGTGCGCGCCCGGGTGGCGATCACCACCGACGATGCGCTGGTGCCGCGCGACCGCGCCGCGCTCTCGCCGCGGGCCTTCGACGAGCTCGGCGCGGCGGAGGGCGACCTGGCCTGTTTCGAGCGCTCGCCCTCGCCGAAGAGCCGCGCCGTGCTGCGCAAGAAGGTGGGCGGCGGCGTGCTCGCCCCGGACGAGATCTCGCTGGTGATGCGCGACCTGATCGAGGGCCGCTATTCGCCGGCCGAGACCGCCGGCTTCCTGGTCTCGGCCTCGACCAATCTCGGCTTCGACGAGGTGGTCTCGCTGACCCGGGTGCGGGCCGAGCACATGGCCCGCTTCGCCTGGGATGCCGAGCGGGTGGTCGACAAGCACTCGATGGGCGGGGTGCCCGGCAGCCGGATCACGCTGATCGTGATCCCGATCGTCGCGGCGCAGGGGCTGATGATCCCCAAGACCTCGTCGCGCGCCATCACCTCCGCCGCCGGCACCGCCGATGCCATGGAGGCGGTCGCCCGCGTCGATCTCGACCGCGAGGAGATGCGCACGGTGGTCGAGCAGTGCGGCGGCTGCATCGTCTGGAACGGGCGGATCAGCCATTCCCCGATCGACGACGTGATGAACGCGATCAACCGCCCGCTCGGGGTCTCCTCGCGCTATCTCGACGTCTCCTCGATCCTCTCGAAGAAGCTGGCGGCGGGGGCGACCCATGTGGTGATCGACCTGCCCGCCGGCCCCTCGACCAAGCTGCGCGACCCGGCCGATGCGAAGGAGCTGGCCGAGCTCTTCGAGCGCGTCGGCCGCGCGGTCGGGCTCGAGGTCTCGGCGCGGATCACCACCGGCGGCGCGCCGATCGGGCGCGGGGTCGGCCCGGCGCTCGAGGTGCGCGACGTGCGCGCGGTGCTCTCCGGCGATCCGGGCGCGCCGCGCGACCTGCGCGAGAAGGCGCTCGACTTCGCCGGCGCGCTGCTCGACTGGGACCCGCGCCTGCCCCCCGGCACCGGGCGCCAGCGCGCCGAGGAGCTGCTGCTCTCCGGCGCCGCGCTGGAGCGCTTCGAGGCCATCGTCGCGGCGCAGGGCGCGCGGGTGCCGGTGCAGCCGGGGGTGTTCTACCGCGAGATCGCGGCGCCGCGGCCGGGCCGCCTCGCCCGGCTCGACGGCTTCGCGGTGGCCGGCCTCGCCCGCGCCGCCGGCGCGCCGACCGACAAGTCCGCCGGGGTCGACATCCTGGCCGCGCCGGGCACCGAGCTGCGCGCCGGCGAGCCGGTGCTGCGCCTGCACGCGGCGGCGCAGAGCGCGCTCGACCGGGCGCTGAGCGAACATGACCCGGCCGGCGTTTTCGATATCGACTGAACCTTTGTCCGGGTGAACCTCCCGGCGGAACCCGCCGGGCGGCGCTTCGGACAAAGGTTCGCGCAAGGGTTCCGGCCGAACCTTCCGGCCGGACCTTCCTGGGGAACCTTCCGGGCGGATCTTGCGGCCGGACCTTCTGGCCAAACCTTGCGGGCCGACCTTCCGGCCGGACCATTCGGGCCGATCTTCCCGTCAGACCTTCTCGGCCGACCTTGCGGGCGGACCATCCGGGCACGCACCCCCGGACGGGACCGCGCGGACCGCACCGCCTCCCGGCGGCATGTCGGGCGGCCGAGGCGCCGCTTTTCCTTGACCTCGCGGCCACGATAATTCATTTGTATACAAATGAATTTGCCCAGGCGCCGCGGCACCGATTCGCGCCGCCATCGCAGAGGAGGACACCGAGATGGACCAGATCACGGGCCAGGCCCGCGAGGCCGCGCCGATCCCCGCCAATGTCTTCGCCGAGACCGTGACCGCGGTCGAGCACTACACCGACCGGCTGTTCCGCTTCCGCATGACCCGGCCGCGGAGCCTGCGCTTCCGCTCCGGCGAGTTCGTGATGATCGGCCTGCCGGGGGCCGCGAAGCCGGTGTTCCGCGCCTATTCGATCGCCAGCCCGTCCTGGGACGAGGAGCTCGAGTTCTACTCGATCAAGGTGCCCGGCGGGCCGCTCACCGAGCATCTCCAGAAGATCCAGCCCGGCGACACGGTGCTGATGAAGAAGAAGCCCACCGGCACGCTGGTGACCGACGCGCTGCTGCCGGGCAAGCGGCTCTGGATGTTCTCCACCGGCACCGGGATCGCGCCCTTCGCCTCGCTGGTGCGCGACCCCGAGACCTACGAGAAGTTCGACCAGGTGATCCTCACCCATACCTGCCGCGAGGTGGCCGAGCTGCGCTATGGCGAGACCCTGGTGGCGCAGACGCTGGAGGACCCGCTGGTCGGCGAGCTCGCCAGCGGCCGGCTCGTCCACTTCGCCACCACCACCCGCGAGGCGAGCCCGCGGATGGGCCGGATCACCGACCTGATGCGCTCCGGCGCGGCCTTCGAGGCGCTCGGCCTGCCGCCGATCTCGCCGGAGACCGACCGCGGCATGATCTGCGGCTCGATGGCGATGCTGAAGGAGACCAGGGCGATCCTCGAGGAGTTCGGTCTCGCCGAGGGCGCCAACAACCGGCCGGCGACCTTCGTGGTGGAGCGCGCCTTCGTCGACTGAGCCGGCGGCCGGCCCGGCGCTGCCGCAACGGCACGGAGGCACGGAGGCACGGCGGCACGGCGCTTGACAGCGGCCGGCGCCTCGGGGAGACGGGACGCAGCCCCGCCGTCACCCCGGAAGCCGCCATGAACCGGATCGCCCGCCTCGGCCTGCTGCTCGCCGGGCTCGCCGCGCTGACCCTGCTGCCGGCGCTGTTCCTCGGCACCGACATGCTGGCCGGGCTGCATGCCGGCGGGCTGGCGGACTGGCTGCGGGCGCAGGGCGGCTGGGCCTGGGCGGTGGCGATCGGGCTGATCCTCGGCGACGTGCTGCTGCCGATCCCCACCACCTCGGTGCTGGCGGCGCTCGGGCTGGTCTACGGGCCGCTGCTCGGCGGCGCGATCGGCACGCTGGGCTCCTTCCTCAGCGGGCTCGCCGCCTATGGCCTGGCGCGGGCGCTCGGCCGGCGCGCGGCGCTGCGGCTGATGGGCGAGGAGGGCCTCGCCGAGGCGCGCCGGCTGGTGGCGCGCTGGGGCACGCGGGTGGTGCTGATCTCGCGCTGGGTGCCGCTGCTGCCGGAATCGGTGGCGCTGTTCGCCGGGCTGGTGCCGATGCCGGCGGGGCGCTTCGCCGCCGCGCTGCTGTTCGGCGCCGCCTCGGTCTCCTTCGCCTTCGCCAGCCTCGGGCATTACGGCGCCGGGGCGCCGCTGCTGATGCTGGCGGCGGCGGCGCTGATCCCGCTCGCCACCGGGGCGCTGGCGCTGCGGTTCCTGGCCCGGCGCCACGCGCGGCGCATGGCGCGCCGCGGGCGGCCGCCGGAGCGCCAGTCGGAGCGCCAGTCGGAGCGCTAGTCGGCGCGGAAGGTGTCGATGAAGGCCATCACCTTCAGGATGTCGTCCTGGTCCATGCGCCGGCCGAAGGCCTGCATCGCGCCGGCGCCGCCGCCATAGATGATCTCGAAGCGGCCGACCTCGGTGCCGGTGCGGGCGCGGGCCCATTCCTCGTCGGTCAGGTTCGGGCCGATGCGCCCGGTGCCGTCCTTGAGATGACAGGCCTGGCACATCTTCTTGTAGATCTTCTGGCCGTCGGCGATCGCCGCGGCGTCGCCGGCATAGGGGTTCTCGCCGGTCTTGTGGAAGCTCTCCACCGCGGGCGTGATCTCCTGGTTGGTGCGGTACTTGAACTGCAGCGGCTTGTCGTTGAGCGTGGCCTTGAACTCGATGCCGTCGGCGGCGGCGGGCGCGGCGGCGGCGAGCGCCGCGGGCAGCAGCGCGGCGAGAAGGAGAAGTCGGTGCATGTGGGCTCCGGCTGGAAAGGGGTCTCAAAGGAAACGCGCCGGAGCCGCAGCCCCGGCGCGCGCATCGCCAGATCGGCGGATTACTGGACGGTCTCGGCCACCACGGCGCCCTCGGGCACCTCGTCGGCCGGCACCACGCGCCAGAGCTGGCCCGGCGGGTTGCTGTCCGGCCCCTCGTCGGCGAGGTAGAAGTTGTTGGCGTTGACGGCGATCACGTTGCCGTCCTCGTCATAGCCGCCGGCGGTGAACTGCAGCCCGGTCTGCATCATCTCCTGCAGCTGCCATTTCTCGCCGTCATGGCCGAGGCCGAAGACGCGGCCCGAGCACCAGTCGCCCATCAGGTAGACGCCGTCCATGCCGCCGTAGTTGGCCACGCCGAAGCCCTGCACCGAGCAGCCGCCGGTGTTGTCCTCGGGCGCGCCCGGATAGGGGGCGGAATGCGGATACATCGCCGCCGGCAGGGTGCCGACCACCGAGCAGTCGGTGTCCTCGGCCGGGTCGCCGGTCATCGGGTGGCAGAACGCCGCCTCCATGCGCGGCCAGCCATAGTTGCGGCCCGCGGTGCCGGCCGGCTCGAAGATGATCTCCTCCCAGTGGTTCTGGCCGACCTCGGCGATGAACATGTCGCCGGTCTTCTGGTCGAAGGCGAACTCGTAGGGGTTGCGCACGCCATAGGACCAGATCTCGGGCAGCGAGCGGGTCTTGATCTGCGCGAACTGCTCCTCGGTGATCCCGAACAGCACCATCAGCCGCTCCGAGGAGGCGTTGGCGAAGGGGTTGTCGTCCGGGATCGCATAGGGCCGGTCGGCATCGTCCGGCACGTCGACGTCGATGCGCAGGATCTTGGCCAGCGGCGTCGAGAGATCCTGGCCGGCCTCGTAGGGGTCACCCTCCCAGCCGCCATCGCCGGAGCCGATGTAGAGATAGCCGTCGGGGCCGAACTCGATCTGCCCGCCATTGTGGTTGTACCAGGGCTGCTCGATGCGCATCAGCACCTTGGCGGTGCCGTTGGCGCGGTCGGCATCGACCACGTCCGGGCTCTCCGGATCGACGGTGAAGCGCACGATCATGCCGTCGCCGTTGAACGGCAGCGAGGCGTAGTGCACGTAGAAATGCCCGTTCTCGGCAAAGTTCGGGTGGAAGGCGACCGAATAGAGCCCCTGCTCCACGAAGCCGGTCTGCACGTCGTTGCCGAGCGGGTTGATCGAGGTGAGGTCGAGGAAGGGCTCCTCGTTCACGCTGCCGTCCTTGTTGACGATCTTGATCCGGCCGATGCGCTCGACCACGAAGATCCGGCCCGAGCCGTCGCCGGCATTGGCCACGTTGATCGGGTCGAGGAAGCCGTCGGCGATCTGCACCAGGGCGATCTTCGGGTTGCCGGGAAGCGTGCCGCCGGGCTGGGCGACCTCGTCCGGGGTCTTCGGCGCATCCTTCGCCATGGCCCCAAACGCCATCAAGGCCACCGCACAGGTGGCCCCCAACAGTTTCTTCATGCTGTCCTCCCTTGTCTCGGGCCGGGCCCGATTATTTTGCGCGGTAAGGCTGCGGGAGGCGTGGGGCTTTTGCAAGCGGGAAAGGCGGAACGATCCATGACCGACGATCTCATTTTCGCGAAACCGGACGGTACTTCACGCATCGCCGTTTCGCTCTGCGGAACACGCCTCGCCCCGCTCGCTGCCCTTGTCACTGCCCTTCTTGTCCTCGCCCTGCCCGGCGCGCCGGCCGCCCGCCCCGCCGCGGGGGCCGGCGCCGCGCCCTGCCCGGCCCGGCCCTGCGCCGCGGTGGCGGCGGTGTTCGACCGCTGGCACGCCGCGCGGCGGATCCGCTACGGCTATGGCATGACCGCGAAGCCGGAGCAGGCGGCGCGCTGGTATCGCCGGGAGGCCCGCCGCGGCGATGCCCGGGCGATGCACAATTACGGCCTGATGCTGGTGCGGGGCCTCGGCGTGCCGCGCGATCTCGCGGCCGGGCGGGCCTGGCTGTTCCGCAGCTTCGCGCGGGGCGGCACCGAGCCGGCCCTGGCGCTCGGCGCCCTGGCGCGCAGCGGCACCGGGCAGCCGCCGGACCTCGCCCGCGCCGGCGCCTTCTACCGCGCCGGGGCCGAGCGCGGCGATGCCCGCGCCATGCACGCGCTCGGCAATCTCCATGCCGCCGGCACCGGGCTGCCGAAATCCGCGCGGGAGGCCTATTTCTGGTATCACCTCGCCGCCGGGCTGGGGCTCGCCGAGGCGCGCCTCGTCCGCGACGCGCTGCGCGCCGCCCTGCCCCTCGGCGCGCGCGGCGAGATCGAGGCCCGCGCCGAACGCTGGAAGGCCCGCCGCGGGCGCGACTGAGCCGGCCTCAGGCGGCGCGGCGGCGGAACGCGACCAGCGCCGCCGCGGCGAGGCTCGCCACCACGATCATCATCCCCATGCCCTCGCGCGCCGTCTCGGTCTCCCACCAGACCTCCTGGCGCCACCAGCCCGGCGTCGCCGGCCAGTACCAGGCCAGCCCGGCCAGCGCCGCGGCGAGGCTGAGCGCCAGCCCGGCGCGCGCCGCCGGGCGCCCCGAAAGCCCCGGGCGCAGCGCCGCCAGCCCGGTCCAGAGCGCGCCGGTGCCGTAGATCGCCAGCCAGAGCGGGCCGTCGGGGTCGTTGTACTGCACCGCCGCAAACAGCAGCAGCACGGCAAGGAGCAGTCCGTTGAGCGCGCGCATCGGGCCTCCGGAATGACGTGTTGATCGGGGCGGGCTTCGTCCCTAGGCTGCGTTACAAAATATGGCGCCCGCTGTCGATTGGCACGCGGGCGAGGGAGGGACGAGCATGCCAGACCAGCGCAGCCCGGCGGTCCGCGACCGCTGGGAGACATCGATCACGTGGCAGCGCTTCTCGGTGCCCTTTGCCTATCCGGTCGCCTTCACCCGCGGGCTGCTGGCGCCGGAGAACCCGCTGCTGGCCGAGACCCTGGCGCTGCGCGAGCCGGACAAGCGCCACCGCGCGCTGGTCTTCCTCGATGCCGGCGTCGCCGAGGCGCTGCCCGGCCTGGCCGGCGAGATCGCCGCCCATGCCGAGGCCCATGCCGCGGCGATCGAGCTGGTGGCGGCGCCGGTGATCGTGCCCGGCGGCGAGGCGATCAAGACCGAGCTCACCCATATCGAGGGCATCCAGGACGCGATCCACGCGCACCGGATCGACCGGCATTCCTACGTGATCGCGATCGGCGGCGGCGCGGTGCTCGACGCCGTCGGCCTCGCCGCCGCCACCGCCCACCGGGGCGTGCGCCATGTCCGCATCCCGACCACCGTGCTGGCGCAGAACGACAGCGGCGTCGGCGTCAAGAACGCGGTCAACCTGAAGGGCGTGAAGAACTACACCGGCACCTTCGCGCCGCCCTGGGCGGTGCTCAACGATCTCGACCTGCTGCACGCCCTGCCGCGGCGCGACCGGCTCTCCGGCATCTCCGAGGCGGTCAAGGTGGCGCTGATCCGCGACCCGGGCTTCTTCGCCTGGCTCGAGGCCAACGTGAACGCGCTCGCCACCTTCGACCCGGCCGCCGAGGAGCACATGATCCGCCGCTCGGCGGAGCTGCACATGCACCAGATCGCGCATGGCGGCGACCCGTTCGAGACCGGCTCGGCGCGGCCGCTCGATTTCGGCCACTGGTCGGCGCACAAGCTCGAGGCGATGACCCGCCACCATGTCCGGCACGGCGAGGCGGTGGCGATCGGGGTGGCGCTCGATGCCCGCTACTCGGTGCTGGCCGGGCTGCTGGAGCCGGGCCAGGAGGAGCGCGTCGCGGTGCTGCTCGAGGGGCTGGGCCTGCGCATCTGGCACCCGGCGCTGGCGCGGCCCGGGCGTGGCGGCCGGCCGGCGGTGCTCGACGGGCTCGACGAGTTCCGCGAGCATCTCGGCGGCGCGCTGACCGTGACGCTGCTCGCCGGCCTCGGCCGCGGCGTCGAGGTCAATGCCATCGACCCGGCACTGGTGGTGCAGGCGATGGACTGGCTCGCCGCGCGCGAGGCCGGCTGATGCGCCTGCCTGACGGACCGGGCGGGCCGCTCGGCGAGCTGACCTACTGCCTCAACATCCACCCGACCGAGAGCTGGGCGGAGCTGCGCGCGGCGCTGGCCGGGCCGACGCGCAACATCGCCCGGGCGCTGGCCGGGGAGGCCCCCTTCACCGCCGGGCTCAGAATCTCCGGCCGGGCGCTGTCGGAGCTCGCCGACCCCGCGGCGCGGGCCGAGCTGAACGCGCTGCTGGCGGAGGGCGGGCTGCGGCCCTCCACGGTCAACGGCTTTCCCTATGGCCCGTTCCACGGCACGCGGGTGAAGGAGGATGTCTACCAGCCCGACTGGCGCGGCGACACGCGGCTCGCCTACACCAACGCGCTCGCCGAGCTGATGGCGGAGCTGGCGGCGGAGGGCGAGACGGTCAGCCTCAGCACCGTGCCGGGCACCTTCCGCCCGCTCGGCGCCGGGGCCGAGGCGGAGATGGCCGGCCGCATGCTCGCCGCCGCCGCGCATTGCGCGCGCCTCGCCGGCGAGACCGGGCGGGTGGTGGCGCTCGCCATCGAGCCCGAGCCCTGCTGCTTTCTCGAGACCATCGAGGAGACGGTGGCGTTCTTCGAGGAGCACCTCTTCGCGCGCGCCGGGCTGGCCCGCTTCGCCGCGCTCTCCGGGCTGGGGCCGGCCGAGGCCGAGCCGGCGCTGCGCCGCCATCTCGGGCTCTGCTACGATGTCTGCCATGCCGCGGTGGAGTTCGAGGACGCCGCCGGCAGCATCGCCGCGCTGCGCGCCGCCGGGATCGCCATCCCCAAGCTGCAGCTCAGCGCCGCGCTGCGCATCCCCAGCGTCGATGCCGCGAGCCGCGCCGCGCTCGCCGCCTTCGACGAGCCGACCTATCTGCACCAGGTGATCTCCCGCCGCGGCAATGGCCCGCTGCGCCGCGAGACCGATCTTGCGCCGGCGCTGGCCCGCGGTGCGGAGGCCGATGGCGAGGAATGGCGGGTGCATTTCCACGTTCCGGTCTTCCTCGCCGATCTCGGCGCCTTCGCCAGCACGCAGGACTTCCTCGCCGAGATCCTCGCCCTGCACCGGCAGGCGCCGATCTCGCCGCATCTCGAGGTCGAGACCTATACCTGGGACGTGCTGCCCGAGCCGCTGCGGGCCGGCGGGCTCGAGGCGGCGGTGGCGCGCGAGCTGCGCTGGGTGACGGAGCGGCTGACGGCATGACCCTGACCACCTTCCTCAAGCTCGGCCGGCTCTCCAACCTGCCGACGGTCTGGAGCAATGCGCTGGCCGGCGCGGTGCTGGCGGCGGGCGCCGGGGCCGGGACCGGGGCCGGCACGGTGGCGCTGGCGGCGCTGGCGCTCACCTTCTTCTATGTCGGCGGCATGTGGCTCAACGACGCCTTCGACGCCGAGATCGACGCCGCGATGCGCGCCGACCGGCCGATCCCGCTCGGCGAGATCCCGCGCGAGACGGTGTTTGCCGGCGGCGGGCTGTTCCTCGTGCTCGGCATCGGCACCGCCGGGCTGCTCGGCGCCGAGGTGGCGCTGGCCGGCTATGCGCTGGCCGGGACGGTGCTGCTCTACGACTGGCTGCACAAGCGCACGGCGCTGGCGCCGGTGATCATGGGCGCGACCCGCTTCCTCAGCTATGCGCTGGCGGCGATCGCGGCGGGCGGCTTCGGCGGCGATGCGGCGCTCGGCGCGGCCGGGCTCTTCGCCTATGTGATCGGGCTCACCTATGCCGCGAAGCAGGAGGCCTATGACCGGATCGAGCGCGCCTGGCCGCTGGCGGTGCTGGCGCTGCCGCTGCTGGTCGCGGGGTGGATGGCGGCGGGCTCCGGGCTGGCGCTGGCGCTGCTGGCGGCGCTGGTCGCGGTGACGGGCCTTGCGCTGCGGCGCTTCTTCCGCCGCGCCAGGGGCGACGTGCCGAAGGGCGTGGTGACGCTGATCGCCGGCATCGCGCTCTACGACGCGGTGCTGCTGGCGGGTGCCGGCGCGCCGGTCGCGGCCGGGCTGGCGGCGGCGGCCTTCCTGCTGACGCTGGCGCTGCAGCGGGTGGTCTCGGGCACCTGAACGCGGCGCCCGGCCGGCTCAGCCAACCCCCGGCCCGAAGATGTGGTCGAGCGTCAGCGCCTTGAACCCGGTCGCCGGCACCGGGCCCTCGGGCATGAGATCCGGCTCGGAGGAGATCACCAGCGGCCCCTCGGCCGGGTCGTCGGTGAGCCGGCCATGGGTGCCCTTCACCAGATGCGTCGCCGAGGGCGAGATGATGTCGAGCAGCTGCCGGAAGCCGGCCTTGCGCTTCGCCAGCTTCCAGCCCGCGGCGAGCTTCGGGAAGCGGATCTCCGGATCGACGAAGAGCTCCACCGGGTCGTAGCCCGGCTTGCGGTGGATATCGACGGTGGCCGCGAAATCCGGCGCCTTCTCGGCATCGAGCCAGTAGTAGTAGCTGAACCAGCGGTCGGCCTCGGCCACCGCCACCAGCTCGCCGGAGCGGGGATGGTCGAGCCCGTTGGCGCGCTTGCCCTCGCGGTCCCAGACCTGCTCGACGCCGGCGAGCCCCTCGACCAGCGCCCTGACCTCGGCGATCCGCGCCGGATCGGCGACATAGACATGGGCGATCTGGTGGTCCGCCATCGCGAAGGCGGCGGAGGCGCCGGCATCGAGCACCTCGCGCCCGTGCTCCTCGGGCCGCACCGCCAGCAGCCCGGCCTCGCGCAGCGCCCGGTTGATGTGCACCGCGTCCGTGGCCCTGGTGATGCCGTATTCCGAGACCACCAGCACCCGCTGGCCCTCGCGCTCCGCCGCCTCGATCAGCTCGCCGCAGAGCGCGTCGACCTCGCGCAGGTCGGCCTGCAGGCGCGGGTGCCCGAGATCGGGGCCGAGCCGCTGCAGGTTGTAGTCGAGATGCGGCAGATAGGTCAGCGTCAGCGTCGGCCGCCGGGTCTCCATCACGTGCAGCGTCGCCTTCGCGATCCAGTCCGAGGAGGTGATGTCCGCCAGCGGCCCCCAGAAGCGGAACAGCGGGAACCGCCCGAGCCGCGCGTCGAGCTCGTCGTGCAGCGCGTGCGGGGCGGCGTAGTGGTCGGGGATCTTGCGCCCGTCGGCGGGATACATCGGCCGCGGCGTCGCCGACCAGTCGGCCGAGGCGTACATGTTGTACCACCAGAACATCTTGGCGCAGGTGAACTCGGGGTTCCGCGCCTTGCCGGCATCCCAGATCTTCTCGCCGGCGACGAGGTTGTTGGGCTGGCGCCACAGCAGCACCTCGCGCAGATCGCGGAAATACCAGCCATTGGCCACCGCGCCGTGGCCCGAGGGCATGAGGCCGGTGACCAGGGTGGACTGCGCGCTGCAGGTGACCGCCGGCGTCACCGTGGTGAGCGGGCGCATGCCGCCGCGCGCCGCGAGCCGGGCCAGATGCGGGGTGTGCGGGCCGACCAGATGCGGCGCGAGCCCGACGACGAGGATCACGAGGGTGCGGTTCATGGACCGGATCTAGGCAGGGTTCACCGCCCGATGCAATCGCCCACTTGGCCCGCGATGCCGGCGCCCATAAGCTGCGCGCCAGAGACGACCAAGGGGAGGACAGCGGCCATGACAACGGCCATCGGGCTGCTCGGCGACTGGGTGCTGGCCCGCGCGGGCGCGGAGCGCGGCTGGGTCGAGGCGAGCCTTGCCGAACTCGCCGCCGGCGCGCCGGAGCGGGCGCTGCACATCTTTCTCGGCCTCGCGCCGCGCCGCCTCGGCAAGGGCGATCTCGCGCTCGATGCGGCGGCGCTGGCGGCGGCCGAGGCGGCGCGCCCCGGCTGGCGCCCCGGCGGCTGGAGCCTCGACGGCGCGGCGCGGGTGCTCGGGCTGCTCAGCTTCCGCGGCAGCCGCCCCTTCGCCGAGACCTTCAAAGATCTCCGCCGCACCGCCGATGTCGCCGAGATGATCGCGCTCTATCGCGGCCTGCCGCTCTATCCCGGGCCGGAGGCGCTGGATTTCGAGGTCGGCGAAGGGCTGCGCTCCAACCTCCGCCCGGTCTTCGAGGCGATCGCCCACGACAATCCCTGGCCGCGCGACCATTTCGACCAGCACCGCTGGAACCACATGGTGCTGAAGGCGCTCTTCGTGGACTCGCCGCTGGCGCCGATCATCGGCCTCGACGAGCGCGCCAATCCCGAGCTCGCGCGGATCCTGATCGACTATGCCGAGGAGCGCTGGGCCGCCGGCCGGCCGGTGACGCCGGAGCTCTGGCGCCCGGTGAAGCCCTTCGCCGCGCTGCCCGAGATCCGCGCCGGGCTCGAGCGCGCCCGCGCCAGCGGCCACATGGAGGAGCTGCCGGCATGAGCCGCGAGATGTATATCGACCCGCACGCCCACATGATCTCCCGCACCACCGACGACTACGAGGCGATGGCCGCGGCCGGCGTGGTGGCGGTGATCGAGCCGGCCTTCTGGGTCGGCCAGCCGCGCACCTTCGTCGGCACCTATGTGGACTATCTCTCCTCGATCGTCGGCTGGGAGCGGTTCCGCGCCGGGCAGTTCGGCATCCGCCACTACTGCACCATCGGGCTGAACTCCAAGGAGGCCAACAACGAGGAGCTCGCCGAGGGGGTGATGGAATGGCTGCCCCGCTTCGCCCTGAAGGAGGGCGTCGTGGCGATCGGCGAGATCGGCTATGACGAGCAGACGCCGCTGGAGGACCGCTATTTCCGCGCGCAGATCGCCCTCGCCGTCGAGCTCGACCTGCCGGTGATGGTGCACACCCCGCATCGCGACAAGAAGCGCGGCACCTCGCGCTCGATGGATGTCTGCGAGGAGATGGGCATCGACCCCTCGAAGGTGGTGATCGACCACAACAACGAGGAGACCGTGGCCGAGGTGCTGCAGCGCGGCTTCTGGGCCGGCTTCTCGATCTATCCCTCGACCAAGATGGGCAACCGGCGCATGGTCGAGCTGCTGAAGCTGTATGGCGGCGAGCGCATCATCGTCGACAGCGCCTGCGACTGGGGCATCTCCGACAGCCTCGGCGTGCCCAAGACCGCGCGGCTGGCGCTGGAGAGCGGCATCGCCGAGGAGACCGTGCGCGCGGTCTGCTACGGCAATGCGCTGGCCGCCTATGGCCAGTCCGGCCAGATCGCCGAGGCCGACTGGCTCGACCCGCCGGCGATCGACCAGCGCACGCTGTTCGAGGGCAACTCGGTGCTGCGCGGCGGCCGCGAGCCGGTGATCGAGGCGCCCGGCGCGGCGCGGCGCGGCAAGCTGGAGATCGAGTAACCCGGTTACCGGCGCGCCAGAAACTTGCCGGCAAGTTTCCGGGCGGCCGGCTCAGGCCGCCTGCCCGAGCCCGCCCTTGCGGATCAGGAATTCCGCCACCGGCGCCGCGGCCCCGGCGCGCCTCAGCTCGGTGAAGAGGAAGGGCCTTCCGGCCCGCATCCGGGTCGCGTCGCGCTCCATCACCTCGAGCGAGGCGCCGACATGCGGCGCGAGATCGGTCTTGTTGATCACCAGCAGGTCCGAGCGGGTGATCGCCGGCCCGCCCTTGCGCGGGATCTCCTCCCCCGCCGCCACGTCGATGACATAGATCGTCAGGTCCGCCAGCTCCGGCGAGAAGGTGGCGGAGAGGTTGTCGCCGCCCGATTCGATCAGGATCAGCTCGAGATCGGGATGCGCCGCGCGCAGCTCGGCCACCGCGGCGAGGTTGATCGAGGCATCCTCGCGGATCGCGGTATGCGGGCAGCCGCCGGTCTCGACGCCGCGGATCCGGTCCTCCGGCAGCGCCTGCAGCCGCAGCAGCGCCTCGGCATCCTCGCGGGTGTAGATGTCGTTGGTGATCGCCGCCACCGAAAGCCGCTCGCGCAGCAGCGTGCAGAGCGCCGCGGTGAGGGTGGTCTTGCCGGCGCCGACGGGGCCGCCGATGCCGACGCGGAGGGGTCCGTGGGGAGAGATCATGTCCTGAACAGCCTCACTTCCTGGGTCTCGTGGCGCATCGCCGCGATGTCGGAGAGGAAGGCGCAGCCGCCGAGCTCGTCGAGGCTCGCCGTCTCCGCCGCCGCCGCGACGGCGCCGATCTCGGGCAGCAGCGCGGCGAGGATGCGCTGGCCCTCGGTCTGGCCGAGCGGCACCAGCCGCACCGCCGCCGAGACCAGGCTCGCCGCCATCGCCTGGAGAAAGAGCAGCACCGCCGGCCCGCGCGGGATGCCGTGCTCCGCCGCCGCCACGCCCACCGCGACCGGATAGGGCAGCGGCGCCGCGGAGCCGCCCCAGGCATCGCCGGTGACCGCGGCGAAGGCAGCGCCGATGCCCGAGGTCTCGGCCAGCCGCTCCTGCGCGGGCGCCAGCGCCTCGGCCAGCTCCGCCAGCCCGGCCAGCGCCGCCGGGTCTCCGCCCGGGTCTGCCGCCGCCGCCCAGGCATGGGCCAGCAGGATCGCGTCGTTGCGCCCGGAGCCGCGGGCGATGCAGTCCGCCATCCAGGCCCCGGTGCCGGCGGCATCCGTCACCTGCCCCGAGGCGATCGCCCATTCCAGCCCGTGGCTGTAGGCGAAGGCCCCCACCGGATAGCCCGGCGAGAGCCAGGTCGCGAGCTTGGCCAGCGCGGCCGGCTCGAGCCCGTTCATGCCTGCTCCTGCGCCGCCAGTTCCTCGATCTTCCCGGCGCGCAGATAGCTCAGCTCGCGCAGCAGCTTGATCGTCGGTTTCATGGCGAAGCACAGGCTGCCGATCACGAAGCACCAGACCGCCGGGGTCTCCCATGCCGGCCAGAAGAACAGGATGCTGCCGATCAGGAACAGCAGCGCGGCGGCGAAATCCACCACCGTATGCGCGATCTCGTAGGCCGCGTAGATCCGGGCATGGCGCGGGCTGCGCGCGTGCGCGGCGGGGTCAAACAGGGTCATGGCGATGCGGGATATGCGCGTTGGGATTGGCGTGCGGGTCGTGCGAATGGCTGTGGCCATGGGTGCGCCCGTGGCCATAGGCGCCGCCCTCCGGCTCGAAGGGCGCCTCGACATGCACCACCGCGGCGCCGAGCCGCGCCAGCATGTCCTCAAGCACATGGTCGCGCTGCACCCGGAGCCGCCCCTCGAGCACCTGGGCCGGGGTGTGCCGGTTGCCGACATGCCAGGCCAGCCGCGCCAGCCGGGCGCCCTCCGCCGCGATCTCGGCCAGCGGCTCCGGCGCCGCGCGCACCGCGATCTGCCCGCCGCCCGCGAGCACCAGCCGGTCGCCGTCGCGCAGCGAGACCGGCTCCGGCAGATCCACCAGCAGGCTGCGCCCGTCGGCCAGATCCAGCGAGCGCCGGCGCAGGTAGCGCGCCTCGTAGCCCAGCTCGACCTCGCCGGCCGGCGCCGGGTCGCCGGGCTCGGCCGGCCGCGCCGCATGGGCGACGAGCCTGCCGATCTCCTGCATCAGATTCATCTCCGCCTCCATCAATACATGAAATAGCGCTGCGCCATCGGCAGCACCTCGAGCGGCGCACAGGTTAGCAGCTCGCCATCGGCGCGCACCTCGTAGGTTTCGGGATGCACCTCGATTTCCGGCAGCGCGGCGTTCAGCAGCATGTCCGCCTTCGAGATCGCGCGGGTCCCGGCCACCGCCACCGTGGCCTTCTCCAGCCCCAGCGCCTCGCCGATCCCCGCCGCCTGCGCCGCCGCCGAGACGAAGCTGACCGAGGAGGCCGCGACGCTGCGCCCGAAGCCCGCGAACATCTTCCGCGACCAGACCGGCTGCGGCGTCGGGATCGAGGCGTTCGGATCGCCCATCTGCGCCATGACGATGCTGCCGCCGAGCAGCACCATCTCCGGCTTGACCCCGAAGAAGGCCGGCGACCAGATCGCCAGATCCGCCCGCTTGCCGATCTCGACCGAGCCGATCTCCCCCGCCATGCCATGGGCGATCGCCGGGTTGATGGTGTATTTCGCGATGTAGCGGCGCACCCGGAGATTGTCGTTCTCGCCGGTCTCCTCGGGCAGACGCCCGCGCTGCAGCTTCATCTTGTGCGCGGTCTGCCAGGTGCGGATCACCACCTCGCCGATGCGGCCCATGGCCTGGCTGTCGGAGGCGATGATCGAGAACGCCCCCATGTCGTGCAGGATGTCCTCGGCGGCGATGGTCTCGCGCCGGATCCGGCTCTCGGCAAAGGCGACATCCTCGGGGATCGCCTTGTCGAGGTGGTGGCAGACCATCAGCATGTCGAGATGCTCGTCGACCGTGTTCACCGTGAACGGGCGGGTCGGGTTGGTCGAGGAGGGCAGCACGTGCGAGAGCCCGCAGATCCGGATGATGTCCGGCGCATGGCCGCCGCCGGCGCCCTCGGTGTGGAAGGCGTGGATCGTCCGCCCCTTCATCGCGGCGACGGTGTTCTCGACGAAGCCGCTCTCGTTGAGCGTGTCGGTGTGGATCATCACCTGCACGTCCATCTCGTCGGCCACCGAGAGGCAGCAGTCGATCGCGGCGGGGGTGGTGCCCCAGTCCTCGTGCAGCTTCATCGCGCAGGCGCCGGCCTCGACCATCTCCACCAGCGCCGCCGGCTGGCTGGCATTGCCCTTGCCCGAGAGGCCGAAATTCATCGGCATGCCGTCGAGCGCCTGCAGCATCCGGCCGATATGCCAGGCCCCCGGCGTGCAGGTGGTGGCCAGCGTGCCATGCGCCGGGCCGGTGCCGCCGCCGAGCATGGTGGTGATGCCGGAATGCAGCGCATGCTCGACCTGCTGCGGGCAGATGAAGTGGATATGGCTGTCGAAGCCCCCGGCCGTGACGATCCGGCCCTCGGCCGCGATCGCCTCGGTGCCCGGCCCGATCACGATGTCGACGCCGGGCTGGGTGTCCGGGTTGCCGGCCTTGCCGATGCCGGCGATGCGGCCGTCGCGCAGCCCGATATCGGCCTTGTAGATGCCGCTGTGGTCGATCACCAGCGCATTGGTGATGACGGTGTCCACCGCCCCCCCGGCGCGGCTGACCTGGCTCTGGCCCATGCCGTCGCGGATCACCTTGCCGCCGCCGAACTTCACCTCCTCGCCATAGATCGTGTGGTCGCGCTCGACCTCGACCACGAGATCCGTATCGGCCAGCCGCAGCCGGTCGCCGGTGGTGGGGCCGAACATCGCGGCGTATTCGCCGCGCGGAATGCGGTGGGGCATCAGAGATCTCCCATCACGGCCTGGTTGAAGCCGAAGACCCGGCGCGCGCCGGCATAGGGCACCAGCCGCACCTCGCGGCGCTGGCCGGGCTCGAAGCGCACCGCGGTGCCGGCCGGGATGTCGAGGCGCATGCCCCGCGCCGCCGCCCGGTCGAAGGCCAGCGCCGCATTGGTCTCGAAGAAGTGGTAGTGCGAGCCCACCTGCACCGGCCGGTCGCCGGTGTTGGAGACCTCAAGCACCACCGCCTCGCGGCCCGCATTGAGCTCGATCTCGCCCGCGGCGGGAAACATCTCTCCGGGTATCATCGCGCCTCCCCGCGGCCGGGGAACAGCCCGCATGCCGCGTCTGGTTTCGGTTTGGATGGGGTATCGGTCCGGTCTGCCATCGGGTCGGTCTCCGCGCCGGCTCAGCGGATCGGCCGGTGCACGGTGACCAGCTTGGTGCCGTCCGGGAAGGTCGCCTCCACCTGCACCTCGGCGATCATCTCGGGCACGCCCTCCATGCACTGCGCGCGGGTCACGACATGGGCGCCGGCCTCCATCAGGTCGGCCACGCTGCGCCCGTCGCGCGCGCCCTCGACGACGAAATCGGTGATCAGCGCGATCGCCTCCGGGTGGTTCAGCGGCACGCCGCGCTCGAGCCGGCTGCGCGCCACCATGGCGGCCAGCGACACGAGCAGCTTCTCGCGCTCGCGGGGGGTGAACTGCATCTCTCAGAGCCTCCAGAGCTTGGGCAGGGGTGCGGGCCGCAGCGCCGCGATCATCGGCATCAGCGCCTGGCGGAGGGCATGGCCGTCGGCCGCCACCAGCCGCGCCGCCAGCACGCCGGGGCGCACCAGCGAGACGCCGCCGGTGGCCTCGGGCCCCGCCGGCAGCAATGCGCGCAGCGGCGCCAGATGGCATTCGGCATCCGCCGCGCACCAGACCAGCCCGGCCGCCGCCCGGGCGCCCGCGGCGGCCGCCGGGCCGGCCAGCGCCGCCATCGCATCGCCCTCGAGCCGCAGCGCCTCGGCATGGACCAGCCGGCCCTCGCGGCGGATCTGCCAGCGGTCGGAGAAGCCGATCCGGCTCAGCCGCTCGCCCATCGCGACACGGCCGAAGACCAGCGGCTCGACCGCGAGGAGCGAGGCCCCCGCGCCGAGATCCACCACCAGCCGCCGCGCCAGCGAGGAGCCGTCGAACAGGATGGTCTCCTGCGGCAGCCAGTCGATCCGCGCGCCGGGGCCGGCCGCGAGCGCGACCTCGAGCCGCCCGGTCTCGCCCGGCTGCGCGCGATAGGCCCGCTCGGCGGCCTGGGTGGTGAGCGAGAGCCAGGCGCCGGGCCCGGCCTCGGCGGTCACGGCGAAGCGGTCGCCGCCGGTGATCCCGCCCGCGGTGTTCAGCAGCACCGCCTCGAGCGGCGCGCCCGGCGGCGGCGGCGTGCCGGGAAAGAAGCCCTTGGCCGAGCCCTCGTGGCGCAGCCGCGCGAGCCGCGTGGCGCCGCCCTCGGCAGCCACGCCGAGACGCACCGCGCCGATCGCGCGCGGCTGCGCCGCAGCGCCGGCAGCCGCGCCCCTGGGCATCTCGGCAGCCTCGGCTGCTGCAGGAATGGGCCGGTGAAGCGTCATGGCGAAATATGCAGCACGCGGCCGCCGGCTTGGCAAGCGGGCAACCGACTCTCGGGGAAAAATTGCAAATCCTGCCCATTATGGAGTCAGAAGCCGCACCATATCGCACTTGCGATAGGCACATCTCGTTAATTGCTCATTTTTTAACTTTTTTCCTTGCGAATCTTCGGCGCTGCGGAATCAATGATCTCGCCAGCCGACCGGTGAGCGGTGCGGACGTGACGTGCTCGAACCGGCGGCGCTGGCGTGTGATGGCGGGGCGATGGCCAGATCGCACCTGCCGCACACTGGGTGCAACGAATTGTTGCGGGGCGGAGCCAGGAAGCTCCCCGTGCGTTCGGCAAGCCGAGGGGCGAAGGCCAGGCGCGCACCCCCGTGCGGAGGACGAGATGAAGTCAGTGAACACCACGATCCGGGGCCTTGCGCTGGCCGCCACGCTCGCGGCCGGCCTCGGTGCCGGCGCCAAGGCCGAGGAGACCATCAAGGTCGGCATCCTGCATTCGCTCTCGGGCACGATGGCGATCTCGGAGACCACGCTGAAGGACGTCATGCTGATGCTGATCGAGCAGCAGAACGCCAAGGGCGGGCTGCTCGGCAAGAAGCTCGAGGCGGTGGTGGTCGATCCGGCCTCCGACTGGCCGCTGTTCGCCGAGAAGGCGCGCGAGCTGATCGAGGTCAACGGCGTCTCGGCGGTGTTCGGCTGCTGGACCTCGGTGTCGCGCAAATCCGTGCTGCCGGTCTTCGAGGAGCTGAACTCGCTGCTGTTCTACCCCGTGCAGTACGAGGGCGAGGAGAGCCAGCGCAACGTGTTCTACACCGGCGCCGCGCCGAACCAGCAGGCGATCCCGGCGGTCGACTACCTGATGCAGGAGGAAGGCGTGGAGCGCTGGGTGCTGGCCGGCACCGACTATGTCTACCCGCGCACCACCAACAAGATCCTCGAGGCCTATCTGAAGTCCCACGGCGTCGCCGCGGAGGACATCATGGTCAACTACACGCCGTTCGGCCACTCGGACTGGCAGACCATCGTCGCCGACATCAAGGCCTTCGGCTCGGCCGGCAAGAAGACCGCGGTGGTCTCGACCATCAACGGCGATGCCAACGTGCCGTTCTACAAGGAGCTCGGCAACCAGGGCATCGAGGCGCAGGACATCCCCGTGGTCGCCTTCTCGGTGGGCGAGGAGGAGCTTGCCGGCCTCGACACCGCGCCACTGGTCGGCCATCTCGCGGCCTGGAACTACTTCATGTCGGCCGAGGCCGAGGCCAATGACGCGTTCATCGAGGCCTGGCACGCCTATATCGGCGACGAGACCCGCGTGACCAACGACCCGATGGAGGCCCACTACATCGGCTTCCAGATGTGGGTCGAGGCGGTCGAGAAGGCCGGCACCACCGATCCCGACGCGGTGATCGACGCCATCGTCGGCGTCACCGTGCCGAACCTCACCGGCGGCTATTCGGCGATGATGCCGAACCACCACATCACCAAGCCGGTGCTGGTGGGCGAGATCCAGGACGACGGCCAGTTCGAGACCGTCTGGGAGACCTCGGGCCTCGTCGTCGGCGATGCCTGGTCCGACTACCTGCCGGACAGCAAGGACCTGATCTCCGACTGGCGCGCGCCGATGTCCTGCGGGAACTTCAACACCGCGACGGGCACCTGCAGCAGCGCCGCCAACTGATCCGATCACCTGAGCCCGGCGGGGGCCCACGGGCCCCCGCCACCCCCGCCCGACGCCGAGATCCCCCCGCACGAGGCCCTGACCCATGCTGCTCCGTTTCCTGCTGGCCGCCGCGACCATTGCCGTCTTCATCGCCGCAGGCAGCCTGCTGCCGGCCCGCGCCGCGAGCCTCGAGACGCTGCTCGCCGAGCTGCCCGAGGGCGGCTATGACGAGCGCGCCGCGGTGGTGACCGCCATCGCCGGGACCGGCGACGACCGCGCCGTGGCGCTGCTCGAGGCGCTGGCCGAGGGGGATCTGCGCCAGATGAAGGATGGCGGGCAGATCGTCCGCGTGGTCCGCGAGGGCCGGACCCACACCGCCTTCGACCCGCTGACCGGCGCCGAGATCGGCGAGATCTCGTCCCGCGCCGCGAGCAAGATCAGGGTCAACAACAAGCTGCGCCGGGCGATCGCCGCGGCGCTCGGCCAGCTGACGCTGGCGAGCCCCGACCGGGCGCGCCGGCTCGCCGCCGCCGCCTCGGTGCTGAAGACCGGCGACCCGGAGCAGATCGAGGCGCTCGACGCGGCGCTGGAGACCGAGACCGACCCGGAGGTGCGCACCGCCTTCATGGATGCCCGCGCCGCCGCGGTGCTGAACGCCGCGCGGCCCACGGCGGAGAAGGTCGCCGCGATCGCGCAGCTCGCCGGGCGCAACGACCCGCAGGTGCTGTCGATCATCACCGCCGCCACCACCAGCGACGAGCCGGCGGTGGCCGCCGCCGCCGCCGATGCGCTCGACCGCATCGAGCAGGCCCGCGCGGCCTGGGGCGCGGTGCAGAACGTCTGGTACGGGCTCTCGCTCGGCTCGGTGCTGATGCTCGCCGCCATCGGGCTGGCGATCTCGTTCGGGGTGATGGGGGTCATCAACATGGCCCATGGCGAGCTGGTGATGCTGGGCGCCTACACCACCTTCGCGGTGCAGGAGCTGATCCGCAGCTTCGCGCCGGGGCTGTTCGAGGTCTCGCTGCTGATCGCGGCGCCGCTCGCCTTCCTGGTGGCCGGCGCGGTCGGGGTCGGCATCGAGCGCGGGGTCTGCCGCTATCTCCACGGCCGCCCGCTCGAGACGCTGCTCGCGACCTGGGGCATCAGCCTGATCCTGCAGCAGACCGTGCGCTCGATCTTCGGGCCGACGAACCAGCAGGTCGGCAACCCGGACTGGATGTCCGGCGCCTTCGAGATCGGCCAGCTGACGATCACCTGGAACCGGCTCTGGATCCTGCTCTTCGCGCTGGCGGTCTTCGCGCTGCTGCTGCTGATCCTCAAGCGCACGCCGGCCGGCCTGCAGATGCGCGCGGTGACGCAGAACCGCCGCATGGCCGAGGCCATGGGCATCCGCTCGGGCTGGGTCGACGCGCTGACCTTCGGCCTCGGGGCCGGCATCGCCGGGCTCGCCGGCGTCGCGCTCAGCCAGATCGACAACGTCTCGCCGAACCTCGGCCAGTCCTACATCGTCGACAGCTTCATGGTGGTGGTGTTCGGCGGCGTCGGCAATCTCTGGGGCGCCTTCGCCGGGGCCTTCACCCTCGGCATCGTCAACAAGTTCCTCGAGCCCTATGCCGGTGCGGTGCTCGCCAAGGTGCTGGTGCTGGTCTTCATCATCCTGTTCATCCAGCGCCGGCCACGGGGGCTCTTTGCCCTCAAGGGCCGGGCCGTGGAGAGCTGAGCCGATGCCGATGCCCCTCGCCAGGCCCCTGCCGACCACCCTGCCCCCCTGCACGGAGCCCGCCCGATGAAAGCCGATCCGCTTCTCGACCTGAAGAGCAAGCTCTTCCTCGCCCTGCTGGTGGCGGCCGCGATCGTGGTGCCGATGGCCAACCTCGTCGCCGCGCCGGGTTCGGACTTCTACCTGCCGAGCTTCGCGGTGGCGCTGTTCGGGAAATACCTCACCTATGCGCTGCTCGCGCTCTCGGTCGACCTGATCTGGGGCTATTGCGGCATCCTCTCGCTCGGCCACGGCGCCTTCTTCGCGCTCGGCGGCTATGCCATGGGGATGCACCTGATGCGCGAGATCGGGCCGCGCGGGGTCTATGGCGACCCGGTGCTGCCGGATTTCATGGTGTTCCTCGACTGGAAGGAGCTGCCCTGGTTCTGGTGGGGCTTCGACCAGTTCTGGTTCGCCTGCCTGATGGTGCTGCTGGTGCCGGGGGGGCTGGCCTTCGTGTTCGGCTGGCTGGCCTTCCGCAGCCGTGTCACCGGGGTCTATCTCTCGATCATCACCCAGGCGATGACCTATGCGCTGATGCTCGCCTTCTTCCGCAACGACATGGGCTTCGGCGGCAACAACGGGCTGACCGACTTCCGCGACGTGCTCGGCTTCGACCTGCGCTCCGACGCGACCCGGGCCGGGCTCTTCGTGGCCTCCGCGGCGGCGCTCGGGCTCGGCTATCTGCTGGCCCGGCGGGTCACCACCTCGCGCGCCGGCAAGGTGCTGGTCTCGGTGCGCGACGCCGAGGCGCGGGCGCGCTTCCTCGGCTACCGGGTCGAGGGCTACAAGCTGATGGTCTTCACCCTCTCGGCGATGATGGCGGGCGTCGCCGGCGCGCTCTACGTGCCGCAGGTCGGCATCATCAACCCCGGCGAGTTCTCCCCGGCCAACTCGATCGAGATCGTCATCTGGGTCGCGGTCGGCGGGCGCGGGCTGCTGCTCGGCGCGGTGCTGGGCGCGATCCTGGTCAACGGCGCCAAGACGCTGCTCACCGGCTGGGTGCCGGAGATCTGGATCTTCGTGCTCGGCCTGATCTTCGTGCTGGTGACGCTGTTCCTGCCGAAGGGCGTGCTCGGGGCCTTCGGCACGTTGTCCTGGCGCAGCGGCGGCGCGCGGCGCGGCGCCAGCGCCCAGCCGGCGGAGTGAGACCATGGAATTCGCACGCGGCTCGATGCTCTATCTCGACGACGTCTCGGTCTCCTTCGACGGCTTCAAGGCGATCAACGGCCTGTCGCTGATGCTCGCCCCCGGCGAGATGCGCGCGGTGATCGGCCCGAACGGCGCCGGCAAGACCACGATGATGGACATCATCACCGGCAAGACCCGGCCCGATCATGGCGACGTGATCTTCGACCAGTCGATCGATCTCACCCGGCACGACGAGACCGACATCGCCCGCATGGGCATCGGCCGCAAGTTCCAGAAGCCGACGGTGTTCGAGACCCATACGGTTGCCGACAACCTGCTGCTCTCGCTCGCCGGCAAGCGCGGCGTCTTCGAGACGCTGCTGGCGCAGATCACCGGCGCCGAGGCCCGCCGCATCGAGGAGATCCTCGAGACCATCCGGCTGGAGGAGCGGCGCGACGACCTCGCCGCCGACCTCTCGCACGGCCAGAAGCAGTGGCTCGAGATCGGCATGCTGCTGGCGCAGGACCCCAAGGTGCTGCTGGTCGACGAGCCCGCCGCCGGCATGACCGATGCCGAGACCATGGCCACCGCCGATCTCCTGAAGCGCATCGCCGGCGAGCACACGGTGATGGTGGTGGAGCACGACATGGAGTTCGTCCGCGCCCTCGGGGTGAAGGTGACGGTGCTCAACGAGGGATCGGTGCTGGCCGAGGGCTCGCTCGACCATGTGAGCGCCGATCCGCATGTGATCGAAAGCTATCTGGGGCGCTGAGCGATGCTGGACGTGACCGAACTCGACCTCCACTACGGCGCGGCGCAGGCGCTGCGCGCGGTCTCGCTCTCGGCGCGGCCGGGGCGGATCACCTGCGTGCTCGGGCGCAACGGCGTGGGCAAGACCTCGCTGATGCGCGCGATCATGGGCCAGGCGCGGATCTCGGGCGGCAGCATCCGCTGGGAGGGCGACGAGATCGGCCGGCTCAGCCCCTCCGACCGGGCCCGCCGCGGCATCGCCATCGTGCCCCAGGGGCGCGAGATCTTCCCGCTGCTGACGGTGGAGGAGAACCTCGAGACCGGCTTTGCCGGGCTGCCGCGCGAGCAGCGCTTCGTGCCGGACGAGATCTACGAGCTGTTTCCGGTGCTGAAGAAGATGCTGCGCCGGCGCGGCGGCGATCTCTCCGGCGGGCAGCAGCAGCAGCTCGCCATCGGCCGGGCGCTGGTGACGCGCCCGAAGCTCCTGATCCTCGACGAGCCGACGGAGGGCATCCAGCCCTCGATCATCAAGGATATCGGGGCGGCCATCTCGCTGCTGCGCTCGCGCGGCGACATGGCGATCGTTCTGGTCGAGCAGTATTTCGACTTCGCCTGGGAGCTCGCCGACGACGTGGTGGTGCTCGACCGGGGCGAGGCAATCCTGGCGAGCCCGCGGGACCGGCTCGACCGGGAGGAGGCGGCAGCGCGGGTCTCGCTTTGACAGGGAGAGCGAGGCACGCGCGCCGGGCCGAGGGGTGCGGGCGGAACCGTGGGGATGGTGCCGCCTGCAGGGGCCCCCTCGGCCCCAGGGCCGGATCGCCGGGGGTCGGTCACCCGGCGATCCGGTCCCTCAAGGCAAGGATGCGCCCGGCGATCTCGGCGCCGTATTCCTCGAGCGCGAAATGGCCGGTGTCGAGCAGGTGGAACTCGAGGTCATCGAGGTCCTGCCGGTAGGGATGCGCGCCGGCCTCGGGGAAGATCGGGTCGTTCCTGCCCCACATCAGCAGCGCCGGCGGCTGGTGCGCGCGGAAGGCGGCCTGCCATTCGGGATAGCGCCCCGGATTGCTGCCATAGTCGCGGAACAGCGCCAGCTGGATCTCCCGGTTGCCCGGCCGGTCGAGGAGGTACTGCGCGTGGAACCAGTTGTCCGGGCTGACCCGGTCGGGGTGCTGCATGCCGGCGGTATACTGCCATTTCGTGCCCTCGATGCCGAGGAAGCCGGCGAGCGGCGCCGCGGTCTCGGGGCCCGGATCGGCCCAGTGCGCGCGGAACGGGTCCCAGAACGCCTGCAGGCCCTCGTCATAGGCATTGCCGTTCTGGATCACCAGCGCCGAGACCCGCGCCGGATCGGCGGCGAACATGCGAAAGCCCACCGGCGCGCCATAATCCATCACATAGACCGCGTAGCGCCCCACCCCCTTCGCGTCGAGCAGCGCCGTCATCAGCCGGGCGAAGGTGTCGAAGCTGTAGTCGAACGCCGCCGCCGGCGGCATGTCGGAGGCGCCGAAGCCCGGATAGTCCGGCGCGATCACGTGCCAGCGCGCGGCGATGGCGGGGATCAGGTCGCGGAACATGTGGCTCGAGGTCGGGAAGCCGTGCAGCAGCAGGAGCACCGGGTCCGCCGGGTCGCCGGCCTCGCGATAGGCGATCCTGACGCCCTCGACGGTCTCGGAGCGGTATTTCACCAGGGTCGCGACCTCTCCGGCGCGGAGGTCCTCGGCGGCGGCCTCCGGCGCCGCGGCGGGCGCGAGCGCGAGGGCGAGCGCCAGAGCCGGGGCGCCGGCGAGGCGGGACAGGATGGCGGGCAGGCGGGTCATCGGGGTCTCCTTTCGGGGGCAGGTCCTGAAGGGCAGCAAGGGCACACCGCTCCCGCAGCCGCCCGCGCGGGGCGGGCGGCGGGGCACGGCGCATCCGGAGCCGGAGGCGGAACCGGGGCCGGGGCCGGGGACGGGGGCTCAGCCGGCGCCGGGCTCCAGCACCGCGAGGCGCTCCCTGAGCCAGGCGTTCTCCGCCTCGAGCCGGGTGAATTCCCGGCGCACCGGGGCGAGATGCGCCTCGAGCTCGGCGATGGTCAGGCGCTGCGGGATATGCGCCGGGCAGTTCCAGTCGAGCCCGGCGATCTCGATCAGCACCGCCCGCTCGGGCCGGCCGGGATAGCCCTCGACCGCGAGGCGGGCGACCAGTTCGGGGTCGTCGGCGAGGTCGACGCTGCGCGCCCGGCCCATCACCTTGAGCCGGCGGCGGTTGGGATAGTCCATCAGGATCAGCGAGATCCGCCCGTCGCCGCCGAGATTGCCGATGCTCACATACTGCCGGTTGCCGCGCAGGTCGGCATAGCCGATGGTCCGGTCGTCGAGCACCCTGAGAAAGCCCGGCGGGCCGCCGCGGAACTGCACATAGGGCCAGCCGGTCTCGGAGACGGTGGCCTGGTAGAAGCCGTCGCGGGCGGCGATGAAGGCCGCCTCCTCCGGGCCGAGCCGGTCGGCGGGCTCGGCCTCCGGCGCGAGGAAGCGGTCATAGACGCGGGCCGACCCGGCGAGGGCCTGCGCGGCGCGGACGGCCGGGGTGAAGGCGATCTCTGCAAAGGCGCGGGCCATCGCGGCCTCCTGTGCTCTGTTGCTGGGCGGGCGCGGGTTTCCGCGCCGGTGCGGCGAAGATGGAGGACTCCATGCGCAGGATTAATCCGTGTAACATGCACTTGATTGTTTCATTTGGTGAAATGGTATGGACCGGTTTTCCGAGTTGCAGGCTTTCGTCGCGGTCGCCGAGGCAGGGGGCTTCAACGCCGCCGCGCGCCGGCTGAACCGCTCGGCGCCGACGGTGACGCGCCTGGTCGCCGGGCTCGAGGCGCGGATCGGCACGCGGCTGTTCTCGCGCACCACGCGGCAGGTGGCGCTGACCGAGGCCGGCGAGCGGCTGTTCCGCGACGCCCGCGGGGTGCTCGAGGACCTCGCCCGGGCCGAGGCCGCGGCGGCCGGCGCGCATGCGGCGCCGCAGGGGCTGCTCTCGGTCACCGCGCCGGTGATCTTCGGCCGGCGCTATGTCGCGCCGCTGCTGCGCAGCTTCACCGACCGGCACCCGCAGGTGAGCGCCCGGGCGGTCTTCGTCGACCGCATCGTGAACCTGATCGAGGAGGGGCTCGACGTCGCGGTCCGGGTGGGGGAGCTGGCCGAATCGAGCCTCACCGCGGCGCGGGTCGGCGCGGTGCGGCGCGTGGTGGTGGCCTCGCCGGCCTATGTCGCGGCGCATGGCCGGCCGGCGGCGCCCGAGGAGCTCGCCGCCCACCGCATCGCCGCGGCCAGCCCCGGCACCGGCGACGAGCCCTGGAGCTTCGTCGCCGGCCCGCGGCGCCGGAGCGTGGCGGTCGGCCCGGCGCTGATGGCCAACAGCCTCGACGTGGCGATCGATGCGGCGCTGGATGGCTGGGCGATCACCCGGGTGCTGTCCTACCAGGTCGCGGATGCGCTGGCCGATGGCCGGCTGGTCGAGCTGCTGCCCGGCTTCGAGGACCGCCGCCTGCCGGTGCATCTGGTGCATGCCGAGGGACCGCTGCGCGCCGCCAAGATCCGCGCCTTCGTCGACCATGCCGCCCGCGCGCTGCGCGCCGAGGCAGCCGGCTGGGCCGCCTGAGCCGCGCCCGCCTGCCGGAACGCCTGCCGGCATGGCCGCTCCGCCGGAGCCTCACGCGAGCCCTGCCCGAGAGGCCCCACCCCGTTGCCGGAGACGGGGCATGGCAGCGGCGCGTCGGACGGCCCCGGCAACACCTCGCCCGCCGCCGACGACGGCCATGCCCCGGACGCCCGGGCGATCCGGACGAATGCCGGGAATGCTGCGGCGCGCCCGATCGCGGGGGGCCCAGCGCGACCATGCGTCCACCGGCGCCCGCCGCGCGGGAGCGGCCGCCGGGGCGGTTCAGGCGAACAGGTCGGCGGCCAGCGCGCCGCGGCGCCCGATCACCCGGGCGGCGAGATCCGCCGCGCGCATCGCCGCCGTCTCGAGATCGGCGCCGGTGAGCAGTGCCGCCAGCAGCCCGGCATCGAAGCTGTCGCCGGCCGCGGTGCTGTCCACCACCGCTGCCACCGCGGGCGGGCTGACCTCCGCCGCCCCGGTCTCGGCCGACCAGAGCGTGACCGGCGCCTGCCCGTTCTTCACCGCGACGGTCCCCGCCCCGAGATCGCGGTAGCGCGCCACCGTCTCCCGCGGCGCGGCATCGCCGAACAGCCCCTGCTCCTCGTCGAAGGAGGGCAGCACGATGTCGGCCACGCCGGCGCCGAGGGCGAGCCCCGCCTTCATCGCCGCCTCGTCCTCCCAGAGCCGCGGCCGCAGATTGGTGTCGAAGGCGACCCGCGCCCCCGCCGCCCGCGCCCGGCCGAGCGCCGCGGCCAGCGCCGCGCGCCCCTCCGGCGGCAGCACCGCCAGGGTGATCCCGGTGAAGAACAGCAGATCTCGCCCGGCCAGCACCCGGTCGAGCCAGTCCGGGTCCTCGGCGAGCCGGCGCGCCGCCGACTGCCCGCGCCAGTAGGCGAAGCTGCGCTCGCCGCGGTCGAGCGAGATCATGTAGAGCCCCACCGTGCAGCCGGGCAGGCGGCGGACCGCGGCGGTATCGACCCCCTCGCCCTCGATGAAGCCGAGCATGGCGGCGGAGACCGCATCGTCGCCCACCGCGGTGGCATAGCCCACCTGCCAGTTCGCCGGCAGCAGGCGCCGGGCATACCAGGCGGTGTTGAAGCTGTCCCCCGCATAGCCCATGCGGAACAGCCCGCCCTCCGCCGGCGCCATCTCCACCATGCACTCGCCGATGCTGAGCAGGCTGCCCCCCGCGCGCCCCGTGCCCCCCGTACCCCCCGCGCTCAGCATGGCACGAAATCCAGCTGCACCTTCATCGCGCGGCTGCGGTCGAGCGCGGTCTCGAAGGCGGCGCCATGCTCGGCGAGCGGGAAGCTGTGGGTCAGCAGCGGGCCGACATCGATCCGCCGCGCCTGCATCAGGGCGACCGCGGTGGCAAACTCGGGATGGAAGCGGAACGAGCCGCGGAGCTCGATCTCCTTGGCGGTGAGCTGCATCATCGGCACCGGGAGATCCCCCGAGAGGCCGAGCTGCACCGCCACGCCGCGCGGGCGCAGCGCCGCGATGCCGAGGGCCAGCGCCGGCGCCGCGCCGGAGCATTCGAGCAGCACGTCGAAGCTGCCCTTGCCCGCGCAGTCGTCGGCCAGCGCCTCCGGGTCGCTCGCGGTGTCGTGCACCCGTGCGGCGCCCGCCGCGGCGGCGAAGGAGAGCACCCCGGCGGCGATGTCGGTGGCGACGATCTCGCCGGCGCCGGCGGCGCGCGCCGCCATGATCGCCAGCACCCCGATCGGGCCGCAGCCGGTCACCAGCACGCGCCGGCCGAGCATCGGCCCGGCCCGGTTCACCGCATGCAGCCCCACCGCCAGCGGCTCGGCCATGGCGGCCTCGGCGGCGGTCAGCCCCTCGGCGCGCACGCATTGCGCGGCCTCGGCCACCAGCACCTCTCGGAAGGCGCCCTGTATGTGCGGCATCGGCATGGCGGAGCCGTAGAACCGCATCTCGAGGCAGTGATTCGGCAGTCCCGCGAGACACTGGCGACAGGCGCCGCAGGGCCGCGAGGGCGAGACCGCGACGAGATCGCCCTCGGCGAAGCCCGTCACCCCCGCGCCCAGCGCCTCGACATGGCCGGCGACCTCGTGGCCGAGGATCATCGGCTCGCGCAGGCGCACCGGGCCGAAGCCGCCATGGGCATAGTAGTGCAGGTCGGAGCCGCAGATCCCGCCGCGCGCCATGCGGATGCGCAGCTGCCCCGGCCCCGGCGGCTCTGCCGTGCAGTCGGCCAGGCGCAGATCCCTGGCCCCGTGGACATAGAGTGCCTTCATGTTCCCTCCCGCCGGCCCGGTCGGCTTTCTGTCCGAGGGCTCTTGCATGCTTCGGTAAATGGTATACCATTTTGTGCGGCCGGCACAACGCAGCCTTTGCGGAGAACGACCGGCCTCGCCCGGACGCTCACGGCACCCGGGCGGCAAGCATATCTGGGGAGGCACATGCAGCTGTTCGATCTCGGGGGGCGGACCGCCCTCGTCACCGGCTCGTCCACGGGCATCGGCTTCAGCCTCGCGCGCGGACTGGCGGCGCATGGCGCGCGGCTGGTGCTGAACGGGCGCAACCGCGAGAAGCTGGCCGCCGCCGCCGAGGCGCTGCGCGGCGAGGGCGCCGAGGTGCGGGAGCTGCCCTTCGACGTGACCGACGGCGCCGCCGCCGCCGCCGCCATCGACGGCCACGAGGCGGCGCAGGGGCCGATCGACATCCTCGTCAACAATGCCGGGATGACCCATCGCTCGCCGCTCGAGGATTTCCCGCCCGAGCAGTTCGACCGGATCATGGCGACCAATGTCGCCTCGATCTTCCATGTCAGCCGCGCGGTGGCGCGCCACATGATCCCCCGCGGCCGCGGCAAGATGATCAACATAGCCAGCGTGCAGTCCGCGCTGTCGCGCCCCGGCATCGCGCCCTATTGCGCCTCGAAGGGGGCGGTGGCCAATTTCACCAAGGGCATGGCGACCGACTGGGCGCCGAAGGGGCTCAACTGCAACGCCATCGCGCCGGGCTATTTCGAGACCGAGCTGACCGCGCCGCTGGTCGCCGATGCCGAATTCTCCGGCTGGCTCCGCAAGCGCACCCCGGCCGGGCGCTGGGGCAAGGTGGAGGACCTGACCGGCGCCTGCGTCTTCCTCGCCTCGCCGGCCTCGGATTTCGTCAACGGCCATGTCCTCTACGTGGATGGAGGGATCACCGCATGTCTCTGAGCGAAGAGCAGAAGCGCTTCTATGCCGAGAACGGCTATCTCCTGGTGGAGAACGCCGTCAGCCCGGAGCAGCTGGCGCGGCTGCGCGAGATCACGGCGGGGCTGATCGAGCGCTCGCGCGGCGTGACCGAGAGCGACGAGGTCTATGATCTCGACGCCGGCCACGGGCCGGACAGCCCCCGCCTGACCCGGATCAAGCTGCCGCACCGGCGCGACCCCTATTTCTGGGAGGTGCTGCGCAACTCGCGCATGACCGAGGTGCTCGGCGACCTGCTCGGCCCGGACACCGCGCTGCTCACCTCCAAGCTCAACACCAAGGCGCCCGGCGGCGGCGCGGCGGTGGAATGGCACCAGGACTGGGCCTTCTACCCCCACACCAACGACGACCTGCTGGCCTTCGGCCTGATGCTCGAGGATGTCGACGCGGCCAACGGCCCGCTGATGGTGATCCCCGGCACGCATCGCGGCCCGGTGCTGAGCCATCGCCAGAACGGCGTCTTCTGCGGCGCCATCGACCCGGACGACCCGCTGTTCGAGCGCGACCGCGCGGTGACGCTGACCGGCCCGGCCGGCGCGATGACCGTGCACCATGCGCGCCTCCTGCACGGCTCGGCGCCGAACCGCAGCGACCGGGCGCGCAGGATCCTGTTCTACGAGATCGCCAAAGGCGATGCCTGGCCGATCCTCGGCGCCAATTCCTATTTCCACGCGCTCGGCCAGCGCGGCTTCTGGGACGACCTGCAGGAGCGCATGATCACCGGCAGCCCCTGCCTCGCGCCGCGCCTCGAACCGGTGCCGGTGGAGATGCCGCTGCCGCCGGCGCCGGACATCTCCTCGATCTTCCGGACCCAGGCCTCGGCCGGGGCGAAGAGCGCCTTCGCCTGAGGGCGGGGGCCAGCAAGCACCTAACCGGAGGGCCGCGGCGCGCCCGCGGCCGGGACCACCGGCCAGGGAGGGCCAGCGATGAGCGACACACGGGCGAACCGGAAGTTCCGGTCACAGGAATGGTTCGACAACCCCAACAATCCGGGCATGACCGCGCTCTATCTCGAGCGCTACCAGAACCAGGCCTTCACCCGCGACGAGCTGCAGGGCGAGCGCCCGGTGATCGGCATCGCGCAGACCGGCTCCGACCTCGCGCCCTGCAACAAGATCCATGTCTTCCTGGTGGACCGGGTGAAGGCCGGCATCCGCGACGCCGGCGGGGTGCCGATGGAGTTTCCCGTCCACCCGATCCAGGAGACCGGCAAGCGGCCCACCGCGGCGCTCGACCGCAACCTCGCCTATCTCTCGCTGGTCGAGGTGCTGCACGGCTACCCGATCGACGGGGTGGTGCTGACCACCGGCTGCGACAAGACCACCCCGGCGATGCTGATGGGCGCCGCCACCGTCGACCTGCCGGCGATCGCGCTCAATGGCGGGCCGATGCTCGACGGCTGGTGGCGCGGCAAGCGGGCCGGCTCCGGCACCGTGGTCTGGGAGAGCCGGCGCCTGCTCGCCGAGGGGCAGATCGACTATGACGAGTTCATCAGCCGGGTCTGCGCCTCCGCCCCCTCGCTCGGGCATTGCAACACCATGGGCACGGCGAGCACGATGAACGCCATGGCCGAGGCGCTCGGCATGAGCCTCACCGGCAATTCGGCGATCCCGGCGCCGTTCCGCGAGCGCATGGAGATGGCCTATGCCACCGGCCGGCGCATCGTCGAGATGGTGCACGAGGACCTGAAGCCCTCCGACATCCTGACCCGCGACGCCTTCGAGAACGCCATCGTCACCAACTCCGCCATCGGCGGCTCGACCAACGCCCCGCCGCATCTGCAGGCGGTGGCGCGCCATGCCGGCGTCGCGCTCGATGTGAAGGACTGGGAGACGGTCGGCTTCGAGGTGCCGCTCATCGTCAACATGCAGCCCGCGGGCAGCTATCTCGGCGAGAGCTTCTTCCGCGCCGGCGGCGTGCCCGCGGTGATGGGCGAGCTGATGAAGGCCGGGCGCATCCGGCCGGGCGCGATGACCGCCACCGGCCGCACCATGGGCGAGAACCTCGAGGGCCGCGAGAGCCTCGACCGCGAGGTGATCACCACCTGCGCCGCGCCGCTGCGCGAGAAGGCGGGCTTCCTCGTGCTCTCGGGCAACCTCTTCGACAGCGCGCTGATGAAGACCAGCGTGATCTCGGAGGATTTCCAGCGCCGCTTCCTCTCCGAGCCGGGGGCCGAGGGGGTGCTGGAGGCCCGCGCCGTGGTCTTCGAGGGGCCGGAGGACTATCACGACCGGATCAACGACCCCGCCCTCGGGATCGACGCGCGCACCATCCTCTTCATCCGCGGCGTCGGCTGCGTCGGCTATCCCGGCTCGGCCGAGGTGGTCAACATGCAGCCGCCCGACGCGGTGATCCGTGCCGGCATCAATCACCTGCCGACGGTGGGCGACGGGCGTCAGTCCGGCACCTCGGAAAGCCCCTCGATCCTCAACGCCTCGCCGGAGGCGGTGGTCGGCGGCGGCCTCGCCTATCTGCAGACCGGCGACCGGGTGCGGCTCGACCTCGGCGCGCGGCGGCTCGATGCGCTGGTGGACGAGGCCGAGTGGCAGGCCCGCAAGCAGGCCTGGCAGGCGCCGGAGATCACCCACCAGACGCCCTGGCAGGAGATCTACCGCACCCATGTCGGCCAGCTCGCCGATGGCGGCTGCCTCGAGCTCGCCACCGCCTATCACCGGGTCGCCAGGGACCTGCCGCGCGACAATCACTAGCGAAGGGGGCGCGCCCCCCTCACCGCCCGGCCCGCGCGAGCCGCGCCCGGTAGCGCTCGCGCTGCCAGATGTAGATCCCGGCGGCGATGATGATCAGCCCGCCGCCGAGGGTCCAGATCGTCGGCCAGGTGTCGAACACCACGACCCCGGCCACCGCCGCCAGCAGGATCTGGATGTAGACCACCGGCGCCAGGATCGAGGCATCGGCGAAGCGCAGCGCCGAGGTCGCCGCGATGTGGCCGACCGCGCCGAACACGCCGATCAGCAGCAGCACCGCATAGCCGGTGCCGGTCTCCGGCCAGATCCAGAGCGGCAGCGCCACCGGGGCGAGGCAGAGCGCCGCCAGCCCCGAGGACCAGAGCTGGCTGGTGGCGTTCGACTCCACCCCCGCCAGCATCCGCGTCATCACGATGTAGAGCGAGGCCGCGGTCAGCGCCCCCAGCGAGTAGAACATCGCCGGGTCGAAGGCCACGCCCCAGGGCTGCATCACCACCAGCACGCCGATGAAGCCGACGCAGACCGCAGCGATCCGGTGGATGCCCACCCGCTCGCCGAGGATCGGGATCGCCAGCAGCGTCACCACGATGGGCCCGGCGAACATGATCGTCGTGGTCACCGTGATCGGCAGGTATTTCAGCGCGGTGAAGTTGAGCGCCGTGCTGCCGAACAGGAACAGCGAGCGCAGGAACTGCTTCACCGGGCTGTTCGAGCGGAACGCGCCGATGCCCTCCTGCGGCAGGTAGGTCACCAGCGCCACGACGAAATGCCCGGCATAGCGCACGAAGACCACCTGCATCGCCGGCAGCCCCGCGAGGATGAGCCATTTCGCCGAAGTGTCGATCAGCGTGAAGAAGAACACCGCCGTCGCCATCACCGAGACGCCGAGGGCGATGCGGTCCTCCCGCGGGGCGACGCTGCGCGCGAGCGCCATCAGCCGACGGTCCAGCCGCCGTCGATCACATGCGCCTGGCCGGTGGTGAAGGCGCTCTCGTCGGAGGCGAGATAGACCGCCAGCGCCGCGATCTCCTGCGGCGTGCCGATGCGGCCCATGGGCTGGCGCGCCACGAAGGCCTTGTGCGCCGCCTCGTAGTCGCCGGTGGCGCGCAGCCGGTCATGCAGCGAGGGGCTGTCGACCGTGCCGGGGCAGATGCAGTTGCAGCGCACCCCGGTGGTCACATGGTCGAGCGCCACCGATTTCGTCATGCCGATCACCGCCGCCTTGCTCATGCCGTAGATGAAGCGGTTCGGCGCGGCGATGATCGAGCCGACGGCCGAGGAGATGTTGATGATCGAGCCCGAGCCGCGGGCCACCATCGCCGGCAGCGCCGCCTGCATGGCGTGGAACTGCGAGCGCATGTTGAGGCTGACCGCGAAGTCGAAATCCTCGTCGCTGGCATCCGCGATGGTGCCGTGATGCACGAAGCCCGCGCAGTTGGCGAGGATGTCCGGCGCCGCCGCCCTGATGGCGCCCTGCAGCGCCGCCTTGTCGGTGGCATCGAGCGCGAAGCTCTCTGCCGCGGCGAGCCCCTCGAGCAGCCCGGCGTTGAGATCGGTGGCCACCACCGCCGCGCCCTCGGCCGCGAAGGCCTCGGCGATCGCCCGCCCGATCCCCTGCCCCGCCGCTGTGACGAATGCCGTCTTGCCTGCAAGTCTCATGCTCTCAATCCTTCAGCCGTTGCGAGAGGTAATCCACCATCTCGGGCACCATCTTGTCGCCGAAGCCGCCGTCGCGCGCCTCCGACAGCAGCGCATCCGCCGCCCCTGACATCCGCGAGCGCGCGCCGAGCCCCTCGGCCATGCTGCGGTAATAGCCGACATCCTTGGCCGCGTTGGCAACGGAAAAGGCCAGATCGACCTTGCCCTCGGCGGCGTAGTTCCTGATGAAGTCCATCATGCCGGAGCGCAAGGGGCCCGCCGACATCACGCCATAGAGCGTGTCGCGCTCGATCCCCGCCGCATCGGCCATGGCAAAGGCCTCCGCCATCGCCATCGCGGTGGTCATGCCGAAGAAGTTGTTGATCAGCTTCACCGAATGGCCGGCGCCGCTGTCGCCGAGATGGAACACGTTCTCGCCCAGCACGTCGAGCACCGGCTTGGCGCGCTCGTAGGCCGCGCTGTCGCCGGCGCACATGATGTTGAGCAGCCCGTCCACCGCATGGGCCGGGGTGCGGCCGAGCGGGGCATCGAGATAGGCCGCGCCCTTCGCCGCCATCTCGGCGGCGATCTTCTGCGTCGAGCCCGGCAGCGAGGTGCCGAAATCGATCACGATCTGCCCCGGCCGCAGGCCGGCGAGCACGCCGTCGTCGCCATAGACCCGGGCCTCGACATGCGCCGAGGTGCCCATGCAGAGCATCACCATGTCGCAGCGCTCGGCGATCTCGCGGGCGCTCCCGGCCTCCGAACCGCCGCGGGCCAGCGCCGCCTCGATGCCGGCGCGGTTGCGGTTGCCGAGCACCGTCACCGCAAAGCCGTTCTTCTGCAGGCACTCGACCATGGCGGAACCCATGAGGCCGAGACCGATGAATCCGATCGTCGGTTTGTCCATCGTCCTTCTCCATTGTTGGCGGCCGTCCCCGCGGGGTGCGGGGCGGCCGTTGCGGGCGGTCGCCGAGCCGGGCCGGAAGACCCGACCCGCCTACATCACCGCGCCGATCTGCCAGGGCACGAACTCGTAATCGCCGAGCCCCTGCGCCTCGGATTTCGTCTCGGTCCCGCTCGCCACCGCGAGCAGCGTCTCGTAGATCTCGCGGCCGACCGCCTCGACCGTGGCGCCGCCGGTGAGGATGCGCCCGGCATCGATGTCCATGTCCTCGGGCATCCGGGCGAAAAGCTCGGCATTGGTGGCGATCTTCAGCGAGGGTGCGGGCTTCGCGCCGAAGGCCGAGCCGCGCCCGGTGGTGAAGGCCACGAGGTTGCAGCCGCTGGCGATCTGCCCGGTGACCGAGGCCGGGTCGTAGCCCGGGCTGTCCATGAAGACGAAGCCCCGCGCGGTCACCGGCTCGGCATAGCGATAGACCCCCATCAGCGGCGTGGTGCCGCCCTTGGCGGCGGCGCCGAGGCTCTTCTCGAGGATCGTGGTCAGCCCGCCCTTCTTGTTGCCGGGGGAGGGGTTGTTGTCCATCGAGCCGTGGTTGCGGGCGGTATAGTCCTCCCACCAGCGCACCCGCTCGATCAGCTTCTCGCCGATCTCCCGGGTCGCGGCGCGGGCGGTGAGCAGGTGCTCGGCGCCGTAGATCTCCGGCGTCTCGGCCAGCACCCCGGTGCCGCCCTGCGCCACCAGCAGGTCGCAGGCATGCCCCAGCGCCGGGTTGGCGGTGACGCCGGACCAGGCATCCGAGCCGCCGCATTGCAGCGCCACCATCAGCTCCGAGGCCGGGCAGGGCTCGCGCCGCGCCGCGTCGACGATCGGCAGCATCGCCTCGATCCTGGCGATGCCGAGTTCCACGGTGCGCCGCAGCCCGCCGACATCCTGGATGTTCATGCGCTGGAACAGCGGGCCCGGGGTCAGCCCCATCGCCTCCACCAGCCAGTCGATCTGGTTCATCTCGCAGCCGAGCCCGGCCATCAGCACGCCGCCCACATTGGGGTTGCGGGCATAGCCCCACATCACCCGCTGCAGCGCCTCGAAGCCCTCGCTGCCGGCGCCGGCCATGCCGCAGCCGGTGCCGTGCACGAAGGCGGCGACGCCATCGACATTGGGGAAGGCCGCCAGCCGCTCCGGCGTGAAATGCCCGGCGATCATCCGCGCCGCGGTCGCCGAGCAGTTCACCGAGGTGAGCACCGCGATGTAGTTGCGCGTGCCGCAGCGGCCATTGGCCCGGCGATAGCCCATGAACGTGTCGGCCTCGGCCGCCGGGGTCGCCGGGCGCAGATTGGTGGCGAACTCGTAGGCCGTCTCGACATTGCGGAATTCGAGATTGTGGTCGTGGACATGCGCGCCCTGCGGAATGTCCGCCGCGGCATAGCCGATCAGCTGGGCGTATTTCCGCACCGGGGCGCCGGCGGGGATCGGCTCGGCGGCCATCTTGTGGCCGCGCGGGATCAGCTGGGCGGCGCCCTCCTCGCCGACCGCGAGGGGCGAGATCGCGGTCACCACGTTGTCGGCCTCGGCAAGCCGGACGGTCCTGGGGGCGGGTGTCGGTGCAGTCATCGGGGTGGTCCTCGGGCTGGCGCGCGGGGCGCAGGCGGGCGGGTATGCTCAGGCGCAGACGGGGCTGTCCGCCTGCCAGCGGTGGATCGGGACATGCGGCCGGCCGGCCAGCCTCTCGCGGGCCTCGAGCCAGAGCGCGCGCCAGTCCCGCCAGTCGGTCAGCACACGCCCGGGCGCGGCCCGGGAGCGCGCGACGAAATCGGGAAAATGCGCGCGGCCGGTCGGCTGTCCGGTCACGTTGTAGCGCAGGTCGAAGGACCAGCGGAAGCGCCGCGAGCGGTTCGGCAGCGAGGCATGCGGCGTCAGCGGGTGGAACAGCACCGCGCCGCCGGCCGGCACCGGCAGCGGCCGGGCAAGGCTCTCGTCGAGGAAGCCCGGCGCGATCGCGGTCTGGCGCTGCGGGCAGTGCGGATACATCGCCGGCCTGCCCGGCACGGCCTGCAGGCAGCCGTTCTCGACGGTGGCATCGGTGATCGCGAGCCAGACCGTGACCATCCGCGTCGCGTCGCCCTCGGCATGGGCCACCGCGCGATCCTGATGCCAGTCGGTGCCGCCGACATGGGCGCGGATCTCGCCCGGATGCAGCGCCGCCGCGGGGGGCTTGATGCGGACATGCTGGATCGGGTTCGAGGTGATCTCCGGCCCGATCAGGCATTCCACCGCGTCGAGCACGCGCGGGCAGGTCACCATCTCGAAGACCGCCGGGCCGAAATGGAAGGGCGTGTCGGGGGTGATCGCATCGCCCGGCAGCGAGATGTCCATCGGCTGGAACCAGTCGCAGCCGGCGGCATAGCTCGCGGCGAGCTTCTGCCAGAAATCGAGGCCCTGCCCCGGCGGCACGCGGCCCTCCGCCTCCCAGCCGGCATGGAGCCGGTCGAGCAGCGCGGCATATTCCGCCCGGATGCGCCCGAGCAGCCCGCCCGGCAGCAGGTCGGGCACGACGATCACGCCGTCGCGCTCGAAGCTCTCGATCTGCTCCCGGGTCAGCATGGGCGGGGTCTCCGGAGGGGTCAGGGGCGCAGGCGCTCGAGCCGCTCCCAGTCGAACACGACGCCGTGGCCGGGGCGGTCGGGGGCCAGCGCATGGCCCTCCTCGATGACCAGCGGCGCCTCGATATACTGCTCGAGGCCGAACCCGTGCGCCTCGAGATAGCTGCGGTTGGGGCAGGCCGCGAGCAGCTGCACCGTGATGTCGTGCGCGCCGTGCGAGGTCACCGGCAGGTGATGCGCCTCGGCCAGCCGGGCGATCTTCATGAAGGGGGTGACGCCGCCGCAATTGGTCACGTCCGGCTCGGGAAAGCTGACCCCGCCGCTGGCGATCACGGTCCTGAAGTCCCAGAGGCTGCGCAGGTTCTCGCCGGTGGCCACCGGGATGCCGCCCTCGGCGAGCACGCGGGCATGGCCGGCCGGGTCGTCCGGCGGGATCGGCTCCTCGAACCAGACGAGGTCGAACTCGCGGAAGGCCCGCGCCGCGCGGATCGCGCCGTCCACCGTGTAGGCCATGTTGGCATCGACCATCAGGGGCATGTCCGGCCCGAACTCGGCGCGCATCGCGGCGATCTTGGCGACATCCTCGCGCAGCAGCGGGCGGCCCACCTTCATCTTGATCGCGCGGTGCCCGGCGGCGCGGTTCTCGTAGGTCTGCGCCACCAGCTCGTCCGGCGTGAGGTCGATGTCGATCCCTCCGGCATAGGCCGGCACCTTCGGGTCATAACCGCCGAGCAGCCGCCACAGCGCCAGGCCGGCGCGCCTCGCCTTCAGGTCCCACAGGGCCATGTCGAGCGCCGAGAGCGCCAGCACCGTCGGCCCGCCGCGCCCGCCATAGTGGAAGGCCCACCAGAGATCCTTCCAGATCGCCTCGATCAGGTCGGCATCGCGCCCGGCCACCCGCGGCGCCATCTCGCGGCCGAGGATGTCGGCCGCCGCCCCGCCATTGACGCCGCAGGTGAAGGTGTAGCCCACCCCCTCGGCGCCGTCGGCGTCGCGCACCCGGGCGGTGACCACCTCGAAGCCCGCCATCCGCCCGTGCATGCTGTCCTCCAGCGCGCGCGGCAGCGGGATCAGGTAGTGATCGGCCCGGGTCTCGCGGATCTCGGCCATCGCTGCCCCCTATCGCAGGAACAGCGTGACGATCGGCGGCCAGATCAGCAGCACCGAGAGCGCCAGCAGCTGGATGCCGATGAACGGCAGGAAGCCGCGGAAGATGTCGGTCAGCGAGATGTTCGCCGGCGCCACCGACTTCAGGTAGAACGCCGCCGGCCCGAAGGGTGGCGAGAGGAAGCTGACCTGCATGTTCATGCAGAACACCACGCCGAACCAGATCGCGACATAGCGCTTGTCCATCTCGCCGATCAGGCCGAGCTCCTCCGCCGGCAGCTTGAGCACGATCGGCAGGAACACCGGCATGATCAGCAGCACGATGCCGACCCAGTCCATGAACATGCCCATGATGAGGAAGATCAGCATCATCACGAGGATGATCCCCATCGCCGGCAGATCGGCGCCGACGATCATGTTCGCCACATAGGTCGGCCCGCCGGCCAGGGTGTAGGCCGCCGCCAGCGAGGCCGCGCCGATGGTCACCCAGATGATCGTGCCGGTGGATTTCAGCGTGCGCATCACGCTGTCCCAGATGATCTCGAGCGTCATCTCCCGGCGCACCAGCCCGATGGTGAAGACCGCGATCACCCCCATGCCGGCGGCCTCGGTGATGCCGGTGATGCCGCCATAGATCGAGCCGAGCACCACGCCGATGACGATCAGCGGCGCCACCAGCCCCTTGCCCATCAGCCAGCCGAGCCGGGTGCGCTCGACCCCGAGCACGCCGAAGATCAGCACCAGCGCGAGCACGCCGGCGCCGATCAGCCAGGGCAGGTCGGAGACCATGCCGAGCGGCACCGGATCGACCCCCTCGGTCACGAGATTCGCCCCGGTGGCGGTGAAGAACAGCACCCGCACCGTCAGCACCGCGCTGGCGCCGAGCAGCAGCACCGCGAGGAAGCCGTAGAAATGCTTGCGCTTCTCGGCGCGCGGCGGGTCGTCCGGGCCGGGCTCGGGCAGCGGCGCCTGATCGGGGTTCAGGTTGCAGCGCAGCAGGATGTAGAGGATGAAGAACGAGGCGAGCATGAAGCCCGGCAGGAAGCTCGCGGTGAACAGCGCCTTGATCGAGGTCTCGGTGACGAGGCCGTAGAAGATCAGCACGATCGAGGGCGGGATCATCGTGCCCAGCGAGCCGCTGGCGCAGATCGTGCCGATGGCGAGGTTCTGGTTGTAGCCGAGGCGCAGCATCTGCGGCAGCGCGATCAGGCCGAGCAGCACCACCTCGCCGCCGATGATGCCGGACATCGCCGCCATGATCACCGCCATGATCGAGGTGACGATGGCGATGCCGCCGCGGGTGCGGCTGAGCCACATGTTGAGCGAGTTGTACATGTCGCGGGCGATGCCCGAGCGCTCGAGCAGCGCCGCCATGAAGATGAACAGCGGCACCGATATCAGCACGTAGTTCGTCATCTGCCGGTAGACCGCCTGGCCCAGCACCGCCAGCGGCCCGCGCCCGAAATTGCCGTAGAGCAGCTCCGGGCCGAACTTCATCACCAGCGTCATCACCGCGAGGAAGGCCGAGGCGAAGCCGAGCGGCATGCCGATCGCCAGCAGCACGAACATCGAGATCAGCAGGATCAGGCTCAGCGTGCCGATATCGCCGACCTTCATCCAGCCGAGCAGGTCTAGGAGCTCCATCTCAATCTTCCTTCAGCGCGCGGCGGATGTTCTCGATCTCGGTCTCGTCGATCTCGTCGGCCGGGGAATGATGTTCGGGCGCCTTGTGCCAGTCGGCGATCAGGTTGGAGAGCGCCTGGATCGCCACCAGCGAGATGATGATCAGGATGCCGGGCTTGATGGTGGCCGGGATCGGCGGGTCCCAGGCGGTGCCGAAGGCCTCCATGCGCATGAACTTCTGCACCGCCTCGTTGTAGCCGCCCCAGACCAGCGAGATCGCGAAGAGCCAGATCAGCGCCACCGAGACGCAGTCCGACAGCTTCTGCATGCCGCGCGGCATCAGGTCGTAGATGATGTAGATGCGGATATGGCTGCGCTGCTGCATGGCATAGAGCCCGGCGAACAGGAACACGAAGCCGGCCATCCAGAGCGAGAGCTCGTTGGCCCAGAGCGTCGGCCGCTCGAACACGTAGCGCGCCACCACCTCGTAGAACATCACGAGGACGATCAGCACCACCCAGATCATCGCGAGGCGCGAGCAGATCAGCGAGATCCAGTCGAAGAAGCCGGCGGGCTTCGGCTCGATCGCCCCTATGGTGTCGGACAGGAAGAGCGAGGCGAAGACGAAGGAGGCGAGCAGCGCCCAGAGCATCGCCAGCACCTCGGTGCGGCCCTCCGGGCGCAGCATCTCGTGCATGCCCACCTCGCCGCCGAGGAAATGCGCGCTCACCGTCAGATAGGCGCCGATGATCGCCGCCGTGGCGACGGACAGATACATCAGAAGCTTGATGGGCTGGCGCATCGGTCCCAGCCAGACGCTCTCGTTCTCCATGGGGGAGCTCCCTCCGCGGCGGGCGCGGGGCATCGCGGTCCGGCGGGCCAGAGCAACGGCCCGCCGGCGCGCATTCAGCCGCGCGGTCGCCTCGCCTCGCCTCGGCGATCAGTCGGCCATCAGGCCGAGCTGGCGCAGATAGTTCGAGTGGCTCTCGACCAGCGCCTTCGCCTCCGGCGTGGTGGCGAAGTCGATCCAGGCCGCCTGCGCCGCCTTGCGGAAGGTCGCGAGATCCGCCGCCGACCAGGCATGCAGCGTCACGCCCTCGGCCTCGAGCTGCGCCGCCGCCTCGGCATTCTTCTTCTCGAAGGTCAGCGCGGTCTGCAGCGCGAGCTTCTGCATCGCGGTGTCGATGATGCGCTTGTGATGCTCGGGCATCCCCTCCCACACGTCCTTGTTGCAGGCGAGGTGGTCCGACGGCATCGAGTGGAAGCCCGGATAGGTCGCGTGCTTGACGATGTCGTAGAGGCCGAGGCCGACATTGTTGGCGATGCCCGAGGCATCGGCGCCGTCGATGATCCCGGTCTCGAGCGCGGTGAAGATCTCGGTGAAGTCCATCACGATGGGCTTGGCGCCGAGATTCTCGAAGATCTTGGTCTCCATGCCCGGCGGCGAGCGGAACTTCCAGTTGGTCAGGTCGGCCGGGCCGGCGATCGGCTTCGAGGAGGACAGGCTCTCCTGGCCATAGACCCACCAGCCGATCAGCTGCATGCCGTATTCGTTGTAGAGCTCCTGCGCCGCCTCGTAGCCGCCGCCGTGATAGAGCCAGGAGAGCTGCTGATAGGGCGTCGCATAGCCGCCCATGATGTCGCCGACGAACTGGAAGCCGGCGTTCTTGCCGGTCTGGTAGGCGCCGCCGGTCATGTCGCAGTCGATGATGCCGGTGGCGGCGGCGTCGAAGGCCTCGACGGTGGCGACCACCGAGGAGGAGTAGAACATCTCGATCTGGATCTCGCCGTTCGACATCACCTGGATGTCGTCGACGAACTGGCCCGCCAGCTTGCCGGAGACGGTCTCGGGCGCATAGTGCGTCTGGATGCGCAGCGTGGTCTGGGCCATCGCGGGCGCGGCGAGCAGTGCGGCCATTGCGGCCGTCATCAGGAAGCTCCTGGATTTCATCGTCATTCCTCCCAATCGGCGGGCAGTCCCGCACTTTGTTCTTGCTGCGGGCCCGGGGCCCGTCGTCGAGAATGGTATACCATTCACCCGTTACGTATAGAGGCAGGCAGGTCGACAATCAACGGAAAATGGTATACCAAATCCGCGAGCCCGGTCCGGGGCTCCCCCCGCGTCACCTCGCCCGGTGACACGGCGGCAGCACCCAGTCGAACCCTGGAGAGAGCGTGGCACGGCAGGCGCTATCAGTCGAGATTGCAGATCGCATGCGGCGCGAGATCCTGCGCGGCAGCCTCGCCCCGGGCGCGCCGATCAAGGAGCGCGTGCTGGCCGAGCGCATGCAGGTCAGCCGCACGCCGATGCGCGAGGCGATCCGCATCCTCGCCAAGGAGGGGCTGGTGATCCTGCGCCCGGCGCGCAGCCCGGTGGTGGCCGATCCGCCGATGCAGGAGATCGCCGATTCCATCGAGGTGCTGAGCCTGCTCGAGCTGCGCTCGGGCGAGCTCGCCTGCGCCAATGCCACCAGCGCCGAGATCGCCGGGATCCGCGCGCTGAACGACCGCTTCGCCGCCGCCTACGACCACACCGACATGCTGGACCTGTTCGAGATCGACATGGGCTTCCACCGCGCCATCGCCCATGCCTCGCACAACCCGGTGCTGGCGGAGATCTACGAGGCGCTGCTCGCCCGGCTCTGGCGCGCGCGCTACCTCTCGGCCCGGCAGCGGCGCAACCGCGACCGGGTGCTGCGCCAGCACTGCGCCATCGTCGAGGGGCTGGAGCGGCGCGACGTCGACCAGGTGCGGCGCGAGATCGCGGCGCATCTGCAGGGGCTGATGGACAACATCGTCGCCCATATCGCCGGCGAGGTCGCGGCCGAGGACCCGCCCCCCGGCGGCCCGCGGCCCGAACCCGCCTGAACCGCGCCCGCCTGACCCGCGCCGCGGCTCCGCCCCCGGCCCGTGCTCAGCCCGGCCCGTGCCGGCTCAGCCGAGGCCGAGCCAGCCCGGCAGCTCCGCCACCGAGGCGATGCGCGCATCGGGCTGCTCCGGGGCCTCGGCATCGGCCGGGCGGAACTTGCCGCTGCGCACCTGCACCGCCAGCAGCCCCGCCGCCCGCGCGCCGGCGATGTCGGCCTCCATGTCGTCGCCGACCATCACCACCTCGCCCGGCGCGAGGCCCGCCCCCAGCCCGGCGATCCCGGCGGCGAAGAAGCTCCCGGCGGGCTTGCCGACCACCGTCGCCTCGACCCCGGCCGCCATCTCCAGCGCCGCGACGAAGGGCCCGAGATCCAGCGCCAGCGCGCCGTCCCGGCGGCAGAAGCGGTTGCGGTGGAGCGCGACCAGCCGCGCCCCCGCCGCCAGCATGGCAAAGAGCCCGTTCAGCCGCTCCCAGGTGAAGCCGGTGTGCAGGTCGCCGAGCAGCACCGCCTCCGGCGCCTCGGCAACCAGCGCGAGCCCCGGCAGATCCTCGGCCAGCGCCGGCGCCGCGGCGAGATGCACCCGGGCGATCCCGGCCTCCGCCAGCAGATGCCCGGCGGCCAGCACCGGCGTCAGGATCTCCGCCGGTTCCGCGATGATCCCCCGGCCGGTCAGCGCCGCCGCGATGGCCGCCCGCGGCCGCGTCGTGGTGTTGGTCAGGAAACGGAGCGGCAGCCCGCCGGCCCGCAGCCGCGCCACCGCCGCCGCGGCGCCGGGCACCGCCCGGCCCTCCTCGAGCAGCACCCCCTCGATGTCGAGCAGCACGCCCTTCGCCGTCATCGCCGGACCCTCCCTGCGCCGGCCGCCATCATAGCACCGCCGCCCCGCCGGCCGGAAATCGCCATCCGGGCCCGGCCCCCGGCATCACCGGGAGCTCCGCCCGGCTCGCCCCGCGGCGGGCAGCACGGCCGCCGGCCGAGATGCGGGAGGAACCTCCCCGAAGGCGCCGGC
>NZ_BSYI01000031.1 GCF_030270585.1 Paralimibaculum aggregatum
CCGCCCGGCTCCGCCGCCGGCCAGAACACCGCCAGCGCGAGCGCCCCGTGGAGCCCCGCGGCGACCAGCGCGCCGAAGCCGATATGGCGGGCGCCGAGCTCCATCAGCGCGCGCCCCCGGCCGGCAGGGTCAGGAGCCCGATCCGCGTCGCTCCGGCGGCGCGCAGCTCGGCCATCAGCGCCACCACCGCGGCCGCGTCGGCCCGGCGGTCGGCCCTGATCCGGAGCGGCGCCGCCGCCTCCGCCGCCGCGCGCCCGGCGATCTCGGCGATCAGCGCGGGCCGGGTCAGCCGCCGCCCGTCGAGCGCGAGCTGCCCCTCGGCGCCGACCAGCAGGGTGCGCTCGCCGCCGGGACGCGCCGCCGCCGCCGAGCGCGGCGCCTCGACCTCGAAGGGATCGCCGGGCGCGAGCCGCCCGGCCACCATGAAGAACACCAGCAGCAGGAAGACGATGTTGATCAGCGGCAGCACCGCCTCGTCGGAGGCCGCCGCCCGCCGGTCGCGCCGCGCCCGGCGCGCCGGCCGCCCTGCCGCCCGGCCCCTCATCGCGCGCCGCCCGCCGGGGCCAGCGCGAGATCGCGCACCCCGGCCGCGCGCAGCAGGTCGACCGCCGCCACCAGCCGCTGCATCTCGGCCCCCGGCAGCGCGCGCAGCAGCACCCGCTGCTCCGGCACCGCCGCGAGCCGCTCGGCGAGCCGCCGCCGCAGCGCCGCGCCGCTCACCGGCGCCCCGGCCAGCCGCAGCCCGGCGGGCGCCACCTCGACCAGCATCGCCCCCGCCATCGCCGGGGCCGGCGCCCCCGCCATCGCCGGGGCCGCCGCCAGCGGCAGGCTGCGCCAGTCCTCGAAGCTCGAGGCCAGCATGAAGAAGACCAGCAGGATGAACACCACGTCGATCAGCGGCGTCAGCCCGATCCGCAGGCGCCGGCGCAGGCGGCGCCGGGGCCGAGCGGGCTGCGCCGCGTCACTCCCCCGCCGCGGCATGTAGGCTCGGCCCGGCGGGCGCGTCCTGGCCCGGTCCGGCGCTGCGCTCGGCGGGGAAATCGGTGGCGAAGAGCCCGGCCAGCGCGTTGTCCACCGCATGCTCGGCGCGCTCGATGCGCCGCTCGAACCAGTTCACCGCGGCGACCACCGGCATCGCCACCGCGAGCCCCGCCGCGGTGGTCAGCAGCGCCTCCCAGATGCCGCCTGAGAGCAGGCCGGGATCGACCCGGGAGCCCGCCGCCTCGAGCTCGGCGAAGGCCGCGATCATGCCGAGCACCGTGCCGAACAGCCCGAGCAGCGGCGCCAGCCCGGCGATCACCTCGAGCGGGCGCATCCAGCCGCGCAGCAGCTCGAAACGGTCGTCGGCGACGCGGTAGCACTCCTCGCGGATCTTGCCGTCGGGCACGCCGCGGGCCTGCGCCTCGATGGCCAGCGCCAGCGCCTCCGCCGCCGGGCCGCGGCGCCCGCGCACCAGCGCATAGGCCTCGCGCACCGCGCCGGCGCGATAGAGCTCGAGCGCCCGGCGCGGGGTCTGCCGGTCACCGAGCCCGGCCCGCGACAGCTGCACCAGCTTGGCCAGCACGATGGCGGTGGCGAAGACCGACATCGCCGCCAGCACCGCGCCGACCGGGCCGGCGCCGAGCGCCCGCTCGCCGAGCGCGGCGGCCGCCGCCGCGAGCGCGTCTCCCGCCATCGCGATCTCCTCCGTGGCCATGCCCGGTTCAGTCGAGGAATTCGGCCGAAGCGCGCGAGCGGGTGCGGATCATGCCGGCGCAGTCGTCGCGCGCGCCGGCGCCGGTGTCGCAGGAGACCACGCCGTTCACCAGGATGCGGCCGATGGCGTCGCAGGCCAGCCCGTCGATGCCGAAGACCTTGACGCGCATCTTCGCCGCCGCCACCGGGCCGAGCTCGACCGCGAGGCGCCGCACGATGATGCCCTCGGCGTCGAACAGCACGAGGTCGAGCGCCAGGCTCTCGAAGCGCGCATCGGTGCCGTTCTCCATCACCATGTAGGCCTGGCAGGCGGCCCCCGAGGGCTCGAGCCGGTTCAGCTCGATGCTCAGCGCCGGCGCGTCGGCGGCGCCGGGGGCCGGGACCGCGGCGACCAGCGCGGCGGGCAGGGCGATCGGCAGGGCGGCGGGCAGAACGGCGGGCAGGCCGAAGGGGACGGCGAGCGCGAGCGCCCGGCAGGCTGCGGCAATGGAACGGGTCATGACATCCTCGACAGGCTGCGGCTTCGGCGCCTTTTCGCGCGGATCGCCGGCCGCGGCAAGCCGGGGGACGACGGCACCTGACCCGATGGCGACGCCGCCGCGCATCTGTCCCCGCGCGGCGCCGCGCATCTGTCCCCGCGGGGCGCCGCGCATCAGTCTCCGCGGCGCGCCGCGTCTCTGTCTCCGCGGGGCGGCGGCGCGGTTCGGGCGGCTGCGGCGGCGGCGTGGCTCAGTCCTTGTGCCGGGACTCGGGGTCGGGCTGCTCCTCGGGCTCGCGGAGGGCGAGCTCGGCAACCTCCTCGTCTTCGTCTTCGTCTTCGTCTTCGTCCTCGTCCTCGTCCAGGTCTTCGTCCTCGTCTTCGTCCGGGTCCTCGTCCTCGTCCCAGTCCTCGTCCTGGTCTTCGTCTCCGTCCCAGTCTTCGTCCCCGTCCTCGTCCCAGTCTTCGTCCTCGTCCTCGTCTTCGTCCCAGTCCTCGTCCTCGTCGTCGTCGACGGGGGCGGGGGCCAGCGCCGCCTGGTGCGCCTCGACATCGTAGCCCGCCTCGGCCGACATCATGCCGGCGAGCGCGATCAGGCTGTCGGTGATCGCCTGCATCCCGGCATGCGCGCTGCCGTCCCCGGCGACCGGCCGGTAGCCCTGCAGCGCCGTCTGCGCCGCCTTCGCCGCCTTTGCCGCGCCCGCGACGAAGGCGCCGTATGCCGGCGTCGCCGGCGGCTCGCCGAGCGCGTTCAGCGGAAACTTCGCATCGCGCAGCGCGGCATAGCCCCCGGCCGCGTCGGTATAGTCCTTCAGCCCGGCCAGCGCCGCATCGACCGCCGGCGAGCGGCCCGAGGCCTCGCCGAGCGGCGGATCGGTGCGGGTCATCGCCGCCGCCTTGAAGCGCACCCAGCTCTCGAGCGTCAGCACCGGCACGCCGGGATGCCAGTCGGCCGGGATCGGCACCCGGCGCATCACCACCGGGTCGTCGCTGTAGAGCGTCTCGAAATAGCTCACCACGCGGGGGCAGACATCCTTCTGGTCGGCCAGCACCTCCGGGGTCAGCCCGCAGTTGCGCCCGACCTCCATGGCGATCGGGTCCTTGTCGATCACCACCCCGTAGGCGATCACGCATTTCGACAGCGTCGAGTTCCAGCGCATCGCGCTGCGCGCCTTCTTGCGGTTGTTGGGGTGGGCGAGGGCGTCCTTGTAGGTCCGCCAGCCGGCGATGATCTCGCCTTCCTTGTGCATCTGGTAGCCGAACTTCTTCAGCGCCCGCAGCAGGTCGTTGGCGATCTCGATGCCGTGCCCGGCCGCGCCCACCGGCGCGCCGACGCCGCTGGCATCGGCGAGCTTCAGCGCATCGGCGGTCAGCGCCACCGCGTCGAGCAGCACGTCGACGGTCTTCTCGCTGACCTGCACCGCGGCGAGGCGCAGGCGGTTCTTGATCGCCGGGCCATAGACCGAGTCGTTGCCCCAGGTCAGCACCATGTTCTTGCGCCAGGTGTTGAGCTGCGCCGACTTGCGCACGAGGATCGCGATGTCGCAGGCCAGCTTGGTCGCCGAGGCCACGCCGCCGGCCACCGGCAGCGCCGCGGCGATCACGCCGGCGCCCCCGGTGGCGAGGCCGGTGAACGCCTTCCAGGCCATGTTGCAGCGCTGGGCCTGCTTGATCAGCTTCTCGATCGCGGCCATCGCCGCCCGGGCGCGCTCCTCGTCGGCGAGATCGGTGGCGGAGGGGGTGGCCTCCTCGATCAGCCTGCGCATCGCCTCGGCCTCGCCCTCGGCCTCGGCATTGACCTCCGCCGCCACCCTGGCACGGAAATCCGGATCGGTGCGGAGCTTCTCCCGGAAGCCCTTCACCTCGGCCGCGGCCTGCTCCGCCTCGGCCTTCCGATGCGCCTCCATCAGCGCCTTCATGCGCCGGTCGACGGCGGTCTCGTCGGCGCGGTCGATGAAGCCGTCGAAGGCGGCGCGCAGGGCATCGGCATCCTTCGCCATGGCGGCGAGCGCGGCGCCCTGGCCCTCCTTGCGCAGCTGCTTCGCATAGGCGTCCTCGGTGAAGGCGTTGCGGTCCTCGGCCTGGCGATCCGTCTCGCCCTCCTGGAACTGGTCGATATCCTTGCGCACCACGTCGCCGAGCGGCTCCTGGCTCGCCGCCGCGCCGATCTGGACGATGTCGACGATGCTCTTGCCCGCGATGCCGGCGAGGAACCAGCCGAGATCGGCCTTGGTGAGGCTCGGGTCCTTGCCCGCCTCGATCCTCGTGATGATGGCGCCGGCCAGCTTGCCGGCATCGGCGCCGCGGCGGATCGCGGCCCCGAAGGCGGCGCCGACCAGCGCGAACTGGCCCTCGGTGCCGGTGTCGCGCTCGGTCACCTTGTCGCCCTTGCGGTCGTAGACCTGCTTGCCGGTTTCGTCCTTCTTGTCGACATTGCCGGGCGGCGTGTCGCAGGCCGCGATCGCCTGCTCGATCACGTCGCCGAGGCAGCCGGCCACCTTCTGCAGCGCCGCCTCGCGCTCGGCCCGGCTCTTGTTGGGCATCATCGCCTCGGCCAGGTGCAGCCCGGCCCGGGTGCCCTTGAGCCCGCCCGTCACCGCGCGGGTGACGATGTTCTGCATCTTCTTGTGGTCCTGCGTCTTCGCGGTATCGCTGTCGCGCACGGCAAACTCGGCAAAGCCGAGCGCGAGGCCCGACGCCGCCAGCGCCTCGATCTGCCCCAGCGCCCTCTCGGCAAAGGCGAAGACGTTCCGGTCCTTGCCCTTCTTCGACGCCATGTCGATCGTGGCATCGACCATCTCGAGGCCGCCGTTCAGCGCCAGCACCCCGAGGCTGATCGCCGCCCGGTCGCGCAGGTTCTCGCGCCCGGCTTCGTAGAAGTCGTCGATCCGGTCCTTGACCGAGGCCGCCTCGATCTTGTCGAGCTGGCCGTCGATGCCGTCGATCCTGCCCTGGAGCTGCGCGACCTTCGCGGTATCGCCGGCCTTCTTCGCCTCGCCGAGCTGTGCGGTCAGGTCCTTGCGCTCGTCCTTCAACTCGCCCGCCTTGAGGTCGAGCTGCTTGTTCTTCTTCCAGTCGTCGGCGTCGATGAAGCCGCCATCGGCGAAGCCCTCGACATTCACCGCAAAAGTCGCCGCGGCGCCGCAGAGCGAGATGCCGGCCTGCGCGATGCGCAGCGCCTGCTTGACGTTCTGGTGCCGCGAGGCGGTCTCGGAGAAGTCCTCGAGCTTCTTCCGGTAGAGCTCGCAGGCGCCGTTCCAGACCTGCACCTCCTGGCTGTATTCGTCGGCCACCGCGTTGGAGGGGATCAGCCCGGCCTGCACCAGCGGCGTCCAGAGCTCGCGCGTGATGTCGCGGGCATCGAAGAGCGGCACCTCGGCCGGCTCGCCCTCCCGCGCATCGGGGTTCGGCATGGTCTGGGCGGCGAGCTCCTCCTGGATCTGCACCAGCCGCCGGTGGAACCGCTGCACCGCGCGGGCGGCATCCTCGTCCACCTCCATGCGGCCGGTCATCTCGTCGGTGTCGAGCTCGTCGCCGCGGTCGCCGGACATCCAGTCCACCGTCCTGTCGCGGGCGCCGAACAGGGTGGAGAGGCTGCGCTTGCCCTTGAAGACGATCTGCAGCCGCTCGTTGGCGGCCACCATCTCGTCGCGCAGCGCGTCGATCCTGGCGCTCATCTTCTCGAGCGCCTCGGTCTTGCGCGCCGCGGCTTCCGAGGCGGCGATCAGGCTGTCGGCCGAGCCGGGCGCGCCGCCGTCGCCGAGCACCTCGCCGAGCCATTTCTTCTGTTTCGCGGTGAAACCCATGGCGGTTCTCCCTGACGGTTCAGGCCCCCGGGCCGGTGTGGATCGCGGTCAGCAGCGCCAGCTCGAGCCGCGGCAGGCTGAGGCGCAGCGCACCGAGCGCCGCGGCATCGACGAAGGGCTGCCGGCGGAACGCGGCCATGCCGGGATGCGACTCGACCGCCAGCTTGAGTTCGCGCACGATGCCGAGCGCGCTGCGCCGGGCATCGAGCCGCTTCGCCTTGGCCTCGTCGCCATTGACCACGATCCGCACCAGCCCCGGCAGCGTCTTGGCCTGCTCGGCCGGGATCGCCCTGGCCAGCGCATCGGCGATCCGCTTCAGCCGCGCCTCGCCCTTCGGATAGACCGAGAGATCGCCGGCATCCTTCACCGCGGGCACGAAGGCCTGCACCGCGGCGTGCAGCTTGCGGGCCGCGCGCGCGGCCTGCCGCGCCTGCTTCAGCGCATCGCCCGAGGCGATCTGCCCGGCGCCGCCGAGCTCGGCCTTCAGCCTGCCGAGCTCGGTCTCGATCTCGGCCAGCGCGGCCATCCCCGAGGCATAGGTCTCCGAGGCCTTCACCCGGCTGCGCTCGCCCTTCAGCCGGCGCTCGAGCGCCATCGCCTCGGTCGGGTCCATGCGGCGCTTGCCGAGCTGCTTGACGAGGCTCTTGATATCCTTGCCGAGGCGCCTGGCGATGCGCCCATAGGCCTTCTTCGACGCGAGCTGCTTGCTGCGGTCGGCGTCGCGGGCGCGCACCTCCTGCAGGCAGGCCTTCAGCATCGCGTCGTTCAGCGCCTGCATCCGCTGCGCAGCGGCCTCGTCGCGCTTCTTCCCGGCGCCGATGCCGTCCAGCACGGCGTTCAGCGCCTCGGCCTCGTCGCGCAGCCGGTCGAGCATCGGCCCCGCCTCGTACATCGCCGCCTCGGTGCGCTCGTCGAGCTTGGCGCGGATCTTCCGCGCCTGGTCGGTCAGCGGCAGCAGGTTGACATCCGGCACCGGGTCGAGCGCATGCCGCCCGATGATCTTCCAGAGCCTGTCGAGCCGCGCCTCCTCGTCCTTGAGCTTCCCGAGCATCGCCTTCCGGGTCGCGCCCACGGCGTGGCATTTGCGGATATGCGCCAGCGTGTCGGCGCGCAGCGCCCTGTAGGTCTCCCGGCTCTTCTCGAAGGGCTGGGTCTTGCAGGCCGCCTCCAACGCGTCCCAGCGGTCGAGCAGGCGCTTGCGGTCGGGCAGTTCGTAGAGCTTGACCAAATCCTTGTTCGAGAGCCGCTCGCGCCAGGCCGGGATCAGCCGGCCGAGCGTGTCGAAGAAGGTCTCGGAGAAATGCTTGCCGGCCTCGGCCTTGACGTCGGCCATCAGCGCGGTGAGCTCCGCCAGCGCCGCGCTGGCCTCGGCCGCCGCCTCGCCCGAGCCGCTCGCCGCCAGCAGCTCGGCCGCGCGGATCGACAGCTTGAGATGCTCGACGGTCTCGCGGGGCACCGATTTCAGCGGGTCGATCCGCTCCTTCGACGCCTGCGTGCGGCGGTCCGACTGGGTGACGACCTTGCCGGTCACCGGGTTGTGCAGGAACAGCGCGTCGAGATCCTTCTTCAGCGCGGCGATGTCCCGGCTCACCGCCAGCGGATCGACCTTGGCCTTGCGCAGCGCCGCGGCGCGGGCCGCGATGGCCGCCCGGTCGGCGGCCGCGACCGCCTTGCCGAGCGCGCCGATGATCGGGTCGACATCCGACCTGCCGAGCGCCGCCGTCACCGCCGCCTCCAGCCGGTCGGCCTCGGTGCCGGCACCGTTGACCCGCAGCACCCGGCCGATCTCGGCCGCCCGCGCGCAGAGCGCGGCGATGGTCTCGCGCGCCCCGGCGAGCCGCGCGGTCCGGCCCTCCAGCGCGTCGAGCGCCGCCCGGTTGCGCCGGTGCAGCTCGTCGAAGATCCAGTCCGGCTCGAGATCCGCCGCGGCGGGCAGGGCGTCGATCGCCGCCCGCGCCGCCACCAGATCGGCGACCGCGGCCCTGCGGTCGGCCTCCAGCGCGTCGGCCGGCTTCGCGATCAGCGCCTCGCGCAGGCGGTTCACCTCGCCGGCGGCGTCCTGCAGGATCCGGTCGATCCGCGGGCCATGGCCGGCATCGGTGCGGCCCGTGCCGTCGATATCGGCGGTGCCGAGCGCGATGCTGGTGCCGGTGCGCGCGGCGATCAGCGCGCCGATCTTCGCCCGCACCGCCTCGAGCTTGTCCATCGCCGGCTTCGGGTCGCCCCCCGCGGCGTCGCGGAACAGCAGCACCGCGGTGCTCAGCATGGCGTTCAGCAGCACCTGCTCCCGGGTGCCGAGGGCCGGCAGCGTCTCGCTCAGCTCGGAGCCGTCGGGCAGGGTGTAGCGGGTCTCGTAATAGTCCTCCCCGTAATCCGCGATCTGCCCGCGCAGCCGCTCCACCGCCGCCTGGAACGCCTTGAACGCCGCCGGGTCGGCCCGCACCGGCACCGTGCCGCCGCTGTCCTGCGCATCGCGCAGCGCCTTGGCCGCCGCCGCCTCCGCCGCGAGATCGCCGGCGATGGCCTGCTCCAGCCGGTCGAACCGCTCCACGCGCTGGCGCAGCTCCCTGCGCGAGTTGCGGCGGAAGTCGCGCAGCTCCACCTCGGCATCCGCGGCATCGCGCTCCGCGGCGAAGAGATCCTCCATCAGCGCGTCGACCCGGTCGCCGTCCTCCATGACGTCGAAGCCGTGGAGCAGCGCGCCGATCCGGGCGACCTCGGCGCGCGCCATGTCGCGCCGCCGCTTGAGCTTCCGGCGCCCGGCGCGCCCGGCCTCGCGGAACTCCGCCGCGGCCGCCTTCGGCGTGACCTCATCGGTCCGCGTCGGGGCCAGGCGGAGCTCGCGCAGCACCGCCTGCGCCCAGGCCTCCTGCGCCTTGCGCTCGGCCTCCTTGGCGGCATCGCCGGTGATACGGTCCCTGATCTGGCCGGCGGTCTTCGATGCCTTGTCCTTCGCCCCGTCGAGCTTGCCCTTTGCCGAGCCCAGGAATCCGCTCATTCGGCCAGTCTCCCCTTGGTTACACGCCCTGCACGCGGGGGAGTCTTGCCCGACAGGCCGACATTCACAAGAATTTATCCGTATCGCCCGGCCCCCGCCGCGTCACGGGTTGCATGCTGCCACCGCACCGGCCGATACTCCGCGCGCGGCGGGCATGACCGCCCCCGCAGGGCCATCATGACAGGCATAACCACAGGCATCAGGACAGGGGGAGGAGAGCGATGAATCTCGCAAGGCTCGCGGCGGCCCGCGCCGATCAGGGGAGCCCGGTGCGCGCCGGGCTGATCGGTGCCGGCAAGTTCGGCTCGATGTTCCTGGCGCAGGTGCCGCATATCGCCGGGCTCGAGGTCGCCGCCATCGCCGACCTGTCGCCCGACCGGGCCCGCGCCGCCTGCGCCGCCACCGGCTGGGACGAGGCCCGCATCGGCGCCACCGCCTTCCTCGAGGACGGCCGCGCGCTGGCCGCCCGCGACGATGTCGACGTGGTGATCGAGGCCACCGGCAACCCGGCCGCCGGCATCGCCCATGCGCTCGCCGCCATCGCCGCGGGCAAGCATGTGGTGATGGTCAATGTCGAGGCCGACGTGCTGGCCGGGCCGGCGCTGGCGGCGGAGGCGGCGCGCGCCGGGGTGGTGATCTCGATGGCCTATGGCGACCAGCCGGCGCTGGTCTCGGAGATGGTCGACTGGGCCCGCGCCACCGGCTTCCGGGTGATGGCGGCGGGCAAGGGCACGAAATATCTCCCGGCCTATCACCAGGTCACGCCGGACGATGTCTGGAGCCATTACGGCATGACCCCGGAGGCGGCGCAGGCCGCCGGCATGAACCCGCAGATGTTCAACTCCTTCCTCGACGGCACCAAGAGCGCCATCGAGATGGCCGCCATCGCCAATGCCTGCGATCTCGCGGTGCCGGAGGCCGGGCTCGGCTTCCCGCCCTGCGGCGTCGACGACCTCGCCCACCTGCTGCGGCCGCGGGCGCTCGGCGGGGTGCTCGAGGGGCCCGGCATGGTCGAGGTGGTCTCGAGCCTCGAGCGCGACGGCCGGCCGGTGTTCCGCGACCTGCGCTGGGGCGTCTACGTGGTGCTGGAGGCGCCGTCCGACTATGCCGCCGCCTGCTTCCGGCAATATGGCCTCTCGACCGACGGCTCGGGGCGCTTCGCGGCGATGTACAAGCCCTATCACCTGATCGGCCTCGAGCTTTCGGTCTCGGTGCTCAGCGCGGCGCTGCGCGGCGAGCCCACCGGCTGCGCGCGGGCCTGGCGGGGCAATGTCGCGGCGGTGGCCAAGCGCGATCTCAGGGCCGGCGAGATGCTCGACGGGGAGGGCGGCTACACCGTCTGGGGCAAGCTGATGCCGGCCGGCGCGGCGGCCGGGGCGCTGCCGATCGGGCTCGCCCATGGCGTGGCGCTGACCCGCGACGTGCCGGCGGGCACCGCGCTCGGCATGGCCGACGTGGCGCTCGGCGAGAGCGAGGCGCTGACCTGGCACCGCAAGGCGGCGGCGATGGCCTGAGGCGCCCGGCCCGGCGGTTCCCGCGGCGCCGCCGGCCGGAGATCCGGTGCGAACCGGGCTTGCGAACCTCCGCTGCGGAGGTTCGCGGGAACCTTCGGGCCGGCTTCAGGCCTTCGGAACAAACGCCTGGAAAACGGACATTCCTGCCGCCGAACATTCCTGCCCCCGAAACCGGACCGCGCGGCGCCCGGCGCCCACCGGATCAGGTTGGCGGATCAGGCTGGCGGGGTCTCCTCGCGCAGCCGCTTCGCCTCCCGCTTGCCGGCGTCGAAGGCCGCCCGCCGGGCCGCGATCTCCTCGGCGGAGAGCCGCTCGATGTTGCAATAGTCGCGCTTCCAGCCCGGATCGCCGGGCCAGCGCAGCGGGCTGGCGACGGTGCTGCGCGGCCCCGTCGCCGTCTCCAGCAGCCCGAGCGCCAGCGCCAGCGTCGCGTCCTGCCCGGCCGGATCATGCGGCGGCCCGGCGGCATTGCCAAGCGGGAAATCGCTGAAGACAAAACGGCTTACGCCGACTATCTCGACGATGTCGCGGGCGCAGCCGAGCACCGCCGCGGGGATCCCGCCGGCCTCCAGCGCCCGCGCCGCCAGCGCGGTGGACTGGTGGCAGACCGGGCAGTTGGCCACCAGCAGCACCGCGTCGAGCCGGTCCTCGCGGCAGCGGGCGAGGAGCTCCGGGCAGTCCACCTCCATCGTCGTCGCCTGCGAGCGGTTGGTCGGCAGCCCGTGAAACCGCGGCCCCACCGCGCCGATCCGCCCCGCCGCGGCGGCCCGCCGAAGCGCCGCCAGCGGGAAATAGCTCCCGAGATCTTCGGCGGTGGTATGGTCCCGGTCTATCGCCAGGTGGGAGATCCGCAGATCCGGCAGAGGCCCATCGGCCGGGCCGGAATAAACCTTATAGAACTTGGCCTTGGCGTTGTAAGCTGCACCGGGACCCTGGTCTCCGGCGCCCGGCTTCACCGGCGCGGCGGTGGTCACCAGCCCGATCCGGCACGCCGCGAGGGGCCTGCCGACCGGCAGGAAGGGCACCGTCTCGAACCGCGCCCAGCGATAGGGCGCGCCATAGCCGAGGGCGGCGTAGTAGCTCCGCGTCCGCTCGATGTAACGGATCGGCTCCCCGGACATCGGCTCCCCGGGCATCGGCTCAGAGGATCTCGAGCGGCTCGCGCCGCCGCGGCGGCGGGCAGGCCTCGTCGACCGCCGCCATCACCTCGTCCGGCAGCCGCATCACCGCCGCCGCGGCCAGCGCGTCGACATGCGCCGGCGTCGCGGATTTCGGGATCGGGCAGGCGCCGCTGCGGGTCATGTGCCAGGCCAGCGCGAGCCGTGCCGGGCTCAGCCCGGCGCCGCGCGCCACCTCGGCGAAGCCCCGGTTCGCGCCGAGGCGGCCGGGCTCGATCGGGGAATAGGCGACGCAGGCGATCCCGGCCTTCCCGAGGAAGGGCAGAAGGTCGAACTCGATGCCCCGCCGCCCCGGATTGTAGAGCACCTGGTTGACATCGACGAGCCGGTCCGCGTCGTCCGAGACCGCCGCGGCGATGTCCTCGATGTCGAAATTGCTGACCCCGAAGGCGCGGATCTTGCCGGCCGCGCGCAGCCGCTCGGCGCCGCGCAGCGTCTCCTCGAGCGGCGTGCTGCCCGGCCAGTGCAGCAGGTAGAGGTCGAGGCACTCGATCCCGAGCCGCCTCAGCGAGCGCTCGCAGGCCCGCTCCATCTGGTCGGCGCGGGCATGGTGGGGGTAGAATTTCGAGGTGATGAAGAGCGCCTCGCGCGGCCAGCCGGCGATCGCCTGGCCGAGCAGCGTCTCGCTGCCGCCTTCGCCATACATCTCCGCGGTGTCGAAATGGCGGAAGCCGCGGGCCAGCGCATGGCGCAGGGCGGCAAGCTCGGCCTCGGCCTGAGACCGGCTCTCGCCGATCCGCCAGGTGCCGAAGCCGATGCCGGGCATGACGGTGCCGGAGCGCAGCCGGATGGGCGGAATGTCGAGGGGCGGGTCGTCCGGAAGATTGGGCATGGCTCCGAGCCTAGCCGCGGCGGGGCGGCGCGACAACTCCCCGCTCAGGCCCGGCGCGCCGCGCGGCGCAGGTGCAGCAGATAGAGCGTCAGGCTGCCGACCACGATGGCGCCGCCGGCGAGCATCGGCCAGGTCGGCGCCTCGCCGGTGCCGAGCCAGACCCAGACCGGGCCGAGCACCGTCTCGAGCAGCATCAGCAGGCTGACATTGGAGGCATGGGTGTGCCGGGTCGCCGCGGTCAGCGCGAAGAACGACACCGGCAGGATCACCGCGCCGCTCACCGCGATCGCCCAGACCTCGCCCTCGAGCAGCGCCGCCGGCCCGGCCAGCGCCAGCCCGATCAGCCCGGAGCAGAGCGCGCCGAGCCCGATCACCGGCAGGATCGGGATGCCGCGGGCATGGCGCATCACCACGAAGCCGAAGGCCAGCGCCAGCGCCACGCCGAGCCCCGCGGCGGCGCCGGTGAGGGCGGCGAGGTCGAGCGCAAGGCCGCCCTCGGCGCCGCCGAGCACCGCCAGCGCGATGCCCGAGAGCACCGCGGCGATGGCGATCCAGGTCGCCGGGCTGGTCGGCTCGCCGGCGATCAGCCGCGCCAGCAGCGCCGAGAACACCGGCACCGTGGCGACGCCGAACAGCACCACCGCCACCGGCGCATTGGCGATGCCATAGCTGAACAGCAGCGAGTTGCCCGCCTGGCAGAGGATCACCACGGCGCAGATCGGCGCCGCCAGCGCGCGGAGCTCGGCGCCGAGCCGCGGCCCGGCGACGAGCGGCCAGGCCAGCAGCAGCGCGCCGCCCATCAGCAGCCCGCGCCAGGCCACCATCTGGCTGCCATCCATGCCGGAGAGCCGCATGAACAGCGCATCCGGCGTGAGCAGCAGCGCGCCGGCGGTGGCCAGCGCGAGGCCGTGGAGGGGGTGGGATCGCATCGGGCGGGTCCGTCGCTCGCAGGTGGCGGGGTCGGCCGGTTGTGGCACGGGCCGGGCCGGCGATCCAGCGATCCCTGCGCCATTGCCGGGGCGGCGCCCCGCCCGGCCGCGCCATCGCCGCGGGCCGGCGCCCGCCCGCCCACCCCGCCGGCCCGCGGCGATGGCGCGGCCGGGCGGGGCACGGGGGGCCGCGGTGGCGGGTGCAGCGGCGAAGGCACTGGCCGGCGGCGCGCGCCGGGGATAGGGTCGCGCGCGCAGGCTTGTCGAGGGAGGGCGCGATGCTGAGATGGCTTGGCCGGCTGCTGCTGCTGGCGCTCGTCGCGGTGCCGGTCTGGCTCGCCGCGGCGATGGTGGAGCCGGCGCCGCTGGTGCCCGTGCCCACCGAGGCGACGCCGGAGGACGCCCATGCCGCGCGGGCGCTGGTGCGCCGGCTGCGCGCGGTGACCGAGAACCCGGATGCCGATCCGCGGCTGCAGGTCGGCCTCGGCGAGGTGAACGGCGCCATGGCCTTCGGCGCGCGGCTGGTGCCGGGCCTGCGCGGCGAGGCGCGCATCCGCGCCGCGGCGGGCGGCGGGCGGGCGCTGCAGCTGGCGCTCTCCTGGCCGCTGCCGGCGGGGCTCGGATGGCTCAATGCCGAGGCGGTGGTGCCGGAGTTCGGCGCCGGCCCGCGGCTCGAGCGGGTGCGGCTCGGGGCGCTGGCGCTGCCGCCGGCCTTCACGCTCCGGGTCGGCGCGGCGCTGGCCGACCTGGTGCTCGGCGGCGATGCCGGGCAGACCATGCTGGCCGCGGTGCCGGAGCTGGCGATCGGCGAGGACACGCTGCAGATGGCGCTGCGCATGGACGGCGACATGCGGCGCGGGCTGACCCGGCGGGTCTCGGCGCTGCTGCGCGGCGAGGAGATGCCGACCGGGGCGGAGATCCAGGCGCATTACGTCGCGCTGCGCGACGCGGTGGACGACGGGCGGCTGCCGGACAGCGGCTCGCTGGTGCCGCTGCTGCGCTTCGCCGCCGAGCGCGTGCTGGCGACCGCGCCGCCGGGGCGCGAGGCGCATGGCTTCACCGCGGCGCTGTTCGCGCTGACCAAGTTCTGCGGCGCCAAGGAGTTCCGCCTGGTGGTCGGGCGGCTGGCCGAGGGCATCGTGCCGGAGGACGGCCGCAGCTGGACCCGGAGCTGCGACGGCATCAGCCTGGCCGGGCGCATCGACACGCGGCGCCATTTCATCACCGCGGCGGCGATCAAGGCGGCGAGCACGATCCATGTCAGCTTCACCATCGGCGAGTTCAAGGAGCTCTTCGACGCGGCGCGGCGCACCGGCGGCTTCGATTTCACCGATATCGTGGCGAACAGCTCGGGCATCCGCTTCGCCGCGACGATGATGGCGGCGCCGCGCGCCGACTGGCCGGCGCTGATCGCCCGGCTGGACGGCGAGGCGGCGGTGATCCCCGGCTTCGCGGGCATCCCGCCGAAGCTGTCGCGGGCGGAGTTCGAGACCCGCTTCGGCGATGTCGAGAGCGCCGCCTATCGCGCGATGCTGGCCGAGATCGAGGCGCGGATCGACCGGCTGGCGCTGCACGCCCCGGCGCCCGGCGGCTGAGGCCGGCCCGGGCAGGGGGCTTTTCCGGCGGCCGGGCGCAGGCTAAGAGGGCGCCCCCGGGGTGCGGGCACGGGGCCGGGCCGACGCCCACCCGCCCACCCCGTCGCCCCGCCCCCGTGGCCGCGCCCCCCGGGGGCTGGTCTCCGGTCGCGGGGTGGGCGGCTCACGGATGCGCGGAAGGACAGGCGGCGATGAACCTCTACCCGGCGATCGATCTCAAGGACGGGGCCTGCGTGCGGCTCCTGCGCGGCGACATGGCGGCCGCCACGGTGTTCAGCGAGGACCCCGGCGCCCAGGCCCGCGCCTTTGCCGAGGCCGGCTGCCGCTGGCTGCACATCGTCGATCTCAACGGCGCCTTCGCCGGGCGGCCGGTGAACGGCGCGGCGGTGGACGCGATCCTCGATGCGGTGACGGTGCCGGTGCAGCTCGGCGGCGGCATCCGCGACCGGGCGGTGCTGGAGCACTGGCTGGAGCGCGGGCTGCGCCGGGCGATCCTCGGCACCGCGGCGGTGCGGGACCCGGATTTCGTGCGCGCCGCGGCGGCGGCGCATCCGGGCCGCGTGGCGGTGGGGATCGACGCCCGCGGCGGCCGCGTCGCGGTGGCCGGCTGGGCCGAGGCGACCGAGATCGAGGCGGTCGAGCTCGCGAAACGCTTCGAGGATGCCGGGGTCGCGGCGATCATCTATACCGACATCGACCGCGACGGCGCCATGCAGGGCCCCAACCTGGCCGCCACCGCGGCGCTGGCGCGGGCGGTCTCGATCCCGGTGATCGCCTCGGGCGGGGTCTCCTCGCTCGACGACCTGCGCGCGCTGAAGGCCTGCGGCGCGCCGCTCGACGGGGTGATCTCGGGCCGCGCGCTCTATGACGGGCGGATCGACCTCGCCGAGGCGGTGGCGCTGCTGGACGGCCCCGACGACGCGGCATGAGCCGGCGCTGGCGCTGGCGGGTGGCGGGGCTGCTGCTCGTCGTCGCCGTCTCGCCCTGGCTGAGCCTGATCGTGCTGGCCCCGCTGGCGGCGATCGGCGACTGCACGATCACCGAGGCGGGGGTGAACCCGTGCCGCATCCTCGGCCGCGACATCGGCGCGGCGATGACGCATCTCGGGCTCTTCGCGGCCTGGGGGGTGCTGCTGACCGGGCCGCTGGCGCTGGCGCTGGCGGCGCTCTGGGGGGCGGCGGAGCTGGCGCTCTGGCTGCTCCGCCGCCGCGGCGTCATTCCGCCGCGATCGCCGCGTCCGTGAGCTTGTCGAGCGCGCCCGCGGCCTTGGCCACCGTCGGCACGTCGACCTCGTATTCCGCCGCCATCAGCCGCACGTCGCGGTAGACCACGTGCACCACGTCTTCGGCATCGCGATAGGCGACGACGCGCAGCGGCAGGTCGAGCCCGATGGCGCCGTTGGCCTGCATCATCGGCGTGCCGATCAGCGGGTTGCCGAAGAGCAGCGTGGTGGTCGGGCGGAGCGTCATGCCGGCGCGGGCGGCGCCCTCGGCATGGTTGATCCGGGCGAAGACCCTGGCGCCGGCCTTCTCCACCGCCGCGGCGAGGCGGTCGATGGTGACCTCCACCGTATGCGGGCTGGTCTTGCGCACGAAGGTCTCGGCGGCGGCGGCGGGCAGGGCGGCGAGGCCGAGGGCGAGGATCGAGGCGGCGAGGGCGATGCGGCGCATGGGGTCTCCTTCGGGTTGCACGGGGTGTCTGGGCTCCCGCGGGACCATAGCGCCCGCGGGCCGGCGGTGCCACTTCTTGCACGCCGCCTGCCGGGCGACTATCACGACCCCGTGCGCGGCCGCCGCGCCCGCACGCGTTGCGCGGCCCCCGCGCCAGACGAGATGCGCGCCCCCGCGCGGAGCGAGAGAGGACCGGCCCGATGCTCAAGACCCGCGTGATCCCCTGCCTCGACGTGAAGGACGGCCGGGTGGTGAAGGGCGTCAACTTCGTCGGCCTGCGCGATGCCGGCGACCCGGTCGAGCAGGCGCAGATCTACGACGCCGCCGGGGCCGACGAGCTCTGCTTCCTCGACATCACCGCGAGCCACGAGAAGCGCGGCATCCTGCTCGACGTGGTGCAGCGCACCGCCGAGCACTGCTTCATGCCGCTGACGGTGGGCGGCGGGGTGCGCACGCTGGAGGACATCCGCGCGCTGCTGCTGGCCGGGGCCGACAAGGTCTCGATCAACACCGCCGCGGTGCGCGACCCGGATTTCGTCGCCCGCGCGGCGGAGAAGGTCGGCAGCCAGTGCATCACCGTGGCGATCGACGCGAAATCCACCGGCGCGACGCCCTCCGGCTTCGAGATCTTCACCCATGGCGGGCGCGAGGCCACCGGCATCGACGCGCTCGACTTCGCGCGCGAGATGGAGGCGCGCGGGGCCGGCGAGATCCTGCTGACCTCGATGGACCGCGACGGCACCCGCGCCGGCTTCAACATCCCGCTCACCCGGGCGGTCTCGCGCGCCGTCGGCATCCCGGTGATCGCCTCGGGCGGCGTCGGCACGCTCGACCATCTCGTCGAGGGGGTGCGCGAGGGCCATGCCTCGGCGGTGCTGGCGGCCTCGATCTTCCATTTCGGCGAGCACTCGATCCGCGAGGCCAAGCAGCACATGGCCGCGGCCGGCATCCCGGTGCGGCTGTGAGCGTCATGGGGCAGGGCGGCGTGCTCGGGCGGCTGGCGAGGACCGTCGCGGCGCGCCGGGGCGCCGACCCGGAGAGCTCGCACACCGCGCGGCTGTTCTCCAGGGGGCCGGAGAAATGCGCCGAGAAGTTCGGCGAGGAGGCCATCGAGGCGATCATCGAGGCGGTGAAGGGAGACCGGGCGAAGCTCACCGCCGAGGCGGCGGACGTGCTCTATCACCTGCTGGTGATGCTGGCGGCGCGCGACGTCTCGCTCGACGACGTGCTGGCCGAGCTGGCGCGGCGCGAGGGCACCTCGGGGATCGCCGAGAAGGCGGCGCGGCCGCAGATCCGCCGCGCCGACTGGGCGACCGAGGGCGCGCTCTGCACCGAGATCCGCCACCGCGTCTTCGTCGAGGAACAGAGGGTGCCGAAGGCGCTGGAGATCGACGGCGAGGACCCAAGCTGCCGGCACTGGCTGGTGTTTCTCGGCGGCGCGCCGGTGGCCACCGCACGGGTCAGGCTGGCCGATGGCCGGGCCAAGATCCAGCGCGTCGCGGTGGCGGCGGAGGCCCGCGGCACCGGCATCGGGGCGGCGCTGATGCAGGCGATCCTGGCCGAGCTCGCCGCCGATCCCGCGGTCTCCGAGGCCTGGCTCGAGAGCCAGACCCATGCGCTCGCCTTCTACGAGCGGCTCGGCTTCGTGGCCGAGGGGCCGGAGTTTCTCGATGCCGGGCTGCCGCACCGCCGGATGCGCCGCGCGCTGCGCTGAGGCAGGCTCAGGCCAGCCGCTCCGCGAGGAAGCCGCCGGCCTCCGCCACGGTCCGGTCGGCCGCCGCGAGCAGCCCGACAAAGGCCGGCCAGGCATGCGGCGCCTCCGGCTCGATCCGCAGCGTGACCGCGCCCCCCGCCGCGCGCAGGCGCTCGGCCAGCGCCGTCGCATCGTCGCGCACGATCTCGCGCCGGCTCGCCGAGATCCAGGCCGGCGGCGGCGCCTCGAACGCCGCCAGCGCCGGCGAGGCCAGCGGGTCCGCCGGGTCCGCGCCCTGCAGGATCATCGCCACCACCTCGGCCATCCGGTGCGCCGGCAGCATGGCATCGGTGCGGGCGTTCTCGGCAAGGCTCGCCCCGCGCATCGTCATGTCGGCCCAGGGCGAGAAGGCGACGAGCGCGGCGGGCTGCGGCAGGCCGGCGCGGCCGGCGGCGAGCAGCAGCGCCGCCGCCAGCCCGCCGCCGGCGCTGTCGCCCGCCACGGCGATGCGCGCCGCCGGGGTGCCGGCCTCGAGCAGCGCGCGATAGGCGGTGAGCGCATCCTCGGGCGCCGCCGGGAACGGGTGCTCGGGCGCGAGGCGATAATCCGGCAGCACCGCCACCGCCCCGGCCCGCGCCCCGAGATGCGCCGCGAGATGGGCATGGGTGCACGGCGAGCCGGCGAGATAGGCCCCTCCATGCAGATAGAGCAGCACGCGGGCCTCCGAGACCCCGGCGGCGGCCACGCGCAGCGCCGGCACCGCGCGCCCGCCGGCGGCCAGCGCCAGCGGCGCGGTCGCGGTGCCCTTCGGCAGGCGGAACAGCCGCCCGGCGCTGCGCTCGAAATTGGCGCGCAGCGCGACCGGGCTGTCCTGCCGCGCCAGCGAGCGCTTGACGAGGAGACGCAGCGCCAGATCGAGCACCGCCCGCGGCAGCCTCAGCGCCATCGCCCGCCCCCCCGGCTCAGCCCCGCGGCCGGCTCAGCGCCGGGCCTCGATCGCATCCCAGATCAGCCCCGCGACATTGGTGCCGTCGAAGCGCTCCATCTCCTGGATGCCGGTCGGCGAGGTGACGTTGATCTCGGTCAGCCAGGGGCCGATCACGTCGATGCCGGTGAAGATCAGCCCGCGCTCCTTCAGCACCGGGCCGAGGCGGGCGCAGATCTCGCGGTCGCGGTCGCTCAGCGCCACCTTCTCCGGCCGCCCGCCGACATGCATGTTGGAGCGCGTCTCGCCGGGCTGCGGCACCCGGTTGATCGCGCCCACCACCTCGCCGTCGACGAGGATCACCCGCTTGTCGCCGGCGGCGACGTCGGGCAGGAACTTCTGCACCATCAGCGGCTCGCGGCTCTGCATCGAGAACATCTCGTGCAGCGAGGCGAGGTTGCCGTCCTCGGGCCGCAGCCGGAACACCCCGGCGCCGCCATTGCCGTAGAGCGGCTTGACCACGATGTCGCCATGCTCGGCGCGGAACCGGCGGATCTCCTCGAGCGAGCGCGCCACCATGGTCGGCGGCATCAGGTCGAGGAAGTCGAGCACCAGCAGCTTCTCGGGCGAGTTGCGCACCCAGAACGGGTCGTTGACCACCAGGGTCTTCGGATGGATGCGCTCGAGCAGATGGGTGTTGGTGATGTAGGACATATCGAAGGGCGGGTCCTGGCGCAGCAGCACCACATCCGCCTCGGCGAGGTCGCGCCGCTCGCGCGGGCCGAAGCCGACATGGTTGCCGGCCTCGGCGCGGACCTCGATGGCATGGCCGGTGGCGAGCACGCGCCCGGCCTCCCAGGCCAGGTCCGGCACCAGGTAGTAGAACAGCCGGTGACCCCGCGCCTGCGCCTCGAGCGCCAGGCGGAAGGTGCTGTCGGCGCGGATGTCCACCGCCTCGATCGGGTCCATCTGGATGGCGACGTCGAGTGCCATGGCGCGGTCCTTTCCTCGTCCTGTCGCGCCGGCAGAACGAGGCCGGGCGTTCAGCCGCCGCGGGCGATGCGGGCCACGCGGCGGGGGTCGTCGATGGTCAGCACATGGCTGACGACACGGCGCACGCCCTCGACCTCGCGGGCGTGGTCGATGACGCGCTGAAGCTCCTTGGCCGAGCGCGCCAGCCCGGTCAAGTGGACAGTGCGGTCCACCGTGGTCACGTTGTAGTTGATCGAGCGGATGTCCGGATCGGTCAGCAGCACGAAGCGCAGCCGGTTGGAGATCGAGACATCGCCGAAATAGGCGTTGGTGCCGCCGTCGCCGGCGACCTCGAGCGCATCCTCGACCGAGACCACGCCCGGCGTCGCCCAGGCCGCCTCGGTGGCGGCGACCCGGTCCTCGGGCCGCGGCACCGAGCCGGTCAGCACCACGGCGCCCTCGGTGACGTCGACGAAGACGTCGCGGTAGAGCTCGCCGGAATGGTTGCCGAGCCGGTTGGCGATGCCGAGCTCGATATCGGTGTCGTTGAGCGCGGCCAGCGTGGTGCGCTCCTCGAAGACGGCGGTGCCCAGCACCGCGCTGCCGCCGATCACCGGAACCACCGGGGCGCAGCCCGCGGCCACGGCGAGAACCGCTCCGCCGGCAAGCCAGGCCGGCGCCTTCATTCGCTTGATCATCTGCTCTGCCTCGTAGCTGGGGCGCTCTCGGCGGCGCCCTGATGCGCCGAGGATACACGGATCGGCCGCGAATCGCCAGTGCGGCCGCGCATCGGGCCTGCCGCGGGCCCCGCCCACCCTGCTGCCGTCGGCCCGGGCTGCGCCGCCGTGCCCCCCTTCGCCCGCGGCAGGCCCGATGCGCGGACGCCGCGCCTCAGCCGCCGCCGGGCCGCCAGGCATCGGCGACGAGCTCGAGCCGGCCGGCGCCGTCGATCAGCGCCGCGTCGAAGCGGTAGCCGGTGACCGCAGGATCGGGATGCGCGGCGATCCAGCGGCTCGCGGCAGCGGCGATGCGGGCCCATTGCCGCGGGCTGACCGGGCTGTCCGGGCCGGACCGGCGGCGCTGCTTGACCTCGACGAAGACGGTGAGCGTGCCGAGCCGCACCACGAGGTCGATCTCGCCCTCCGGCACGCGCCAGCGGCTGGCCAGCACCTCGCCGCCCTCGGCCGCATAGCGGGCGGCGGCGATCTCCTCCGCCGCCAGCCCGGCATGGAAGCGCCGCCCGTCCGTCACCGCTCAGTCCTCGCGGCCGAGCTCGAGGGCGCGGGCATAGACCTGCTTGCGCGGCAGCCCGAGGCGCTCGGCGGTCTGCTTCACCGCGTCCTTCAGGCTGGCGTGCGCCATCGCCTCGGCCAGCGCGCCGTCGAGCGAGAGCGCCGCCTCGGCCGCTTGGGCCGCGCGGTCCGGCGGGCCGATCACCACGACGATCTCGCCGCGCGGGTCCGCTGCCGCATAGCGTGCGGCGAGATCGGGCAGGGCGCCGCGCACCACCTCCTCGTGCAGCTTGGTGAGCTCGCGCGCCACCGCCGCCGGGCGGGCGCCCAGCACCTCGGCCATCTCGGCCAGCGCGGCGCCGAGCCGGCGCGGGCTTTCGTAGAACACCAGCGTCGCCGGCACCGCGGCGAGCTCGGCCAGCGCGGCGCGCCGGGCGCCGGCCTTCGGCGGCAGGAAGCCGGCGAACAGGAACCGGTCGCTCGGCAGCCCGGAGACGCTGAGCGCCGCCAGCACCGCGCTCGCCCCCGGCACCGCGGTGAGCCCGTGCCCGGCCGCCAGCGCCGCCTCGGCCAGCCGGTAGCCCGGATCGGCGACCAGCGGCGTGCCGGCATCGGAGCAGTAGGCGACCGAGCGGCCCTCGGCCAGCCAGCCCATGATCTGCGGCCGCCGGGCCGGGCCGTTCTGGTCGTGATAGCTGACGATCGGCCGTTCCCCGAGGGCGATGCCGTGGATCTGCATCAGCTTGCGGGTGCGGCGCGTGTCCTCGGCGGCCAGCACCTCGGCCCGCGCCAGAATGTCCAGCGCGCGCAGCGAGATGTCGGCGGCATTGCCGATCGGCGTCGCGACCAGGTAGAGCCCCGGCGCGAGTGACCCGGCCGCGACAGGAGCCCCGGCGGGGGCCAATGTCGGGGGGTCAGTCCGTTTACTTTCCTCGCGCATGCTCCTAGTTTCCGCTTCGTGAAAGAATGAAGGCGGGGGCGTCACCACCCCGCCGGGCAGGGAGAGGGGACCTCATGCGCGCCTGTTTGTCAAAAGCCCGGAGCCGGTTGCACCTTCTGGCGGCCGCCTGCGCGTTCCTCGTCTCGGCCTGTGCCAGCGGCCCGGAGCCGCAGCCGGTGGCCTCGGGCTTCAGCGGCGGCGGCAGCGGCGGCCGGGCGGTCGCGCCGGCGCCCGAGGGGCACCGCATCGCCCCCGGCAGCCCGGTGACGCTGGCGCTGCTGGTGCCGCAGACCGCCAGCGCCGAGGGCGCCGCGCGGCTCGGCCGCGCCATCGCCAACGCCGCGCAGCTCGGCCTCGAGGATCTGCGTAACCCGAACATCTCGCTGCGCGTCTACAACACCGGCGGCCAGCCGCAGACCGCCCGCGCCGTCGCCGAGCAGGCGCTGCGCGAGGGGGCGGACCTCTTCCTCGGGCCGCTCTTCGCCGCCAATACCGAGGCGGTGGGCGCCGTCGCCGCCGCCTCCGACCGCAAGGTGATCTCGTTTTCCACGATCACCGCGGTGGCCGGCGACCCGGTCAGCCTGATCGGCTACAGCCCGGAGGCCGAGGCCCGGCGCGTGCTCTCCTATGCCGCGGCGCAGGGCCGGCGCGACGTGGCGGTGTTCTACCCTGGCAACGATTACGGCGAGGCCGCGGTGCGCGGGGCGCAGTCGGTGCCCGGCGTGCAGATCACCGCGGTCGGCGACTACGAGCGCAGCTTCAAGAGCATCGAGGAGAACTCCCGGCCCTTCGCGCAGGCGGCGCGCGAGCTCGGCGCCACCTCGGTGTTCCTGCCCGCCGGCGGCAAGGAGCTGCAGGCGGTGGCGAGCTTCGTCAACTATCACGGGCTCGACCCGCAGCGGGTGCAGTATGTCGGCCTCGGCCAGTGGAACAGCCGCGCCACCCTGCAGGAGCCCTCGCTGCAGGGCGGCTGGTTCCCGGCGCCGGACCCGGATGCCTTCGCCCGCTTCGCCGGGCGCTATCGCGACCGCTTCGGCGAGGAGCCGCCGCTGCTCGCCACCCTCGGCCACACCGCGGTGCAGGTCGCCGGGCAGCTGCTCGCCAGCGCCGCCGCCGAGGGCCGTGACGATCCCTTCTCGGCCGCGCGGATCGTGCGGCCGCAGGGCTTCCGCGGCACGCTCGGCCCGCTGCGCATCCTGCCCGACGGCACCAGCGAGCACGCCATGGCGATTCTCGAGGTGAGCGCCGGCCGCTTCGTCACCCGCGACCCCGCGCCGCTGGCCATCGGTGCCGGCTCGTGAGGCGCGCATGAACCACGCCCCCGAGGCCTTCGCCGCCGGGATCGACAAGCGCGACATGGCGACACGCACCGCCGCGGGCCTCGCCCATCTGGTGGCCCCGGCCGAGACGCTTGCCGACGGCCCCGCCGTGATCGCCGAGATCGACCGGCTGGCCGGGGCGCATCCCGAGCCCGACGCGCTGCGCCCGGCGGTGCTGGCGCTGCTGTCCGAGACACTGGCCACCGGGCGCGAGCGGGTCCGCGCCGCGCTGCTGGCGCATCCGGCGGCCGGCCTGCGGGTCGCGCGCAGCTATGCCCATGTCACCGACGTGGTGGTGCAGGGGGCGGTGCATGTCTGCCAGCGCTGGCTGCACGATGCGCCGATCCGCACCACCGGCGAGCACCTCGCTGTGGTCGCCGTCGGCGGCTATGGCCGCGGCGAGATGGCGGCGTTCTCGGATGTCGACCTGCTGTTCCTGTTTCCCTACAAGGCCACCGCCTGGTCCGAGAGCGTTGTGGAGAGCACGCTCTACCTGCTCTGGGACCTGCGGCTGAAGGTCGGCCAGTCGGTGCGCTCGGTGGCCGACTGCATGCGCTATGCGCGCGAGGACCTGACGATCCGCACCTCGCTCCTGGAGATGCGCTTCATCGCCGGCGACCGCGGCCCCTACGAGACCCTCGAGGAGAAGCTCTGGGACGATCTCTTCTCCCGCACCGGGGCGGAGTTCGTCGAGGCCAAGCTCGCCGAGCGCGACGGCCGGCACGAGCGCCATGGCGGCTCGCGCTACCTGCTCGAGCCCAACATCAAGGAGGGCAAGGGCGGGCTGCGCGACCTGCAGACGCTGCACTGGGTCTCGAAATACCTGCACCGCTGCGAGACCGCCTGGGATCTCGTCTCGCGCGGCATCTTCCTGCGCGAGGAGGTGCAGCGCTTCGCCGACGCCTCGAAGTTCATCTGGGCGGTGCGCTGCCACCTGCACGACCTCGCCGGCCGCGCGCAGGACCAGCTCACCTTCGACCGGCAGGTCGAGATCGCCGAGCGCATGGGCTTCGCCGAGAGCAACGGGCGCCAGGCGGTCGAGCATTTCATGCATTGCTACTTCCGCCATGCCAAGAATGTCGGCGACCTGACGCGGATCTTCTCGGCCGCCCTCGAGGCGCAGCACGCCAAGAAGCCGCCGCGGCTCTCGCTGCTGCTGCGCAGCCTCTCCTTCGCGCCGGATGCCGGGGTGCAGGGGCCGTTCCGGATCTCCGAGGGGCGGCTCACGGTGCGCGACGACGAGGTGTTTGCCGAGGACCCGGTGAACCTGCTGCGGCTGTTCCACGAGGCCGCAAGGCTCGATGCCCGCATCCACCCGCAGGCGATGCGCCTCGTCACCCAGAACCTCGACCTGATCGACGAGGCCATGCGCCAGGACCCGGAGGCCAACCGCATCTTCCTCGAGATGCTGACCGACCGGCTCCATTCCGAATGGCTGCTGCGGCTTCTCAACGAGACCGACGTGCTCGGCCGCTTCCTGCCGGAATTCGGGCGCATCGTGGCGATGATGCAGTTCAACATGTACCACCACTACACGGTGGACGAGCACATCATCCGCTGCATCGGGGTGTTGAACGAGATCGACCGGCTGGAGGCGCGCGAGGCGCATCCGGTGGCCTCGGAGATCCTCAAGGCCAAGCTCAACCGCCGGGTGCTCTATGTCGCGCTGCTGCTGCACGACATCGGCAAGGGCACGCGGCAGGACCATTCGGAGCTCGGCGCCGAGATCGCGGCGCAGGTCTGCCCGCGCCTCGGCCTCACCGAGGCGGAGACCGAGACCGTGGTCTGGCTGGTGCGCCACCACCTGCTGATGTCCGACACCGCGCAGAAGCGCGACATCGCCGACCCGGTGACGGTGCGCGACTTCGCCAACCTGGTGCAGAGCCCGGAGCGGCTGCGCCTGCTGCTGGTGCTCACGGTCTGCGACATCCGCGGCGTCGGGCCGAATGTCTGGAACAACTGGAAGGCGCAGCTGCTGCGCAGCCTCTACTGGGAGACCCGCGACCTGCTGACCGGCAGCTTCGACGTCCGCTCGCGCCAGCACCGGATCGACGAGGCCCGCGCGGCGGTGGCCGAGGCGCTGTCCGACTGGACGCCGGAGGCGCGCGAGCGCGAGCTCGGCCGGCACTATCCGCACTACTGGCTCGGGCTCGACACCGAGACCCAGCGGATCTTCGCCGAGATGGCCCGCGAGCCCGCCGAGCCGCCGATCAAGAGCCGCCTGATGGCCGACGAGAGCCGCGACGCGACCAAGGCCTGCCTCTACATGGCCGACCATCCGGGCATCTTCTCGCGCATGGCCGGGGCCTTCGCGCTGGCCGGGGCGGATGTGAAGGACGCGCGCACCTACACCACCTCCGACGGCATGGCCTGCTCGACCTTCTGGATCCAGGACGACGAGGGCCACCCCTTCGACCCGATGCGCTTCGACCGGCTGAAGCGCCATATCGACCGCATCCTCGGCGGCAAGCTGGTGGCCCGCGAGGCGATCCGCGAGAAGGAGCGGGTGCGCCCGCGCGAGCTCTCATTCACGGTGCCGACCCGCATCCATTTCGACAATGACGGCTCCGAGCTCTACACCATCATCGAGGTCAACGCGCGCGACCGGCTCGGCCTGCTGCACGCGCTGACCCGGACCCTGGCGGCGCTCAACCTCAACATCTTCTCGGCGATCATCGCCACCTATGGCGAGCATGCGGTGGATGTCTTCTACGTGAAGGACCTCTTCGGGCTGAAGATCCGCGGCGAGGCCAAGCAGCGGCTGATCGAGGAGCGGCTCGCCGCCGCCATCGAGGCGATCGACCCCGAGCATGGGGGGCAGGGCGCTTCCCCGGCGCGGCGCGGCAGGTGACGCGCGCATGATCGCCCGCCCGGTGCGGCTTGTCGCCGGCTTCGCCACCGTCGGGGCCTGGACCATGGCGAGCCGCGTGCTCGGCTTCCTGCGCGACATCCTGATCGCCGCCAGCCTCGGCGCCGGGCCGGTGGCGGAGGCCTTCTTCGTCGCCTTCACGCTGCCCAACATGTTCCGCCGGCTGTTCGCCGAGGGCGCCTTCAACACCGCCTTCGTGCCGCTCTTCGCCAAGCGCCTCGAGGGCGAGGGGCCGGAGGAGGCCCGCGCCTTCGCCGAGGCCGCCTTCGCCGGGCTCGCGAGCCTTCTGGTGGTGTTCACGCTGGCGGCGCAGATCGCCATGCCGGCCATGGTGCTGCTGCTGGCCAGCGGCTTCGCCGGCGACGCGCGCTTTGCGCTGACGGTGGAGTTCGGGCGGATCGTCTTCCCCTACATCGTGTTCATCTCGCTGGCGGCGCTGGTCTCGGGGGTGCTGAACGCGCTCGGGCGCTTCGCCGCCGCCGCCGCCGCGCCGGTGGTGCTCAACCTCGTGTTGATCGCGGCGCTGCTGCTTGCCGGGCTGCCGGGGGTGGATGCCGGCGGCACCCCGCTGGCCGGCACGATCCTGAGCTGGGGGGTGATCCTCGCCGGGATCGGACAGCTCGCGCTGGTCTGGTTCGCCGCCTCGCGCGCCGGGATGCGGATCGCGCTGCGCCGGCCGCGGCTGACCCCGGGCCTCCGGCGCCTCGCGGTGATCGCGCTGCCGGCGGCGCTGGCCGCCGGGGTGATGCAGATCAACCTCGTGGTGGGGCGGCAGGTCGCGAGCTATTTCGAGGGCTCGGTGGCCTGGCTCTGGCTGGCCGACCGGATCTACCAGCTGCCGCTCGGCGTGGTCGGCGTCGCGGTCGGCGTGGTGCTGCTGCCGGAGCTCGCGCGGCGCCTGCGCGCCGACGACGCCCCCGGCGCGCAGCACGCGGTGAGCCGGGCGGCGGAGTTCGCGCTCTTCCTGACGCTGCCGGCCACGGTTGCGCTCGTCGCGATCCCGGCCCCGATCACCGCGCTGCTGTTCGAGCGCGGCGCCTTCGGCCCGGCCGACACCGCCGCTACCGCCGCGGCGCTGGTGATCTACACCCTCGGCCTGCCCGCCTTCGTGCTGCAGAAGGTCGTCCAGCCGGTCTATTTCGCGCGGGAGGACACCGCGACGCCGCTGCGTTTCGCCATCGTCGCGATGGCGGTCAACGCGGTCGTGGCTGTGGGCCTTGCCGGCGTGATCGGTTATCTTGCTGCTCCGCTCGGCACCACGCTGGCGGCCTGGGCCAATCTCTGGCTGCTCTGGCGCGGCGCCCGGCGGGTCGGGGCGGAGCTCGCGCCGGATGCGCGCTTTGCCCGGCGGCTGCCGCGAATCGGGCTCGCCGCGCTCGGCATGGGCGCGGTGCTGCTGGCCGGCGCGGCGGCGGGCGAGGCGGTGCTGCCGGGGCTTCCGGCGGCGCTGACGGTTGCGCTGGTCTGCCTCGGCCTCGGCGCCTATGGCGGGCTGGCGCTGGCACTCGGAGCGGTGACGCGCGCGGATCTGCGCGACGCCGTGCGGCGCAAGCGGAGGTCCTGATGCTGAGGCTCGCAAGTATCCTGATGGTGGCGCTGGTGCTTGCCGGATGCACCGGCGTGCGCAACCTGCCGGCGCCGCCCCGGGAGCTCTACCGCAGCGCCGAGATCCCCGGCTATCCCGGCGCCCGCGACTGGGGCGACACCCCGATCGCCGACGGCCGCGAACGGCTCGACGAGTTCATCCGGCAGATCCGCGCCCGCCGCCGCGCCGAGGGCGCGATGCCCAACGACAACCGGCTCGACACGCTGATCCTCTCGGGCGGCGGCTCCGACGGGCCGTTCGGCGCCGGGCTCCTGGTGGGCTGGACCGCGGCCGGCACGCGGCCCGAGTTCACCGTGGTCACCGGCATCTCGGCCGGCGCGCTGATCGCGCCCTTCGCCTTTCTCGGGCCGGAATACGATGACGCGCTGCGCAGCTTCACCGTGGAGAACTCGACCGACACGCTGGTCACCGTCACGCTGCTGCGCGGGGTGCTCGACGGCGTCGGGCTGGTGGACAACTCCAAGCTCCGGCAGAAGCTGCGCGGCCTGATCACCAACGACATGGTCCGGCGCCTCGCCGAGGAACATGCCCGCGGCCGGCGCCTGCTGATCGGCACCACCAATCTCGACGCGCAGGCCCCGGTCTACTGGCGGGTCAGCCGCATCGCCTGGCTCGGCCGCGACCGGCCCGGCAAGACCGCCGACCTGATCACCAAGATCATGATCGCCTCGGCCTCGATCCCCGGCGCCTTCTCGCCGCAGTTCTTCACCGTGGAGGCGAACGGCGAGCAGTACAGCGAGCTGCATGTCGATGGCGGCGTCACCAACCAGCTGTTCTTCCTGCCGCGCACCACGCGGATCGAGAACCTGCCGGGCGACATCTCGCGCTTCGCCCGCCGCGGCACCATGTACATCATCCGCAACACCAAGCTGACGCCGAGCTACGACCCGCTGCCGCTCGGGCTCTTTCACATCGCCAGCCGGTCGATCTCCACGATGATCAAGTTCGGCGGCCGCTCGGACATCTTCGCGCTCTCCGACCAGGCGCGGCGGACCGGCTTCGGCATGAAGGTGACGGCGGTGCCGGAGAGCTTCTCGCTGGAGGAGCGCGAGCTCTTCGACCCGGCCTACATGCAGGCGCTGTTCGAGATCGGCTACCGGCTCGGGCGCGACGAGAACGCCTGGACGGTGGAGATCCTGCCCGGCGGCAAGGAGCTCGACGAACCGATCAGGCCCGACCCGATAGAGGCTGCCGTGTCGTCCATGGTGCGCGCGGAGGACGTGGCCGGATCCGCTGCGCAATGATCCAGCCGGCGACGAAGCCGCCGAGATGGGCCTGCCAGGCGAGCATGCCGCCCATGCCGAAATCCAGCAGCGCGTTGATCGCGATCAGCCCGAGGATGCGCCCCCAGATCGGCGAGCGGTCGAGCCCGCGGCGGCGCAGATAGCGCTCCTGCCAGGCGGTCACCACGCCGAGGAAGCCGAACACCACCCCCGAGGCGCCGACCATCGGCCCGCGGAAATCCGCCAGCAGCCCGTAGGCGAGCGCGCCGCCCGCCGCCGTGCCGAGAAAGATCCAGAGCAGCGCGCGGATGCCGACGCTCTGCGAGATCAGGTGGCCGAGGCCGAGGAAGGCCGCGCCGTTCATCGCCAGATGCAGCCAGCCGCCATGCAGGAAGGCATGCGTCACCGGCGTCCAGAGCAGCTCGAGCGGAAAGCCGTAGCCCTGCCGGGCATGCTCGAAGACCGGGTCCCAGAAGCCGAAACGGACATAGGCCGCCTCGCGCCCGGCCTCGCGGCCAACATAGCCGAGATCGACCGCGGCGAACAGCAGCTCCGGCAGCACCATGGCGCCGAGCAGGATCCAGAGCAGCGGATGCACCGGGCGGTGCGTCACACCGCGATCAAGCATGTTCATCCGCCCCAGATAGTCGGTTGCCGGCGCCGCCGCCAGTCCTGCCTCGTGCGGCGACCGCTTTGCCGCGGCCCCGGCTTGACTGCGCCCCGGCCGCGCGCCAAGACAGGGCCCCGACGAAAAGAGGGAGCAGGCCCATGCCAGCCCATACGCCCCGCGTGTTCTCCGGCGTGCAGCCGACCGGCAAGCTGACGCTCGGCAACTATCTCGGCGCGGTCAAGCGCTTCGACGAGCTCCAGGGCTCGGGGATGGAGACGATCTACTGCGTCGTCGACATGCATGCGATCACGCAGTGGCAGGACCCGGCCGAGCTGACCCGCGCCACCCGGCTGGTGACCGCGAGCTTCCTCGCCTGCGGGCTCGACCCGAAGCGCTCGATCCTGTTCAACCAGTCCGCCGTGCCGGGCCATGCCGAGCTCGCCTGGATCCTGTCCTGCGTGATCCGCATCGGCTGGCTGAACCGGATGACCCAGTTCAAGGACAAGGCGGGCAAGAACCGCGAGGCCGCCTCGGCCGGGCTCTACACCTATCCGGCGCTGATGGCGGCCGACATCCTGCTCTACAAGGCAACCCATGTGCCGGTCGGCGACGACCAGAAGCAGCATCTCGAGCTCGCCCGCGACACCGCGGCGAAGTTCAACCTCGACTACGGCGCGCCGGGCGGGGCGGCTGATTTCTTCCCGCTGCCCGAGCCGCTGATCGAGGGCACGGTGACGCGGGTGATGAGCCTGCGCGACGGCTCCAAGAAGATGTCGAAATCCGACCCCTCCGACATGAGCCGGATCAACCTCACCGACGATGCCGACACCATCGCGCAGAAGATCCGCAAGGCGAAGACCGATCCGGAGCCGCTGCCGGAGACGGCGGAGGGGCTGGCCGAGCGGCCGGAGGCGAGGAACCTCGTCGGCATCTTCGCGGCGCTGACCGGGCGCGGCGTGGCGGATGTGCTCGGCGAGTTCGCCGGGCAGGGCTTCAGCGCCTTCAAGCCGGCGCTCGCGGAGGTCGCGGTCTCGGTGCTGGCGCCGATCGGCGCGGAGATGGCGCGGCTGATGGACGACCCGGCGGAGATCGACCGGGTGCTGGCCGACGGCGCGGCGCGGGCGCGGGCGGTCTCCGAGCCGCTCCTCGAGGAGACGCGGCGGCTGGTCGGCTTCCTGCCGCGCTAGGCGCCCGGCCGGCGGGGCCCGCCGGTGCGCGCCGGCCTGCGCGCGCCCCGCCCGCCCACCCGCGCGCGCAGCCCCGGCGGCGCACCGGCGGGCGGTCAGAGCAGGCCGAGCGCGCGGAAGCTCGCATCCTCCGCCTTGCCGACCACCACATGGTCGTGGACCACGACGCCGACCGCCCTGGCCGCCTGCTCGATGCGCCGGGTCATCTCGACATCGGCCTGGCTCGGCGTCGGGTCGCCCGAGGGGTGGTTGTGCACCAGGATGACCGCCGAGGCGTTGAGCTCGAGCGCGCGCTTGACCACCTCGCGGGGATAGACCGGCACGTGATCGACGGTGCCGCGGGCCTGTTCCTCGTCGGCCACCAGGACATTCTTGCGATCGAGGAACAGGATGCGGAACTGCTCGGTGTCGCGATGCGCCATGGTGGTCTTGCAGTACTCCATCAGCGCCGACCAGGAGGACAGCGCCGGGCGGCCGATCACCCGGGCGCGGGCCAGCCGGTGCGCCGCCGCCTCGACGATCTTGAGCTCGCAGATCACCGCCGGGCCGACGCCCTGCACCTCGGCGAGCCGGGCCGGCGGCGCCGAGATCACCGCGTTGACATCGCCGAAGCGCTCCAGCAGGCGCTTGGCCAGCGGCTTGACGTCGCGCCGCGGGATCGCCCGGAAGAGCACCAGCTCGAGGATCTCGTAATCGGCGATCCCGGCCGGCCCGGCCCCGAGCAGGCGCTGGCGCAGCCGTGTCCGGTGATCGTGGAAATGCGGGCGCTGCGCCGCCGGCGCCCGCGCCGCGGCGCCCGTGCCCGTGCCCGTGCCCGGCGCGCCCGGCTCCGGCTCCCGGCGCACCCGCCTGCCGGGCCTTGCGGCCGGCGCCGTCTCCGCCCCGAACAGACCCGGAGCGGCGCTCTCGTCAAAGGCCGGGCCATCCGCACCCGGCTCGTCGTCCTCACGCATCTCGACCAATCCCGCAACGAACCGCGCAAGCATCGTCGCGGCGGATGGTGACCAAATCGTTAACGCCGCACCGGCCGCGTCAGAAGAACGCGATCTCCGCCGCGACATCGGCGAAATCGTCGAACCCGAGCCCGCCGAAGCGGATCACGTCGGCCGGGTCGTCGCTGTAGGCGATGGTGAGCCGGCCGCCGGAATCGCTGCCCGCCACCAGATCGCCGACCTCCCCGGCGATGCCGGTGATCCGGATGCTGTCGGTGCCCGGCGTAAAGTCGAAGATCAGGTCGGTGCCGTCGCCATCGGCGAAGACGAAGACATCCGCCCCGGCATCGCCGCCCATGCGGTCGTTGCCGGTGCCGCCCTCGATGGTGTCGTCGCCGCCCTGGCCGCGCAGCACGTCGACGCCGGCGCCGCCGGCGATCGCGTCGTTGCCGGTGCCGCCGAAGAGCGTGTCCTCGCCATCGCCGCCGGCGAGCCGGTCGTCATCGGCGCTGCCGTCGATCAGGTCGTCGCCGGCGCCGCCGTCGATGCTGTCGTCGCCGCTGCCGCCGACGGCCCGGTCGTCGCCGCCGCCGCCGGCGATGGTGTCGGCGCCGGCATCGCCCTTGAGGATGTCGTCGCCGTCGTCGCCGGCGAGCAGGTCGTCGCCGGCATTGCCGAAGATCATGTCGTTGCCCGCCCCGCCGCCGACAGTATCGGCGCCGTCCTGGCCGTAGATCCGGTCGCCGCCGTCGCCGCCGAGGATCGAATCGTCGCCGAGATCGCCGCGCAGGGTGTCGTTGCCGGCGCCGCCATCCATCGTGTCGGCACCGTCGCCGGCAAGCAGGATGTCGGCCCCCTCGCCGCCGGAGAGGTCGTCGTCGCCGGCGCCGCCGTCGATGCGGTCGTTGCCGGTGCCGCCGGAGACGGTGTCGTGCCCGTCGCCGCCGTTGAGGACATCGTTGCCGCCGTCGCCGGAGAGCAGGTCGTCGCCGGCATGGCCGCTCAGGGTGTCGCGGTCGTCGCCGCCGAGCAGGCTGTCGTCGCCCTCGTTGCCGTTGAGCACGTCGACGCCGGCGCCGCCGTGGATGGTGTCGTTGCCGAGCTCGCCATGCAGCGTGTCGGCGCCGCCATTGCCGGAGAGCAGGTCGTCGCCGGCGCCGCCGTTCAGCACGTCGTTCTGGCCGGTCGCCGGGTCGCCGCCGTCGCCGATCAGGACATCGTCGCCGTCCTGCCCGAGCAGGGTGTCGCGCCCGGCGCCGCCGGTGAGGGTGTCGGCGCCGGTGCCGCCGTTGATCCGGTCGTGGTCGCCGCCGCCGTCGATGGCATCGGCGCCGCCGCCGCCGGTGAGCGTGTCGTCGCCGCGCCGGCCGAAGATCGTGTCGGCGCCGTCGCCGGTGGTGAGGCTGTCGGCGCCATCGGTGCCCTCGACCACGGCATCGGCCGCGGTGACGGTGACGCTGACGAAGGAGCCGCTGGCGCCGCCGCGCCCGTCGGCGATGGCGTAGTCGAACTGGTCGAGCCCGCTGAAGCCGGCATCGGCGGTGTAGACCAGCCGGCCCTCGACGATCTCCACGGTTCCGCCCGAGGGCGTGCCGAGCGCCGAGATCGCCAGCGCATCGGCATCCGGGTCGCTGTCGTTCGCCAGCACGTCGATCACCACGCTCTGCCCGCTGGCGACGGTCGCGGTGTCCGGCGCCGCGGTCGGCGCGGCATTGGCGGCATCGACCGCCTCGATCGCGATGTTGGCCGCGGTCAGCGGCGTGCCGGACTGGCTGGCATGGAAGATGTCGATGCTCGTCGTCTGGTCGAGCTGGAGGCGCGTGACGTTGGCGAACGGCTTGCTCGCGGTCGCCAGCACCGCGGCGGCATCGGCGAGGCCGAAATCCGGCGAGATCAGCAGGGTCTCGGCGGCGATGTCGAAATCCGAGATGGTCGCGGTGCCGTCGCCCGGCGCGAAGACGAAGCGGTCGACCCCGGCATCGCCGTAGAGCGTGTCGCTGCCGCCGCCGCCGTCGATCAGGTCGGCGCCGTCGCCGCCGAGGATGATGTCGCCGCCGGCGCCGCCGATCAGGCGGTCGTCGCCGGCCTGGCCAAAGAGCGTGTCGGCGCCGCCGCCGCCCTCGATGGTGTCGTTGCCGGCATTGCCCTGGATCTGGTCGTCGCCGCCGAGGCCCGCGATGGCATCCGCCACGATGGTGCCGAAGACCGGGCCGTCGTCGCCCTCGGTGGTGATCGCGAAGGGCGTGCCCTGGGTGGTGTAGCCGTCGATCTCGTAGCCGATATCGGCCAGCAGCGCCTTGTCGATCTCGGAGAGCGACACCCGCTGGTTCGAACTGATCGAGGGGTCCATCACCACGCTGTTGTCGTTGTGCCCGGCGGCGACATGGGCGCTGTCGCCATGCACCGGCAGCGCCTGCCCGCCATTCGCCGCGGTGGCGTTGGGGCCGGTGAAGCTGCCGCCGGAGATCCAGTCGCCGAAGGCCCCGGCGGTGCCGATGCCGAGCACATGGCCGATCTCGTGCAGCGCGACGGTGAGGAAGTCGTAGGTGCCGGCGCTCGGCCCGGCGAGGTCGTAGTTCCAGCTGTAGGAGGTGTTGAACCCCATCACCCCGGCATAGGGCTCGAAATCGCTCGCCGCGCCCTGGCCGCGGAAGTTGGTCGAGATCCGGGCGTTCAGCGCATCCCCCGCGGCGCCGTAGCCGGAATAGCCCGCCCGCGCCAGCGCCCCGGCCTCGGCGGTGACCGCGGGGTTGCCGCAGCAGAGCGCGCAGGAACAGGCATAGCCCTCCGGCAGCAGCGCCTCGGCCTCGTGCGCGATGCCGAAGGGCGCGGCGCTGGCGCCGACGAAGATCAGCAGGTCGTCGATCTCCGCATCGAGCACCACCTGTTCGGCGGTTCCGTCCACCGGGTTGCTGACCCAGAAGGCGACGCCGGCGGGCACGGCCTCGAACTCGTCGCCGATCACGCCCTCCCAGATCGCGGCGGCAGCCTCCAGCGCGGCCACCGCATCGGGATTGTCGAAGAAGCCCGCCGTGTCGAAGCGGTAGTCGAAACTGATATCGAAGGACATTGGCTCATACCCCATGCGGTTCGTTGCCGCCAATCTCCCCGAGTTCCGTAGAAATAAACTCTCCAATTTCGGCAAAGCGGGGTGAAATATATCTGGTAAACCGGGCGTTACGTATTTCGTGTGTACTTCTTGTTAATCAAGACAGGTCGAACATCGTAAAGTATGGAACGGGCAACCAAGGCGGCGGCGGCGGCGTGCCGCGGGGCCGGGCAGGGCGCCGCGTTAATCGAAGCGAAACCATGATCGGTGGAGTGTCCGAGGCATCCATTCGAGGCACGGGAGCGGCAATGGCGGGCGCAGCGCAGGCGGAGGCGGGGCCGGGGCTCACGCAGGACGAGAGCGTCTTCGGCAGCGACGACCGTGTCCGCGTCGGCGACACCACCGCCTTCCCCTGGCGCAGCATCGGCAAGGTCACGATCACCGCCGAGGCCGGCATCTTCGTCGGCACCGGCTTCCTGGTCGGCGCCTATCACATGCTGACCGCGGGCCATGTCGTGCACAGCGGCGAGTTCGGCAGCGATCCCTGGGCACAGTCGATCACCGTCGCCTTCGGCAAGGACGGCGCGCTCGAGCCCTTCGCCCGCGCCGAGGCGGCGGCGATGCGCGCGCCGGCGGGCTGGACCGGCGCCGCCGACACCGGGGCGGACTGGGCGCTGGTCACGCTCGACCGCAGCATCGGCGCGGTGCTGGGATACATGGATCTGGCGGCGCCGCCGGAGCCGGCCGGCGCCAATGTCACGCTCGCCGGCTATCCCGGCGATCTGTCCGGCGGCGCCGCGCAATATGCCGCCGCCGGCACCCTGAGCGGCGCCTCCGACGACCGGCTGTTCTATGGCGGCACGCTCGACACCGCCGGCGGCATGAGCGGCGCGCCGGTCTGGCAGTATTACGAGGCCAGCGGCCGGCGCGAGGTGATCGGCATCCACACCACCGGCGCCGCCGATCCGCAGGCGCCCGGCGCCAGCAATGGCGCGACCCGGCTCACCGCCGCCACCATCGGGCTGATCGAGGAGTGGATCGGGCAGGACGCGATCCTCAACCCGCCGACCGACCTGCCGGACCTCACCGATGCCGTCACCGCCTTCGGCAGCGGGACGGCGGCGATCTCCAGGGCCGAGCTCGGCGCCGGCGAAAGCGCGACGCTGACGGTGGACCTGGCCAATATCGGCACCGCGGCGGCGGCGGGCACGATCACCGTCTACGCCTCCACCAACGCCACCATCACGGAATACGACACGCCCCTCGGCAGCGCCGCGATCCCCGCGCTCGCCCCCTTCGCGCAGGCCGAGATCACGGTGCCGCTGGAGATCCCCGCGGCGATGCCCGCCGGCAGCTACCGCCTCGGCTGGGCGCTCGAGGCGGCGGGCGGGCAGGCGGAGTTCGGCACCACCAACAACACCGGGCTGATCGCGCAGAGCATCACCGTCTCGGCGCGGCCGGATCTGCTGGCCGAGGCGCTCAGCCTCTCCGCCACGGCCTGGCAGGCGGGGCAGGCCATCGGCGTCTCCTGGACCGTGCGCAATGCCGGCGGCGCCGCGGCCCCCGCCGTCGGCTCGGCGCTGCATCTCTCGCCGGACCCGGTGGTGGACGCGGCCGACACGCTGCTGCTGGCCGATCCGCAGGGCACGCTGCTCGCCGCCGGGGGCGCCGCCACCGAGGGCGCGCCGTTCGTCTTCACCGTGCCGGCCGAGCTGCCCTCGGGCACCTACCATGTCGCCGCGCTGGCCGACAGCGACGGGCAGGTGGCGGAGGCCAGCGAGGGCAACAACGCCTCCGCCGCCATCGTCATCGAGATCGGCGCGCCGGGGATCTCCGAGACCGGCACCGCCGGCGCCGACCTCATGCTCGGCGGCGCGCTCGACGACACGCTGCGCGGCGCCGGCGGCGACGACACGCTGCGCGGCGGCGGCGGCGCCGACCGGCTCGAGGGCGGCGCCGATGCCGACCTGCTCTACGGCGAGGCGCAGCAGGACAGCCTGCGCGGCGATGCCGGCGCCGACACCCTGCTGGGCCAGGCCGGCAACGATCTGCTCGAGGGCGATCTCGGCGACCGCATCTCCGGCCAGGGCGATCTGCTCAACGGCGGCCCGGGCAACGACACGCTGCATGGCGAGGGCGGCCCCGACACGCTCTACGGCGAGGATGGCGACGACAGCATGGAGGGCGGCCCCGGCATCGACCTGATGATCGGCAATGCCGGCAACGACACGCTCCGCGGCGGCGACAAGCGCGACACCGTCGACGGTGCCGAGGGCGATGACAGCCTGTTCGGCGACGACGGCAACGATGCCGTCTATGGCGGCCCGGGGGACGACACGATCTGGGCCGGCACCGGGCCGGATTTCGTCGATGGCGAGGATGGCGACGATCTCGCGATGGCGGGCGAGGATGCCGACATCCTGCTCGGCGGCGCCGGCCGCGACACGCTGCTGGGCGAGGCCGGCAACGACACGCTGCGCGGCGGCGATGACGGCGATCTCCTGCAGGGCGGGGCGGGCGCCGACCGGGTCTATGGCGAGGCCGGCGACGACAGCCTCGAGGGCGGGGCGGACAACGACTTCCTCAACGGCAACGAGGGCGACGACAGCCTCGACGGCGGCCCGGGCGACGACACGCTGCGCGGCGGCGACGGCGCCGATCTGCTGGCCGGCGGCGACGGCGAGGATGCCGTCGCGGGCCGCGCCGGCGACGACACGCTGCTCGGCGGCGCGGGCGCGGATGCTCTCGATGGCGAGCAGGGCGACGACGTGCTCGACGGCGGCACCGGCAACGACGCGCTCCGCGGCAAGGCCGGGCGCGACAGTCTCGACGGCGGCCCGGGCGACGACAGCCTCTTCGGCGGCAACGAGGCCGATACCCTGGCGGGCGGCACCGGCGCCGACCGCATCGCCGGCGAGGCGGGGATCGACGTGTTCCACTTCACCGCCGGCGATGGCGACGACCTGATCTTCGACTTCCAGCCGGGGCTGGAGACGCTGCTGCTCGCCGGCGGCATGCAAAGCTTCGGCGCGCTCGATCTCGGCACCTCGGCGGATGGCTGGCTGACGCTCGGCTACAGCGCCGATCCGGGCGACCTGATCACCCTGCAGGGCGTGCTGCCCGGGGAGCTGACCGATGACGGCACCGTCGTCTTCGCCTGAGCCCGGCGCGCGGGCCGGGGGCGCGGGCTGATGTCGGTCGCCGCCGGGCTCCCGCTGGTCCTGCCGATCGCCGTGCTGGCGGCGGCGATCGGCGCCGTGGCGGCCGTCGCGCTCTCTGGCCTCCTCCGCGCGCGCGGCGCCGCCGCCCGCGCCGGGGCCGCCGCCGGGATCGAAACCGGGGACGCCACCGGGCTCGCCGCCCGCCTCGCGGTTGCCGAGCGGCGCCTCGCCGATCTCGAGCGGCAGGGCCGGCGCCAGGAGGACGAGATCGCGCGCCGCTGCGGCCAGCTCGCGGCGCAGATGCGGGAGATCGCCGATATCCTCGCCCGGCTGTCGCGGGAGAGCCGGCAGGCCGAGGGCGCCGCGGCGCGCCGGGCCGAGCTCGTGACCCGCCGGCTGACCGACCAGGTGGAGACCCTGGCCGACCGGGTGTTCGACATCGACACCCGGCTCGGGCAGCTCCTGCCGCCGGACGATCCGGCCAGCGCGCCGCAGGACCGCCCCGCGCGGGACGACTGAGCCCCGCCACCCCCGAAGCAGCGCCACTCCCCGCAGCACCGCCGCCCCAGCCAGCACCGCCCTGCCGCCCCGCAGTCGCCCGGCCGCGGGCGTCAACCATGCCGCACCCCCTCCGATTGGCACTTCGCTTGCTCCTGCCCGCTCAAGGCGTGCGCCGCAGCCCCGTTTCGGGTCGAAAGCGCCGCCCCGGGCGGGAGGCCGGCTTGGCCCCGCCCCGTTTCGGGACAAGGGGAGAGCCGGGATGCTCGAGGACTGGATCGGCGAGGTCGGGGAACTGGAGCTGTCGCAGGGCGCGGCCGAGAGCTGGCAGCGCGTCGCGTTCGACCGCGAGATCGAGGACCCGGTGGTGGTCGCCGGCAGCCAGTCGGCCAATGGCGCGCATCCCTTCACGCTGGCGATCCGCGGCGTCGACGAGACCGGCTTCGAGATCCGCATCGACGAGTGGGACTATCTCGATGGCGCGCACGGGGCCGAGACGGTGAGCTGGATTGCCGTCTCCGAGGGGCGGCACGCGCTGGCCGATGGCCGCGTGATCGAGGCCGGTGCGGCGACGCTGGCCGCGGTGGACGGGCCGCGCTTTGCCGGGATCGGCTTCGCGGCGGAATACGGGACGGCGCCGGTGGTGCTCGGCCAGATCCAGTCCGAGACCGATGGCGCGGCCACCACGCGGCTGCACGCGGTGACGGCGGAGGGCTTCGCCGCCTCGCTGCAGGCCGAGGAGGCCGCCACCGGCGCGGTCGCCGCGAGCTTCGGCTGGATCGCGGTCGCGGGCGCGGCAGTCGAGCAGGCTTCGGGGCAGGCCTCGGGGCAGGTCGCCGGCGTCACCCATGTGCCGGGCGGCTTCGAGGCCGAGGCCGGGGCGATCTTCGCCCAGGCGCAGACCGCGAACGGCCCGGACACCGCCACCGTCGCCCTCGACCTCGCCGGCGACCGGATCTGGATCGCCGAGGAAGCCTCGGCCGATGCCGAGACCACCCATGCCGCCGAGACCGTCGGCTTCGCCGGCTTCGATCTCGGCGGGCTCGCCGCGATCGGGCTGGACGCGGCCCCCGCCGCCGCCGATCTCGCCGCCGACGGCCCGGTCGAGCGCTGGTCCGACCCCGCCACCTGGGGCGGCGCACTGCCCGGCCCCGGCGACGTGGTGGTGATCGAGGCCGGCCGCACCGTGCTGCTCGACACCGATGTCGCGCTGGCCGGGCTGATGGTGCACGGCACGCTGGTCGCCGAGGACAGCCGCGACCTCGCCCTCGCGACCGACTGGATGATGGTGATGGACGGCGGCGACTTCATCGTCGGCACCGCGGATGCGCCCTTCGTCCATGAATTCACGCTGACCCTCACCGGCGACCCGGAGGACCGCACCGACTGGGCCTCGCTCCACGACGACCACGCGGATGCCTGCCCGGTGACCGGCGGCGTCTGCAAATGCGCGCTGGCGGCGCTCGAGGCCGACGAGACCGGCTTCCTGATGGCGATGGGCGAGGGCTCCACCATCGCGCTGCATTCCGCCGATGCCGCCAAGACCGACTGGACGCGCCTCGCCGCCACGGTCGAGGCCGGCAGCCGGATGCTCCGGCTCGAGGCGGATGCCGGCTGGGAGGTCGGCGACGCGATCGTCATCGCCTCCACCGATTTCGACATGGAGCAGGCCGAGACCGCGACCATCGCCGCGATCAGCGCCGACGGCACCCGGATCGAGCTCGACCGGGCGCTCGCCCACATGCATTTCGGCGCGCTTCAGACCTATGCCGACGGCAGCCTGCTCGACACCCGCGCCGAGGTCGGCCTGCTGTCGCGCAACATCGTGATCCGCGGCGACGAGGATGCCCATCTCGACGGTTTTGGCGGCCATACCATGGTGATGCAGGGCGCCGAGATGCGCATCGCGGGCGTCGAGTTCACCCGCATGGGCCAGGCCGGCGCGCTCGGGAAATACCCCGCGCACTGGCACCAGATCGGCGATGCCGCGGGCCAGTGGATCACCGATTCGAGCTTCCACGAGACCTACAACCGCGCGATCACCGTGCACGGCACCGACAATGCCCGCATCGAGGACAATGTCGCCCATGACGTGATCGGCCATACCTTTTTCCTCGAGGACGGCAGCGAGACCGGCAACCGCTTCGAGGGCAATCTCGGGCTGGTCACCCGCGCCGCCGCGCCGGGCGAGGGCACGACCCCTACCGACGAGACCCATGTCGCGACCTTCTGGATCACCAACCCGGACAACACCTTCCTCGGCAATGTCGCGGGCGGCGCCGAGCATGGCGGCTTCTGGTTCGCCCCGGCGCCGGGCGAGGCGACGCTGGCGCTCGGCCGCTTCGAGGGCAATGTCGCGCATTCCAACGCCTTCGCCAACCTCGCCTTCGACGGCCATGCCGACCCGGAGACCGGCGTCTTCGTCGAGAGCGAGTACCACCCCGCCGGCGATGCCGTGGTGCGGGACTTCACCTCCTACAAGTCCGCCGACCGGGCGATCTGGGTGCGCGCCGAGGGCATCGAGTTCCACGACGTGAAATCCGCCGACAACGCCCGCGCGACCTTCTTCTCCTACAACCAGGTGATCTATGACAGCCTGATCGTCGGGCGCTCGGCCAATATCGGCACGCCGGAGACGGCGGAGGAGATCGCCCAGGGCCGCTCGCTGCCGGAGCCCTACAACGGCCGCTATTTCCGCGGGCATTCGATCTATGACGGCCCCTCCGGCGTGATCGACAGCCATTTCGCCGGCTTCACCGATCTCGACGCGGCCTTCCAGAGCAACGGCGCGGCGCAGAAGAGCCCGGCGCATTTCGTCTCCGGCCTCGGCTTCGAGGATGTGAGCGCGGCGGGCCGGGTGGATTTCGCGCCGCAGACCCATGTCGGGCACATGTGGTCCTCCGGCATCCTCGATGTCGATGGCAGCCTGAGCGGCACCGCCGGCGCGCGGCTGATGCCGATCCTGGCCGATACCGCGGGCGGCGAGAGCCGGCTGCACGTCCCCGATGGCGGCATCCGCCGCGAGGACTGGGGCGCCTGGGTGCTGGCGGAGGCCGATATCGGCCTGCTGCGGGCCGATACCGATATCGCGCCGGGCACCGCGGATGTGGTGCGCTGGACCCGCTCGGACGGCGAGACGATCGCCGATGGCGGCACCTTCGACACCTATCACCAGAGCGCGGCGGTGCTGAACTCCGATCTGAGCTACCGGCTGCAATATCCCGAAATTCCCGGGGAAATCACCCTGTCGCTCCGCTTTGCCGAGGCCGGGGACACGGTGCTGGTGGAGCTGCCGGGGATGCCCTCCGATGCCGCGCTGACCGGCGCGGTCGAGGTCGCGGGGCGCGCCGCGCTGGCCGCGGCCGACGGCTCCGCCTTCACCCGCGAGGGCGACCTGCTGGTGCTCCGCCTCGTCGCCGATACCGAGGAGGCCGACCCGCGCTTCCGCGCCAACACCGCACTCGGGGCCGCCGCCGCCAGTCGCTTCGTCGCCGGCGTGCGGATCGAGACCGGCGCGCCGGGCAACCCGGTGGTGGCGGATTTCGACGGCGGCGCCGATCCGCGCCTCGTCGCCTCGGGCCGCTCGGCCGCGGTCTCCGCGCCGACCCCCGCCTGGCAGGACCAGCCCGACAGCATCGTGTTCTGGGACGTCGTCTCCGACGGCGACGGCAGCGCCGGGCATGGCGACATGTCGATCCTGCTCGACGGCGCCGACTGGTCCGGCGCCGACACGCTCGACATCCGCGCCGCCACCCAGGCGCTCGGCGGCGGCACCGTGGCGGGCTACAAGGTGTTCATCCGCGATGCCGGCGACGGCGTGAGCTATCTCGGGCAGCACGACGGCCATGCCGCGGTCGATCTCTCGGGCCTCGCGCCGGAGCTGCGCGACGAGGTGGACCAGCTGCTGTTCCGCGTGGCCGAGACCGCGGTGGCACCGGATATCGCCGCCGCCGGCGACGGCCAGCGGCTGATCCTCTTCGACGTGACGCTCGGCGCCGGCTTCGCGGCCCGGGCGGTCGACCTGCCGGCGCTGATCCCGGCGGGCGAGAGCTTCGGCATCGTCAGCGCCGCGATCACCGGCGCGCAGGGCGGGCAGGCCGGGCTCGCGGTGGCGGGCGTCTCCGACCCGGTGGGCGGCCGCGTGCGCACCGGCGTGCCGGGGCAGGGCGACAATGTCTTCTTCGACACCGATGCGGATTTCCGCGGCATCGCCAGCTTCACCGTCACCCTGCGCGATGCCGCGGGCCGCGAGGACACGGCGCGGGTCAGCTTCGAGGTGACCGCCTGATTCCGGCCGCGGCGTCGGAAACGTCGGCAGATCGTCATCGGAACGCGAATTCCCCTGTGCTATAGCGGGGCGGAAGAGCCAGACCAGAGGCCAGCAGGCCGCCCCGCAGGACCGCGCCCATGTCGATCGCCACCGCCCTCGCGCCGGCACTTCTCGCAGGCGCCGCAGGCGCCGCCGCCCAGTTCGGCTGGCAGGACCCGACCTCGACCATCATCGCCGCCGCCGCCGGGGCGCTGGCGGGCGGCGCGATGCTGCCGGGGCACGGGCCGTCGCTGGGGCGCCATGCCAGGGCCGCCGCGGCCGCAGCCGCAGCCGCATCCGGCAGGGCCGCCCCGGCCCGGGCGGGGACCGGCGAGATGGCGATGCCGGCACCCTCGGGCAAGCTGCTGCTCGAGCGGCTGCCGCTCGCCGTGCTGATGATCGACGAACGCGACGTGGTGCGCTTTGCCAACCCGATGGCGAGCGAGCTGTTCGGCCGGCTGCCGGAGGCGGGCTTCCATGTCGCGGCGCTGCGGGCGCCGAAGCTGCTCGCCGGGATCGGCGCGGCGCGCGCCGGCGCCGGTGCCGTCTCGGTCGATTTCGCGGTGATGCGCAAATGCGAGATCCATCTCCGCGCGCATCTGCGCCTGCTCGACGACGTGCCGAAGGACGCGCAGGCCGACACCGCCGGCTCGGTGATCGCGGTGATCGAGGACATCACCCAGAACCGGCGGACCGAGACGCTCTATCGCGACTTCGTGGCCAATGCGAGCCACGAGCTGAAGACCCCGCTGGCCAGCATCAGCGGCATCATCGAGACCCTGCAGGGCCATGCGCGCGACGATCCGGAGGCCGCCGAGCGCTTTCTCGGGATCATGGCGACCCAGGCCGAGCGCATGCGCCGGCTGATCAACGACATGCTCTCGCTCAGCCGCATCGAGCAGAACGAGCGCGTGCCGCCGCGCAACCCGCAGCCGCTGCGCGAGATCGTCGGCGAGACGGTGGAGGCGATGCAGCCGATCGCCGATGCCGCCGGGGTCGCCCTCGCCGCCGCGCTGCCGGATGCCGAGACCGTGGTGCTCGGCAGCCGCGAGGAGCTGTCGCAGGTGTTCCAGAACCTGATCGACAACGCGATCAAGTATGCCCGGCCGGAGGATCGGGTCTGGGTCGAGCCGGTCGCGACGCCGGAGGAGCGCCGCGGCATGATCGGCGTGGTGATCGGCGACACCGGCCCCGGCATCCCGCGCACCGACCTGCCGCGGCTGACCGAGCGGTTCTACCGCGTCTCGGTGCCGAAATCGCGCGCCCGCGGCGGCACCGGGCTGGGGCTGGCGATCGTCAAGCACGTGCTGAGCCGGCACCGGGGCGATCTCGAGATCGAGAGCGAGCTGGGGCAGGGCTCGCGCTTCACCGTCTGGCTGCCGGTGGTGGCGGTGTCGGCGGAGGTGTCGGCGGCGGAGCCGGCCGAGGCTGTCACCCCGCCGGCAGGCCGCTGAGGAAGCTCTCGAGATTGGCGCCGAGCTCCGCGCAGAGATAGCCGCCCTCCTGCACGATCACCAGCGGCAGGCCGAGCCTGCCGATGGCCTCGGCGATGCGCGCGAACCCCGGCGTCGTGACCGCCAGCCCGCCGAAGGGGTCGCCCTCGAAGGCATCGAGGCCGAGCGCCAGCACCAACACATCCGGCCCGAAGGCGGCGATGCGCTCGAGCCCGCGCTCCAGCGCATCGAGAAAGCCGGCATCGGCGGTGCCGCGCGGGATCGGCAGGTTGAGATTGGCGCCGAGGCCCGGCCCCTCGCCGCGCTCCTGCGCATGGCCCCAGAAGAAGGGGTAGTAGCGCGCCGGGTCGGCATGGATCGAGACGGTGAGCACGTCGCCGCGGGCATAGAAGATCCCCTGCGTGCCGTTGCCGTGATGCAGGTCGACGTCGAGGATCGCCGGGCGCCGGCCGCCGCGCAGGCAGTGGTCGGCGGCGATGGCGGTGTTGTTGAGGAAGCAGAAGCCGCCGGCGAGGTCGGCGAAGGCGTGGTGCCCCGGCGGGCGGCAGAGCGCATAGGCCGCGCGCGCCCCGCCCAGCACGAGATCGGCGGCGCCGAGCGCGGTCTGCGCGCTCCAGTAGGCCGATCCCCAGGTCTCGGCGGAGATCGGGCAGGCGGTGTCGGCCTGGTGATAGCCGGCCTGACCGACCGCCGAGAGCGGGTAGCTGGCGCTGCGCCGGTCCGGGTGGATGTTGGGGATCACCTCCTCTGAGGCGCCCTCGATGCGCCGCCAGCGGGCGTGGATGGTCTGCAGGAAGCGCAGGTATTCCGCCGTGTGCACCCGCGCGATCGGGCCGAGGCCGCGATCCGCCGGCGCCGCCGGCGCGATGCCGCGGCGCTCGAGCGCGCCGAGCAGGGCATCGACGCGGGCCGGCTGCTCCGGATTGGGCTGCGGCGCGCCGGAGGACAGGAAGTGCTTCGGGTCATGCGCGCGCTGCGCCGGGTGATAGACGGCCTTCATGTGCTCTCCCCGAGGCGGTCGAACGCCTCGCCGCCGATGAAGCAGGGTTTCTCGCGGTCGTCGATGCGGAAGCCGAGGCGGCGATAGAAGGCGAGCGCGCGGGCGTTGTCGGCATAGGCGGTGAGCTTGAGATAGCCCGCGCCCCAGCCCCGCGCCTCCGCCGCCACACCGCCGAGCAGCCGCGCGGCCAGCCCCGAGCCGCGATGGGCCGGCGCGACATAGAGATCCTGGACATAGACCCCGGGCGCGCCGCGCAGGGTGGAGAACTCGGGGAAGAACACCGCCGCCCCCGCGGTCTCCGCGCCGGCCTCGGCGATCAGCGCATGGAACCGCGGCGCCGCGCCGAAACCGTGGCGCGCGAGATCCTCCGGCCGCGCGCGGAAGGCCGCGCCGTCGCCGATCTCCGCCGCCATCGCGGCGAGGCAGGCATGGAGCGCGGGCACGTCCTGCCGCGCCGCCCGGCGGATCGCCGCCACCCCGGCGCCGCTCATGTCACCCAGAACGCCTTCTCGAGATCGCGGAACTCGTCCACCGGCCCCTCGAACTTGTTCCGCCCGAGCTCGAGCACATAGACATAGTCGGCGATCTTCAGCGCCTGGCGGATCTCCTGATCGACCAGCAGGATGGTCAGCCGGTCGCGCCGCGCGAGGTCGGTGAGCATGGCATAGACCTCCGCCGCCAGCATCTTCGAAAGCCCCGCGGTCGGCTCGTCCACCAGCAGCATCTTCGGCTCCGACATCAGCGTGCGGCCGATCTCCACCATGCGCTGCTGGCCGCCGGAGAGCTCGCCGGTGATCTGCCGGCGCTTGTCGCGCAGCGCCGGGAAGCGCTCGTAGTTCGCCTCGACCTTCTCCCGCACCCGGCGCCGGTCGCCGCGGAAGGTCCAGCCGCCGAGCTGCAGGTTCTCCTCCACCGTCATGTCCTTGAAGACGCCGGGGTTCTGCGGGATGTAGGCCAGCCCCTTCAGGATCTTCTCGTGCGGCGGGATGTCGAGGATGCTCTCGCCATGCAGCAGGATGTCGCCGGCATTGGGCGCGAGAAAGCCGAAGGCCGCCTTCAGCGCGGTCGACTTGCCGACCCCGTTGGCGCCGAGGATCGTGGTGATCTGCCCCGGCATCGCCTTGATGTCGAGCGCCTGCAGGATGTTGAGGTCGCGGTAGTAGCCGACCGAGAGGTTGCGCATCTCGAGAACCGGTTCGCTCATGCCTCCTCCTCCTCGTCGCTGCCGAGATAGGCCTCGATCACCGCCGGGTCGCGCTTCACCGCCTCGGGCGGGCCGTCGGCGATCAGGTCGCCGAAGTTCAGCACCAGCAGCCGCTCGGAGAGGGAGAAGATCGAGTCCATCTGGTGGCTGATGATGATGATCGCCTTGCCCGCCTCGTTCACCCGGCGGATATAGGCATAGATGATCTCCATCAGCTTCGGATGCACCCCGGCGAAGGGCTCGTCGAGGATGATCACGTCCGGGTCGAGCATCAGCAGGCGCCCGAGCTCGAGCAGCTTCTGCTGCCCGCCGGAGAGCGCCTGGGCGAACTCGTTGCGCAGGTGCTCCATTGTCAGGAACTCGAGCACGTCATGGGCCTTGTCGCGCATCTCGGCGCGGCTCTCGCCCCGGTCCATCGCCAGCGCCGGCACCTGGAGGTTCTCCAGCACCGTCATCCGGCGGAACGAGCGGGTCACCTGGAAGGTGCGGCCGAGCCCGGCGCGCGCCACCTCGTAGGGCTCGAGCTGGTCGATCCGCTCGCCGTTGAGATAGACCGTGCCGCTGGTCGGCTTGATGGCGCCGTCGAGGATGTTGGTCAGCGTCGTCTTGCCGGCGCCGTTGGGGCCGATCAGGCCGATCAGCTCGGCGCCCTTGACCTCGAAGCCGACGCCCTTCAGCACGTGGTTGCCGCCGAAGTGCTTGTGCAGGTTGCGCACCGTGAGATGGATCATCGGCCCGCCTCCCGCCCGGCCTCGAAGGCCGCCTCGGCCGCCTGCCGGCGCGCCACCGTCTCCTTCGCGACATGGCCGCGGGTGAAGTACTCGATCATCGGCGCCAGCAGCCCGTTGCGGAAGAACCGCAGCGTGATCATCAGCAGCAGGCCGAAGAAGACCAGCCGCCAGATCGTCATGTCGATCTCGTAGCCGCCGACCTCGAAGCTGTTGCGCAGCAGCTCGAGCATCACCTGCAGGATGATCGCCCCGACCGCCGCGGCGAAGAAGTTCTCCACCCCGCCGATCACCGCCATCGCCACCACGAGGCTCATCTGCAGCAGGAACAGGAGGTTCGGCGTGATGATCCCGATGTAATGCGCCTGCACCGCACCCGCCGCCGCCGCCATGGCGCAGGTGATGGTGAAGACCAGCACCTTGTAGCGCGTGGTGTTGACGCCGAGCGCCGCCGCCGCGTCCTGGTCCTCGCGCAGCGCCCGCACGAAGAGCCCGAAGCGCGAGCGCGCCAGCCAGGTCAGGATGCCGAGGCAGAGCAGCAGCAGCCCCAGCATGGTGAAATAGGGCGGCAGCTTGGCGGTCTTGTCGTAGGTCGTGCCGAGGAGGGTGATGCCGCTCTCGTAGAGCGAGGGCAGCTCGAGCCCGGCCTGGCCGCGGGTGACCTCGATCTCGGCCGAGATCGTGGCCTTCAGGATCTCCGAGAAGCCGAGGGTGAAGAGCGCCAGATAGGCCGCCCGCAGCCGCAGCACCAGCAGCCCGATCAGGAAGCCGGCGAGCCCGCCCATCACCGTGCCGAGGACGATCCCGAGCAGCACCGGCATCCGCCCCACCGAGAGCGCGGGGTCGGCCGCCAGCGCCTCGCGCAGGCAGTCCTGCGTCAGTGTCGAGGAGGTGACCCCGATCGCGTCCACCACGATGAACCAGGTGCCGAAGATCTCCACCTCGTCGCAGAGCCCGGTCGGCGCGTCCGCGACCCAGAGATAATGGCAGAACAGCGCCGTGGTATAGGCGCCGATCCCCATGAAGCCCATGTGCCCGAACGAGAACTGCCCGGCATAGCCGGCCAGCATCGACCAGCTCGAGGCCAGGATCGCATAGAAGAAGGCGGTGATCAGGACATGCATCACATAGTCGTAGTCGCCCGCCGTGTAGACGAAGGGGAAGGCGACCAGCACGCCGAGGAACAGCACCGCCGCGATGTTGGGAACCTGACGCATCATGTCAGAACTTCCCGTGGGTGCCGGCGGCGAAGCGCCGTCCGAACATGCCGGTGGGGCGCAGCAGCAGGGTGAGCGTCAGCACGATCATGCCATAGGCCGGGATGTAGGAGGCGGCCTTCTGCGCATCGGGGATGCAGCCGGTGCCGGCGGCCTCGACGAGGCCCACCATGATCCCGCCGAGGAAGGCCCCGGGCAGCGAGCCGAGCCCGCCGAGCACCACGATCACGAAGCTGCGCATCGCCGGGATGTTGCCGACCTGCGGCAGCCAGGAGAAGGCCTGCACCAGCAGCGCTCCGGCCAGCGCCGCGATCATGCCGCCGAGGGCGAAGGCCAGCATGTTCATCCGGTCCGGGTTGATGCCGGCGATGGCGGCGGCGTCGCGGTCCTGGCTGACCGCGCGCAGGGCCTTGCCGGTCCATGTCCGGTGCAGCAGGTACATCAGCGCCAGCAGCACCAGCACGCAGGTCACCGCCGCGATCAGCCGCGGGTTGGAGACCGAGACCTGCTCGAAGAGCGTGACCCCGCCGCGGCTGGTCTTGACCCAGATCGGGTCGCTGTCTTCCGGCCAGCGCATCCGCGGGAAGTCGATGAAGCGCTGCGCCTTCACCGGGTTGGCGCCGGCCACCGCCTGCACGAAATACTGCATGGTGAAGGCGAGGCCGAAGGTGACGAGGATGCCGTATTCCACCGGCCGGTCGATCTTGCCGCGATACATCGGCGTCAGCATCAGCCGCTCGAAGACCGCGCCGATCAGGAACGCGATGGCGCAGGCCCCCATCACCGCGACCAGCGGCGGCACCCCCGGCAGCCAGACCGCCGAGATGAAATAGACCAGCATCCCGCCGACCATGTAGAACTCGCCATGCGCGAAGCTGACGATGCCGAGGATCGAGAAGATCAGCGTGAGCCCGAGCGCCATGAAGCCGTAGATGATGCCGATGATCAGCCCGTTCACCGCCTGGCTGGCGACGAAGCCCGAGCTGGTCACGCAGATGTTGTCCGGGTCGGCGAAGGAGAAGGCCACCGCGATCAGGAACACCGTCAGCAGCGCCGGCGCGATGATCAGCAGGTTGCCGAGCTTCGGCGTGGTCAGCCAGAGCGGCGCCAGCCCGACGGGCCCGAGCGCGGCGCCGGACATCGCGCCGACGAAGACGGTGTTGGTGGTATCGAGATCGCGGTGCAGGTAGCGCCGGCGCAGCACCACGCTGCCGACAGCACCCCAGACGATCATCCAGAGGATGACGCCCCAGAAGAGAAGAGGAGACTCCACGTCACGCCCCGCTCGCTTGCCGGCTCAAGCCGGGAGGAAATGGGCGCGCCGCACCGGGGATGCCCGGCGCGGCGCGGTTCGGGCGCTCACTGATGCACGTAGACCGGGTCGCCGGTGCGATAGGCCTCGGGCCAGACGATGGTCGCGCCGCCGGAGCTCTCGCCCTCGGTCTGGTACTGGATCACCGTCAGCGCCACGTCGGGCCACTGGTGCCACCACTCGTCGCCCTTGCCGTCCTCGGAGGGGTCCTTCTTGGTGCCGTAGGGGAAGTAGATCTTGCCGAGCGTGCCGTGGTGCTCGATGTTCTCGAGCGCCGCGACGATGGCCTCGCCATCCGTCGAGCCGGCCTCGGCGATCGCCTGCGCGATGATGGCGATCGAGTCATAGGCCTCCATGGCATAGCTCTCGACCGCGTCCTTGCCGGTGCGCTCCTTGTACTTCGCGGCAAAGGCCTTGCCCTCGTCGGTGAACAGGGTCTCGGGCACGCCGATGCGCTGCACGAAGGCATAGTTCCCGTCCGGCACGTTCTCCCAGTAGGCCTTCGATTCGAGCGAGACCTGGCCGGCATGGAAGGGGATGTCGAGCGAGCCGATGCCGGCATCCGAGGCCTGCTGCTGGAAGTTGTAGCCCGCCTCGCCGGTGGCCAGCACGATGATCATGTCGGGGTCGCCCGCCTTCATGCGCTGCACGATGCCGGCATAGTCCTGCGTGCCGATATCCACCGAGAAGGTCTCGACCTCCTTGCCGCCGCCCTCGAGGCCCTTGGTGGTCTCCTGCGCGGCGGGGATGCCGTAATCGGTGTTCTCGGTGAGGATCGCGACCTTCTGCACGCCGGGCACCTCGAGGGTGTGCTTCCAGATCGTCGAGGAGGCCCAGGAGGAGAGCGGCGCGATGCGGAAGATGAACTTCTGCTTGTCGCCGGTGATGGTGTCGTTCCAGGTCTCGGCAAAGACCACGGGCACGCCGCGGGCCTCGGCGACATCCTTCGAGGCGACGCCGACCGAGCTGTGATAGCCGCCGCCGACCGCGACCACGCCGTCCTGCGTGATGAACTTCTCCATCAGCGCCGCGCCCTTCTCGGGCAGGCCCTCGGTGTCGCCGATCACCACCTCGACCTCGCAGCCGAGCACCCCGCCGGCGGCGTTGATGTCCTCCTCGGCAATCAGCATGGCGTCGCGCATCGCCTCGCCGCCGACCACCGTGCCCGGCGCCGAGAGCGGGGCCATGCCGCCGATCTTGATCGGGCAATCCGCGGCGAAGGCGGCGCCGCTGGTGAGCGCCAACGCCATTGCCGAGGCGCCCAGCAGGCTGCGTCGCGTGAAACTTGTCATGATGAACTCCCTGTTCGGTCTCGCAGCCCGGCGGATAAGTCTTTCTGTGTTCTGGCCCGCGCAATGGCGGAGGCTTGCGGCCACCAATTCCCCCGAGCCTAAGTGACGCATCCTTGCCAGCACAACAGGCAGGGTGAATTATCTCCGACAAATCCGGATCGCGGCGGGCCGGGGCAGGGAGGACGGATGCGATGACGGCACGCAACAGGAAGGTGATCGTGAGCTGCGCGATCACCGGCTCGATCCACACGCCCAGCATGTCGCCGCATCTGCCGGTGACGCCCGAGCAGATCGCCGCCTCGGCGATCGGCGCGGCGGAGGCCGGGGCGGCGATCCTGCATCTCCATGCGCGCGAGCCCGAGACCGGCCGGCCCTCGCCGAACCCGGCGCTGTTCCTGCGCTTCCTGCCGGCGATCCGCGAGGCCACCGACGCGGTGCTCAACATCACCACCGGCGGCGGGCAGGGCATGAGCGTGGACGAGCGCATCGCCGCCGCCCGCCGCGCCAGCCCCGAGATGGCCTCGCTCAACATGGGCAGCATGAATTTCGGGCTCTATCCGCTGCTCGGGCGCTACGAAACCTTCCGGCACGACTGGGAGCGCGCGCATCTCGAGAACTCGCGCGACTTCATCTTCCGCAACACATTCGCCGATATCGAGCGCATCCTCGCGGCGCTGGGCGAGGGCTGCGGCACCCGCTTCGAGTTCGAGTGCTACGATGTCGGGCATCTCTACACGCTGGCGCATTTCCTCGACCGCGGCCTGGTGCGCCCGCCGCTTTTCGTGCAGACGATCTTCGGCATCCTCGGCGGCATCGGGCCGGACCCGGAGAACGTCGCGCATATGCGCCGGATCGCCGACAAGCTGTTCGGCCGCGACTATCTCTGGTCGATCCTGGCCGGCGGGCGCCACCAGATGCCGCTCTGCACGATGGCCGCGACCATGGGCGCCAACATCCGCGTCGGGCTTGAGGACAGCCTCTATCTCGGCAAGGGTGAGCTGGCGCCGTCGAACGCGGCGCAGGTGAGCCGCATCCGGCGCATTCTCGCGGAACTGTCGCTCGAGGCCGCGACCCCCGCCGAGGCCCGCGCCATGCTCGATCTCAAGGGCGCCGACCAGGTCGCCTTCTGACGCCGGGGGAGAATCGCATGGACGACCGAACAGATGTCCGCACGAACCAAGGTTCGACCGAACGTTCCAACGAGCGAACCGTCTGGTTCAACGGAAAGTTCGTGCCGGAAAGCCGTGCGCTGGTGCCCTATCGCGACCGGAGCTTCCTCTTCGGCGACGGCGCCTTCGACCTCACGCGCACCTTCAACCACCGCATCTTCAAGCTCGACGAGCATGTCGACCGCCTCTACGCCTCGCTGCGCGCGCTGCGCCTCGACCCGACGATGGAGCCCGAGGCGATGAAGGCGATCACCCGCGAGGTGGTGGAGCGCAACCGCCACCTGCTGGCCGAGGGCGAGGACTGGTGGGTCGGCCAGCGCATCAGCCGCGGCGTGATGAAGGTGGCGGGCGACAACTGGGACCATTACGGCCCCACGGTGGTCGTCGAATGCCTGCCGATGCCGGTGGCCGAGCGCGCGCACCTGTTCGAGAGCGGCGTCCAGGTGGTGACGCCCTCGGTGCGCCGCACGCCGCCCGAGGCGCTGACCCCGCGCACCAAGAGCCACAACTATCTCAACCTGATCATGGGCGATCTCGAGGTCCGCGCGCAGAACCCGGACGGCTGGGCGATCCTGCTCGACATGCAGGGCAATTTCTGCGAGGGGCTCGGCTCCAACATCTTCCTGGTGCGCGGGGGCGAGGTCCTGACCCCGCGCGCGAAGAACGTCCTGCCGGGGGTGAGCCGCGAGACCGCGATGGAGCTCGCCCGCGGCCTCGGGCTCCCGGTGCGCGAGACCGATCTCGACCTCTACGACGCCTACAACGCCGACGAGGCCTTCATCACCTCCACCAGCCTCTGCATCTGCCCGGTGGCCAGCATCAACGGCGTGGCCCCGGCGGCCGGCGCCTATGGCCCGGTGACCCGGCGCCTGATCGCCGCCTATGTCGATTTCGTCGGCTGCGATTTCGTCGCGCAGTATCTGGCGAAGCTCGGCTGACCCCCCGAGCGGCGGGGCGGGAGCGACAGGGCCGTAGCGATTGGGCCAAAGCGGCGGCCCCGCCGCGGCGGGGCCTGAGCAGCAGGGCCGGTGCCACAAGACCGGAACGGCAGGGTCAGGGCGGAAGGGCCAGAGCGGCGGAGCCGGCGCGGCGAGGCCGGTGCGACAACGCCAGAGCGGCAGGACCGAAGCGGCGGGGCCGGTGCGACAGCGCCAGAGCGGCAGGACCGGTGCGACGGGGCCAGTGCGGCGGGGCCAGTGCGACATGGCCGGAGCGGCAGGGCCAGTGCGACATGGCCGGAGCGGCAGGGCCAGTGCGACATGGCCGGAGCGGCAGGGCCGGAACGGCTGGGCCGGTGCAGCAGTGCCGTAGCGACGGGGCCGATGCGGCGGGGCTGGTACGAAAGGGTCGGTGCGGCAGGCCCGGAGCGGCGGAGCCGGTGCGGCGGGGTCGGTGCGACAGGGCCAGAACGGCAGGCCCGAAGCGGCAGGACCAGAGCGGCGGGGCCGGAGCAACGGGGTCGGTGCGCCAGGGCCGGAGTGGCGGGGCCGGAGGGGGCAGGCGCCTTCCCGCTGCCGGGCCGGGCGGCGCGGCCATCCGCACCTCGAAATGACACATATGAATATATACATGTATCATGGATCACCCGATGATGCAGCGAGGATTGCCCCATGCCGCTTGACCCGACCCCCTTCACCCCGTGGATGTCGCTGCTCGGCGGCGTCCTGATCGGCATCGCCAGCCTGATGGTGCTCGGCCTGCTCGGCCGCATCGCCGGCATCTCCGGCATCACGCTCGCCGCCATGCGCCCGGGCGGCGACCGCGGCTGGCGCATCGGCTTCCTGCTCGGCCTCGTCGCCGCGCCGCTGGCCTGGGCCGCCCTCGGCAACGGCGCGGTCGCGCAGTCGGTGCCCGGCAACCTGCCGGCGATGGCGCTCGCCGGGCTGCTGGTCGGCGCCGGCAGCATCCTCGGCGCGGGCTGCACCTCGGGGCACGGCGTCTGCGGGCTCTCGCGCCTCTCGCCGCGCTCGATGGTCGCGGTGCCGCTGTTCATGGCGGTGGCGGCGGCGACGGTGTTCGCCATCCGCCACCTGCTCGGGGGCGGGGCATGAGCGCCGCGGCGCTGCGCCCGCTGGCGGGGCTGGCGGCCGGGCTGGTGTTCGGGCTCGGGCTGGTCATCTCCGGCATGGCGGACCCGGCGAAGGTGCTGGCCTTCCTCGACATCGCCGGCGCCTGGGACCCGAGCCTCGCCTTCGTGATGGGCGGCGCCATCGCGGTGGCGCTGCCCGGCTTCCTGCTGCTGCCGCGCCGCGGCGCGCCGGCGCTCGGCGGGCGCTTCGAGCTGCCGACGGCGCGCGCGATCGACCGCAACCTGCTGCTCGGCGCGGCGCTGTTCGGCCTCGGCTGGGGCATCGGCGGCTTCTGCCCGGGCCCGGCCTTCACCGCGCTGACGCTGGCCGCGCCGGGCACGCTGGTCTTCGTGCCGGCGATGCTGGCCGGGATGTGGCTCGGGCACCGGCTGCGCGGCGGCCGGCTCGCCGGGCCGGCGGCGCCCGCCCGCTAGCCGCCCGGCCAGGCCGCCCGGCCCGGCGCGACGCCGGGCCGCGGGCGCGGCCTGCGGCGTTTCTTCCGGTTGGTGCCGCGCCGGACAAATCCATGTTAAGCATATCGCGAGAGGACCGACGGTCCGCCCGCCGGCCGCTCCGCCGGCGGGCCGCGCGGGGCCCTGCCGGCCCGGCTGACAGAATGGGAGAGGTGCATGCTCCTCGGCTACGAAGCGATCGACCTCGCGCGCTTCCAGTTCGCCTTCACGGTCGCCTTCCACATCATCTTCCCCTCCTTCTCCATCGGGCTGGCGAGCTATCTCGCGGTGCTCGAGGCGCTGGACCTGAAGACCGGGAACCCGGTCTATCGCCGGCTGTTCGACTACTGGAAGAAGATCTTCGCGGTGGCCTTCGGCATGGGCGTGGTCTCGGGGCTGGTGATGTCCTACCAGTTCGGCACCAACTGGTCGGTGTTCTCCGACCGGGCCGGGCCCATCGTCGGCCCGCTGATGGGCTACGAGGTGCTCTCAGCCTTCTTCCTCGAGGCCGGCTTCCTCGGGGTGATGCTGTTCGGCCGCGACAAGGTCGGCCCGGGGCTGCATTTCTTCGCGACGCTGATGGTCGCCGCCGGCACGCTGTTCTCGGCGTTCTGGATCCTCAGCGTGAACAGCTGGATGCAGACCCCGGCGGGCTACGCGCTCAACGAGGCCGGGCAATACGTGCCGGCGGACTGGTGGGCGGTGGTGTTCAACCCCTCCTTCCCCTACCGGCTCGTGCACATGGTGCTGGCGGCCTATCTCACCACCGCCTTCGTGGTGGGGGCGGTCGGCGCCTGGCACCTGCTGCGCGACCGGCGCGACCGGGCGGCGCAGGTGATGTTCTCGATGGCGATGTGGATGGCGCTGATCGTCTCGCCGCTGCAGATCGTCGCGGGCGACCAGCACGGGCTCAACACGCTCGCGCACCAGCCCGAGAAGATCGCGGCGATGGAGGGGCATTACGAGACCCGCTCCGGCGCGCCGCTGGTGCTGTTCGGCATTCCCGACGACGAGAACGCCCGCATCGACCACGTGATCGAGATCCCGCATCTCGGCTCGCTGATCCTCACCCACAGCTGGGACGGCGAGGTCAAGGGGCTGAAGGCCTGGCCCGCGGAGGACCGCCCGCCGGCGGAGATCGTGTTCTGGTCGTTCCGGGTGATGGTGGCGGTGGGCTTCGCGATGCTGGCGATCGGGCTCTGGTCCGGGCTCGGGCGGCTGCGCGGCTGGCTGCACGAGGCGCCCTGGCTGCACCGCGCCGCGGTGGCGATGGGGCCGAGCGGCTTCGTCGCGGTGCTGGCGGGCTGGATCACCACCGAGGTCGGCCGCCAGCCCTGGGTGATCCACGGGCTGCTGCGCACCGCGGATGCCGCCTCGCCGCTCGACGCACCGGCGGTGGAGGCCTCGCTGATCGCCTTCATCGTGGTCTATTTCGCGGTGTTCGGCGCCGGCACCTTCTACATCCTGCGGCTGATGAACAAGCGCCCCGAGGGCGGCGAGAGCGCGGACGGCGGCGCCGGCGAGGGGCCGATCCGCACCGGCGGCGTCGCGCAGGCGCTGTCGCTCGACGCCGGGCGCGCAACCACGGCCAAGTGAGGACATCATGCCCTTCGATCTCGCCTTCATCTGGGCCGGCCTGATCGCCTTCGCGGTGCTGGCCTACATCCTGCTCGACGGCTTCGATCTCGGCGTCGGCATCCTCTTTCCCTTCGTGCGCGGGGAGCAGCACCGCTCGCTGATGATGAACTCGGTGGCGCCGGTCTGGGACGGCAACGAGACCTGGCTGGTGCTCGGCGGCGGCGGCCTCTTCGCGGTGTTTCCGCTGGCCTATGCGGTGGTGATGCCGGCGCTCTACGCGCCGATCATCGCGATGCTGCTGGGGCTGGTGTTCCGCGGCGTCGCCTTCGAGTTCCGCTGGCGCACGACGCGGGGCAAATGGCTCTGGGATCTCTCCTTCGCCGCCGGCTCGACCGTCGCGGCCTTCGCGCAGGGGGTGGCGCTGGGCGCGCTGGTGCAGGGCATCCCGGTGGCCGGCCGCGCCTATGCCGGCGGCTGGTGGGACTGGCTGACCCCGTTCTCGCTGATGACCGGGGCGGCGCTGGTGGTCGGCTATGCGCTGCTCGGCGCGACCTGGCTGGTGATGAAGACCGAGGGCCATGTCGCCGAGCGCTGCCGGCGATACGCCCGCTCCACCGGGCTGGCGACGCTGGCGCTGATCGCCGCGGCGAGCCTCGCCACGCCGTTCCTCAACGAGGTCTACCTGACCCGCTGGTTCGCCTGGCCGAGCGTGATCTTCAGCCTCGCGGTGCCGGCGCTGGTGGCGCTCTGCGCCTGGCTGCTGTTCGACGGGCTGCGCAAGGGCCGCGACACCCAGCCCTTCCTCGCCGCGCAGGCGATCTTCACGCTCTGCTATGTCGGCATCGGGATCAGCTTCTATCCCTATATCGTGCCGCCGAGCCTGACGATCTGGGAGGCCGCCGCGCCGGATGACAGCCTCTCGTTCCTGCTGGTCGGGGCGGCGGTGCTGGTGCCGCTGATCCTCGGCTATACCGCCTTCGCCTACTGGGTGTTCCGCGGCAAGGTCGATCCCGAGAAGGGCTATCACTGATGGCGGCGGAGCGGCGCGGGACCTGGCGCCGGCTCGGCTGGTTCGTGCTGCTCTGGGCCGGCGGCGTCGCGGCGGTCGCGGCGCTCGGCGGGCTGCTGCGCGCGGTGCTGCTCTGAGCCGCGCGGCCCGGGGCGCGCCCGGGCCGCGGGATCGCTCCTGCCGCCGGCCTCAGCCGCGCGCGGCGGTGACGATCAGCTCGACGCGGTAGTCCGGGGTCGCCAGCCTGGCCTCGCCGCAGGCCCGGGCCGGGGCGGCGCCCTCGGCAACCCAGGCGTCCCAGACCTCGTTCATCTCGGCGAAATCGGCCATGTCGGCGAGCCAGATCACCGTCTGCAGGATCCGCGTCTTGTCGGAGCCGGCCTCGGCCAGCAGCGCCTCGACCTTCTCGAGACAGTCCCGCGTCTGCTGCGCGACGCTGGCGCCGGCGGTGCCGACCTGTCCCGCGAGATAGACGGTGTCGCCATGGACAACGATCTGCGACATGCGCTTGCCGGTGTGGTGGCGGGTGATTTCGGCCATTTCCTGCTCCTGATGGGTGATGCGGTTTGAGGGGTCCGGGCGGGCGCTTCAGGGCCCGCCGAACAGCTTGAGCCCGACGATGCCGGCAAGGATCAGCCCGGCCGAGACCAGGCGCGCCACCGTTGCCGGCTCGGCGAGCACGAGAATGCCGAAGGCCAGCGTGCCGACGGTGCCGATCCCGGTCCAGACCGCGTAACCGGTGCCGAGCGGGATGCTGCGCAGCGCCAGGCCGAGCAGCACGAGGCTCACCACCATCGAGCCCGCGGTCAGCAGCGTCGGCACGAGCCGGGTGAAGCCGTCGGTGTATTTCAGCCCGACCGCCCAGCCGATCTCGAAGAGACCGGCGAGCACGAGCACGACCCAGGCCATGTGGCGATCCTCCTGCCGGGAACGATGCAGCCGCGCCGGCATATGGCGCGCCGCAGCCCCGGCTGGCAAGGGGCGGACATGCGGCGGCGGGCCTGCCGCCGCCGGCCGGCAGCCGCATCGGCGCACCGCCGGTGCCACCGCCCCGACGCGGCCGGCGCAATGACTGCCCGGCCGCGGCCCCCGGTCCTGCCGGCGGCGCCGGTCCCGGCCCTCCGGTCCCCGGGCCTGTCCGTGTGTTGCGGTGGGGTGCGGGTTCTCCCGGGGCCCTGTCGGGGGCCCCGGGCGGTTTGCGCGCCTCAA
>NZ_BSYI01000032.1 GCF_030270585.1 Paralimibaculum aggregatum
CGGCGGAGCGCGATGCCAGGGCCGAGGCGCTGGCGGCGGCCGAGGCCGAGGCGGCGGAGAAGGGCGCGGCGCTGGCCGCGCTCGAGGCCGAGCGCGACCGGCTCGGCGCCGAGCTGGCGGCGATGGCCGAAGCACGGGAAGAGCGCGACGCGGCGAGGGCGAGCCTCGCCGAAATGGCGGCCGAGCGGGAGGCCCTGTCGGCGGCGGTCGCCCGGCTCGAGGCACAGGCGGCAGAGCGCGCGGCGCAGCTCGATGCGCTGGCCGAGAGCGGAGACAGCCTCGCCGCCGAGAAGACGCGGCTGGAGGCCGAGCGCGCCGCGGCGCTCGCGCTGATTGAGCGGCTGCGCTCCGAGGAGGCCACCCGCGGCGCCGCGGATGCCGAGCGGATTGCCGCGCTGGAGAGCACCGCTGCCGAGCAGTCGGGCGAGATCGCGGCGCTCCGGGCTGCCCGGGCGGAGGTCGAGGCGCTCAAGCAGGCGGCGCTGGCCCGGGCCGAGGCGCTCGAGGCCGAGCTCACCGAGGAGGAGCGCGCCCGGCGGGCGCTGGAGGCGGAGCGCCGGCTGGCACTGGCGCGGATCGAGGCGCTGGAGGGCGATCTCGACGCCGAGACCCGCGCCCGCCGCGAGATCGCCGCGCTGAAATCCGCCGCGGAGTCCGCGCTGGCCGAGCGCAGCGCGGCGCTCGACGCGGCGGAGACGGCACGCCGGGTCGAGGCGGCCCGCGCCGCCCGGCTCCGGCGCGAGCTGGCCGAGCGGGCCGGGGCGCTCGGCGAGGCCGAACGCGCGGCGGCGGACCGGGCGGCGGCGCTGGCGCTCGCCGAGGCCGATCTCGAGGCGCTCGCCCGCCAGCTCGAGGAGACCGAGGCGGCGGAAGAGGCCGCCCGCCGCGCCTCGGAGGTGCAGACCGCCGAGACCCGCCGCCTCAACCGCCAGATCGAGGCGCTGAGCGTGCAAGTCACCGGGCTTCAGGAACTGCTCGACCAGGCCGAGCTCAGCGAGGAGGAAAGCCGCGCCCGCATCGCGCGTCTCGGCGCCGAGCTGAACGACGCGCTGGCCGAGCGGGTCTCCGATCTCGAGCGCTTCCAGTCGGAATTCTTCAAGCAGATGGAAGGGCTGCTCGGCGGCCGCGAGGACATCGAGCGCGACGGCGACCGCTTCGTCTTCCAGTCCGAAGTGCTGTTCGAGACCGGCTCGGCGACGCTGGGCGCCGCTGGGCGGGCGGAGCTCGCCAAGCTCGGCGCGGTGCTGCGCCAGCTCGCCGAGCAGGTGCCCGAGGAGTTCGACTGGGTGCTCCGCGTCGACGGCCATACCGACCGTCAGCCGATGAGCGGCGGCCGCTTCGGCGACAACTGGGCGCTCAGCCAGGCCCGCGCGCTCTCGGTGGTGCGCTACCTGATCGAGGCGGAGGGGGTGCCGCCGAACCGGCTCGCCGCCACCGGCTTCGGCGAGCACCGCCCGATCGCCGAGGGCGACACGCCGGAAGCCTATGCCCGCAACCGGCGGATCGAGTTCAAGTTCACCGAGCGCTGAGGCGCATGGCCGGGGCGCGCTCCTCTGCCCGCCCGCAGGCGGCGGCGGGCGGCGCTCCGGGTCCGGCAAGCGGGGGTGGGCGACGCCGGCCGGTCAGTCCCGCGCAAGCGCTGCGATGCCGGCGCAGAGCGCGGCGAAGGCCGCCTTGGCCGCGGCGCTCCGGTGCCGGGCGCGCAGCCACATATGCGGCAGCCCCGCCTCGATGCGCAGCGTGACCGGAACCCCCGCCACGCGCAGCCTCTCCGCAAGGGCCGGGGCGTCGTCGCGCAGCGGATCGACCTCCGCGGCGGTTGCGTAGCAGGGCGCCGCGCCGTCCATGTCCACCGCCAGCAGCGGCGCAAAGCTGGGGTCGTCGAGAGGCGGCGGGCCGCCCGCCCGCGCCGCCTGCAGGGCAAGGATATCCGCCGTGGTGAGCAGCGGCGCCGTCGCGCAGTCGGCATAGGAGGCGAGCCCCAGCGCCTCGCCGCCCAGCGTCGGGTAGATCAGCGCCTGGCCCCTGAGTTCCGCCCGCCCGCGCAGCGCCAGCGCCACCGCCGCGGCGAGCCCGCCGCCCGCGCTGTCGCCCGCCACCACCGCCGGACCCTCGGCCAGCGCCGCCTCGGTTGCGGCCAGCGCATCCTCGAAGGCCGCCGGGTGTCGGTGCTCCGGGGCGAGGCGATAATCCACCGCGGTGAGCACGCAGCCTGTCGCTGCGGCGATCTCGGCGCAGACATCGTCATGGCTCTCGAGCCCGCCGAGCGAGTAGGCGCCGCCATGGCAATAGACGATCCGCACGCGGCCCGGTGCCCCGGGGGCATAGCTGCGGACCGGGATCGGCCCGGCCGGCCCGGGCAGGCTGGCATCCGTCACCGACACGCCTGCCGGGCGCGGCACCCGGAAATGCGCGGCCATCGCGTCATAGGCGCGGCGCTGGGCGGCGATGTCGCCCGGCGGCTCGGGCGGGAAGCCGTCGGCCTCGGCGACGAAGGCGGCGATCTCCGGGTCGGTGATGGCGGGGGACTGGGGCATCGGGATATCCTTCCGGGCGCAGGCATCGAACCGCCGCCGCGGCGCCGGGAAGCGCACAATTCGATGAAAAATCGAGCGAGTAAAGGAAGCATTAACCATCTCCCCGCACCCTGCGAGGCACAGAACGGGGATTTACCATGCGTCTGTTGCTCTCTGCCTGCGTGATCTGGGAACTGTTCGCCGCCGCGCCCTGGGGCGCCCTGCCGGCAGCCCGCGCCGGGGCCTGGACCCAGCAACCCGGCGCCGGGCAGATCATCACCGCCGTCAGCCGCCGCGCCAATCCGATCACCGGCTTTGCCGGCGGGCCGGTGGAGGACGACTCGACCTACACCTCGCTGTTCTTCGAATATGGCGTGATGGAGGGGCTGACCGTCGGCGGCACCGTGTTCATCGAGGTCTCCTCCGCCACCGATTCCGGCAACAACGCGGATTTCGGCGTGTTTGCCCGGGCGCGGATATGGCAGGGCGAGGGCGGCGACGTCGCCGCGGTGCAGCTCGGTGTCAAGCAGGATATCGGCGTGGTCTTCGGCGACAGCTTCACCCGGCCGGACAGCGACCCGACCAGCGAGGTCTCGCTGCGCGCGCTCTATGGCCGGGGCTTCGGCTTCGACTGGGGCAGCGCCTTCGTCTCGCTGGAGGCCGGCTACCATTTCCAGACCGATGGCGACGACGACGAGGTCCGCGCCGACATCACCGTGGGGGCGCAGCCCTGGTCCTGCTGCATGGGGCTGCTCAGCCTCTACGCGACCTACCCGGTGAGCGGCGAGGGCGACGACGGTGACCCGTCGCTGAAGCTGGCGCCCTCCTTCGCCTACAGCTTCACCATCGACGAGGCGGAGGAGGGCGAGCCGCCGCCGAAGCCGATCACCATCCAGATCGGCATCAGCCAGGACCTGCTCAACTTCGACGAGGGGCTCGGTTTCCAGTTCAGCGTCTGGCAGCCGTTCTGACCGCGCCGGCTCAGCTCGCGAGGCCGGGCAGGCGGCGCAGCTGCACGCCGCGGATGCGCCAGGCGCCGTCGGTCCGGCCCATCAGGTAATCGACCTCGAAGAGCCGGCCCTTGGCGTCCTCGAAGAGCACGGTCTTGACCTGCGCGCCGCCGGCGGTGGTCTCGAGCGCGCGCCACTCCACCCGGGCCGGGCGGTAGATCATCGGATAGCCCTGCCGCACCATCCGCCCGAAGCCGGCGGGGCTGCCGAACCTGGCCTGGATGCCCGGCGCGGCATGGGCGAAGGCGGCGGCGAAATCGTCCCGCGCGAAGGCGGCGAGCTGGTCGGCGATCACGCGCTCGATGGCGGCGTTGGGGTCGGCATCCTGTGCGCGCGAGGCGCCGGGAGCGAGCGGCAGGGCGAGCGCCAGCGCAAGGCCGAGCGCGCGGATCAGGCGGGTCATGACGCGGTCCTCCGGTGTCACTGCGTCACCGTGAGGATGCGGCGGCGCGGGCGCGGGTCAAGGGCGCGGGCCGCACCGCGCCCCATGGCCGTACCCTCGCGGATGGCCTAGACTGCGCCCTCCGCCGGCATTGGCCAGGTGGGTCGCGAGGCAGGACAGCAGACGGATGAGCGAAGACTTCGTGATCGAGCGCCTCGGTGCGCAGGGCGATGGCGTGGTGGCGGAGAGCGCGGTCTTCGTGCCGCTGACCCTGCCGGGCGAGACGGTGCGCGCGCGCCGCCTCGGCGACCGCGCGACGCTGGAGCGCGTGCTGGAGCCGTCGCCGGAGCGGGTCGAGCCCGAATGCCCGCATTACGGCAGCTGCGGCGGCTGCATGCTGCAGCATGCCTCGGACGAATTTGTCGCCGGCTGGAAGCGCGAGCTGGCGGCGGCGGCGCTGGCGGCGCGCGGCATCACCGGCATCGAGATCCGCCCGGTGCTGACCTCGCCCCCCGGCGCGCGGCGGCGCATCACGGTCGCGGCGAAACGCACGCGGTCGGGGGTGCAGATCGGCTTCCACGGCCGCGGCTCCGACATGGTGGTGGGGATCGACGCCTGCCTCGTCGCCGCGCCGCCGCTGATCGACGCGCTGCCGGGGCTTGCCGAGATCGCCGAGATCGCTGCCTCGCGCAAGGGACAGCCGCGGATCACCCTGACCCTCGGCGATGGCGGGGTGGACTGCGCGGTGACCGAGGCCAAGCCGCTCGACGGGCCGGGGCTGGCGCTGCTGGCCGGCATGGCGGCGCGGGCAGGCCTCGCGCGGCTGACCTGGAACGGCGAGGTCGCGGTCAGCCGGGTGCCGGTGCTGCAGCGCTTCGGCCGGGCCCGGGTGGCGGTGCCGCCGGGGGCGTTCCTGCAGCCGACGGCGGAGGGCGAGGCGGCGCTGGTGGCGGCGGTGGCCGAGGCGGTCGGCGATGCCGGCCGTGTCGCCGATCTCTTCGCCGGATCGGGCACCTTCGCGCTGCCGCTGGCGGAGCGCGCCGAGGTGCTGGCGGTGGAGGGCGAGGCGGCGGCGATGGCGGCGCTCGATGCCGGCTGGCGCGGCGCCGATGGGCTGAAGCGCGTGCAGTGCCTCACCCGGGATCTCTTCAAGCGCCCGCTCCGCCGCGACGAGCTCAAGGGGCTGGATGCAGTGGTGATCGACCCGCCGAGGGCCGGCGCGCGGGCGCAGTTCGAGCAGCTTGCCGAGACCCCGCCGGCGCGCGTCGCGAGCGTCAGCTGCAACCCCGCGACCTTCGCCCGCGACGCACGGATCCTGCTCGATGCGGGCTATCGGCTCGACTGGGTGCAGCCGGTCGACCAGTTCCGCTGGAGCCCGCATCTCGAGCTTGTCGGCGCCTTCAGCCGGTGAGCGCGGGCACGCAGCGCCGTTGCAGCCTCCAGGGGCCTTAGCCCGGCCGCAGTTCTCGATCGCTTCCGCCCATCGGCGTGCGGGCGCCGTGCCGTAGTCGGCAGGGTTCGCGGCCGCCCGTGCCCGCACCGCATCTGTTCGGGAGAGATGCAGGATCTTTTCCGTGATGCGCCGTCATGCGGGCGATGCGTGTTGCGGGACTGCCAGCGGCGACGGGCCGAAGGCATGACGCGCCATTTGGCCGAAGCCGCGGCAGGGCTTGGTGTTGCAACAGGTGGCGGCGCAACCGTCATCTTCCGGGCCGGATCGGCCAGCGCCAAATGTAGAGTTGCCGCGATGGCGATGCTCGGGATCGGAGGAAGCGCGCCGGTAACGGGTGATCTCCTGGCGCGCCCCTTCGCGTATTTGCCGCGGTAGGAAGGCCCGCCGGCTCACGCGCCGCGCGATGCGAACCTGCGGTCGGAGGTGTCGCCCATGGCCGGCAGCCGTGTGCCGAAACGTAGGTTTTCAGTCGTCGAGCGTGCCGTGGACGGCGAAGGCGTCGAGCTTCGCCTCGCGCGCCCGGATCGCCCGGAAGCTCTCGGACACGCCGGCATCGACGAGTTCGCGCTCCACCACGAGCAGCGTGTTGGGGTCGTGATCCTCGCACATGGCGCGCATGAAGCCGAGCTCCTCCGCCGCGACGGGGCGCGCGGTCTCGATGTCCGGGGCGCCGAACGCCTCGACGAAATGCGCCGCCAGCGTCTCGGTCAGCGCGGCATATTCCGCCTCGGTGATCTCGGTGACCGCGACGAAGGTGGCGCGGCCGAAGCTGCCGAGCCCGAGCCAGCCATTGGCGAATTCCTGCCGGGCCTGGCCGGCGAGCTGCTCCTCGCTCCAGTCGGAGAAGGCGAAGCCGCCGGATATCGCCCATTCGCCGGGCTCGGCGGCGCGGGCGAAGACCCGCTCGTCGCTCTCGTCGAAGCGGATCGTGCGCGCGAGCCTCATGACGCCTCCATCAGATGCGAATGCAGCGGGCGGAGCACGGTCCCGCCGCCGGATTTCACGAGCTGCCCGCCGGCCTCGTCGAGCCCGAGGAAGGTGCCGCCCTCCGGCAGCGCCTCGCCGAGCCGCCAGAGCCGCCCGCGCCAGCTCTCGTGCAGCGGCCTGAAGCCGCGATCGGTCCAGGTGTTGATCCAGACCAGGCTGTGCCGGCTCCAGCTCTCGACCAGCGCGCGCGCTGCGATCTCGCCACAGCCTTCCTCGTGCGCCCAGGTACGGTCCGGGTCGGCGCCGGGCACGGCATCCGGCGGCGGGATCAGGTCGAGCTCGAAGCCGACGACCATCCAGTCCGGCTCGGCGGCGGGGTCGGCGGTGGATGCGGCGGCCCTGATCCGGCCGCAGCGCGCGCCGTTGACCCGGATCGTTGCCGGCCATTCGATCTGCACGCCCACCTCCGGCGGCGCCAGCGCGCCGAGCGCATCGCCGAGGCCGAGCATCAGCGCCACCGCGCCGCCCGCCGCCTCTGCCAGCGACACCTCGGGGGCCAGCACCATCGCCGCCCGCGCGGTGGCCGGATCGTCGGCCCAGACCACGAGCCCCGGATCGGCCCCCACCGCCGCGCGCGCCACCGCCTTGGCGAAGGGGTCCTGCCCGGGGCGGGTCTCCTCGCCGGTCAGCAATGGCGGGAAGCTGGGGACGCCCGGGGCCAGGGTCATCGCATCGCGTCCAGCCCGGCGAGGCGCTCGGCGATGTCGAGGAAGGCGCGGGCCTGCGGGCTCGCGGGCTTCGCCGCCACGATCGGCGCGCCGCCATCGCCGGCCAGCCGGATGTCGAGATCGAGCGGCACCGCGCCGAGGAACGGGATGCCGAGCTTCTCCGCCTCGCGCGCCGCACCGCCATGGCCGAAGATATGCGCCTCGTGCCCGCAGCTGGGGCAGACATAGGTCGACATGTTCTCGATGAGCCCCATCACCGGGGTCTCGGTCTTGCGGAACATGTCGAGCGCCTTGCGTGCGTCGAGCAGCGCGATGTCCTGCGGCGTGGAGACCACCACGGCGCCGGTCACCTCGGCCTTCTGCGAGAGGGTGAGCTGCACGTCGCCGGTGCCGGGCGGGAGGTCGACCAGCAGCACGTCGAGCCCGCCCCACTGCACCTGGCGCAGCATCTGCTCGAGCGCGCCCATCAGCATCGGCCCGCGCCAGATCACCGCCTCGCCCTCGGGCACCATCATGCCGATGGAGATCGCGGTGACGCCGTGGTTGCGGAGCGGCAGGATGGTGGTGCCGTCGGGCGAGGAGGGGCGCCCCGAGATTCCCAGCATGCGCGGCTGGCTCGGCCCGTAGACATCGGCGTCGAGCAGCCCGACACGCTTGCCCTGCGCCGCCAGCGCCACCGCGAGGTTCGCCGATACGGTGGACTTGCCGACGCCGCCCTTGCCGCTGGCGATGGGCACGATCCGGTCGACGCCGGGGATGCGCTTGTCGGCCGGCTGCGCCGGCTTGCGGCGCCCGCCGGTGCCGAGATCGGGAGGCGGGCCCTTTGGGGTGCTGGTGCGCGAGGGCTGCGGCTCGGCGGAATGCGCGGTGAGGATCGCCGAGACCCGCGCGACGCCCGGCAGCGCCTCCACCGCGGCGGCGGCGGCGGCGCGGACCGGCTCCATCTCGGCGCCGCGGGCGGGATCGACCTCGATCACGAAGCTGACGCTGTCGCCGCTCACCGAGATCGCCTTGGCCATGTCGGCGGCGATCAGGTCCTTCCCCGTGCCCGGATCGACGATCCGCGCCAGCGCCGCGACAACCTCCTCGCGGGTGACGGTGCGGGTGTCGGTCATGCGCCCTCCCCGCCGGTGCCGGTGTCGATATCGCCCTCGATGACATGGTCGAGCCCGATCTCCGGGCAGCTGATCACCGCGCGCACGGTCACCTTGCCCTTGGGTCCGGCCGCACGCACCGCCGCCTCGATCTGCTGCTGCGAGGTCACGCCGACCTGCTTGAGAAACTTCCGCATCGACATGTTGAGCGCGTCGTCCGACATCGCGGTCACCTTTCCTGTGGTCCTGCGTTTGGGGTGGGGATGCCGAGCGGAAATGTCAAGTTTCCCGCCCCGCGCCCCCGCCGGGAGCCCGGTATCGGCTATTCCGTGCCGATCGGGCGCGGGCCGAGGCAGAGCTCGTTGGTTCCGACGATGCCGCGATCGCCGCATTCCGGCGGCAGCGGCGCCAGGCCCGGGGTGCTGCGCTGCGGCGGCTCGGCGGCGAGGCCGACCGGCTCGTCGGCATCGATGGCGAGCGCCGGGTCCTCGCCCGGCACCGGCCCGTCGGCGCGCAGGGTCAGCCCGGCCACCGGCTGCGGCGCGGGGGTGCTCTGCCAGTCATCCGCCGGCACCGTCGAGGGCAGCGCCTCGCGCACCACCTTCGGCTCGGCGGCGGGCGCGGAGGCGGGGGCGATCGTCGGCTTCGGAGCGGGGTCGGGCGCGGCGCAGGCGGCGAGCGCGAGCAGCAGCAGGGCGGCGGATCGGATCATGCGGGTCTCCCTCGAGGCCGGGCTGGGTGGTGGCGAGGGCAGGGGGCTCAGCCCTCGCCATCGCGCTCCTTCAGATAATCTTCGGTGGTGCGCACCTTCGGCCGCTCGCCGAAGCGGAACGGGGCGCTGTCGCCGTGATACTGCGCGCGGACCCGGCAGTCGTCGCACATCTGGATCAGCCGGGCATTGTCGGAGTTCCGGAACATCGCATGGGACGAGAGCTTCTCGGTGATCCGCTCGATGGTGGACTTCACGCCGAAGAGGGCGCCGCACTCGATGCAGGCGAAGGGCTCCTCCTCCTTGAGCACGCGCGGCGCGAAGGCGGCGTCCGAGAGTTCGAGCTGCGGCACGAGGCGGATCGCCGTCTCCGGGCAGAGCCCTTCGCAGAGCCCGCACTGGATGCAGGCCTCCTCGCGGAAGCTGAGCTCAGGCCGGTCCGGGTTGTCGGAGAGCGCGCCGGTGGGGCAGAGCCCGGCGCAGGAGAGGCAGAGCGTGCAGGCATCGGTATCGACCAGCACCGCGCCATAGGGGGCGCCGGCGGGCAGCGGCACCGGCGCCTCCGGCACGCCGCCCGCCAGGGCCCGCGCGGCAAGGCGCACGGTCTCGCGCCGGCCGCCGACAGCGAGGATCGGCTCGCAGCCATGCGGCGCGGGCGCGGGGCCGTGCAGGATCTCCATCAGCGCGTCGGGATCGGCCTCGTCGATCAGGCGGAGCCGGCCGGCACCCTGCGGTGCGGCGGCGAGGATTGCCTCGGCCAGCGCGATCTGGCCCCCGATCACCGCGCGCTCGGTCATCGGCGCGGCGAGGATGTCCACCGCCGAGAAGCCGAGCGCCAGCGCCGCCAGCATCTCGGCATGGCCGAAGCTCGCGAGCGCCGCGATCTCCATCGGCACCACCGCGCCGGGCAGCCCGCGCCCGTGCCGCGCGCCGAGGCGGATCATCTCGGCGCCGTGGCCCTCGTGCACCAGCAGCCGCGGGCCCTCGCCGCCGGCGGCGCGGAACGCCTCGGCCATCGCCCGCATCCGCCGGAAGAGATGCGCGACCGGGGGCTCCTCGGTGGCCGCCGCGCCGGAGGGGCAGACCGCCGAGCAGGCGCCGCAGCCGGCGCAGACCCCGGTATCGATGGTGACATGCTCGCCGGCCGGGCTGATCGCGCCGGTGGGGCAGACATCGAGGCAGCGCGTGCAGCCGGTCTGCTCGGCGCGGGAATGGGCGCAGAGGCTCTCGGTCAGGCGGATGTGGAGCGGCTTCTCGAAGGTGCCGGTGAGCTGCGCCGCCTCGAACAGCACGCGCTCCACCGCCAGCGGGTCGCACGGGTCGGCGCGCAGATAGCCGTCGCGCTTCTCCGGGGCGGGCACCAGCGGCGTGCCGCCGGAGAGGTCCACCACGATGTCGCAGGCCGAGCGGGCGCCATCGGCCGGCTTGCCGAAGGCGCGCGCGCCCCGCCCCGCCGGGGCGAGCTCGGCGAAGGCATCCACGGTGAGCTCGAAGCGCCCAAGCGAGCCCGCGAGATTGCGGATCCGCCCCGTCACCACATCCGCCCCGGCCGGCGGCGCGGCGATCTCGGGCCGGTCGGTCAGCATCACGGTGACCGTCAGCACCTCGGCCAGCCGGGCGGCGGCGGGCAGGGCAACCGCCTCCGCGCCATAGACGAGGCAGAGCCCGGCGCTCTCGACATCGAAGAGCGGCAGATCCGGCGCCGGCAGGCGGGCATCGGCGACCAGCGCCGCCATCTTCGGGCCGACCGCCTCGCCCGGCCCGGCCCAGCCGGCGCGGTCGCGGATGTCGACCCAGCCGAGCCGCTCCATGGCCGCCGCATCCTCGGCAATCTCGGCGAAGCGCGCAGCCTCCTGCTCGCAGGCGACGAGCACCGGCCCCGGCCTGGACAGCGCCTCGGCCACCACCCCCGCCTCGGCCCGGCAGAGCTCGGCGTGCAGCCGCGAGCAGGCCAGCCCGGTGCCCCTGGCGATGGCCGCGGCGTCCGGCGCCATGCTGCCCCGGCAGTCGCAGAGCAGGAGCCGCGCCTTGTCGAGGGCCACGATCTCGGCCATGTCTCGTCCTCCCATGATTTGCCCGGAGCCTAGCCCAAGCCCGGCCCTGCGCAAGCCCATCTGCATGCGGCCCCGGCGGCCGCCGGCGCAATTGTGCAGTCTGCGCTTGGAAAACCCCGGCGATCCCCTCCATATATGCAGCGGAGCCCTGCTGCGGCAGGGCCGGGAGGAACAGAGATGTCGGAGCTCGAGAAGACCGCGGTGATCCCGCTCGGTGTGGTGCTGCGCAAGCAGCCGGGGGTGACGCGCTGGGCGCGCTGGGTGTGGCGCGCCGCGGCGGTGCTGCCCGGCGCCGGCCCGGCAAGCTGGCACGTGATGCGCCGCGACGGCGAGGCGGTGGAGTATCACGCCGCGACCCTGCCGCTCGAGCTGCACCGGGCCGAGACCGAGGCCTACCGCGTCGCGCTCTCCAACCAGCCGCCGGTGGTCTATGTCGTGCTGCGCCCGGCCGAGGAGGACGATACCGACGCGCCGGAGGAGATGCGGGTGCATTGCGTCACCGCCTCGCCCTTCGATGCGCAGGACTATCTCGACAGCGGCGAGGAGCTGGTCGAGCCGGTGCCGATGCCGCCGGCGCTGATCGCCTGGGTCGGGTCCTTCGTCGACCGCCACCATGTCGACCAGCCCTTCAAGAAGCGCCGGCGCGACCGGGTGCGCATCGACGATACCGAGGACGGGCGCGGCGATCCGCGGATCCGGCAGGAGGCCGACGTCTTCCGCAGCCCGGCCGGCCGGCGGCGTCTGCAATGAGCGGCGGGGACAGCGACGGCGAGGGCATGCTCTCGCGCTGGTCGCGGCGCAAGCGCGCGGCGGCGGCGGAGCCGGAAGCGGAGCCCGCGGCGGCCGTGCCCGCCGGGCCGGAGCCCGCAGCCGAACCGGAGCCGGAGAAGACCGACGAGGAAATCCTCGCCGAGCACGGCCTGCCCGATCCGGACGATCTGAAGCCGGGCGACGACATCCGCGGCTTCATGAACAAGGCGATCCCGACGCGGCTGCGCAACCGTGCGCTGCGCAAGCTCTGGGTGTCCAACCCGGTGCTCGCCAATCTCGACGGGCTGGTGGACTATGGCGAGGACTTCACCGATGCCGCGACGGTGGTAGAGAACCTTGCCAGCGCCTGGGAGGTCGGCCGCGGCTATCCCAAGCCCGAACCCGTGCCCGAACGAGAGCCCGAGGCAGAGGACGGGGACCAGCCTGCCGACACGCCCGAGGCGGGCGGCGCGGAGCCGGCACCGGAGGCGGCGAATGCCGAGCCCGATGCCGAATCGCCGGCCCTCGAACCGCCCGCGCCGCCCTCCGCACCGGCCTCCGGCGGCCTGGCGAGGGCGCCGCGCCGGATGCGTTTCGCGATCGGCGAGAGCGAGACCGGCTGAGCCGTCCCGCACTGCCGCATGGCCTTGCAACCACCCGGCCGAACCGGTTTCCACGGCTTTTTCATCGTATTTCCGGAATGATCATGCGCGATCTGCAAGTCGGCAGCGGCCCGGGCCGAAGTCGGCGCTGCGTCGCGATGCCGATAACGGCGACCGGTTTGCTCGCCTTCTGCGTGTCGCGACTTTCATTACCCTGGGTAAATTCGCAGATGCGGTAAATCTGACTAATTGAATCATATATATTATTCGATTGACGGCGGCCCGGCTTTTGCTAGCGTTGTCTGGCTAGCAGAGCGCGCCAAAAGAACGCGCGAATGGGAGAACAATGGCACAAGCCGGTCAGACAGCCCTGGCCGTTGCGGAGGAAGACATCCTCCGGGCGGACCTTTACGATATGATGGCGGCGCTCCTCGCGCATCCCCCGAACCGGGCCCTGCTCGATCGGGTCGCACGGCTTTCGGGCGACGAGACCACGCTCGGCAAGGCGGTGGGCGCGCTGTCGCGCCTGGCGCGGGCGACCACGGAGAAGGCGGCGGAGCGGGAGTTCAACGCGCTCTTCATCGGCCTCGCACGCGGCGAGCTGCTGCCCTATGCGAGCTATTACCTCACCGGCTTCCTCAACGAGAAGCCGCTGGCCCTGCTGCGCTCCGACATGCGCCGGCTGCAGATCACCCGGGCGCCCAATGTCTACGAGCCGGAGGACAACATCGCCTCGCTCTGCGAGATGATGGCCGGGCTGATCCGCGGCCGCTTCGGCCAGCCGGCGGAGCTCGCCACGCAGCGCGATTTCTTCTCGGCGCATCTCGGCCCCTGGGCGGAGCATTTCTTCACCGATCTCGAGGGCGCGGAAGGCTCGGTCTTCTATGCGCCGGTCGGCTCGGTGGGCCGCGCCTTCATGGCGATCGAGCGCGAGGCCTTCCGCATGGGCGCCTGAACGCGGCGCGCGGGAAACGACGGCACGACGAGACGCGACAAGACGACGAGACAGAGACGAGACGAGACGACGAGACAGAAAGGAGTGAGACAATGTCGGACGAGAAAGCGGCCAGCCGCCGCGACTTTCTGAAGCTCGCGGCAACCGCGGCCCCGGCTGCGGCCGTGGCGGCGGTGGCCGGCGGCACGGCCGAGGCGGCCGCGCCGGAGACCGCGACATCGGGTCTGCGCAAGACCGAGCATGTCGAGAAATATCTGGAGAGCGCCCGCTTCTGAGGCGCCCTCCGGCCCCGGGTGACGGTTGCGTGACGCCCCGATCCCGATGCGTACCAAGACGCCGGGCCTGGCCCGGTACTCCAGGGAGAGAACCATGCTGAGGAAGAAGACCAACGGGGTTGCGGGACGCCCCCGGCAGATGTCGCCCCTCGCACAGGCTGCGAATACCGCCGTCGACCGGCGCGCCTTCCTGCGCGGCTCCGGGCTCGCGATCGGCGGGCTCGCGGCGCTCGGCGCCACCGGCGGAACCGTGACGCGCGCCGAAGCCGCCAGCGCGGCCGGCGGCAAGGTCGAGATCCGGAAATCCGTCTGCACGCACTGCTCGGTCGGCTGCACCGTGCTCGCGGAGGTGTCGGACGGCGTCTGGGTCGGGCAGGAGCCCGGCTGGGACAGCCCGTTCAACCTGGGCGCGCACTGCGCCAAGGGCGCCTCGGTGCGCGAGCACGCCCATGGCGAGCGCCGCCTGAAATACCCCATGAAGATGCAGAACGGCGAATGGGTTCGCATGTCGTGGGAAGATGCCATCAACGAGATCGGCGATGGCATGCTGAAGATCCGCGAGGAGAGCGGCCCGGATTCGGTCTACTGGCTCGGCTCGGCCAAGCACAACAACGAGCAGGCCTATCTCTTCCGCAAGTTCGCCGCCTACTGGGGGACCAACAACGTCGACCACCAGGCGCGGATCTGTCACTCGACCACGGTCGCGGGTGTTGCCAACACCTGGGGCTACGGCGCGATGACCAACAGCTACAACGATATCCACAATTCCCAGGCGATCTTCGTGATCGGCGGCAACCCGGCCGAGGCGCATCCGGTCTCGCTGCTGCACCTGCTGAAGGCCAAGGAGGAGCGCAACGCGCCGCTGATCGTCTGCGATCCGCGCTTCACCCGCACCGCGGCGCATGCCGACGAGTATGTCCGCTTCCGGCCCGGCACCGACGTGGCGCTGATCTGGGGCATCCTCTGGCACATCTTCGACAACGGCTGGGAGGACAAGGAGTTCATCCGCACCCGCGTCTGGGGGATGGACCAGATCCGGGCCGAGGTCGCGAAATGGACGCCGGAGGAGACCGAGCGGGTTACCGGCACCCCGGGCAGCCAGCTCAAGCGCGTGGCGCGGACGCTGGTGAACAACCGGCCCGGCACCGTGATCTGGTGCATGGGCGGCACCCAGCACACCAACGGCAACAACAACACCCGCGCCTATTGCGTGCTGCAGCTCGCGCTCGGCAACATGGGCATCTCGGGCGGCGGCACCAACATCTTCCGCGGCCATGACAACGTGCAGGGCGCGACCGATCTCGGCGTGCTGAGCCACACGCTGCCGGGCTATTACGGGCTGAAGACCGGCTCGTGGAAACACTGGGCGCGCGTCTGGGCCGGCGAGAAGACCGCCAGCGAGAAGGCGGAGGACGAGTACAACTTCATCCTCGGCCAGTTCGGCTCCAAGGAGCTGATGGAGAGCAAGGGCATCCCGGTGTCGCGCTGGATCGACGGCGTGCTCGAGGATGCGGCCAACATCGACCAGCCGAACAATCTCCGCGCCATGGTGCTGTGGGGCCACGCGCCCAACTCGCAGACCCGCCTGGTCGAGATGAACCAGGCGATGAACAAGCTCGACATGCTGGTGGTGATCGACCCGTATCCGACGGTCTCGGCGATCCTGCACGACCGCAAGGACGGGGTCTATCTGCTGCCGGCCTGCACGCAGTTCGAGACCCGCGGCTCGGTGACCGCGTCGAACCGCTCGCTGCAGTGGCGGGAGCAGGTGGTCGACCCGCTCTTCGAGAGCAAGTCGGACCACGAGATCATCTATCTGTTCGCCGAGAAGTTCGGGTTCGCCGAAAGGTTCTTCCAGAACATCGCGATGGACAGCGAGACCGAGCCGAATGTCGAGGACATCACCCGCGAGTTCAACGCGGGGATGTGGACGGTGGGCTATACCGGCCAGTCGCCGGAGCGCATCAAGCTCCACATGGAGTACCAGCACACCTTCGACCGGACCACGCTGCAGGCCGTCGGCGGCCCGGCGGACGGCGACTATTACGGCATGCCCTGGCCCTGCTGGGGGACCGCCGAGATGGGCCATCCCGGCACGCCGAACCTCTACGACATGTCGAAGCCGGTTTCCGAGGGCGGGCTCACCTTCCGCGCCCGCTTCGGCACCGAGCGCGACGGCGACAACCTGCTCGCCGAGGGGGTCTACTCGGCCGGCTCGGAGATCCAGGACGGCTATCCCGAGTTCACCATGCAGATGCTGATGGATCTCGGCTGGGACGGCGACCTGACCGACGAGGAGCGGGCCGCCATCGACGGGGTCGCGGGGCCGAAGACCAACTGGAAGACCGACCTCTCCGGCGGCATCCAGCGGGTCGCGATCAAGCACGAGTGTGCGCCCTTCGGCAATGCCAAGGCCCGGGCCGTGGTGTGGACCTTCCCGGATCCGGTGCCGCTGCACCGCGAGCCGCTCTACACCCCGCGGCGCGACCTGGTGGCCGACTACCCGACCTATGACGACCGCAAGGCCTATCGCCTGCCGACGAAATACGCCTCGATCCAGGCCGTCGACCATGCCGGCGAGTACCCGATGGTGCTCACCTCCGGCCGGCTCGTGGAGTATGAGGGCGGCGGCGACGAGACCCGCTCCAACCCCTGGCTCGCGGAGCTCCAGCAGGAGATGTTCGTCGAGGTGAACCCCTTCGATGCCAACAATCTCGGCATCAAGGACGGTGAGCAGGTCTGGGTCGAGGGTCCCGAGAAGGGCCGCGTGAAGGTTGCCGCCATGGTCACCGAGCGCGTCGGCCGCGGGGTCGCCTTCATGCCCTTCCACTTCGGCGGGCATTTCCAGGGCGAGGATCGCCGGTCGCACTATCCGAAGGGGGCCGACCCCTATGTGCTCGGCGAGAGCTCCAACACCGCGCAGACCTATGGCTACGACTCCGTCACGCAGATGCAGGAGACCAAGGCCACGCTCTGCAAGATCATGAAAGCGTAAGGAGGCGTAACTCATGGCACGCGCAAAATTCCTTTGCGACGCCGAGCGCTGCATCGAGTGCAACGCCTGCGTCACTGCCTGCAAGAACGAGCACGAGGTGCCCTGGGGCATCAACCGGCGCCGGGTCGTCACGATCAACGACGGCAAGCCCGGCGAGCGGTCGATCTCGGTCGCCTGCATGCACTGCTCGGATGCGCCCTGCATGGCCGTCTGCCCGGTCGACTGCTTCTACCAGACCGATGACGGCGTGGTCCTGCACTCCAAGGACCTCTGCATCGGCTGCGGCTACTGCTTCTATGCCTGCCCCTTCGGCGCGCCGCAGTATCCGCAGGCGGGCAATTTCGGCAGCCGCGGCAAGATGGACAAGTGCACCTTCTGCAACGGCGGCCCGGAGGCGGACACCTCCAACGCCGAGTTCCAGAAATACGGCCGCAACCGGATCGCGGAAGGCAAGCTGCCGATCTGCGCCGAGATGTGTGCCACCAAGGCGCTGCTGGCCGGGGACGGTGACGACGTCTCCGACATCTACCGCCAGCGCGTCGTCGCCCGCGGCTTCGGCTCGGGCGCCTGGGGCTGGGGCACCGCCTACGACAGCAAGGCCAACTGAGCCATCGTTCCGGTGGCCGGCGCCGGTTCTCCGGCGCCGCGCCCTGCCGGACCTTGGCCCGGCATGAAGGACGCCCCGGCGATGGCACGCCGGGGCATCGCGTTCGGGCCGAACCGGCGGCGGCTTGGCTCAGGCCTCTTCGGTGCGCTCGGGCGGCTTGCCCACCAGCGCATGGGTCACGCGCAGGGCCAGCGGATGCGCCAGCAGGACCGCGGGAACGGCGATCGGAAGCGCGATCGACCAGGCCGTGAGCCAGCGCAGCGCGAAGCCGCCATCGATGCCGGTATTGATCGCGGTGATCACCGCCGACATGACGAAGGACATGATCACGGCCATCACGATCGGGAAGACAAAACGGGTCGCGCCCTGCATGAATGGTCTCCTTTTCGCAACCCAATATAACGCCGTGGCGCGCGCTTTCACCCGTCCCTACCGGGAAGCGGCTTTGCGCCCCGGCAATGCCCGCGGGCGCGCCGGGGCTGCCCTGCGGGTCCGCTTGACACCCCGCGGGGCCCGCCTCAAGCTTCCGCAAAACGGACGGCACAGCCGACAGGGAGGATACGGCATGCACACGCGATCCCGCGTTGCGCCACTCATGCTCGTGGCCATGGCCACGGTTCTGTTCGCGGCCCTCGTGGGCACGGCGCTGGCCCAGGAGGGCTCGGGGACCGCCCAGCCTCCCGCCGCCGCCATCACCCTCGACGACGTGATGAGCCAGGTGCGCAGCACCGCCGGCGGCTCGGTGCGCCCGCCCGCCGATGCGGTGACCAATGCACCGGCGCAGCCCGGCATCTCCCGCCAGCGCGACGCCGAGGCCGGCGCGGCCGGGATCGAGGCACTCGGCACCCGAGGGCCGAACTCCGACACCACGCTCTGGGCCGAGATCCGCCATGGCGAGCAGGTCAGCACCCAGGCATCCGGGCGCGCGGCGAACTTCCTCGTGCAGGATGCCGGGATGAGCTGGCTCCAGCTGCGCGCCAAGGGCGGCCCGCTGCAATACTGGGGCGCCATCGCGCTCGGCGGCATTGTCGGGCTGCTCGCGCTGTTCTACCTGCTGCGCGGGCGGATCCGCGTCGAGCACGGGCTCTCGGGCCGTCTGATCGAGCGCTTCAAGGGCTGGGAGCGCTTCGGCCACTGGCTGCTCGCCAGCTCCTTCGTGCTGCTCGCGCTGACCGGGCTCAACCTGCTCTTCGGCAAGGACTATCTGATGCCGCTGATCGGCAAGGAAGCCTTCGCCACGGTCACGCAGGCCGGCAAATGGGTGCACAACAACGTGGCCTGGGCCTTCATGCTGGGGCTCGCCTGGGTGTTCGTCGCCTGGGTGCTGCACAACCTGCCCTCGCGGCACGACCTGATCTGGATGGCCAAGGGCGGCGGGCTCTTCGTCAAGGGCGTGCATCCGCCGGCGAAGAAGTTCAACGCCGGGCAGAAGCTGATCTTCTGGAGCACCATCGTGCTCGGCGCCTCGGTTGCGGCCTCGGGGCTGTCGCTGCTGTTCCCCTACGAGATGGCGATGTTCGGCCCGACCTTCGCCAAGCTCAACGCCTGGGGGGTCTCCGAGGCGCTGCTGGGGCGGCAGCTCGAGGCCGAGCTGACGCTGATCCAGGAGATGCAGTATGCGCAGCTCTGGCACACCATCGTGGCCTTCGCGATGATGGTGATCATCCTCGCGCATATCTATATCGGCTCGGTCGGGATGCAGGGCGCCTTCGATGCGATGGGCTCCGGCATGGTCGACCGCAACTGGGCGCTCGAGCATCACAGCCTCTGGGTCGAGGAGGAGGATGCGAAGGCCGCCCGCAGGGGCGAGGCGCGCGCCGGCGACAGCGCCGCGACCCCCGCCGAGTGAGGCGCGCCCGGCGATGCGGCCCGCCTTCCTTGCAATCCTGGCCCTGCTGCTCGGTGCGGGGCTCGCAGCGCCCGCCGCGGCCAACGGGCTCCTGCGGCTCGAGGGGCATGGCGGGCCGGTCAAGGGCGTCGCCGTCGCGCCGGACGGCAAGGCGGCGCTGACCGCGAGCTTCGACTATGCCGTCGGGCTCTGGTCGCTGGAGACGGGCGCGCTCACCCGCTGGGCCGAGGGCCACCGCGCCGCGGTCAATGCGGTGGCATTCCACCCGGATGGCAGGCATTTCCTCTCCGCGGGCGACGATTTCGCGCTGATCCTCTGGGAGCGGGAGACCGGCCGCCCGCTGCATCGGTTCGAGGGGCATCGCGGCAAGATCCTCGCGCTCGCGGTCTCGCCGGACGGGCGCATCGCCGCCACCGCGGGCTGGGACGGGCGCATCGGGCTCTGGGATCTCCAGGCGCGGACGCGGCTCGGCTGGCTCGAGGGGCACCGCTCGAATGTCAACGACGTCGCCTTCTCGGCGGATGGGGCGCGGCTCTACAGCGCCTCCTATGACGGCACGCTGCGGCTCTGGGACGTTGCCGCGCGGGCGGAGCGGGCGGTGCTGGTCTCGCACGGTTTCGGCATCAATCACCTGGTGCTGGAGGAGCGGGCCGGCTGGCTCGCCTATGGCGCGGTGGACGGGGCGGTGCGGGCGCTCGATCTCGCCACCGGGGCGGAGATCGCCGATCTCACCGCCGACCGCCGGCCGATCCTCGCCCTCGCCCTGTCGCCGGACCGGCAGAGCCTCGCGGTGGGCGACGGCGAGGGGCATATCGTGGTGATCGACACCGCGCGCTGGACGATCGTGCGCGATTTCCGCGCCGCGCTGCGCGGGCCGATCTGGGCGCTGGCCTGGGACCGCTCGGGCCGGCTGCTGGCGGGCGGGATCGCCGACGAGGCGGTGCTCTGGCCGGTGGGGACCGAGGCCGGGGAGGGCGCCGACGAGGCCGCGCTCTTCGCCGCCGGCGCCCGGCATTTCCACCGCCCGCCGGAGGAGATGAGCAATGGCGAGCGGCAGTTCGTGCGCAAATGCGCGGTCTGCCACACGCTGGCGCCGGATGGCGGGCGCCGCGCCGGGCCGAGCCTCTGGGGCCTGTTCGGCCGCGAGGCCGGCAGCCTGCCCGGCTACAGCTATTCCGAGGCGCTGCTGCGCTCGGAGATCGTCTGGACCGCGGAGACCGTCGACCGGCTCTTCGCCGAGGGGCCGGACCATGTCACGCCGGGCTCCAAGATGCCGATGCAGCGCATCGCCCGGCCCGCAGACAGGCGCGACCTGATCGGCTATCTCAGGGCCAGCACCGGCCCGCGCGCCGAACCGATGGGGAGTACGTCCGAATGAAAGCCTTCCTTATCGCCGTCCTCGCCATGGCCGCGATCGCCGCGGGGGCGGATTACGCGCTCGACCACTATGCCGGCTTCTCCGCCGCCGACGTGGCGAGCGGGGACAGCGTGCGGCTCGGCAACTGATCGCGCGCGCCAGGGGCCCGACGCGACCGAGGCGCCGGTGCTGGCGCTCGCCCTCCTGCTCGACGCCGCGCTTGGCGAGCCGGCCTGGCTCTGGCGCCGGCTGCCGCATCCCGTGGTGCTGCTCGGCCGGCTGCTGAGCCGGCTCGAGGCCGCGCTCAACCGCGGGCCGGCACGGCGGGCGAAGGGCGTCGCGGCGCTCGCGCTGCTGCTCGCCGCGGCGGGCCTGCCGGCCTGGGGGCTGGCGGCGCTGCCCGCGCCGCTCGGCCCGGCGCTCGAGGTGCTCGGGGCGGCGATCCTGATCGCGCAGCGCAGCCTCGTCGAACATGTCGCGGCGGTGGCGGGCGGGCTCGCGCGGGGGCTGGACGAAGGCCGCCGGGCGGTTTCGATGATCGTCGGGCGCGACCCGGAGGCGCTGGACCGCCCCGGCGTGGCGCGGGCGGCCATCGAATCGGCGGCCGAGAACTTCTCCGACGGGGTGGCGGCGCCGGTGTTCTGGTTCGCCGTCGCGGGGCTGCCGGGGATCGCGCTCTACAAGGCGGTGAACACGGCGGATTCGATGATCGGCCACCGCACCTCGCGCCACGAGGCGTTCGGCTGGGCGGCGGCGCGGCTCGACGACCTGGCCAATCTCGTGCCGGCGCGGCTTTCGGGCCTGCTGCTGGCGCTGGTCAGCGGGCGCCCGGGGGCGGCGCTGGCCTGCATCCGGGCGGAGGCGCACCGGCACCGCTCGCCCAATGCCGGCTGGCCCGAGGCGGCGATGGCGGCGGGGCTCGGCGTCGCGCTCTCGGGCCCGCGCGCCTATCAGGGGCGGATGAGCGACGAGCCCTGGGTGAACGCGGGCGGCCTGCGCGATCCCGGGCCGGCGGAGATCCGGGCGGCCTGCCGGCTGCTCTGGCGCGCCTGGGCGGTGCTGTTGGGGCTTGCGGGGCTGGCGCTGCTGGGCGACGGTCTCTGACCCTGACGCCACGGAGCCCCCGCATGCCCGAAACCACCTCCGAAACCCGCACCGACGCCCCCAGGGAGATCACCCTCCAGACCATCGCCATGCCCTGCGACACCAATGCCAATGGCGATATCTTCGGCGGCTGGCTGATGGCGCAGATGGATCTCGGCGCCTCGGTGCTGGCCCGCCGGCGGGCCGAGGGCCGGGTCGCCACGGTGGCAGTGGAGGCGATGACCTTCCTGCAGCCGGTCCGGGTGGGCGACGTGGTCTCGATCGAGGCGGAGATGCTGCGCGAGGGGCGCAGCTCGATGCGGATCGGCCTCGAGGTCTGGGTGATGCGCCAGCCGGGCAACCGGCGGATCCAGGTGACGGAGGCGGTCTTCACCTTCGTCGCGATCGACGAGCAGGGCCGCGCGCGCCCGCTGGCCCCGCCGGCGCAGCCCTAGTCGCCGAACAGCGCGCGGCTCGCCACCGCCTCGTAGCCCGCCGGCAGCGTCGGCCGCCCGCCATCGGGAGTGTTGGTGAGCTCGCCGACCAGGACCCGGCCCCCGGCGCGGTAGAGATCGACCCGGATGAAGCCGAAGGGCGCCGCGAGGCGCTCGGCCGCCGCGATCATCTCCGCCAGCTCGGGTGGCGGCGCGGCGATCTCCGGCCGCGGCGCCCGCCCGTGATGCGCGAGCAGCCGCCAGTCCGGCGTGAAGATCGCCACCTGCTTGTCGGCCCCGCGCGCCGAGATCACCCGCACCAGCCGCGCCCGGCCGCCGAGGCAGAGCACCTTGTAGTCCACCACCGCGGCGGGCGGCGCCACCGGCGCCTCGGCGAGCACGCCGGGGGTGAGCCCGAGATAGTTCCGCTCGCGCGAGAGCCAGTAGTGGTTCTGGGCGAGCCAGCCGCGGATCTCGGCGATCTGCTCCGGGCCGGCCGGTGCCTCGAGATGGATCCACCGCCCGGAGCAATGCGTGGGCTTGACCACCGAGGGCCAGGGGATCGCCGCCGCCACCACCTCGTGCGGCCTGCGGAAGACCGCCAGCGTCTCCGGGCAGGCATCGCGGCCGAGCACCTGGCGGACATGCGCCTTGGCCAGCAGCTTGTCGCTCACGCGGATGCGCAGCGGGTCCTCCAGCTCGCGGGTCTTCACGGCATGGATCAGGTCGCGATAGCGCCGGGCGGGAAACCGCGGCACGGCGCCGTAGTCATGGACATACATCGCCCAGGCCACCGCGCGGTCGATGCCGCGCCAGGGCGGCAGGCGCCGGAGCACCCAGCGCACCGGGACCTTGTACCACGCCATGCCTGCCCCCCTTTTCGCGCCGCCGAACACGCGCTACACGAGACCCATGTCCGACACACCCGATGACGCCGAGATTGAGCGCGAGATCCCGGAAAGCCTCGCCCGCGCGCTGGGCGACCGCTATCTGACCTATGCGCTCTCCACCATCATGCACCGCGCGCTGCCGGATGCCCGCGACGGGCTGAAGCCGGTGCACCGGCGCATCCTCTACGCGATGCGCAACCTCAACCTCTCGCCGACCAGCGCCTTCCTGAAATGCGCCAAGATCTCCGGCGATACCATGGGCGACTTCCACCCCCACGGGAACCAGGCGATCTATGACGCGCTGGTGCGCCTCGCGCAGGATTTCGCGCAGCGCTACACGCTGGTGCAGGGCCAGGGCAATTTCGGCAACATCGACGGCGACGGCGCCGCCGCCGAGCGCTACACCGAGGCGCGGCTGACCGATGTCTCGATGGCGCTGCTCGACGGGCTCGACGAGAACGCGGTCGATTTCAAGCCGAACTACGATGGCCGCAAGGAGGAGCCGGAGGTCCTGCCGGCGGCCTTCCCCAACCTGCTGGCCAATGGCTCGACAGGCATCGCGGTGGGCATGGCGACCTCGATCCCGCCGCACAATGCCGGCGAGGTCTGCGACGCGCTGCTGCACATGATCAGGCGCCCCGAGGCGACCCTCGAGAAGCTGCTCGAGCACATGCCGGGGCCGGACTTTCCCACCGGCGGCGTGCTGGTCGAGACGCCGGAGAGCATCCGCGAGGCCTATCGCACCGGGCGCGGCGGCTTCCGCCTGCGCGCCGCCTGGCACCGCGAGGATACCGGCCGCGGGCAGTGGCAGGTGGTGGTCACCGAGATCCCCTACCAGGTCTCGAAATCCAAGCTGATCGAGCGGCTGGCCGATCTCGTCACCGCCAAGAAGGCGCCGGCGCTGGCGGATGTGCGCGACGAATCCACCGATGTCGTGCGCATCGTGCTGGAGCCGCGCTCGCGCGGGATCGAGCCGGCGATGATGATGGAGACGCTGTTCAAGCTGTCGGAGCTGGAGACCCGGTTCCCGCTCAATCTCAACGTGCTGATCGACGGGCGCACGCCCAAGGTCTGCTCGCTGCCGGAGGTGCTGCGCGCCTTCCTCGATCACCGCCGCGATGTGCTGCAGCGCCGCTCGCGCCACCGGCTGGCCAAGATCGCGGCCCGGCTCGAGGTGCTCGAGGGCTACATCATCGCCTTCCTCAACCTCGACCGGGTGATCGAGATCATCCGCGGCGAGGACGAGCCGAAGCCGGCGCTGATCGCCGAGGACTGGGGCACGGCCGGGACCGGCCCGGTGCATCTCACCGAGCCGCAGGCCGAGGCGATCCTCAACATGCGGCTGCGCAGCCTGCGCCGGCTCGAGGAGATGGAGCTGCGCAAGGAACGCGACGCGCTGACCGCCGAGCAGGGCGAGCTCGAGGCGCTGCTGGCCTCCGAGGAGCTGCAATGGACGCGGATCAGCGAGGAGATCCGCGACATCCGCAAGCGCTTCGGGCCGCCGCCGAAGCTCCGCGGGCTGCGCTCGGCCGAGGACATCACCGCCGCCCGCGTCGCCGAGCAGCCCTATCCGATGGGCGCGCGGCGCACCGCCCTCGAGGCCGCGCCGGCGATCGACGAGGTGCCGCCCGAGGCGCTGATCGAGCGCGAGCCGATCACCGTGGTGTGCTCGCGCGAGGGCTGGATCCGTGCGCTGAAGGGCCACCAGCCGCTCGATGCGGAGGTGAAGTATCGCGACGGCGACGCGCCGCTCTTCGTCTTCCATGCCCAGACCACCGACAAGCTGATCGCCATGGCCGAGGGCGGGCGGGTCTACACCATCGGCGCCGACCGGCTGCCCGGCGGGCGCGGCCTCGGCGAGCCGATCCGGCTGATGGTGGATCTCTCCAACGACGACCGGCTGCTGGCGCTGTTCGTGCACCGGCCGGGCGGGCGGCGGCTCGTCGCCTCCACCGCCGGCGAGGGCTTCCTGACGCCGGAGGACGGGCTGATCACCCAGACCCGCACCGGCCGCCAGCTGATGACGCTGAAGGACGGCGCGACCGCCCGGATCTGCCGCGCCGTGGGCGAGGGGCACGACCATGTCGGCGTCACCGGCGAGAACCGCAAGATGCTGGTCTTCCCGCTCGACGAGCTGCCCGAGATGGCCCGCGGCAAGGGCGTGCGCCTGCAGAAGTACCGCGATGGCGGGCTTGCCGATGCGATCACGCTGCGGCTGGCGGACGGGCTCTCCTGGCCGGACAGCGCCGGGCGCACCCGCAGCGAGCCCGATCTCGGCCCCTGGCTCGGCAAGCGCGCCGCGCCCGGCCGGATGGCGCCGCGCGGCTTCCCGAGGGACAACCGCTTCCCCGAGTAACCGCGGAGCGCATTGCCGCATGGCGCGCCGGGGCGGACAGTCGCCCCGGGCATTCTGAAACTATCCAGAATCAGGATTTATCTGCGATGCACGCCCCGTTACTTGAAGGTGGCCACTCTACCTATGGTTGTATTCCCGATTTAAGACGGCGTTGTCGCAATTTGCCGGCCTTTTCTCATAATTGGGTCAAATTTCTGCCGCGCCGCCGCAGCATAACCAGTCCCGACAGGACGCTGTCCATGGCGTGTGGGAGAAACAGGGAGGCCGCGTGTCGAAGCGGCCGGGTACCTGCCCGCGGCGTCGGCCTTCCGGGGGGTCCGGTCGGTCCGCCGATCGCCATGAGTTGTCTGAGTTCCGCCGGGCGTGCGTAGGCGTATGTTAGAGCGCCCCACACTGCGAAAACCAACTTCCTAAATTTTTTGACGACGCCGCCTCCCGACCGGGAGGCGGCTGCCGTCTGCGGCCCGCGGCCTGTGGCCGAAGCGCTCAGGCGCGCAGCCCGCGCCGGCCGGTCACTCCGCCGCCTGCGAGGCCGCCGCGTCCTCCTGCTCGGCGAGGAAGCGCTCGGCCTCCAGCGCCGCCATGCAGCCCATGCCGGCCGAGGTGACCGCCTGGCGATAGACATGGTCGGTGACGTCGCCCGCGGCGAAGACGCCGGGGATCGAGGTCGCGGTCGAGTCGCCCTTCGTCACGACATAGCCGCCGTGATGGGTCTCGAGCTGGTCCTGCACCAGCGCGCTCGCCGGGGCATGGCCGATGGCGATGAAGACGCCGGCGGCCGGCACTTCGCGGGTCTCGCCGGTCTTCGCATGGGCGAGCCGCGCGCCGGTGACGCCCTCGGCCGGGCTGCCGAGGATCTCGTCGACCGTGTGGTCCCAGATCACCTCGATGCGCGGATGCTTGAACAGCCGCTTCTGCAGGATCGCCTCGGCGCGCAGGCTGTCGCGGCGGTGCACCAGCGTCACCTTCGAGGCGAGGCCGGCGAGGTAGAGCGCCTCCTCAACCGCGGTGTTGCCGCCGCCGATCACAATGACCTCCTTGCCGCGATAGAAGAAGCCGTCGCAGGTGGCGCAGGCGGAAACGCCGAGCCCCTTGAACTTCTCTTCCGAGGGCAGCCCGAGCCATTTCGCCTGTGCGCCGGTGGCGAGGATCACCGCCTCGGCCTGCCAGATCCGGCCGCTGTCGCAGGTGGCGGTGAAGGGCCGGCGCGAGAGGTCGAGCGCGGTCACCTGGTCGGCGACGATCTCGGTGCCGACGGCGCGGGCATGGGCCTCCATGCGCTCCATCAGCTTCGGCCCGGTGGTCTCGGTATCGCCCGGCCAGTTCTCCACCTCGGTGGTGATGGTGAGCTGCCCGCCCGGCTGCAGGCCCTGGATCAGCACCGGTTCGAGCAGCGCGCGGGCGGCATAGACGGCGGCGGTGTAGCCGGCCGGGCCGGAGCCGATGATCAGGACGCGGGCGTGGCGGGGGGCGGTGTCGGACATCGGGCGCAGGCTCCACTGGCGGACGGGAATGCGCCCCTAGATAGGCGGCGAGGCGCCCGAGGCCAAGGGTCGCATGGCCGCGGGCGCCGCCGGCTCACCACTGCTCGGGTTCGACCGGGGGATAGGACTGGCGCGGCTTCGGCCGGCGATACTGGTAGACCGGCTCGCCGGGGCCGCGCAGCGGCTCGCCATAGAGGCGGTAGCCCTCGGGCCCGCCGCGCGGCGGGGGGGCGCAGTTCGGCCCGCCGCTGACCCGGCGCAGGAAGATCTCGACGCGGCGGTTCGCCTGGCGGCCCTGCGGGTTGTCCGACCCGTCGGCGAAGCGGTTGGGCCGGCGCGGCTCGCGCTCGCCCCTGCCGCGGACGAGGAACTGCGGGCCGACGACCCGCAGCGGCCCGCGGAAGAAGGCCGCCACCGAGCCCGCCCGGCGCAGCGAGAGCTGCTGGTTGTAGGCGGCGGAGCCGCGGCTGTCGGTATGGCCGGTGATCTCGATCGCCACCGGGTCGAGCGCGCGGATGCGGTCGGCGATCTGCGAGAGCACGGCGGCGGCGTCCTCGCGGATACCCGCGCTGTCATAGTTGAAGAGCACGTCGCCGGCGGCGTCGATCACCGAGCCGCATTCGGTCTCGAACTCGGCATAGCCGGGCACCTTCGGCGCCGGGAAGCCGCCGGCTTCGGGCTGCGGCGGCGGGGCCAGCGGGTGGCTGCGTCGGCCGGGCAGGCAGATGATCGCGTAGCGCAGGCCCTCGACGCCGATCCGCGCGCGGTAGCCTTGGCCCTCGATCATGCCATAGAGCGATTGCAGGAGGTCGTTGGGCGAGATCCGGGAGGTGTACTGGTAGCTGCAGCTGGTGCGCCCGCAATTGATCGGCCGCTGGTCGAGAAAGCCGCGAAAGCGCGGGGTGGTGTCGAGAAACGTGCCGAGGCTGGTCTGGGTGCATTCCGAGAACACCAGCGTGTAGGTCCGCTCGAAGCCCTGCGCGGCGGCCGGCCTGGGGCCGAGGCCCGCGAGCAGGGCGAGGCACAGCGTGAGCCCCGCGAGCACGGCGATCCGGGGACGGCGAATGATGGACATGGGCGCGCTACCTCCTTCGCTGGCGCCGCGCCTGGCGGCACCATGGCCGGAGCATAGCAATAGCCGGGTCAGGCGCCGAATCGCGATCTGCCGGGGCCGAGCCGTTCGACGAGGATTGTGGCGATCCGGTCGGCCTCGGCGAGCGGCGGATAGCACCAGTCCTCGATTGCCCCGGCGAACGGGCGGGTGATGCCGCGGCGCTGCAGGGCGTCGTGGAAGCGGCGCGCCTTGGCGCTCGGCCGGGCCAGCTCGAAGACATGGATCGGCAGGCCGGTGCAGGCGGCCTCGGAGACCATGTTGACCGAATCCGCCGTCACCACCACCGCGTCGGCGAGGCCGAGCATGCCGGGATAGGGGTTGTCGCCGCTGCCCGAATGGACCAGGTGGCGGGCCGGGTCGAGCCGCGCCGCGAGCTGCGCCACCAGCGCCGGATCGCTCCTGCGCGAGGCGGTCAGCAGCAGGCTCCAGCCGGCGCCGGCGAGCGCCTCCATGGCGGCGAGGAAGCGCGCGGCATCGGCCTCGCTCCAGCCGGCCATGCGTCCCGGCCCGCCGAGCAGCACCGCGAGGCGCGGCTCCGGCAGGGCGCGCAGGGCCTTGCGCAGCGGCGCGGCGGCCTCGGCGACGCGGCTGCGCGTCACCCGGCCGAGCGCCCCGAGGCTGGCCAGCGTGTTCGGGCCGGAGATCGCGTCATGCTCCGGCGCGACCACCAGGTCGAAGGCGCCGAGCGGCATCTGCGGGTCGAGCAGCTGCACCGTGCGGGCGTTCCGGCTGCGGCCGAGCCAGGCCACCAGCGGCGCCACCCGCCGCCCGGCGCCAATCGCCAGATCGCCGGGGGCGACCGCCTTCGCCGCCGCCAGCGCCGGATTGCCATGGGCGAGGCCGAGCGCCTTCGGCATCAGCCGCGCCGCGCCGTGCCAGAGCGATGCCGGCAGCGCCGCGCCGAACCGCCCGGGCGGCAGCTCCAGCGGGGCGACCGCGGCGCCGGTCTGCCGCGCCACCGCCTCGGCGAGCCCGAGGGCCTGCGCCGCATTGCCCGCGCGCCCGTCGGAGACCGCCCAGATCCGCGCGCCGGCGGCCCTCGGGGCGGCCGCACCGGCACCGGATGCAGCGGCCTCGCCACCGGGTTCTGCGGAGCCGATTTTCATTTGTTGCGCCCCCGTGCAATCTTATGGCCATGGCGCGCCGTCTGGCGTAGAAGGCGCGAAAGACCCTATCTCTCGGCGCAACCGGAGGACCGACCGCATGTCCGGACACAAGCTCGATCCGATCGACCGCAAGATCCTGATGGAGCTGCAAGACGACGGCCGGATGACCAATGTCGAGCTTTCCCGCCGGGTGGGCATCTCGGCGCCGCCCTGCCTGCGGCGCGTCCGTTCGCTCGAGGAGAGCGGATATATCCAAGGATACCACGCGCGCGTCAATGCCCGCGAACTCGGCTACGAGGTGATGGTGTTCGCGATGGTCAGCCTGAAGAGCCAGGCGGGGGCCGATCTCGCGGCCTTCGAGGCGCGCGCGCGCGGCTGGCCGCTGGTGCGCGAGTGCTTCATGCTGAACGGGGAGATCGATTTCCTGCTGAAATGCATGGCGCCGAACCTGGCGGCCTTCCAGAGCTTCCTCACCGACCATCTGACGGCGGCGCCGAATGTCGCCTCGGTCAAGACATCGCTGGTGATCCGGGCGGCGAAGGACGAGCCGGGGATCCCCTTCGAGGCGATGGACACGGTGGCGGACAACGCCTGACCGGATGCGTGGGGGGAGGTGTCTGGGTGTGCGCCGCGAGGGCGCGCGCCCGGGCCCCCGTGTGGCAAGGGCCCGGGCGGCAGCCGCCGGTCAGACCGGCGGGCGGCGGCCGCGCAGCGCATTGGCGAGCAGTGCGACCACGAACAGCGCCGCGAAGATGATGAAGATGATCTGCGCGATTCCAGCCGATGCGGCCGCAATCCCGCCGAAACCGAACACCGCCGCGATGATGGCGATGATGAAGAACGTGAGCGCCCAGCCGAGCATGGTTGACTCCTTTTCTCTCGGTTTGTTTGGGAAGCCGGCTCTGTTTCGCCGTCTCGACGGCGAATGACTTCCCGCAGCGAGCCCCGGAAGAGGTCAGGACATTTGCGCTACACCGAGCTACCTAGGTGCTCTCGGAGCGACGTCAACATGACGCCGGGTCATTTTTTGATCGGCTGGCGGGCGGGCCCTGCGCTCAGTCCTTGGCGTAGGGGTTCTCGCCCTTGCGCAGATGCAGCCGGAGCGGCACGCCGCCGAGCCCGAAATCGGCCCGCAGCCCGTTGACGAGGTAGCGGGTATAGCTCTCCGGCAGCGCCTCCGGCCGCGAGCAGAACACCACGAAGCCCGGCGGCCGGGTGCGCACCTGGGTCATGAAGCGCAGCCGGATGCGGCGCCCGCCGGGCGCCGGCGGCGGATGCTCGGCCAGCTTGGCGGCCAGCCAGTCGTTGAGCTTGGCGGTGGTGACGCGCTTGTTCCAGATCCGGTGCTGTGCCTCGACCGCGTCGCGCAGCCGGTCGAGCCCGCGCCCGGTGAGCCCCGAGAGCGTCACCAGCGGCACCCCGCGCAGCTGCGGCAGCAGCCGCTCGCCCATCTCGGTGAGGCGCCGGCGCTCGGCCTGCTTGTCCGCCACCGCGTCCCACTTGTTGACGGCGAGGATCACCGCGCGGCCCTCGCGCTCGGCGAGGTCGGCGATGCGCAGGTCCTGCGTCTCGAAGGCCTGGGCGGCGTCCATCAGCACCACCACCACCTCGGCGAAGCGGATCGCGCGCAGCGCATCGGCGGAGGACAGCCGGTCGAGCGTCTCCTGCACCTTGGCCTTCTTGCGCAGCCCCGCGGTATCGAAGATGCGCACCGCCCGGCCGCCCCAGTCGGCGTCGAGCGCGATGGCGTCGCGGGTGAGTCCGGCCTCCGGCCCGGTGAGCAGGCGCTCGTCGCCGATGATGGTGTTGATCAGCGTCGACTTGCCGGCATTGGGCCGCCCGGTGATGGCGATCTGCAGCGGCCGCCGCTCGGCCAGCGGGTCGTCGTCGGCGCCGGGGATCGGCGCGCTATCGGCGGCGTCCTCGGGCGGTGCCAGCGCCTCGGCATAGGGGAGGATCGCGGAATAGAGGTCGCCCATGCCCTCGCCATGCTCGGCGGAGACCGCCACCGGGTCGCCGAGGCCGAGCTCGAAGGCCTCGTAGAGCCCCGCCTCCGACGCCCGGCCCTCGCACTTGTTGGCGGCGAGGATCACCCGCGCGCCGGACTTGCGCAGCATCTCCGCCAGCGTCCGGTCGAGCGCGAGCACCCCGGCGCGGGCGTCGATCAGGAAGAGGCAGAGATCGGCCTCGGCCATCGCGCGCTCGGTGAGCCGGCGCATCCGGCCCGGCAGGCTGTCGTCGGTGGCCTCCTCGAGGCCGGCGGTGTCGATCACGCGGAAGCGCAGCTCGCCGAGCCGGCCCTCGCCCTCGCGCAGGTCGCGCGTGACCCCGGGCCGGTCGTCGACCAGCGCGAGGCGCTTGCCGACGAGGCGGTTGAACAGCGTGGACTTGCCGGTGTTGGGCCGGCCGATGATGGCGAGCGTGAAGGACATGGCACGCCCCTTATCCCGCCCGTGAGCGGGCCGCAAGCGGCTCGCGCGCCCCGGCTCCCCGCGGCGCTCAGCGATAGGCGTGCAGCCCCGCCTCGTCGTCGAGGATGAAGATCGTGCCGCCGGCCACCACCGGCCCGGTGATCGAGCCCTCGGGCAGCTCCGCCGCCACGCCGCCCTCGCCGGTCACCGCGTTGAGCGACCAGAGATTGCCGAGGCTGTCGGTCAGGATCACCTGGCCGCCGACCACCACCGGGCCGGAATAGGTGATCGCGTCCTCGCGGTCCTCCTCGTCCTCGAAGGCCGGCAGCGCGCGCTGCCAGAGGGTCTGCCCGGTGGCGGCATCGAGGCGCAGCAGCTCGGCGGTGTCGGAGACCAGCCAGAGGCTGTCCCCCGCCGCCCAGATCGGCTGGGTGGCGCCGAGCGCCCGGGTCCAGATCCGCCGGCCGGTGCGGGTCTCGAGCGCCGCGGTGCGCCCGCTCTGGTTGGCCGAGACCACGAGCGGGCCGAGGATCACCGGATCGCCGGTGAGGTCCGTGATCGCGGCGCGCGCCAGGCCGCGCCGGCCGCCGGTGATCACCGCGCCCCAGAAGCGCCGCCCGGAGCGCGCCTCCAGCGCCACCAGCTCGCCCGAGGCGAACGGCACCACCGCGCCGCCGCCGGCCAGCGCCGGGCTGGCGCCGCCGAGATAGGCGGCATCGGCGCTCACGCCCTGCACGCGCCAGAGCACCGCGCCATCCGTCAGGGCCAGTCCGAAGGCCTCGCTGCCGCGGGTCACCGCCACGATCAGCCCGCCCTCGACGGCGGGGCCGGCCCGGAACGGCGCGCCGAAGCGCCGCCGCCAGACCTCCTCGCCGCTGCCGGAGGACAGCACCACGACCTCGCCGAAGCCGGTGGTCGCGACCAGCCGGTCGCCGGCCAGCGCCAGCCCGCCGCCGAAGCCCTCCTCGCCCTCCTCGTCCTCGTTGGGGGTGAGGTCGGCCTCCCAGCGCAGCGCGCCGGTGCCGGCGTCGAAGGCGCTGACCGTGGCGGCCGCGTCGAGGGTGTAGACCAGCCCGTTGCCGACGACCGGCGCCGAGGTGATCAGGCTGTCGTCGCTGATCCCCTCGCCGGCATCGGCGCTCCAGACCTTCTGGAAGCCGAGCGGGGCGCTCAGATGCCCGCTGTTATGCGCGGCGTTGCCGCCGGTCTGGGTCCAGCTCTCGATCGAGATGGCAGGGGGCAGCGGCCGGCGGATCACCACGTCGCCGCTGGCCTGCGCGACCGCCTGGCGCACCGGCAGGCGCGTGCCCTCGAGCACCTCGTCGTCCTCGAACAGGCTGCAGCCGGCGAGCAGCGCCAGCGCGGCGGTCCAGACCGCCAGCCGCGCCAGGGTTGCGCCCGGGTTCCGCTTCGGCTCACTCCGCATCGCTGTCTCCCGCCGTCTCCTGGGTCTCGATGGCCGGCGCCGGGCCGCCATCGGGCTCGGTCGCCTGGGTCGGCCCCCCGTCGGCACGCGGCTCGGCAGCGCCCCCGGCGCGGACCGCCGGGTTCTCCGCCTCGGCCGCCACAGGCTCGGGCTCTGCCGCTTCGGGCTCAGGTTCGGCTGCCGCAGGCTCGGGCTCAGCCGCTTCGGGCTCAGGCTCTGCCGCTTCCGGCTCAGGCTCGATTGCCGCCGGCTCGGGCCCTGCCGCTTTGGGCTCAGGCTCGATTGCGGCCGGCTCTGGCTCCGCCGCTTCCGGCTCCGGCTCGATTGCGGCCGGCTCGGGCTCTGCCGCTTCCGGCTCCGGCTCGATCGCCGCAGGCTCGGCCTCAGCCGCCTCGGGCTCAGGCTCTGTTGCGGCAGGCTCGGGTTCGGCTGCTTCGGTTTCAGGTTCGATTGCCGCTGGCTCGGCTTCGGCTGCCGCAGGTTCAGTCTCGGCTGCGACCGCCTCGGGCTCGGCCACTTCGGGCTCAGGCTGGGTTGCCGCAGGTTCGGGCTCGACCGCTTCGGACTCAGGCTCGATTGCCGCAGGCGCTGGCTCGACCGTTTCGGACTCAGGCGGGGTTGCCGCAGGCTCTGGCTCGGCCGCGACAGGCTCCGGCTCGGTTGCCTGGGGCTCGGGTTCGGCCGCAGCAGGGGCGGGGGCGTCCATTGCCGACGTCGCCGGCTCGGCGGGACCCTCTGCGGCTTCGGCAGCTTCGCCGGGGGCGACTGGCAGAGGCTCGGGCTCGCCGGCGCTGTCGTCGGCCGAACCGGCCGCAGCGGTGGCTTTGGCGGCACCGGTCGCGTCTTCGAGCGCCGCCGCGCCGGAGGCCCCGGCATCGACGGCTTCTGCCGCGGCAGCAGGCTCGGGACCCGCCTCTTCCGCCGCCTCTTCCTCGCCGGTGGCGTCCCCGGCCTCGATCATCGTTTCCGCCGTGGTCTCGGCCGGGGCTGCGGGCTCGGTGATGGCCCCTTCCGTACCCGCCTGCACCGCCTCGGCTGGTGCCGGAGCCTCGGGCGCGCCCGCTCCGTCCGCGGTGCCTTCGCCCGCGGGAGCCGGGAGATCGCCAGCCGGTGCGGTCTCGGGCGCTTCCGTACCGGTGGCGGCCTCGGGGCCTGCGCCTACAGCGTCGATCATCGTATCCGCCGTGGTCTCGACCGGGGCTGCGGGCTCGGTGATCGCTCCCTCCGTCCCCGCCTGCACCGCCTCGGCGGGGGCCGGGGTCTCGGGCGCGCCCGTCCCGTCCGCGGCGCCTTCGCCCGCGGGAGCCGCGAGATCGCCAGCCGGTGCGGTCTCGGGCGCTTCCGTACCGGCTGCGGCCTCGGGGCCTGCGGCTTCAGCCTCGATCATCGTCTCTGCCGTGGTCTCGGCCGGGGCTGCGGGCTCGGTGATGGCCCCCTCCGTCCCCGCCTGCACCGCCTCGGCGGGGGCCGGAGCCTCGGGCGCGCCCGCTCCGTCCGCGGCGCCTTCGCCCGCGGGAGCCGGGAGATCACCAGCCGGCGCGGCTTCGGCCGGCTCGGGCAGGGCTTGCGCCGCGTCATCCGGGCTGACGGCTTCCGGCGCGGCCGTTTCGCCTTCCGGCGCGGGAACGGGGTCGGGAACGGTTTCGGTGGCCGGTGCCGCCGCGGCGGGGGCCGGGACCGGCTCGCCCGTGCTCTCGGCGCTGCCCGCGGGGTCGGCCGTCGCCGCCTCCTCCGCTGCCGGCGCAGGGGTGGTCATGTCTTCGGCGGCACCGGACCCGGTGTCCCCGGAACCCGCATCAGTGCCGTCCGCCGGCGCCGGCGTGTCTGAGGGGCCCGGTGCCGGGGTGTCGGCGGCATCCGGGGCAGGCGCCGGCTCGGCGGCGTCGCCGGCAGGCCCGGCAGCCGCGGGTGCCGGCCCGGTGCCGTCGGCGCCCTCTGCGCTCGCCGGGTCGGTTCCTTCCGGTTCCGCTGCCGCGCCGCCATCGGTTTCAGCTGGCGGGGCGGCGGGCGCGGGCGCGCCATCGCCAGCCGGCTGCGGCTGCCCGGTCTCCCCGGCATCGACGTCGCCGGCGGTTTCGGTTGACATCGCCCCGGCCGCAGGCTCGGCAGGCTCGGCCGCATCGCCTTCGACGGCCGCGGGCGCATCCGCGGTGCCGGCAGCCGGGGCGGGCGGCTCGGTGCCGTCGCCGGCGCCCCCTGCCTCGCCGGCGGCGGCGCCCTCCGGCGTGTCCTCGCCAGGAGGTGCGATCTGCGGCGCGGCCTCGCGGGCCTCGGCGGCCACCGTCTCGGCCTCGACGATCGCCAGCATCTGCAGCGCGCGGGCGTTCAGGCCGCGGGTCAGCCCCGGCGACCCGAGGATCGCCTCGAGATCGGCCTGCGCCCCCTCGCGGTCGCCGCCGTTGAGGCGCAGCGCGGCGCGCAGCTCGAGCGCCAGCGGGCGGTAGGGCGCATCCTCGGCGACCAGCGGCGCGAGCTGGCCCTCGGCCTCCTCGAGCGGGATCCCCGGCGCCGTCAGCCGCGCCGCCTCGAGCGCCGCGAGATCGGTATAGGCCCGCTTCAGCCGCGAATCCCCGGCGACCGCGCGGTAGTTCTCGATGGCCGCGCGCAGGTCGCCCTCCGCCGCCTGGGCCGCGGCGAGCTGGAGCCGGGCGATCGCCGCCGCCGGGCCATCGCCCACCGCCTCGAGCACCGCCGCCTTCTCCGCCGCGTCCGGCCCCGCCGCGAGGATCGCCGCGCCGCGGGCCCGTGCCGCCTCGCGCTCCTCGGCCTGCATCCAGTTCCAGACCGCCGCGCCCGCCACGATGGCGGCGATGCCGCCGATGGCAAAGGGCGCATAGCGCTTCCACATCCGGAACATGCGGTCCTGGCGGACCTCTTCGCTTACCTCGCGAATGAAACTGTCGGTGTCGCTCACCGGGACCCCCATCTTGCGTGGCCGAGACCCTATCCCCTGCGCCGATCAACGCAAGGTGTTTCGCAGCCGCTGGCATGGCGCCACGGAATGGCTATCTCGGGGGGGAACCGCAAGGGGGAGGACAGCGATGAAGACCGAGAAACTCGATTTTCCGGGCCATAGCGGCGCCCGCCTCGCCGCGAGGCTCGACCTGCCGGGGGGGCGGCCGCGCGCCGTGGCGCTGTTCGCGCACTGCTTCACCTGCGGCAAGGACATCGCCGCGGCGCGGCGCATCGCCGGGCGGCTGAGCGCCGAGGGCATCGCCGTGCTGCGCTTCGACTTCACCGGGCTCGGCCATTCCGAGGGGGAGTTCGGCAGCACCGGCTTCTCGGCCAATATCGGCGATCTGGTGGCGGCGGCGGAGCATCTGGCCGGGCGCGGGCTGGCGCCGGAGATCCTGATCGGCCATTCGCTCGGCGGCGCCGCGGTGCTGGCCGCGGCGGGAGACCTGCCCTCGGTGCGGGCGGTGGTCACCATCGGCGCGCCGGCGGATCCGGGGCATGTGCTGCACAATTTCGGCGCCGGGCTGGAGGCGATCCGGGCCGAGGGCGAAGCGGAGGTGACGCTCGGCGGGCGCAAGTTCTCGATCTCGAAGGGCTTCGTCGAGGATGTCGAGGCGGCGCGGCTGACCGGGCGCATCGCCGGGCTGAAGCGCGCGCTGCTGGTGCTGCACGCCCCGCGCGACGCGCAGGTCGGCATCGAGAACGCCTCCGAGATCTTCCGCGCCGCGAAGCATCCCAAGAGCTTCGTCAGCCTCGACGATGCCGACCACCTGCTGACCCGCGCCGCGGATGCCGACTATGCCGCAGGGGTGATCGCCGCCTGGGCGCTGCGCTACCTGCCGGCGGAGCCCGGCGAGGCGGCGCCGGCGGAGGAGGTCGTGCGGGTCTCCGAGGCCGACCCCGGGGGCTTCCTGCAGAACATCCGCGTCGGGCCGCGGCACCGGCTGCGCGCCGACGAGCCGCCGGCGGTGGGGGGCAGCGATCTCGGCCCCTCGCCCTATGGCCTGGTCTCCGCCGGGCTCGGCGCCTGCACGGCGATGACGGTGCGGATGTATGCGCGGCGCAAGGGCTGGCCGCTCGAGGACGTGCAGGTCGAGATCGAGCACGACAAGATCCATGCCGAGGACTGCGAGCACTGCGAAACCCGCGACGGAAAGATCGACCGTTTCCGCCGCCGCATCCGCCTCTCCGGCCCGCTCGACGCGGCCCAGCGCGCGCGGCTGATGGAGATCGCCGACCGCTGCCCGGTGCACCGCACGCTGGAGAGCGCGGTGGTGGTGGAGACCGAGGCGGTGGAGAGCGGGGCCGCCGCCGACTGATCGGCGCCTCAGGGCGGGGGCGCCGCCGCCGCGATCCGGGCGAGGCGGCGCTCGCGGTGGAAGACGTAGATCCCGGCGGCGATGATGATCGCGGTGCCGGCCCATGTCAGCGCGTCGGGGAAGTCGCCGAACACCGCGAGGCCGAGCAGCGTCGCCGAGACGATCTCGATATATTGCAGCGGCGCCGCGACGCCGGCCTCGATATGCATCAGCGCGCGGGTGATCATCTGGTGCACCAGCGCCGCGAAGACCCCGATCAGCAGGAACAGCGCGAGCTCGCGCCCGTTCGGCAGCAGCACCGGCGCCGCCTCCGGCGCGGCGAGGGCGCCCACCGCCATCCCGGCGCCGAGCGTCAGCATGGCGAAGACCCCGGTCCAGAACTGCAGCGTCAGCGGCCCGCCGGTGCGGCTCATCGCCCGCGTCACCAGCATGTAGCTCGCGAAGCACAGCGCCGCCGCCAGCGGGTAGACCGCCGCCCAGCCGAAGGCGGCGAGATTGGGCCGCAGCACCACCAGCGCGCCGATCAGCCCCACCGCCACCGCCGCGAGGCGGCGCCAGCCCAGCCGCTCGCCGAGGATCAGCGCCGCCAGCAGCGTGAGGATCAGCGGCTCGACGAAGAAGATCGCGATGGTGTTGGCCACCGGCATCTCGCGCAGCGCGAGGTTGATCGCGAGGATCGTCAGGCCGAAGAACATGCCGGCGGCGGCGTGCCCGGGCCGCGGCCGCTTCAGCCCGCCGGCGAAGAGGATGATCGGCAGCATCACGATCGACTGCGCGAGGAAGCGCCCGGCGCCGGTCTCGGCCGGGGTCAGACGCTCCATCAGGAGCTTGGCGATGACGTCGAGCCCGGGGGCGATCAGCATCGCTCCGATCATCAGGCCCATGCCGAGAATCGGCTTCGGTGCGGTGGGGGTCGTGTCGGCGGTCATGGCGGCATCTTGCACGGGTTGCTGCCTGCGTCCATTCGCGCATGAAGGGATCGCGCCGGCCGCGCGGGGCGGCGGGCGGGAGACTCCGTGACGCAGGGGAAGGCGTCCGGTGCTAGGCTTTCCGGGGGGCGGTGGTGATTCGTGGAGATCCGTCATGGCCGAGTTCGACGCCGCCGCTTTCAAGGCCGGCACCCGGGCGCAGTGGAACGCCGTCGCCGAGCGATGGGACGGCTGGCACGGCGTCGTCGAGGACTGGATCGGCCCGGCCAACCTGCGGATGCTCGACATGGCGGAGATCGGCCCGGGCCAGCGCGTGCTGCATGTCGCCGCCGGCTCCGGGCGCGAGGCGCTGCGCACCGCCGAGCGGGTCGGGCCGTCGGGCCATGTGCTGGTCACGGATTTCTCCGAGGAGCTGATCGCCATCGCCCGGCGCAACATCGCCGCCGCGGGGCTCGGCAATGTCGCGGCGGCGGTGATGGACGGCGAGGCGGTGGAGGTGCCGCCCGGCAGCTTCGACGCCGCGCTCAGCCGCCTCGGGCTGATCTTCTTCCCGGACCAGGTCGGCGCGCTGAAGCGGCAGATCGCGGCGCTGAAGCCCGGCGGGCGGATCGGCGCGGTGGTCTATGCCGAGGCGAAGGACTGCCGCTTCTTCGCCGACCCGGTCGGCATCATCCGGCACCGCGCGGCGCTGCCGCCGCCGCAGCCGGGCCAGCCGGGGCCGTTCTCGCTGGGCGCGCCGGGGCGGATCGAGGCGGTGTTTGCCGATGCCGGGCTGGAGCAGGTCCGCACCGCGCGCCTGCCGGCCCCGCTCGTCATGGAGAGCGCGGCGGAATGCCTGCGCTTCCAGCAGGAGAGCTTCGGGGCGCTGCACCAGATGCTCGCGGCGCTCGACCCCGCCGCCCGCGAGGATACCTGGGCCGAGGTCGCCGATGCGCTGCGCGCCTTCGAGACCGGCGGGCGCTTCATCGGCCCCTGCACGCTGCTGGTGGCGGTGGGGCGCAAGCCGGGCTGAGCCGACCCGGGCGCCGGCGCCGGCCCCGGTCTCGGATCAGAGGTCGAGATCCTCGGCGAAGCGCGCCCGCTCGGTGATGAACTGGAAACGGGTCTCGGCGCGCCGGCCCATCAGCCGCTCGACCAGCCCGCCGGTGTCCTCGAACTCGTCGTCGATCGAGACCTTGATCAGCCGCCGCCGGGCCGGGTCCATGGTGGTGGCCTTGAGATCCTTGGCGTCCATCTCGCCGAGGCCCTTGAAGCGGCTCACCTCGATCTTGCCCTTGCCGCCGAGGCCCCTGGCCTCGAGCTTGGTCTTCTCCGCCTCGTCGATCGCATAGACCGTGCGCGCGCCCTGCTTCAGCCGGTAGAGCGGCGGCAGCGCGAGGAACAGGTGCCCGTTCTCGATCAGCGGCCGCATCTGGGTGAAGAAGAAGGTCATCAGCAGCGCCGAGATATGCGCGCCGTCGACATCGGCATCGGTCATCACGATCACCTTGTCGTAGCGCAGGTCCTGCTCGCGGTATTTCGCCCCCATGCCGACGCCGAGCGCCTGGCAGAGATCCTGGAGCTCCTTGTTGTCGGCCAGCTTGGCCCCGGCCGCGCCGAGCACGTTGAGCACCTTGCCGCGCAGCGGCAGCATCGCCTGGGTCTCGCGGTCGCGCGCCATCTTGCCGGAGCCGGAGGCCGAATCGCCCTCGACGAGGAAGATCTCGGTGCCCTCGCGCCCGGTGCGGGAGCAGTCCACCAGCTTGCCCGGCAGGCGCAGCCGCTTGGTGGCGGACTTGCGCTGCGTCTCCTTCTCGGCGCGGCGGCGCTGGCGCTCCTCGGCCCGGTCGATGGCGTGCTCGAGGATCTCGTCGGCAAGCTTCGGGTCGGAGCCGAGCCAGGTGTCCATGCGGTCGCGCACCGCCGCCTCGACCAGCCGCTCGGCCTCCGCGGTGGCCAGCCGGTCCTTGGTCTGGCCGACGAATTCCGGCTCGCGGATGAACACCGAGATCATCGCCGCCGCCTGGGCGGTGATGTCCTCGCGGCGGATCTCCTTGGCCTTGCGGGCATTGGCGCGCTCGCCATGGGCGCGGATCGCCTTGGTCACCGCCGCCCAGAAGCCGGCCTCGTGGGTGCCGCCCTGGGGCGTCGGGATGGTGTTGCAATAGGCCGAGACCGCGCCGTCGCGCAGCGGTGTCCAGGCCAGCGCCCATTCCACCGAGCCGGCGGTCTCCGGCCCGAAGCGCTCGGAGAAGGCGACCTTGCCGGCGAAGGGGCGGCCGATCACCTCGGTGTCGGCGAGGCTCGCCGCCAGATAGTCGGCGAGGCCGCCGGGGAAGCGGAAGACATCCTCCGCCGGGGTCGGGTCGCCCTCCTTCAGCCGCTCCGGGGCGCAGCGCCAGCGGATCTCGACGCCGCCGAACAGATAGGCCTTGGAGCGCGCCGCCCGGTGCAGCCGCGCCGGCGAGAGCGCCGCCTTGGGCCCGAAGATCTGCGGGTCGGGCCGGAACTCGACCCGGGTGCCGCGCCGGTTCGCCACCTGCCCGAGCGACTGCAGCGGCCCCTGCGGGATGCCGCGCGAGAACTCCTGGGCATAGAGCTGCCGGCCGCGGGCGACCTCGACCCGCAGCCGCTCGGAGAGCGCGTTGACCACCGAGACGCCGACGCCGTGCAGGCCGCCGGAGGTCTCGTAGGCCTTGCCGGAGAACTTGCCGCCGGCATGCAGCGTGCAGAGGATCACCTCGAGCGCCGAGCGGTCCGGGAACTTGGGGTGGGGGTCCACCGGGATGCCGCGGCCGTTGTCGGTGATCGCCACCGCGCCGTCGGCCAGCAGCTCGATCTCGATGCGGCTGGCATGGCCGGCCACCGCCTCGTCCATCGCGTTGTCGAGCACCTCCGAGACGAGGTGGTGCATCGCCCGGTCGTCGGTGCCGCCGACATACATCCCCGGCCGCTTGCGCACCGGCTCGAGCCCTTCGAGCACCTCGATCGACGCGGCGTCATAGGCCCGTTCGGCGCCGGTGACGCCATCATCCGGAAAGAGATCCTCGGCCATTGCTGTCTGCTCCTCGCGCCTCTTCCCCCATCTATGGGGCGAGCGCGCGCAGGACGCAACATCTAGCGCGCTCAGCCGGTCGGGGGGATCATGCTTGCCCGTTCACCGAGGATATAGCGGATCACGTCGGCCGCGTCGAAGGCCAGTGAGAGACCGATGCTGGCGAGATAGATCCAGAGCACCTGGCGCTGCGGCCCCGGCACGCCGCGGCCGAGACGCAGCAGCAGGAAGATCGCCAGCGGGGTCCAGAACAGCAGATGCGGCAGCCCGAGCAGGCGCACGAAGCCGAGCTCGGCATAGAGCCACCGCATCACCGGCACCATGGCGAGATTGGCCAGCAGGATCGCCGCTGCCTCGATCCATGTCGCGCGGCGCAGCGCCAGCACGGCGAAGCTGCCGAGCGTCGCGATGTTGAGCCAGAGCACCCAGAGGCGCACCCAGTCCGGCAGCGTGGCAATGGCGTCGGCAAGGCCCATGCGTTTCTCCTGTCCCGCGTTGCCGGGCAGATGGTCGCGGCCGTCCAGCGCTGCAACCGGCCGTCGCGCGGGCGTGAAGGGCCGTCAGCCTTCCGGCAGATCGGTGCTGGCATGGCGCGGGCGCGGGGCCTATCATCCGATAGGTCCGACAGGGGGAACGCGATGGCCGGAAAGAAGAAGGCCCGGAAGCGGGAGAGGCCGGAACCGGCGCCGGTGCAGGAGCCCGTGCCGGTGCCGGAGCCCGTGCCGGAGCCCGTGCCGGTGCCGGAGCCCGTGCCGGAGCCCGTGCCGGCGCCCGTTCCTGTGGCCGCGGCGCCGGCCGGGGCCCGGCCGCCGGATCGCCGGGCGCAGATCCTCGATGCCGCCGAGGCGATGGCGCGGCAGGCCGGCTATGGCGGCTTCAGCTTCCGCCAGATCGCGGCCGAGGTCGGGATCAGGAGCGCCAGCGTGCACCATCACTTCCCGACCAAGGCGGCGCTCGCCGCGACGCTGACCGCGCGCTATGCCGACCGCTTCATCGAGGGCCTCGGCCCGCCGGACGAGCCGGGCGCGCAGCTCCGCCTGATCGCCGCCTACCGCGCGGCGCTGAGCGACCGCGCCGGCATGTGCCTCTGCGGCATCTTCGCCGCCGAGGCCGGCGGGCTGCCGGCCACCGTCACCGTCGAGGTGCGGGAGTTCTTCGAGCGGCTGATCGGATGGACCGCCGAGAGCCTTGGCGAGACCGGCGACCGCAGCGGCGCCGAGGCGCTGGTGGCTGGCCTCGAGGGCGCGCTGCTGGCGGCCCGCGCGCTCGGCGAGACCGCCGCCTTCGACCGGGCGGCGGCCCGGCTGCTCGATGCCGCGAAGGGCGCGCGCTGGGGCTGAGCCGGCCCCAGACCCGGCCCCGGCCCCGGCCCCGGCGCCCGAGCCGCCGCCCGGCCCGACGCCTCAGGCGGCCGGGGCGTCGGCCAGGAAGCCGCCGGACTGGTGCGCCCAGAGCCGGGCATAGAGCCCGTCCCGCGCCAGCAGGCCCTCATGGCTGCCTTCCTCGGCGATGCGGCCGTCGTCGAGCACCACGATGCGGTCCATGCGCTGGATCGTCGAGAGCCGGTGCGCGATGGCGATCACCGTGCGGCCCTGCATCAGCTCGCCGAGCACCGCCTGGATCTCCGCCTCGACCTCGGAATCGAGCGCCGAGGTGGCCTCGTCGAGCGCCAGGATCGGCGCCCCCTTGAGGATCGCGCGGGCGAGCGCGATGCGCTGGCGCTGGCCGCCGGAGAGCTTGACCCCGTCCTCGCCGAGATGCGCGTCATAGCCGCTGCGGCCCTTGCGGTCGCGCAGCCCGAGGATGAATTCGTGGGCATGGGCCTGCTTCGCCGCCGCGATCGCCGCGGCGCGGCCGGCATCCGGGCGGCCGTAGAGGATGTTGGCCAGCGCCGAGCGGTTGAACATCGCCGGCTCCTGGGTGACGGTGGCGACCTGCCGGCGCAGCCCGTCCTGGGTCAGCCCGCGGATGTCGCGCCCGTCGAGGGTGATGCGCCCCGCCTCGACATCGTGCAGCCGGAGCAACAGCTTGAGCGCGGTGGACTTGCCGGCGCCGGAGGGCCCGACCAGCCCGACGCGCTCGCCGGGGCGGATCGCGAGGTCGAGCCGGTCGAGCCCGCCGCCGCCCTCGCGGCCATACTGGAAGCGCACGCCCTCGAAGCGGATCGCGCCGCGCACCGGCGGCGGGTCCTCGGCATCCGGCGCGTCGGTGATGTCGTGCGGCGGCGCCAGGGTGCGCATGCCGTCCTCGACGACGCCGACATTGCTGAAGATCCCCATCGCGGTGAACGAGATCCAGCCGGACATCTGGCTCAGCCGGGTCGAGAGCAGGCCGGCCATGGCGAGGATGCCGGGGCCGGCGCCGCCGCCGCTCCAGATCCACAGCGCCGCGCCCACCAGCAGCACCGGCAGCGCCGAGGCCAGCGTCGCCAGCCGCACCCGGAACAGCCAGGCGATGCGGCCGAAGGCGAGCGCCGCGCCGCGCATCCGGGCCAGCGCCTGCCGCGCCGCGGCCTTCTCGCGGCCGGCATGGGCGAAGAGCTTCACCGTGGTCATGTGGCTGAGCGAATCGACCAGCTGCCCGGAGAGCCCGGCGCGCGCCTCGGCCCGCGCCCTGGCGGCCGCCCGCACCCGCGGCAGGTAGTGGCTCACCAGCCAGAGATAGGCGGCGAACCAGAGCCCGAGCACCAGCGCGAGGCGCGGATCGGCGGCGGCCAGCACCACCGCCGAGCCGATCACCGCGGCGATGCCGAAGGAGATCGCGTGGATCGTCTCGACCAGCGCATCGGCCATCGCCATCGCCGACTGCGTCTCCTTCTGCGCGATGCGGCCGGCGAAATCGTCCTCGAAGAAGCTCATCGCCTGGCCCAGCGTGTGCCCGTGCAGCCGCCAGACGCCGAGATGGAACAGCCCCGGCATCAGCGAGCGGCTGGCATAGCCGGCGGTCACCGCCATCAGCGCCGGGCGCAGCACCAGGAAGAAGCCGGCGATGGCGGCGAGCCAGGGCCAGTCGGCGGCGAACATCGCGGCCGGGCTCTCGGCGGCGGCGGCGCGGTCGACCACCCAGCCGATCATCCAGGCCACCGCGGCCTCGGCGAAGCCGAGCACGACGGTCGCCGCCAGCAGCGCCCAGACCGCCGGCCCGGCGCCGCGCAGCAGCCAGGACATGAAGGGCCAGAGCCGCTCCGGCGGCGGGCCGTCGGCCTCGGCATAGGGATCGAAGGCGCGCTCGAAGCCGCGCTCCTCCTCCGGCCCGACCGGGGGCGGCGGCGCGTGGCGCCGGGGCTTCGCCGCGGCCCCGGGCCGCCCGGCCGGTTCGGTGGTCTCGGTCATGCTTCGTCCTTTCCGTCGGCGCCCCAGGGGAGATAGGGCGCGCCGGGGCGGAACCGAACCCCGGCGCTCCGGCCGGCCCCGGCGGCGGGGCCTATTCGGCGGCGGGCTCGGCCTCCAGGTCGGCCGCCAGGAAGCCGCCGGACTGGCGCTTCCAGAGCCGCGCATAGAGCCCGCCGGTCTCGAGCAGCGCCTCGTGGCTGCCCTCCTCGATGATCCGCCCGCGGTCGAGCACCACGATCCGGTCCATGCTCTGGATCGTCGAGAGCCGGTGCGCGATGGCGACCACGGTCTTGCCCGCCATCAGGTCCGCCATGGCCTCCTGGATCGCCGCCTCGACCTCCGAATCGAGCGCCGAGGTGGCCTCGTCGAGGATCAGGATCGGCGCGTTCTTCAGCACCGCCCGGGCCAGCGCGATGCGCTGGCGCTGGCCGCCGGAGAGCCGCACGCCGCGCTCGCCGACATGGGCGTCGAGCCCGCGCCGGCCCTCGCGGTCGACCAGGCCGGGGATGAACTCGTCGGCATGCACCTTGGCGGCGGCCTCCCAGAGCTCGGCCTCGGTGGCCTCGGGCCGGCCATAGGCGATGTTGTCGCGGATCGAGCGGTGCAGCAGCGCGGTGTCCTGGGTGACCATGGAGATCTGCCGGCGCACGCTGTCCTGCTGGCAATCGGCGAGGTCCTGCCCGTCGATCAGCACGCGGCCGTCATCCGGGTCGAAGAAGCGCAGCGCCAGGTTCACCAGGGTCGACTTGCCGGCGCCGGAGCGGCCGACCAGGCCGACCCGCTCGCCGCCGCGGATGGTCAGCGAGACATCCGCGACGCCGCCGGCACCGCCGGTCTCGCGCCGGTCGCGGCCATACTGGTGGGTGACGTGGTCGAAGCGGATCTCGCCGCGCTCGAGCTTCAGCGCCGGGGCGCCGGGGCGGTCCTTCAGCCCGAGCGGCTTGGAGACCATCTCCATGCCCTCCTGCACCGTGCCGATGTTCTGGAACAGCATCGAGAGCGACCACATGATCCACTCGACCATGCCCGAGAGCCGCATCACCAGCGCCGAGGCCGCCGCGATCGGGCCGACCGAGATCGCCCCCAGCGACCAGAGCCAGACACCATAGCCCACCACCCCGCCGATCAGCAGGATCGAGAGCGCCGAGAGCCAGATGTTGAGCCAGGTGTAGAGCCGGGTCTGGGCGTGGAACACCCAGCGGAACGCCTCCATCGCCTCGCGGGCATATTCCTCCTCGCGCTCGGCATGGGCGAAGAGCTTCACCGTCTGGATGTTGGTGTAGCTGTCGACGATGCGGCCGGCGAGATCCGAGCGCGCCTCGGCCACCGCCTTGCCGGCACGGGTGATGCGCGGCACGAACCACACCGCCACCGCCACGGTTCCGGCGAACCAGAGCGCCAGCGGCGCCACCAGCCTCAGGTCGGTCTCGGCGAGGATCACCGCGGCGCCGAGCAGGTAGACCCCGGCATACCACATCTCCTGCGCCAGCTGGTGCGTCGCGTCGTTGAGCGAGGGCGCGAGCTGGAGCTGCTTGTTGGCGACCCGCCCGGCGAAATCGTCGGAGAAGAACGAGAGCGACTGGCGCAGCATCTTGCGATGGGTGCGCCAGCGCACCAGCGCGCCCATCGGCGCGTAGTAGCCCTGCCCGGAGACGAAGGACTCGACGATCACCGAGAGCGGGCGCACCAGGATCACCACCGCGATCATCACCAGCAGCGTGTCGCCGTGGTCCTGCCACAGCCGGTCCGGCTGCGCCTCGGTCAGGATGTCGACGAGCTGGCCGGCGAAGCGCAGCAGCAGCGCCTCGGAGATCGCGAAGATCAGGCCGAGCACCATGCTCGCCAGCAGCACCCAGCGCGCCGGGTAGAGGAAGCGCCGACAGAACGGAATCAGCCGGTTCGGGATCTCTGCGGTTTCGTCATAGGGCTGATAGGGATCGATCAGCGTCTCGAAAAAGCGGAACATGCCAACCTCGCAAGTGTTGGGTGCGATATAGGGTCGTTCATGGGAAATGGGCAGGCCGAAGGGCCCGGCCCGGTCAGGCGGGGGAGGAGCGCGCTGGGCGGCACGGGGCCGGGCTCAGCGGATGCGGACAGCGATCTCCATGCGGACCTCCCGGGCGAGCCTCTGCGAGGCAGCGTGTGAGAGTTGCTGTACACCATGCCGGCGATTCTGTCGAGCCCCGAAGCCGGGCGCGGCGCCGGGCGCGGAGATGGCCCCGGAGCCGGCCGCGGAGTTGGCTCCGGAGCCAGCCCCGGAGCCGGGCGCGGGGGCGGCCCCTCCGGCGGCTGGCGGGCCGCTTGGCGGGCGCGGCCCCGGCGCGCTAGAGAGAGGGCAGGCGAGGCGGCAGGGAGCGAGCGAGATGGCCGAGAACGCAGCGGCGGAGATGGCCGCCGAGAAGGCGCAGGCGGCAGCCTGGTTCAGCGAGCTGCGCGACCTGATCTGCGCCGCCTTCGAGAGCCTCGAGGACGAGCAGCGGAGCGGGCCGCATGCCGGTCTCCCCCCCGGCCGCTTCGAGCGGAAGGAGACCCGCCGCGCCGGCGAGGGCGCGGGCGACCAGGGCGGCGGGGTGATGAGCGTGATGCGCGGCGGCCGGGTCTTCGAGAAGGTCGGCGTCAACGTCTCGGAGGTCTACGGCGCGCTCGGCGCGCAGGCGCAGAAGAGCCTGACCGCGCGCCGGGAGATCCCCGGGCTGGCCGGCGACCCGCGCTTCTGGGCCTCCGGGATCTCGCTGGTGGCGCATATGCGCTCGCCGAAATGCCCGGCGGTGCACATGAACACGCGGATGTTCTGGACCCCCTGGTGCTGGTGGTTCGGCGGCGGCGCCGATCTCAACCCGATGGTCGAGGAGCCCGAGGACACCGCCTTCTTCCATGCCCGCCTGCGCGCGGCCTGCGACCGCCACGCGCCGGACTACTACCCCCGCTTCAAGGCCTGGGCGGACGAGTATTTCTTCATCCGCCACCGCGGCGAGGCGCGCGGCGTCGGCGGCATCTTCTACGACGATCTCTGCACCGGCGACTGGGCGGCGGATTTCGCCTTCACCCGCGATGTCGGCCGGGCCTTCCTCGACGCCTTCCTGCCGATCACCGAGCGCCGCCGCGACGCGCCCTGGAGCGAGGCCGACCGCGCGCACCAGCTCGTCCGCCGCGGGCTCTATGCCGAGTTCAACCTGGTCTATGACCGCGGCACCCGCTTCGGGCTCGAGACCGGGCACAACCCCGAGGCGGTGCTGATGAGCCTGCCTCCCGTCGCCACCTGGCCCTGACGCCGCCACGAGGAGATCCAAGATGAGCACCCCAACCCTGCCCCTCGCGGGGCGTCACGCGATCGTGACCGGCGCCTCCTCCGGCATCGGCGCCGCCACCGTGCGGGCGCTGGCCGGCGCCGGCGCCGCGGTCACCGCGCTCGCCCGCCGCGCCGATCGGCTCGAGGCGCTGGCCGCGGAGACCGGCTGCACGCCGCTGGCCTGCGACATCCGCGACGGCACCGCGCTGGAGGCGGCGCTGGCGCCGCTGGCGCCGGACATCCTGGTCAACAATGCCGGCCTCGGCGCCGGCATCTCGGGGCTGATGGGCGCCTCGCGCGCCGAGATCGCGCAGACCATCGACACCAATGTCACCGCGCTGCTCGACACGCTGCGCATCCTGCTGCCGGGGATGGCGGCGCGGCGCCGCGGCCATGTGGTGAACATCGGCTCGGTGGCCGGGCTCTACCCGATCCTGTCGGCGGTCTATGGCGGCTCCAAGGGGGCGGTGCGGCTGATCTCGCAGAACCTGCGGCTCGAGCTCGCCGATACCGGCATCCGCGTCACCGAGATCTGCCCGGGGCGCGTGACCACCGAGTTCTACGACGCCTCGGTGCCCGACCCGGCCGCCCGCGCCGCGCTGAAGGACACCGGCATCCGCGAGCTCGACCCGGAGGACATCGCCGCGGCGATCCTCTATGCGACCAGCGCGCCGGAGCATGTCAACATCTCGACCATCGAGCTGCAGCCGCGCGGGCAGGCCTATGGCGGGGTGCGCTTCAACCGGGACATCTGAGGCCCGCCGGCGCCCCGCGGCTCCCCGAGAGGCCGCCGCCCTGCCAGCCCCCCGGCCCGCCTCCCCGCACCGCACCGGCGCCGCACCGTGGCCGCACCGGGGCCGCGCGCCGTTCCGGCCGCCGCGCGATGTGCGACGGGCTTGCGCGCGGGCGCGGGGCGCGTCATGGTCTGGGCTTGTCCGAGGCCGATCGGGCGGCGACCGGGGAGGACCGTTTGCGCAAGTTCATGGTGGTGGTCGACGAGACCCCGGAATGCGCCCAGGCGATGCGGTTCGCCGCGCGCCGGGCGCAGAAGACACAGGGTCTCGTCACCATGCTCTACGTGATCCCGCCCGACGATTTCCAGCACTGGATGGGCGTGGCCGAGGTGATGCGCGCCGAGGCGCGGGAGATGGCCGAGGCGCGGCTCTCCGATCTCGCCGAGGAGCTGCGCGCGCTGACCGGGCTGACGCCGGAATTCGACATCCGCGAGGGCAAGCCGGTGGAGGCGGTGCTGGCACAGATCGAGGCCGACCCGGATATCGGCGTGCTGGTGCTCGGTGCCGGCCAGGAGGACGGCCCCGGCCCGATCATCACCCAGCTGGTGAACAAGATGGCCGGCAAGCTGCCGATCCCGGTGACCATCGTGCCCGGCGGGCTCACCATGCAGCAGATCGACAACGTCTGCTGAACCTTTCCGGGGCAGCCGAGGCGCCTGCCCCGCACCGGCCATCCGAGGGAGACGACCATGGCAATCTCGATCTGCGTCTTCGACGCCTATGGCACGCTGTTCGACGTGGGCTCGGCGGCGCGCCGGGCCGCGGAGGAGCCGGGCCGGGAGGCCTTTGCCGCGCGCTGGCAGGCGCTGGCCGAGCTCTGGCGCCAGAAGCAGCTGCAATACACCTGGCTGCGCGCCGCCACCGGGGTCCATTCCGATTTCTGGCGCGTCACGCAGGACGGGCTCGACTATGCGCTCGAGGTCGAGGGGCTGGCCGGCGACGCCGACCTGCGCGCCCGGCTGCTGCAGCTCTACTGGGAGCTCGAGGCCTATCCCGAGGTGCCGGCGATGCTCGAGGCGCTGAAGGCCGAGGGGCTGGCCACCGCGATCCTGTCCAACGGCAGCCCGGCGATGCTCGAGGCGGCGGTCGGCAGCGCCGGCATCGGCGACCGGCTCGACGCGGTGATCTCCGCCGAGAGCTGCGGCGTGTTCAAGCCGGACTACCGGGTCTACGATCTCGTCGGCCACCGTTTCGGCGTGGCGGCGCGGGAGGTGCTGTTCGTCTCCTCCAACGGCTGGGACGCCTGGGGCGCCACCGCCTACGGCTTCCGCACCGTCTGGGTGAACCGCCGCGGCGAGCCGCTCGACCGGCTGACGATGCCGCCGGAGCGGGTGACCGGCGATCTCGCGGCGCTGCCGGGCATCGCGGCGGAGCTCTGAGGCGGGGCCTTTCCGGCCATGGCTGCCTTGCGGCCGGTTTTCGGCTATCCTAGAAGCCTTCGCGCCGGCACGGCTATCCCGCCGCAACCCCTGGCCCGGCACCGCCCAGTGCGGACCGGGCGGCCAGGGGTGCCGACGCCAGTGGAGGAGTGTTCATGCGCCTTATGGACAGCAGCGAGGCGATCACCATCAAGGATGTCCGTTCGGCCCGCAGGCGGCTCGAGGGCTCGGCGCGCGTGACGCCGCTGCTCGAGGACCCGCATCTCAACGCGATCGCCGGCCGCCGCGTGCTGGTCAAGGCGGAATGCCTGCAGCGCACCGGCGCCTTCAAGTTCCGCGGCGCCTGGTCGGCGCTGACCGCGCTCGGCGAGGGCGCACGCGAGCGCGGCGTGATCACCTATTCGAGCGGCAACCACGCCCAGGGCATCGCCCATGCGGCGGAGGAGCTCGGCATCCCCGCGACCATCGTGATGCCCGACGACGCGCCGGCGCTGAAGCTCGCCAACACCCGCGGCTATGGCGCCGAGGTGGTGCTCTATGACCGCGCCGGCGGCCAGAGCCGCGAGGAGATCGGCAACCGGCTGGCCGAGGCGCGCGGGCTGACGCCGGTGCTGCCCTATGACGAGCCGCTGGTGATCGCCGGGCAGGGCACCGCCGGGCTCGAGATCGCCGGCCAGGCCCGCGCCATGGGCGTGACCAAGGCGGAGGTGCTGGTCTGCTGCGGCGGCGGCGGGCTCTCGGCCGGCATGGCGGTGGCGCTGGCCGCCGAGGCGCCGGGGCTGCGCGTGCGCACGGTGGAGCCCGCGGGCTTCGACGACACGGCGCGCTCGCTCGCCGCCGGCGAGCGGCTCGGCAACGAGCCCGGGGCCAGCTCGATCTGCGACGCGATCCTCACCCCGATGCCGGGGGAGCTGACCTTCCCGATCCTGTCGCGGCTGGCCGGGCCGGGGCTGGCGGTGACCGACGACGAGGTGCTGCGCACGATGGGCCTCGCCTTCCAGCGGCTGAAGCTGGTGACCGAGCCCGGCGGCGCGGTGGCGCTGGCGGCGGCGCTGTTCCACGGCGCCGAGCTTGCCGACGGCCCGGTGGTGGCGCTGATCTCCGGCGGCAATGTCGACACGGCGATGTTCCGCCGGGCGCTCGACATGCTGGATGCGGCGGAGCCCGGCGCCGCCTGAGCCCTGCCAGCGCGGGGCCAGTGCGGGTCGGGGCCAGTGTGGGGCGGTGCCGGGCTAGCCCGCCCGGCCGCGCGCCCCGCTGCCGGAGGCGCGCGCGATGCTCACCGTCTTGATCACCGCCCAGACCATGCGGCCGGGGGCGAGGCCGAGCTCGGCCACCGCGGCCTGCGTGATCCGCGCGAGGATCGGCGTGCCGGCGCAGTCGAGCCGGATATCGGCATAGGGGCCGTCCTCGGCGCGGATCTCGGCGATCCGCACCGCGAGGATGTTGCGCGCGCTGAGCCCCTGCGGCCGCTGCACCGCCAGCAGCACGTCGCGCGCCCGGACCCGCAGGCGCACCGGCGTGCCCGGCGCGGCGGCGATGCGCGGCACCAGCAGCCGCCCGCCGGCAAAGCCCACCGCGGACAGCTGCATGCCGGCATCGGCCGCCTCGACCCGCCCCGCGATCACCGCGCCGGCCTCGAAGCGCCCGGTGAGCGGGAACAGATCGAGCCGCGCCATGATCTCCTCCACCGAGCCGGTCGCCGCCACCCGGCCGGCATTCAGCACCACCATGCGGTCGGCCAGCCGCGTCACCTCGTCGAGCGAGTGGCTGATATGCAGGATCGGCACCCCGGTCTCGTCGCGCAGCCGCTCGAGATAGGGCAGGATCTCCGCCTTGCGCCCGGCATCGAGGGCGGCCAGCGGCTCGTCGAGCAGCATCAGCCGCGGCCCGGACATCAGCGCCCGGCCGAGCGCCACGCGGCTGCGCTCGCCGCCCGAGAGCCCGGCCGGGCGGCGCGCCAGCAGCCCGCCGATGCCGAGCATCTCGACGATGCGGCCGCGCTCCGCCGCGCCCGGCGCGCGGGGGGAGCGGCGCGCGCCATAGTCGAGATTGGCCGCCACGGTCAGGTGCGGGAACAGCCGCGCCTCCTGGAAGACATAGCCGATGCCGCGGCGCCGCGGCGGCAGGTGGCGCCGGCGCGCGGCGTCGAACAGCACCTCCTCGCCGAGCGCGATCCGCCCGGCATCCGGGCGCAGCAGCCCGGCCACCGCATTGGCGCAGCTGGTCTTGCCCGAGCCCGAGGGGCCGAACAGCGCCGTCACCCCCTCGGCCGGCGCCTCGAAGCGGATGTCGAGCGCGAAGGCGCCGCCGCGGCCCGGGCTGCGGGCCAGCGCATGGGCGATCTCGACCGAGAGCCCGCCGCTCATGGCGCGGTCAGCCGCCGCGCCCGCGCCGCCAGCCATTCCGCCAGCCCGAGCCCGGCGAAGGCCAGCGCGATCGACAGCGCCGCCAGCCGCGCCGCCGCCGCCTCGCCGCCGGGCGACTGGATCGCGGTGTAGATCGCCAGCGGCAGGGTGCGGGTCTCGCCGGGGATGTTGGAGACGAAGGTGATGATCGCGCCGAACTCGCCGAGCGCCGCGGCGAAGGCGGTCATCGCGCCGGCGAGGATGCCCGGCAGCGCCAGCGGCAGCGTCACGCTGACGAAGCGGTCGAGCGGCCCGGCCCCCAGCGTCTCGGCGGCCTGCATCAGGCCGGGGTCCACCGCCTCCAGCGCCAGCCGGATCGCGCGCACCTGGAACGGCAGGGTGACGATCCCCGCCGCCAGCGCCGCGCCCTCCCAGGTGAACACCAGCCGGATGCCGAAGCTCTCCAGCAGCCAGGCGCCGAGCGGCGCCCTTGTGCCGAGCGCCACCAGCAGCAGATAGCCCATCACCACCGGCGGCAGCACCAGCGGCAGATGCACCAGCCCGTTGAGCAGCCCGCGCCCGGGAAAGCCCGGCCGCGCCAGCAGCAGCCCGAGCCCGAGCGCGAACGGAAAGGCGCCGAGCACCGCGACGCCCGAGACCCGCAGGCTGAGCAGCAGCGCCTCGGTTTCCTCGGGCGTCAGCATCAGGGCAGCGCCAGCCCGTGGCGGGCCAGCGCGGCGCGCGCCGCGGCGCCGGAGAGCCGCTCGAGGAAGGCGCGCGCGGCGGCGCCGTCGCGCCCGGCGACGATCGCCGCGGGGTAGCGGATCGGCGGGTGGCTGTCCGCCGGCATCTCGGCCAGCACGGCGAGATCCGGCGCCACCAGCGCGTCGCTGGCATAGACGATGCCGAGCGGCGTCTCGCCGCGGGCGACGAGGGCGAGCGCGGCGCGGGTGTTGTCGGCGCGGGCGAGGCGCGGGGCGAGCCGGTCCCAGAGCCCGAGATGCTCGAGCGCGGCGCGGGCATAGATCCCGGCCGGCACATGGTCCGGGTCGCCGAGCGCGATGCGCCCCGTGGCGGCGGCCAGCAGCGCGGCCGCCGGGGCCGGGGCGGTGCCCGCCGGTCCGACCAGCACGAGCCGGTTGCCGGCGATGTCGCGGCGCGTGCCGGGGGCGAGCAGGCCCTTCGCCTCGAGCCGGTCCATCCAGCGGGCATTGGCGGACAGGAAGAGATCGGCCGGGGCGCCGGCCTCGATCTGCCGCGCCAGCGTCGAGGAGGCGGCGAAGGCGAGGCGCGGGCGCCGGCCGGTCTCGGCGGCATGGGCGGCGGCGATCTCCTCGAGCGCATCGGTGAGGCTCGCGGCGGCGAAGACGGTGAGCGGCTCGGCGCCGCGGGCGGGGAGCAGGGCCGAGAGGGCCGGCGGCAGCGCCAGCAGGGCGGCGAGCAGGGATCGGCGGCGCATGGTCGTGAGGCTCCGGGCGGGCGGCGTCGCCCCCGTTGTCGGGCAGGACGGCGCCCCGCGCAAGGGGCTCGGGCGGCTGGCCGGGGCGGGAGCGCCGGCCCCCGATCGCGCCCCTTGCGCGGCGGAACGCACGGCGCGCCCGTGCCGGCTCCGGCGGCCCCGGTTGCCGCGCCCGCTACGGCGGCGACGCTTTCGGCACACGGAGCGACGCTGGGGCTCGCGCGGGAGGCCGCCGGCCTGCTATCCGACGGAGGTGCGCGCCGGGGGCACCCGGCCGATATCCGGATGAAGGGGAACGACACCATGCCGCTCGAGATGAATCGCGAGGTCTTCATCACCTGTGCGCTGACCGGCTCCGGCGGGACGCAGGACAAGAGCCGCCACGTGCCGCGCTCGCCGAAGGAGATCGCCGCCAGCGCGGTGGCCGCCGCGAAGGCCGGCGCCGCGGTGGTGCATGCCCATGTGCGCGACCCCGAGACCGGCAAGCCCTCGAGGGACCTGGCGCTCTACCGCGAGGTCACCGAGCGGGTCCGCGAGGCCGAGATCGACATGGTGCTGAACCTGACCGCCGGGATGGGCGGCGACATGGTCTTTGCCGGCGCCGAGGCGCCGCTGCCGCTGGCCGCCGGCACCGACATGATCGGCGCGGCGGAGCGCGTGGCGCATGTCGTCGCCTGCCGGCCGGAGATCTGCACGCTGGACTGCGGCACGATGAACTTCGCCGAGGCCGACTACGTGATGACCAACACGCCGGGCATGCTGCGCGCCATGGCCGGGCTGATGACCGAGGCCGGGGTGCGGATCGAGATCGAGGCCTTCGACACCGGCCATCTCTGGCTCGCGAAACAGCTGGTCAAGGAAGGCGTGATCCCCGAGCCGGTGCTGGTGCAGCTCTGCATGGGGGTGCCCTGGGGCGCGCCGGACGATCTCAACACGCTGATGGCGATGGTCAACAACGTGCCGGCGGGCTGGACCTATTCGGCCTTCTCGATCGGGCGCAACGAGATGCCCTATGTCGCCGCGGCGGTGCTGGCGGGCGGCAATGTGCGGGTCGGGCTCGAGGACAACCTCTATCTCGACCGCGGCGTGCTGGCGACCAACGAGGCGCTGGTGGAGCGCGCGGCGGGCATCGTCGAGCGCATGGGCGCCCGGGTGATCGGGCCGGATGCGGTGCGCGCGCGGCTGCAGCTCGAGAAGCGGGCGCCGCTGGCGGCCTGAGGCGCGGGGAGGCCGGGCGATGATCACCGAGGACTGGCTGCTGACCTGGGCGCTGATGGTGGCGGCGACCGGGCTCTTCGCGCTGCCGGCGCTGTTCGCGCCGCCCTGGGGCTGGCTGCTCGCGGTGGCGGCGCTGGAGCTCGGGGCGCTGCTCTGGCTGCGCGCCGAGGCGGCGGCGGCAATGCGGATGCTCGATGCGGGGGTCATCCGCCTGGCCGCGGAGCTCGGCGCGACGGGGCTGGCGATCGGGGTGCTGGGCGCGATGGCGCGGCGCTTCCTGCCCGGATCGCGGCGCCGGGCGGTCGCGGCGGCGATCGCGGCGGTGCTGCTGCTGCCGGCGCTGATGCTGGCCGGGCACTGAAGCGCGCGGCGGGCGGGCCGCCGGGGGCATCGAGCCCCCGCCGGCCCGGCGGCGCCGGGGCGCCGCGGCGCCCGGTGGCACCGTCGGGTGCGGCGGGGCCGGGCAGGACCGGTCGGGACGTGGGCCTGAGGAGACGGGACCGGAGGAGACGGGACCGGAGGAGACGGGGGCCGGAGGAGACGGGACCGGACGGCCACGACGGGGCCGGAGCAGACCGGGCGGGACGGGCCCGGCCGGGCAGGCGGACAGAGGGAGGATGCGATGCGGGATGCGATGCTGCGCGCGGCGGCGGCGCTGGGGATCGGGCTGGGGATCGGGCTGGCGGGCTGGCTGGCGGCGGCGGCGCCGGCCGGGGCACGCGAGCCCTGGGAGGGCACCTGGGTGATCGGCGGCGGCGACTGCGCCGCGCCCGGCGAGGCGGTGCTGGAGCTCACCGCCTCCGGCATGAGCTTCCACGAGAGCTTCTGCCGCTTCGCCGCGGTCGCGCCGGCGGGCGTCGAGGGCGCCTGGGCGGTTGAGGCGGTCTGCGAGGGCGAGGGCGAGCGCTGGACCCGGCGGCTGCTCCTGCTGCTGCATGGCGAGCACTGGAACGCGCTGACGCTCTACGAGGGCGATTTCACGAGTTATGACCGCTGCGGCTGAGCGGCGGGCGGGAGCCATGCACGAGCATGCACAAGGGAGACGACCCATGACGGGGCCCAGGACCGGGATTGCACGCGCCGCCATCATCGGCGGCGGCGTGATCGGGGGCGGCTGGCTCGCCCGGCTGATCGAGAACGGCATTCCCTGCCGCATCCACGACCCGGATCCGGAGGCGCGGCGCAAGCTCGAGGCGGTGCTGGCGGCGGCCGACCGGGCCTATGGCAAGCTGACCATGACGCCGCGCGTCGCGCGCGCCGGCTGGGAACTGGCGGGCTCGGCGGCCGAGGCGGCGGCGGGCGCGGATCTCGTGATAGAGGCGGTGCCGGAGCGGCTCGAGATCAAGCGCCGGGTCTATGCCGAGATCGAGACGGTGAACGCGGCGGGGGTGATCGCCTCCTCGACCTCGGGCATCCTGCCGACCGAGCTGCAGGCGGAGATGGCCAATCCCGGCCGGCTGATCGTGGCGCATCCGTTCAACCCGGTCTACCTGCTGCCGCTGGTCGAGCTGGTGGCGGGCGCGGAGACCGACCCGGCGAAGATCGACTGGGCGAAGGAGGTCTTCGCCGGGCTCGGCATGCATCCGCTGCACTGCCGGGTCGAGGTGCCGGGCTTCCTCTCGGACCGGCTGCAGGAGGCGCTCTGGCGCGAGGCGCTCTGGCTGCTGCATGACGGCGCGGCGACGGCGGAGGAGCTCGACGCCGCGATCGCCTATGGGCCGGGCCTGCGCTGGGCGCAGATGGGCACGATGCAGACCTTCCATCTGGCCGGCGGCGAGGGCGGCATGCGGGCGATGCTGGCGATGTTCGGCCCCTGCCTGAAATGGCCCTGGACCAAGCTGATGGAGGTGCCGGAGCTGACGCCGGAATTCGTCGACCGGGTCGGGGCGCAGTGCGAGGCGCAGGCGGCGGGGCTCTCGCCGCGCGAGCTCGAGCGGATCCGCGACGACAACCTGGTGGCGATCCTGCAGGCGCTGAAGGCCAATGACTGGGGTGCCGGCCGGGTGCTGGCGGCCTATGAGCGGGCGCAGGCCGATCGCGGCGCCGCGGCCGGCACGGGCGGGACCGGCGGGTCGGACGATGCCGGCGATGCGCCGCCCGCCGGGCCGGTGCGCACGCTGGCGCGGGCGGTGCCGCCGGACTGGACCGACTACAACAACCACATGAACGAGAGCCGGTACCTGCAGGCCTTCTGCGACGCCACCGACGCGCTGATGCGGCTGATCGGGGCGGATGCCGACTACATCGCCGGCGGCCAGAGCTATTTCACGGCGGAGACGCATATCCGGCATCTCGACGAGGTGGCGGCGCTGGAGCCGATCACGGTGGACACGCAGGTGCTGGGCGGCGCGGGCCGGAAGCTGCATCTCTTCCACGAGATGCGCCACGGCCGCGACGGGCGGCTGCTGGCCACCGGCGAGCACATGCTGATCCATGTCGATCTCGCGACCCGGGCGGCGAGCCTGCCGGGGCCGGCGGTGGCGGCGCGGCTGGCGGTGCTGGCGGAGGCCCATGCCGGGCTGGAGCGGCCCGAGGGGGTCGGCCGCGCGGTGGGGCAGAAGCGATGACGCGGGGGGCGAGGGCCGGCATGACCGGCATGGCCGGGTGCCCG
>NZ_BSYI01000033.1 GCF_030270585.1 Paralimibaculum aggregatum
GGCTCCCCTCCAGGGCGATCTGGATTGCACGCCGATCGGGGGCATGCTTGCGCGCAGATCGACAAAGGCCGCGCTCGGGATACCTTGCTGCCGGTACCGGTGCGCGGCCTTTGCGCCTGCTTCCTGCTCCCGCAGGGTCACGATGACCTGCCCCTAGCTGCACCTCCGTCGCTTCTTCGTCCGGTTCTCATCAGACCCGACTCCAGCAGCAGATCGAGGAAATCTCGGGAATGAGGCCCCGTCTTCTGGAGCGGTGACCGCCCCTCGATGCTCATCGCGAGGTATCCGGTTCCGCCTCGAAGCGGCGCCAGCGTTCGGCAATCTCCGGCCAGGCGCGGTCGTTGACCAGATGCCGCGGGCGTTGCCCATCCAGAACCCGGAGCGCGTCCTCCACCGCGGCGGCGCTCATCCGGCGCATGCTCTCGACCGTGAGGCCGGCGACATGTGGCGAGAGCAAAGTGTTCGGAGCCTCCCGGAGCGGCGACGATTCGCGCAGCGGCTGCGCCGCGAAGACATCGAGCGCAGCGCCGCCGATCCGCCCCTCGGCGAGGGCTGCGGCCAGCGCCGTCTCATCGGCAACCGGCCCGCGGGCGATGTTGACCAGAAGGCTCCCGGGGCGCATCGCCCCGATCCGCTCGGCCGAGAGCAGCCCGGCCGTCTCCGGCGTGAGCGGGCAGGCGAGAACCAGGATATCCGCGGCCGGGATCATCTCGTCCAGCGACAGGAAGCGCACCCAGTCCGGCCCCCCGGCGGCCCGGCGACGCGCGGCCAGCACGGTCATGCCGAAGCCCTCGGCCGCGATGCGCCCGACCGCCTGACCGATGCTGCCGAAGCCGACGAGGCCGAGCGTGCTGCCGGAGATCTCCCGGCTCCGCAGCGCCCCGGCGCGAAGGCCCTGCCATTCGCCCTCCCGGATCCCGCGGTCGTTGGCGGCGATGGCGCGGCGCAGCGCGAGGATCATGCCGAAGACATGCTCGGCAACGCTCACGGCGTTGGTGTCCGGCGTGTTGACGACGGCGATGCCGGCGGCGCTGGCCGCCTCCACCGGAATGAAATCGAGCCCCGCACCATGGCGGATCAGCGCCCGCAGGCGGGGGGCGGCAGCGATCGCCGCTTCGGGAATGCTCCGGCGCACGACGACGATATCCGCCGCCGCCATCTCGCGCGCGAGGGCACCGCCATCGGTCAGCAGGCGGACATCGGCGGCGCGGCGGAGCCGTTCGGTCTCGCCGGGGTCGATGGGGTCGGTCAGCAGAACAACGGGCTTGCGCGGCACCAGCGGGCCTCCCTCGATGAAGATGCCCCGCCTCGGGAGGCGGGGCGATGTGGCCGGCGGTCAGTCGACCTTCATCTGGGCCTGCTTGGCCACCGGGATCCACTGCGCCATCTGCCTCTGGACATAGGCTTCGGCCTCGGCGGTGCTGCCGCCGATCTCGGTGATGCCGCGGGCCGCGAAGACCTCGAGGGTCGAGCCCTTGGTCAGGAAATCGTTGAGCGCGGCGTTGAGCGTCTCGATCACGTCGTCCGGGGTGCCAGCCGGCGCGATGACGCCCCACCAGGTGGTGACCTCGTAGCCCGCCACGGTGTCGGACACCGGCGGGACGCCCGGCATCAGCGCGGTCTCCTGCTGCAGGGTCACGCCGAGAGCCTTGAGCTTGCCGGTCTCGACCAGCTCCTTCACGTTGGTGTAGTTGTCGAACAGGATGTCGACCCGGCCGGCGATCAGGTCGGTCCGCGCCGGCGCGCTGCCGCCATAGGGGATGTGCACCGCATCAACCCCGGTCAGCGACTTGAACAGCTCGCCCGAGAGGTGGTTCGAGGAGCCGTTGCCGGCGGAGGCGTAGTTGATCTCGCCGGGATGCGCCTTGGCATAGTCGACCAGCTCCGCCACCGTATCGGCCGGGAAATCGGGATGCGCGACCAGCACGTTGAAGGCGTCGCCGAGCACGATGACATGGCGGAAATCGGTCTCGGCATCATAGGGAAGCTCCGGGAACAGCCCCGGATTGACGCCGAAGGCGAAGGGCGAGATGCCGATCGTGTAGCCGTCGGGGTCGGCCTTGGCGACATAGTCGGTGCCGACGACGGTGCCGCCGCCCGGGCGGTTGGCGACGACCACGGTCACGTCCCAGCGGGCGCTGAAATCCTCGGCGATCATCCGGGCGACCTGGTCGTTGAAGCCGCCCGGCGGATAGGCCACGGCGATGGTGATGGTCTGGTCCGGATAGTCCCCGGCCCGGGCCGGCGCCGAGAGACCCGCCGCGATCAGGGCGCCGGCGAGCGCGGCGCCAGCGGCAAATCTAGAGATGTTCACGGTGCTTCCTCCTCGATTTCTGGGCGCGTCCGCTCTCTGGCAGGGAGAAACCCGATCAGCGCAACACGCTAATCTGTCATAGAGTATTACATCTTTTGCGGTCAAAGAGATTCTTGAGCGGGGCAGGAAACGCCATGCGGAGCCGGCTTCCGGGGCTCAGTCGCCGCCGCGGACCCGGCGCAGGATCTCCTCGCCGCGCGCCGTCACGCGGACCCGGGAATATTCGAGATGGCGCAGCATCGCCTCCCGAGCGGCCGCGGGATCCTGCGCCTCGATGCCGAGATAGATCGCCCTGTGCTCGGCGAAGATCGCCGTGCGGCGCTCCTCCTGTCCGAGCTGCGAGAGATGCCGGGCGAGGGTGATGCCGATCTCGATGTCGTAGTCGATGACGTCGAGCGCCCGCGCGTAGTGATCGTTGCGCGCGGCCTCGGCGATCGAGCGGTGGAAGGCCATGTCCACCCGCCGCCGGGCCGGCTCATGCTCGAGCCTGTCGAAATCGTCGAGCGCCGCGGCGATGCCGGCAAGCTCCCGCGGCCCGCGCCGGATCGCCGCGTAGTAGGCCGCGTCGGGCTCGATGCTGCAGCGGAACTCGAGCGCCTGCAGCATGGTGCCGAGCTGCTTCTCGGGGTCCTCCAGCCCGCGGGGGCCGCCTGCCGCCCTGGCCGAGACGAAGGAGCCGGCGCCCTTGCGCGAGACGATCATCCCGTCCTCGCGCAACTGGGTGAGCGCCTTGCGCACCACCGGGCGGGACACCGCGAACAGCCGGCAGAGCTCGCCCTCCGACGGCAGGCGGCTGCCGCTCCCCAGCTCGCCGGAGCCGATCAGCCGCGCCAGCGCATCATAGACCTCGTCGCCGAGGCTCCGGTTCCGGGCCGGCCGGATCGCCTGTTCCAGCGCCCCGGTAGCCTGCCGGCGCGCGGCTGATGCCGAATCCTCGCTCATCGGTCCTCACGCATTCCGGGAAAGATACCCCGTTTCGCCGATCTCCAGAAGTGCGCCGGCCTGGTCCGCCACCTTGTCCAGCAGCGCTTCGGAGAGCGGGCTGCCATCCACCTTCAGGGCCGCCGGGGCGGATTTCCATGCGCTGCCCCATGCCCGGAGGTGATCCATCGCCCGGTTGGCGTTGGAGAAGGCATTCGCCCCGCCCTCGGATGCGGCGGCAGCGAAGACAGTCGAGACCACCGCGGACACCTGGTCCGACAGTGCCCTTGCTGCATCCTTCTCGCCGCCCTGCCCGAGCTCCCAGATGCGCTTCAGCGGCGCGGCCAGCGCATTGCCCGTGCTGAGCAGCCAGCCGTGATAGGCGCCCTCGGGCTGCAGCGCCTCGGCGTAGCCGCCCTCCGCGCCGCGCACCAGCACGACGCCGGCATAGTCGGCCGCCCCGGCGATCCGGTCCTCGCCGCTGCTGTCCTTGAACATGGTCACCCGGTCGCTGCCGGCGAGATGCACCATCGTCTCGGGCGAGATCCGGCAGCCGGTGACCTGCGGCAGCTGGTAGACCGCGACCGGGCAGGTGCTGGCCGCCAGCGCCGCCTCGAAATGCTCGATGATCCGGGGCTGGCCGGCCTCCGGCTCGACCGGCGGGCAGAGCACCGCGCCGCGGAAACGGGACCGGAGCGCGGGGCTGGCCGCCAGCCGCGCCTCGAGGTGCCGCAGCCGCGCGACCACCGCTTCCGTCGTCGGGCGCAGCACGCCGAAGAGGATGGCCGCCCCGTCGGGAAACTCCCCTTCGGCGAGGTCGATCAGCGCGTCGAACCGGGCGTCGTCGAGTTCCCAGCCATCGCCGGTGGAGCCGGCCAGCATGATCTGGCGGACATGCGGCGCGAGGCTGGCGAGATGGGCGCGCATGCGCGGCGCGTCGATGCCTCCATCGGGCGTGTAGTGGGTCAGGACCGGCACCCAGAGCGGGTCTTCGATGCTGGCGCGGAGCGGGGTGGTGGATGTCATCGCTGGGTCTCTCCGGATCGCGTGGCGAGGCACTGGCTTCAGGTCATTGCACAAACCTGTAATACGATATTACACATATGTGCAATCCACTCGAATCGTGCGGCACGGAACGCCTCGCATTCGCACGCCGGCACACGAAGGGAAACACGGGAGATGGAACGATGAAGATTCAGGATATCAGGGTTTATCCGATTTCCTATCGTGTGCCGGAAGGGCACAACCACCGCATGGGCGTCGGCCGGATGGTCAAGCGTGACGCTGTGCTGGTGAAGGTGCTCACCGACGAGGGGCTGGTGGGCTGGGGCGAGGCGCATCACGGCCGCTCGCCCGGCGCGATCGCGATGCTGATCGAGAACACCCTGAAGCCGATGGTGCTGGGGATGGATGCCTGCGACACAGTCGGCGTCTGGCACCGGCTCTATCTCGGGCACCTGGCGACCCACGGCTTCGGCGCCGGCACCTCGATCGCGATGAGCGGCATCGACCTCGCGCTCTGGGACATCCGCGGCAAGGCGGCGGGCTGGCCGATCTACAGGCTGATCGGTGGCGGGCAGCGCCGGCTGCCGGCCTATGCCGGCGGCCTGACGCTGGGCTTCAAGGACGCCCCCGCGCTGATCGAGGAAGCGCAGGGCTATGTCGCCATGGGCTACAAGGCGCTGAAGCTGCGCCTCGGCGACACGCCGGAGCGCGATGCCGCCCGGGTCGAGGCGGTGCGCGATGCGCTCGGCGACGGGATCGAGATCATGACCGACGTCAACGCCGCCTACGGGCTCGACGAGATCCGCCGGCTGATGCCGGCGCTCGATGCCTGCCGGGCCGCCTGGCTGGAAGAGCCCTTCCCGCCCTATGACGACCATGCCTATGGCAAGGCGACCGGGCTCGGCCGGACACCGCTCGCCGCGGGCGAGAACCACTATACCCGCTACGAGTTCAAGCGCCTGCTGGAGCAGGATGCGGTGACCATCCTCCAGCCCGACCTGTCGAAGAGCGGCGGCATCACCGAGCTCCTGCGCATCGCCGCGATGGCCTCGGCCCGCAGGCAGAAGATCCATCCGCATTCCTCGATGACGGCGCTCAACATGTTCGCCTCGCTCCACCTCCTCTCGGCCATCGACAATGCCGGGTATTTCGAGGCGGACGCGACCGCGGTGAACCCGTTCCGCACCGATCTGGTCGACGGCAAGCTCGAGATCGACGCGGATGGCTGCATCGCTGCGCCCGATGCGCCGGGGCTCGGTGTCGAGGTCGATGAGGGCTTCATCGCCCGGTATCCGCTGATCGACGGGCCCTGCTACGTCTGAGGCGGGCCGGCAGAGCGGCGCGGCAACAAAGGGGAGGAACCAGCGAAATGCGCGGAATGCTCACTGACAAGGATGTCCTGACAGGCCTGCTGTTCATCGCCATCGGCGCATTCTTCGCGATCGGCGCGCAGGACTATGCCATGGGCACGATGCGGCGCATGGGGCCGGGATACTTCCCGGTGGTGCTCGGCAGCCTGCTGGTGATCATCGGCACGGTGCTCGCGATCAAGTCGGTCGTGCGGCGCCTCCCCGAACCGATCGACCGCCTGCACATCCGGCCCGTCCTCGGCCTCACCGCGGCGATCCTGGTCTTCGCGGCGCTGGTCGAGCGGGCCGGCCTGGTCGCCGCCTGCATCGCCTGCGTGGTGGTCGCCGGGATCGCCAGCAGCGAGACCCGATGGCGCGAGGCGGCGCTGATTGCGGTCGGCATGGCGGCGTTCTCGGCGCTGGTGTTCAAGGCGCTGCTCGGCCTGCCCTTCCGGCTCTGGGTATTCTGATGGAGACCTTCGGCAACCTGGCCTTCGGCTTCGACGTCGCCTTCTCCTGGAGCAACCTGCTCTACTGCCTGGTCGGCGTCGTCCTCGGCACCTTCGTCGGCGTGCTGCCCGGGCTCGGCGCGGTGACGGCGATCTCGATGCTGCTGCCCTTCACCTTCGGGCTGGAGCCCCTGGGCGCGCTGATCATGCTCTCGGGCATCTTCTACGGCGGGCTCTATGGCGGCTCGACCGCCTCGATCCTGCTCAACCTGCCGGGCACGCCGGCCTCCGCCGTCGCGGCGATGGACGGCTACCCGATGGCGCAGCAGGGCCGGGCCGGAGTGCCGCTCTTCATGACCGCGATCGCCTCCTTCGCCGGCGGCTGTGCCGGGCTGATGCTGGTCGCGGTGGCGGCTCCGGCAATCGTCAGCATCGCGCTGGAATTCGGCCCGGCCGAGTATTTCAGCATGATGCTGCTCGGGCTCCTGGCGGCCGCCGCGGCGGCGTCGCGCTCGTTCCTGCGCTCGGTCGGCATGGTGGTGGTCGGGCTGCTGCTCGGCCTGGTCGGCACCGACATCGTCTCGGGCATGATGCGCTTCACCTTCGGCGTGCCGATCATGGCCGAGGGGATCAGCTTCATCGTCGTCGCCATGGCGATGTTCGGCCTGTCGGAGGTGATGCGGAACCTCGAGCCGCATGTCGACCGCGCGCTGCCCGACCATGGCGGCGGCTGGCGTTCGATGATGCCGACCCGAGACGAGGCCCGGCGCTCGGTCGGCGCGATCCTGCGCGGAACCGGCCTCGGCGCGTTCCTCGGCGCCTTGCCGGGTGCCGGGCCGACGATCTCCTCCTTCATGGCCTATGCGGTGGAGACCCGCGTCGCGGCGGACCCGTCGCGCTTCGGCAAGGGCGCCATCGAGGGCGTCACCGCGCCGGAGGCCGCCAACAACGCGGCGGCGCAGACCGGCTACATCCCGACCCTGACCCTCGGCATTCCCGGCGACGCGGTCGGGGCGCTGATCCTCGGCACGCTGATCATGCACGGCATCTCGCCGGGGCCGCGGGTGATCTCGGCGCATCCCGAGCTGTTCTGGGGGCTGATCGCGAGCATGTGGATCGGCAACTTCCTGCTGCTCTGGGTCAACATCCCGTTCATCGGCGTCTGGGTGAAGATCCTGTCGATCCCGTACCGGATCCTCTACCCGATGATCGTGATCTTCCTCTGCATCGGCGTCTACAGCGTCGCCAACAGCTCGTTCCAGCTGGTGCTGCTGGCCGGGCTCGGCGCCGCCGGCTACCTGCTCGCCAAGCTCGACTGCCCGGCATCGCCGCTGCTGCTCGGGCTGATCCTGGGGCCGATGATGGAGGAGAATCTCCGGCGCGCCCTGCTGATCGGCCGGGGCGATCCGGTGGTGTTCTTCGAAACCCCGATCAGCGCCGGCATCCTGGCGCTCTGCGGCATCCTGATCCTCGCCTCCCTCGTCTCGTCGCTGCGCCGGGCGAGAAACCGGCAGGGCGCGGCCTGACCGCCGCGATCCGGTCTCTCCGGGATGGTGCGCCCCGCGGGCATCGGAGAGGGATAGCGCCACGATCCGGCGGCGGCGCAATGGCTGCGGCGATCCACGATGTCGTGCGCTGACCCCTGAGGGCCGGGCCGCCCGGAGCGGAAACCCGGGCGCGCACGGTGAGGCCCGGCCAATCGGCGCGCGCCCGTCGCCGGGCGCGCGGATCCGGCCTGCGCCGGCAGTGGCTCAGAACGCGACCTGGTCGCCGCCCTTGAGCGCCAGCATGCCCCGTGCCTCGTCGGGCGTGGCGATCTCCAGCCCGAGGCCGGAGACGATCTCGCGTGCCTTCTCCACCTGCTCGGCGTTGGATTTCGCGAACCGCCCCGGGCCGGACCAGAGCGAATCCTCGAGCCCGACGCGGATGTTTCCGCCCATCGCCGCAGACATCGCGGCGATCGGCAGCTGGTTGCGCCCGGCGCCGAGCACCGACCACACGTAATCCTTGCCGAACAGCCGGTCGGCGGTGCGCTTCATGTGCTGCACGTCCTCGGGATGCGCGCCGATGCCGCCGAGCAGGCCGAACACGGTCTGCACGAAGAGCGGCGGCTTCACCCGTCCCTCGTCGAGGAAATGCGCGAGGTTGTAGAGATGCGAGGCGTCGTAGCACTCGAACTCGAAGCGGGTGCCGGCATCCGAGAGCGTGTCGAGGACATAGGCGATGTCCTGGAAGCTGTTGCGGAAGACGATGTCGCGGTTGGCGAGGTGCTCCCGCTCCCAGTCGTGGTCGAATTCCTTGAAGCGGTTCAGCATCGGGAACAGGCCGAAATTCATCGAGCCCATGTTGAGCGAGGCGACCTCGGGCTTCCAGACCCGGGCCGGCTCGGTCCGCTCTTCGACGCGCATGTAGGGCGCGCCGCCGGTGGTGAGGTTGAGCACCGCATTGGTGTTCTGCTTGATCACCTTGAGGAAGGGCTCGAAGCCTTCCGGGCTCTGGTCGGGCTGGCCGGTATCGGGGTTGCGCGCGTGCAGGTGCACGATCGCCGCCCCCGCCTCGGCCGCGCCGATCGCCGCCTCGGCGATCTCTGCCGGGGTCACCGGCAGGGATGGCGACATCGAGGGCGTGTGGATCGCGCCGGTCACTGCGCAGGTGATGATGACTTTGCGTGCCATGTGGGCATTCCTTCTTCGCTGGATCAGTCTGCGGCGCCGAGATGGGCCGAGAGCGCGGCGAGCCGGGCATTGCGCCAGGCGGTGCGCTCGGCCAGGCGGCCGGGTTCGGGCGCGTGCGGCCAGCTCTCGAGCAGCCGCGCCATGCTGGCCTCGTCGAACACGCCGGGGCCGGCCGGGTCGGCGGCGAGGCGCTTGTAGAAGCCGGTGTAGCGGGCGCAGTAGTCCGGGATGCCGCCGGGCGCGTTGAGCTCAATGGTGGCGAAGGGTCCGATGAAGGACCAGCGCCGGGCCAGCCCGTCGGTCAGCGTGAGATCGAGCTCCTCGGCGGAGATCACCCCGTCCTCGACCAGGCGGAAGGCCTCGGCCAGCAGCGCGCCCTGCAGGCGGTTGAGCACGAAGCCCTCGACCTCGGCATTGACGGTGACCGGGGTCTGACCGACCGCGCGATAGGTCTCGCGGGCGCGCTCCAGCACCTCCGGCGCGGTCCAGGGCGCACCGCAGAGCTCGACCAGCGGCACCAGATGCGGCGGGTTCACCGGGTGCCCCACCAGGCAGCGCGCGCGCCCGGGGAGCGCCTCGGTGAAGCGCGAGGCGGTGATCGCCGAGGTCGAGGAGGCGAGCACGGCCTCGGGCGGCGCCAGCGCGTCGAGCTCGGCAAACAGCGCCTGCTTGACCTCGACCCGCTCGGGCCCGTTCTCCTGCACGAACGCGGTGCCCGCGACGCAGTCGGCGAGCGTCTCGGCCACCGTGATCCGCGCCGTCAGCGCCGCCGCATCGGGGATCAGCCCGGCCGCCGCCAGCACCTCCGCATCGGCCCGTGCCGCCGCGGCAAAGCCGTCCCGCGTCGCCGCGTCGGGGTCCCATGCGGAGACCTCCCATCCGGCGCGCGCGAACACGATCGACCAGGCACGCCCGATCAGCCCCGATCCCACGATGGATGCCTTGGCCATTGTCGTCACTCCCAAACTAGAGCCAGAGAACCTGCCGGCGCAGGTCGAGATCGTCGCGCAGCGCGGCAGAGGCGCCCTCGTGTATCACCCGTCCGCGCTCGAGCGCCACCGTGCGATCGGAGAGCGCCAGCGCCAGGTCCAGATTGTGGTCCACGATGATGATCGAGACCTCCTGGCGCAGCCGGTCGAAGCTCTCGAAGAGCTGCTCGACAACCGTCGGCGCCAGCCCCTCGAAGGGCTCGTCGAGCAGCAGCAGCCGGGTGTCGCCCGAGAGCGCGCGCGCCACCGCCACCATCTGCTGCTCGCCGCCCGAAAGCATGTCGGCCGGGGTCTCCAGCCGCTCGCGGATGCGCGGGAAGAAGGTGAAGATGCGCTCCTCGTCCCAGTGCGCGCCCTGGCCGGTGCGCCGGCGCAGGCGGCCCAGCTCCAGGTTCTGGCGCACCGTCATGCCGGCGAAGAGCCCGCGCCCCTGCGGTGCGTAGCCGATGCCGGCGCGGGCCATCTCGGCGGAGCTCCAGCGGGCGATGTCGACACCGCCGAGCTCGATGCTGCCCGAGGAGACCGGCGCGATGCCGATCAGCGACTTGAGCAGCGTCGACTTGCCGGCGCCATTGCGCCCGAGCAGCGCCATGATCTCGTTCTGGCGGAGCTCGAAGCCGAGATCGGCGAGGATGTGGCTCTTGCCGTAGTGGGTGTTGAGGCCGGAGACGCGCAGCAGCAGCTCCGAGGTCGCGGCGCTGGCGCGCGGGCGGGCGGCGATGGCGGCATTGCCGGCGCCGATATAGACCTCCTGCACCACCGCCGAGCCGCGCACCGTTTCGGCATCGCCGTCGAGCAGCTTCACGCCCTCGTTCATCACCGTCACATGATCGGCAAGCTGGAACACCCGGTCGATGTCGTGCTCGACGAGCAGCACCGGGATCTCCTGCGAGATCGTCTTGATCAGGTCTCCGACGCGGGCGCGCTCGGCCGCGGCGAGGCCGGCCAGCGGCTCGTCGAGCAGCAGGATCCGCGGCCTTGCGGCCAGCGCGAGGCCGAGATCGAGAAGCCGCTGCCCGCCATAGGAGAGCGAGCCGGCGGGCGCGCGCTCCATGCCGGCGAGGCCGAGCCAGTCGAGCATCTCGCGGGTCTCGGCGCGGGTGGTCGCAAGGCTTCGGGTCGAGCGCCAGGGATCGAAGCGGGCGGGGTCCTGCGCCTGCGCGGCGAGGCGGATGTTCTCCTCGACGCTGAGTTCCGGGAACAGGTTGGTGATCTGGAACGAACGGCCGATCCCGGCCTCCGCCGCGGCCTCGGGCGAGCCGCCGGGCAGGCGCCTGCCGGCCACCTTCACCGTGCCGCGGTCGGGCGCGAACATCCCGGACATCAGGTTGAAGGCGGTGGTCTTGCCAGCGCCGTTAGGGCCGATGAGCGCGTGCAGGCTGCGATCGGCGACCTGCAGGCTGACCCCGTCCACCGCCTTGAGCGCGCCGAAGGACTTGGCGACGTTCTCGGCCTCGAGCGCCGGCCCCTCGAGCCCGCTCCCGGGGCGCAGATGCGCCGGGAAGGGCCGCTCCGCCACCCGCCGGCCGGACATCGCCGCGTCCTCCACCGGATCGGGGCGCACCAGGCGCAGGAGCCGCCGGCCGATCCCCGCCAGCCCGTCCGGCGAGAACACGATGAAGCCGACGAACAGGAGCCCGAACCAGAACAGCCAGTTCGGCGTGTAGATCGACAGGAACTCGCGGAACAGCACGTAGAAGAGCGCGCCGATCATCGGGCCGATGAAGCTGCGCATGCCGCCGATCACGACCATGGCGAGCAGCTCGCCCGAGAAGATCACGCTGATCGGCTCGGCCGAGGTCATGCGGTTCTTGTAGAGCAGCAGGACGCCGGCGAGCCCGGTCAGCGTGGCCGAGATCACGAAGGCCGCGAGCTTGTAGCGATCGGTGCGGTAGCCGAGGAAGCGCGCGCGCTGCTCGTTCTCGCGGATCGCCACCAGCACCGAGCCGAGCGGCGATCCGTGCAGCCGCCAGAGCAGGAACACCACCGCGAAGCCGATGCCGCCGACGAGATAGTAATACGCCTCCGGGTCCTCGAAGCTGGCCCCGGCGAAGGCCGGCCGGGTGATCCCGCCAAGCCCGTTCTCGCCGCCGGTCACCCCGGTCCAGCGGAAGGCGATCACGTAGAGCATCGCCGAGAGCGCCAGCGTCAGCAGCGAGAAATAGACCCCGCGCCGGCGCAGGATCAGGAAGCCGAAGACCGTCGCCGCCAGCGCGGTGATGCCGAGCCCGATCAGCACCGGGCCGAAGAAGCCTTCGGGGAACAGCTCGCGCTGCGCGATGCCCGCGGCATAGGCGGCCATGCCGAACCAGGCGCCGTGACCGAAGGAGACGAGCCCGGTATGCCCGGTGAGCACGTTGAGCGCGAGGCAGGCGATGGCGAAGATCACCACCTCCGCCGCCGAGGTCATGGTGAGCCCGATCGAGAGCATCAGGGGCGGCAGCAGCAGCAGGCCGAGCGCCGCCGTGATGAGGGGGGTGTAGCGCGTCATCTTGCTCACTCGAACCTGGTGATCCGCTCGCCGAACAGGCCGCGCGGGCGCAGCAGCAGGATCACGAGCATCATGAAGTAGATCGCGGCGGTGGAGAACGCGGAGAAGCCGAGCCCGACCATCGCGCCCTTGACCATGCCGACCAGAAGCGCGGCCAGCACCACGCCCCAGAACGAGCCGAGCCCGCCGATCACCACCACCACGAAGGCGGGCGTCAGGATCTCCGCCCCCATCGCCGGGTGGATGGTGTAGATCGGCGCCAGCAGCACGCCCGCGAGGCCGGCCAGCCCGATGCCGATGCCGGCCACCGCCGCCATGTAGGGCCTGAGCGAGATGCCGAGCGCGCCGACCATGTCCGGGTCCTGCACGCCGGCGCGCACCACGCGGCCGAAGGAGGTGCGCTCGAGCAGGAACCACAGCCCCGCGACACAGAGCGTCGCCACCGCGATCAGGAAAACCCGGTAGCGCGAGTAGATGAAGTCTCCGAGGAACACCTGGCCGCGCAGATAGTCCGGGATCGAGAAGGAAAGCGGCGCCGCGCCGTAGATCATCCGCAGGCCCTGCTCCGCCACCATGGCGAGGCCGAAGGTCAGGAGCAGCGAATAGAGCGGGTCGATCCGGTAGAACCGGGTGAAGAGCAGCCGCTCCACCGTGATCCCGAGCAGCGCCACGGCCGCCGGCGAGATCACCAGCGCGCCGCCGAAGCCCACATAGGGAGCGATCGTCAGCGTCAGATAGGCGCCGATGGCGTAGAACGCTCCGTGTGCCAGGTTGATGATGCCGCCGAGCGAGAAGATCAGCGACAGGCCGAGCGCGATCAGCAGGTAGTAGACCCCGTCCAGCAGGCCGTTGAGCAGTTGCATTGCGAAGAGCATGTGGAGACCGATTCGATTGCGCTCGGGAGCGGCTTCGGTGAGAGCGGGGCCGGAGGCCCGGGCGAGCGGGAGCCGCGGGGCCGCCCCGGCCGCAGCCGGCGCCGCCTCGCGTCATCCCGCCCGCCCGGGACGCCCCGTCGTCCGGGGAGCCCGGAGACCCCGGCGCGGCGGGGTCGTCCGGACCGTCTCGGGCCGACTCAGCTCGGGAAGGTGCAGGTGTTCTCTTCTTCCGTCGCGGCGATCAGCTCGAGGCTCTCGCCGGTGCCGGGAACCGGATCGCTCGAGGTGAAGATGTCCCACTGGTTCTCGATCTGGTCGGGCGGCAGCGCGGTGATGCCGTACATCTCGTTCATGAACTGGTGGTCGCGCTTGCGGAAATAGCCCTCGCGGGTCTTCAGCACGTCGAAGCTCGCCTCGCTCTCGAAATGCTCGACGATGGCGGCGCTGTCGGTGGTGCCGAGTTCCTCCATCGACTGGGCGATGATCTTGACCGCGTTGTAGTCGCCCCAGGCCTGGTTCTCGGGCGGCTTGCCATAGGCGTCGGTGAAGGCCTTGACGAAGGCGCGGGAGCCGTCGGTCTCGACCCGGTGGTGCCAGACCGAGGGCCAGGAGCCGACGAAGTTGCCCTTGCCCGCCGCCCAGGCCAGCGCCATGTCGAAGCCGAAGCCGCCGAGCGGATAGTCGAGCCCGAACTCGGCATACTGCTTGAAGAAGTTGGTGGTCTGCTGGCCGGCGAGGTTGAGGATCACCAGGTCCGGCTCGGCGGCGCGGATCTGCAGCATGTAGGCCGAGAAGTCGGTGGCGTCGGTGGGCACCAGCTCGTCGCCGGCGAAGGTGCCGCCATTGGCCGTCATGAAGCGCTTCGCCACCTTCAGGAGGTCGTGCCCGAAGGCATAGTCGGCGGTCATCGAGAACCAGCGCTTGCCCTCGACCAGCCCCTCGCGGGTGTAGAACTGGCCGATCGACTTCACGTACATCGAGTTCTGCGCCTCGATGTGGAACATGAACTTCTTGCAGTCCGAACCGCGCAGCGCGTCCGAGTTGCAGCCGGTGTTGACGAAGAGCGTTCCGGTGCGCTGCGCCACCTGGCCGATGGTCAGGCCGGAGGACGACGAGATCTCGCCGACGATGCAGGCCACCCCGTCGCGCTCGATCATCCGCTCGGCCTTAGTGGACGCGGTCTGCGGATTGACCGAATCCTCCTGCAGGAGCTCGATCTCGCGGCCCATCACGCCGCCGGCGGCGTTGATCTCGTCGACCGCGAGGCGAGAGGCCATCGCCGCGTATTCGCCGAGCGGGCCGAGAAAGCCGGTGCGCGGGGTCAGGTGGCCGAATCGGATCTTGTCCGACTGGGCGCGCAGAATCGCCGGGCTGGCAAGCGTGAGCGCGGCCGCGCCGGCGCCCGACTGGAGCAGGCGGCGGCGGGAAATGGGTCTGTATGCAGCCATTTTTTCCTCCTTGGGGACCGTTCTGGGTTTTCACACGATCTGCGTCGTGCTTTTTGTGATCTGTTATCTGTGATCACAGTCAGATTGTGCTATGACCGCTCATATGTCGAGAGAATTCTGGATGCCGATGAACGACGCACTCGCCAGGGAAGCCCAGCTGCAGATCGAGCCCACGCTCGGCGACCGCACGTTCCGCCAGCTCAGCAAGCTGCTGATCTCGGGCCAGCTGGCGCCGGGCGAGCGGCTCTCGATCCGCGACCTGGCCGAGACCTTTGGCGTCTCGATGACCCCGGTGCGCGAGGCGGTGGCGCGGCTTGCCGCGACCGGCGCGCTCACCGTCGCGCGCAACCGTGCGGCCATGGTGCCGGTGATGGATCTCGCGACGTTCCGCGATCTGGCCCGGGTGCGCGAGGAGATCGAGGGCTTCGCGGCGGCCGAGGCGGCGCGCAACCGCGACGAGGCGCAGCTCGCCGAGATCGAGCGCGCCGAGCGCGCCTTCACGGCGCTCAGCAGCACCCGCCCCTCCGATATTGTGCATGCGGTGCGGCTCAATCAGGAGCTGCATTTCGCAATCTATGCGGCGGCCGGATCGCCGACGCTGCTCGAGATCGTCTTCGCGCTGTGGCTACGGGTCGGGCCGGTGCTCAACCTCGACCTGCGCGAGAACCCGGGCCGGCTCGAGGCCGGTATCGCGGTCGAGTGCCACAAGGCGGCGGCACGGGCGATTCGCGACCGCGATCCGGCCCGCGCCCGCGAGGCGATCGCCCGCGACATCGCCAGCGCCGCGGAGTTCATCAAGGGGCAGAACAAGCTGCCCTCCTGACAGGAAAGAGAGACACGGCATGGACCTCAACCTTCGTGACCGGCGGGTGATCGTGACCGCTGGCGCCGGCGGCATCGGCCTGGAGATCGCGCGCGCCTTCGTCGAGGAGGGGGCGCGGGTCTGGGTCTGCGACGCCGACGACCGGGCGCTCGCGGCGCTCGGCACCAGCGACCCGGCGATCCGCTCGGCGCCATGCGATGTCGCCGACCGGGCGGCGGTGGCCGCCTTCTTCGAGACCGCGACGGCGGATCTCGGCGGGCTTGACATCATGGTGAACAATGCCGGGATCGCCGGGCCGACGGCGAAGGTCGACGACCTGCCGCCGGAGGAATGGGACCGCTGCCTCGAGGTCTGCCTGACCGGACAGTTCAACTTCGCCCGGCTGGCCGCGCCGCTGCTGCGACAGAGCGACAACGCCTCCCTGATCAACCTCTCCTCGCTCGCCGGGCGTTGCGGCTTTGCCCTGCGCTCGCCCTATGCCGCGGCGAAATGGGGGGTGATCGGCTTCACCAAGTCGCTGTCGATCGAGCTCGGGCCCGATGGCGTGAGGGTCAATGCGATCCTGCCCGGGCTGGTGGCCGGCGACCGGCAGCGCCGGGTGCTCGAGGCGAAGGCGCAGCGCCTCGGCCGGAGCTTCGCCGAGATCGAGGCGGCGGCCTTCTCCTACACCTCGATCCGGGAATACGTGACCCCGCGCCAGATCGCCGACCAGATCCTGTTCCTGTGCAGCGAGCGCGGCCGCACGATCTCTGGCCAGGCGATCTCGATCTGCGGCGACACGCAGATGCTCGCCTGAGGCGGCGCCCTCGCCGATCCGCGGGGCGGAACGCGGATCGGGCGGGGCGGGATGCCGGCCCGGATGGCGCGGAGCGGGCGCCGCGGCAGCAGTCGATGACATCAGGATTTGTTTGATTGATTTCCCGCATCGTTGCAGCGTCAATCGCGGCATTCGCGCCGGCCGGGTGCCGGCGCCGCCGGGGCGGTCGCGGCATCGCCGCGATTCGCTGCCGGGAACCCTGGACGCTAGGAGGCATGCAATGCGACTGCTCCCCGAACCAGCCCGCGCCCTTCTCGGAACCGCGCTCGTCGTCGCCCTTGCCCAGACCGCGCCCCTCGCCAGCGCCGATTCCGGCGTCGTCATCGAGGAATGGGCGGTGGAGGCCGACGGCCGCCCGCGCGATCCCTATGCCGCGGCCGCCGACACCGTCTGGTTCGTCGGCCAGGCCGGCGACTATCTCGGCCGGCTCACCCCCTCGACCGGCGAGATCGCGATCCGGCCCCTCGAGGACGAGCCCGGCCCGCACAACCTGATCGTCGGCGCCGACGGCATTGTCTGGTATGCCGGCAATCTCTCGGGCTATATCGGCCGCTACGATCCGGAGACCGACGAGATCCGGCGGATCGAGATGCCCGACCCCGCGGCCAACGATCCGCATACCCTGGTCTTCGACGAGGGCGAGCGGAACATCTGGTTCACCGTGCAGATCGGGAACTTCATCGGCCGGCTCTCGCTGGCGGACGAGCGCATCGACCTGATCGAGGTGGAGAGCGGCAGCGCCCGCCCCTATGGCATCAAGGTGGGGCCGGACGGCACCGTCTGGGTCGCGCTGCTCGGCACCAACCGGCTCGCCTCGGTCGATCCGGAGAGCCTCGCGGTCACCGAGCACGAGATCCCGGCCGCGGATGCCCGGCCGCGGCGGCTCGAGGTCACGGAGAGTGGCGAGGTCTGGTATGCCGACTATCGCCGCGGCGTCGCCGGCCGGTTCAGCCCGGCGACCGGCGCGTTTGCGGAGATCGCGCTGCCCGCGGGCTCCGGCAGCCGCCCCTATGGCACCGCGCTCGATGCGGCGGGCACCTTCTGGATCGTCGAGACCGGGGTGGAGCCGAACCGCATGGTCGGGATCGACACGGCAACCGCCGGGATCAGCTCGGTCACGCCGATCCCCTCCGGCGCCGGAACCGTGCGGCACATGCACTATTACGCGCCCGAGGGCGAGGTCTGGTTCGGCACGGACGAGGCGACGATCGGTCGGGCCAGGGTCACCACGCCCTGATGCCTGCGCGGCGCCTCAGGGCGCCGCCACCCCTGCCCTGCCCTCGAGAAAGCGGCGCCAGCCGCCGAGATGGGTGATGTCCTCGGCGCCCTGCACCCCGGCCGCCTCGACGAGGAAGCCGTGGACCTCCGCGCCGTTCTCGAGGGTGATCGTGCCGATGGTCAGCGGCGCCGGCACCCCGGCAAGGAAGCCGCCGAGCGCCGTCTCCGGCAGCGCCCAGATCTCGAGATCGATGGCCGCCCCCTTCTCGATGCGCAGAAGGCCGGGGCGCGCCGGCGGGCCGCCGGCCAGGGCATAGAGCCGGTATTGCGGCGCGGTCCGCGCGGTCTGCAGGAACCGTGCGCCGCGCGAGGTCAGCTCGTGATTCAGCGGCAGGCCCCGCATATGCGCGCCGCAGACGGCGATGCGGAAGGTCTCCGGCGCCGGCCGCGGGCCGAGCGGAAGGGCCGGCGCCGCCTCGAAGAGCTGCGCCACCGAGGCGGCCAGCGCATCCTGCCCCGAGGGCGCGATCAGCGTGACCGAGCCCGGGCGCCCGTCGGCGCGCGGTTCGGTTGGCACCGCGATGGCGCAGAGATCGAGCAGGTTCACGAAGTTGGTATAGGTGCCGAGATTGGAGTTCGGCGTGACCGGATCGGCCTCGAGATCGGCGCGGGTGTAGAAGGTCGGAATGCTGGGTACGCAGAGCAGGTCGAGCGCGCCGAGCGCCGCGCCGGCGGTGCGCGCGAGGTCCTTCAGCCGGTACATGCCGCGGAAGGCATCCGCCGCGGAGAGCCGCCGCGCCGCGCCGATGATCCCGGCGGTGGTGGGCAGCAGCGCCTCCGGATCGGCCTCCATCAGCGCCTCGACCACGGCATAGCGCTCGGCCACCCAGGCGCCCTCGTAGAGCATTTCCGCGACATCGTAGAAGGGCGTGAAGTCGATCTCGCGGATCACCGCCCCCTGCCCGGCGAGCCGGGCCAGTGCAGCCTCGAACATCGCCGCCTGCGCTTCGTCGCCGAAGAACTTCCGGGTCTCGCGCGACGGCACGCCGATGCGCAGCCCCGCCGGCACCGGCCCCGGGGCGCCGGCCACGATCTCGCGCGAGAAGGCATCCGCCGGGTCATAGGCGCAGGCGATGTCATAGGCGGCATAGGCATCCGCCACCGAGGCTGCGAAGACCGAGATCGTGTCGAGCGTGCGGCAGGCGGGCACGACGCCGGTGGCCGAGAGCGCGCCGAGGCTCGGCTTGAGCCCGACGATGCCGTTCAGCGCCGCCGGCACCCGGCCCGAGCCCGCGGTGTCGGTACCGAGCGAGAACGCCGCGAGGCCGAGCCCCACCGCCACCGCCGAGCCGCTGGAGGAGCCGCCCGGCACGATCTCCGGGTCGAGCGCGTTCCGCGGCACGCCATAGGGCGAGCGCACGCCGACGAGGCCGGTGGCGAACTGGTCGAGATTGGTCTTGCCGATCAGCAGCGCGCCGGCCACGCGCAGCCGCGCCACCACGAAGGCGTCGCGCTCGGCCTCGTAGGCATAGGCCGGACAGGCGGCGGTGGTGGTCATGCCGCCGACGTCGATGTTGTCCTTCACCACGAAGGGCAGGCCCCAGAGCGGATGCGTCGCCGGATCGCCGGGCAGCGCCGCGGCCTCGGCCTGCACCTCGGCGATGTCGCGCAGGCAGATGAAGATCGCGGGATCATCCGCCGCGGCGATGCGGCGATAGGTTTCGGCCACCACGTCGGCGGGAGTGACGCCCTCCCGATAGGCGGCATGCAGCGCAGCGCGAGTGAAGGGCAGGGTCTCAATCATCGGATCTTCCACTTATGCCGGGGTCTTGACGGGGGGTTGCGGCGCCGCCTCGATCAGCGCGCGCGTATAGGGGTGGGCGGGGGCGGACATCACCTGCGCGGTCGGCCCGCGCTCGATGATCTCGCCCCCCTTCATCACGATCACCTCGTCGCAGAGCAGGCGGACGACGTTGAGATCGTGGCTGACGAAGAGATAGGACATCCCGAGCCGGGCTCTCAGGTCAACCAGCAGGTTGAGCACCACCGCCTGGATCGAGACGTCGAGCGCGGCGGTCGGCTCGTCGAGGATCAGCAGCTTCGGCTCGAGCGCGATCGCCCGGGCGATGCCGACGCGGGCCTTCTGCCCGCCCGAGAGCTGGTGCGGGTAGCGGCTGAGCAGTGGCTGCGGCAGGCCGACGAGATCGGCCAGCTCCGCGACACGGGCCTTCAGCGCCCGGCCGCCGAGCCCGCCCATGCGCGCCAGCGGCTCGGCGATGGCCGAGGCCCCGGTGTCGCGCGGGTTGAGGCTGTCGGTGGCGTCCTGGAACACCATCTGGATCTCGCGCCGCAATGGGTGCCAGGCGAAGCGCGCGGCGGGCACCGCGGCGATGTCCTGCCCGTCGAACAGGATCTTGCCAGAGCTCGGATCGAGCAGGCGCACGATCATCTCGGAGGTGGTCGACTTGCCGCAGCCCGATTCGCCCACCAGCCCGAGCGACTGCCCCGCCCGGATCGCGAAGGAGATGCCCTTGACCGCCTGCACCGGCCCGGATTTCGAGGGATAGGTCTTCACCAGATCCACCGCCTCGAGCACCGGATGGTCCTGCACCCGGTGCGCGGGCTCGGGCGTGCGCGCCTCCGCCGGCAGCAGGCTGCGGATCGAGGCGCCGACCACCGGCGTCGCGTCGACCAGGCGCCGGGTATAGGGGTGCTCCGGCTCGGTGAAGAGGCGTTGCGGCGCGCCGGTCTCGACGATCCGGCCGTCCTTCATCACCACGATACGGTCGCAATACTGCGCCGCCAGGCCGAGATCGTGGGTGATCAGGATCGAGCCCATCTCGCGGGCGCGGGCCAGCTCGCGGATCAGGTCCATCACCGATTTCTGCGTGGTGATGTCGAGCCCGGTGGTCGGCTCGTCGGCGATCAGCAGCCGCGGGCTGCAGGCCAGCGCGATGGCGATCACCACGCGCTGGCACATGCCGCCCGAGAGCTCGAAGGGATAGGCGTCGTAGCGCGCCTGCGGATCGGCGATGCGCACCGCCTCGAGCGCCTCGATGGCCTTCGCCCGGGCGTCCTGCCGGGTGGCCTGGGCGTGCTGCAGCAGCACGTCCTCGATCTGGTGGCCGACCTTGCGGATCGGGTTGAGCGCCGCGCGCGGGTTCTGGAAGATCATCGAGATCTCCCGGCCGCGGATGCTGCGCATGTCGCGCTCGGCGGCGCGGCGCAGGTCGATCCCGCCATAGCTGATCGTGCCCGTGCGGATCTCGCCCCCGGCATCGAGGATGCGCATCAGCGCATAGGAGGTGACCGACTTGCCCGAGCCGCTCTCGCCGACGATGCCGAGCTGCTCGCCGCGGGCCACCTCGAAGGAGATCCCGCGCACCGGGTTGACCTCGCCCTTGCGGGTGCGGAAGGCGACGGAAAGATCCTCGATCTGCAGCATCGCTCAGGTCCTCTTGCGCGGGTCGACGATGTCGCGCAGCCCGTCTCCCAGAAGGTTGAAGGTGAACACCGCCAGCATCAGCCAGAGCCCCGGAAAGACCGCGAGCCACCATTCCCCGGAGACGATGAAATTCGCGCCCTCGGCCACCATGATACCCCATTCCGGCGTCGGCGGTCGCACCCCGAGCCCGATGAAGGAGAGCCCCGCCGCGTTCAGGATCGCCCAGCCGAGATTGAGCGAGACCTGCACCATCATCGGCGGCAGCGCGTTGGGGAAGATATGCACCGCGAGCACCCGCAGGTCGCCGTTGCCGGCGAGCCGGGCGGCCCGGGCGAAGCCGGCATTGCGCCGGATGTTGACCTCGGCCCGCACCAGGCGCGCATAGAAGGGAATGTTGATGATCGCGGTGGCGTAGATGATGTTCTCCACCGTGTTGCCCAGCGCCGCGACCACGCCCATCGCCAGCACGAAGAGCGGGAAGGCCATGATCGTGTCGAGGCAGCGGTTGAGCACCGCGTCGATCCAGCCGCCCCAGTAGCCCGCCATGCCGCCGAGCACCGAGCCGAACGCGAAGCTCAGCGCCACCGCGGCGACCGAGATCGTCAGGTCGAGCCGGGTCGCGACGATCACCCGGCTGAACACGTCGCGGCCGAGATTGTCGGTGCCGAACCAGTGCTCGAACGAGGGCGGCTCGAGTGCCCGGGCGGCCTCGGTGGCGAGCGGGTCATAGGGCACCAGCACCGGCCCGAGCAGCGCGCAGCCGAGGAAGAAGCCGAGCATGGCGAAGGCCAGCATCGTCACCGGGTTCTCGCGCAGCACATGGCCGATATGGGCCAGCGTGCCGTCGCGTCGCGGCGGCGCCTCGGCGGCCGTGAGGGTATCCTTCGCCATCAGGAGAATCCGATCCGCGGGTCGATCAGCGCATAGGCGATGTCGATCACCAGGTTGAGGAGGACGAAGAGCAGCGCCATCGCCAGCACGAAGCCCTGCACCGCGGCATAGTCGGAGACCACCAGCGCCTCGACCGCATAGGAGCCGATGCCGGGCCAGGCGAAGACCTTCTCCACCAGCACGTTGGCGCCGAGGGTGAAGGAGAACACCATGCCGAGCGTGGTGATCACCGGCAGCAGCGCGTTGCGCAGCGCATAGCCGTAGAGCACCTTGCCGCGGCCGAGCCCGGCGGCACGCGCCGTGCGGATGAAGTCCGACGACAGCGCCTGCAGCATCGCCGCCCGGGTCATCCGCGCGATCGGCGCCAGGGTGAAGAGCGCCAGCGTGACCGCCGGCAGCACCAGCTGCTTCAGCGCGCCGAACCAGGTCTCCCAGTCGCCCGCGAGCGCGGCGTCGATCAGGTGGAAGCCGGTGACGGTGGGCGGCGGGAGGTAGATGAAGTCGAGCCGGCCGAGCGGCGAGGGCGCGACGCCGAGCAGGTAATAGAAGACGTAGATCAGCACGATGCCGGTGAAGAAGGTCGGCATCGAGACCCCGGCCGTGACCAGCACCCGGCACAGATGATCGACCCAGGTGCCGGGCCGGGTCGCCGCCAGCACGCCGAGCGGGATCGCCACCGCGCAGGACAGCAGCAGCGCCACCAGCGTCAGCTCCAGCGAGGCCGGCAGGCGGCTCGCCAGATCCGCCGCCACCGGCTGGCCGGTGGAGATCGCGGTGCCGAGATTGCCCTGCGCCAGATCGCCGACATAGAGGAAGAACTGCTGCACCAGCGGCTTGTCGAGACCGAGCGCCTCGCGCACCTCGGCGATCGAGGCCTCGCTCGCGGCCGGACCGGCGAAATAGGCCGCCGGATCGCCAGGCAGCGCGCGGGTGAGCAGGAAGGAGATCACCACCACCCCGGCCACCACCGGCAGCGCCTGGGCCATGCGGCCCAGGATCATCTTCGCGCGGTCCGACACCATCAGGAGGTGGCCTTCTCGAGCGGACGCACATCGAGCTGGCGATGGAACCAGAACTCGTAGCCCGCCGCGCCGTTCATCGCGACGTTGAGTGCCGGCTGCCAGAGCGGGATGCGCGGCAGGTCCTCGAAGGCGATCTCGAAGAGGCGTTTGATCTTCGGCGCATAGGCCGGGTCGTCCATCGCCATGTGCAGGCTCTCGTCGACCAGCCGCTCGACCTCCTCGTTGCGGTAGTTCGAGGAGTTGAAGAGGTGCCCCTCCTTGTAGGCCCAGAAGAAGTAGTAGTCCGGCGTGTTCAGCCAGCCGCCGAAATTCTCCAGATGCAGCGGCAGGCGCTTCTCGACCAGCGCCGCGGTGCGCCAGTTGGCACCGGGGATCTTCTCGATCTCGGTGCGGATGCCGAGCTCGCCGAAGGATTCCTGCAGCAGCAGCGCGGTCGGCTCCATCCAGTCGGCGAGGCCGAGGCTGATCGAGAGCGGCACCTCGAAGCCGGAGGCGAAACCGGAGGCCGCCATGTGCTCCTTCGCCTTCGCCATGTCGGTCATGTAGGGCGAGCGCCGCGGCCAGGCGGTGTCGGCGATCTCGGCCGGCCCGCCCCACATCGGCGCGCCGCGGCCATAGGCGGCGGTCTGGAAGATCGCCTCGTAGGGGATCGCATAGGCCAGCGCCTTGCGGACATTGGCGTCGCGGAACGGCTCGAAGGCAGTGTTCGGGCAGAGGCAGTGGATGCAGTTCTCGATCGGCGTCGAATAGACCGTGACGCCCTCCTTGGCCGAGAGCTCGGCGGCATCCTTGTTGGGGATGTTGAAGGACATCTGCACGTCGCCGCGCTCGATCAGCGCGCGCCGGGTCGCCGGGCTCGGCACCTCGCGCAGCACCACCCGCTTGTAGGCCGGCAGCGGCCCGCCGACCCAGGCGTCGTTGCGCTCGTAGACCAGCTGCTGGCCCTGCTGCCAGGCCGCCACCTTGTAGGCGCCGGAGCCCGCCGGCGTGGTGTGCAGATACTCCATCGCCCAGGGGTCGGCCTCGGTGGCATTGGCCTTGGCCACGGCGGAGTTGATGATGAAGGGCACCGGCACCGCGAGATCCGGCAGCGTCAGCTTCGACGGGCGGTCGAGCCGGATCACGAAGGTCTCCGCATCCACCGCCACGAACTGCTCGGGCCGCTGCAGGCCGCCGGCCTTCATCTGCACGGTCGGGAAGCCGCCGACCGAGACCGCCCGGTCGAAGGACCATTTCACATCCGCCGCGGTCACCTTGCTGCCGTCCCAGAAGGTCGCGTCGGGCTTCAGCTTGAAGGTCATCGTCAGGCCGTCGTCGGAGATCGTCCAGCTCTCGGCGAGCTCGGGTTCGATCACAGAATAGTCGTAGGAGAGCCCGCCCCCCGGCGCCGGCTTGGTGCCGAAGCTCACCAGCCGGTCGTAGCAGTTCACCGCCACCTGGTAGGAGGCGCGGTTGGTGCCGGTGCGGTGCAGGTCGAGCGAGTTGATCGTCTGCCCGGTCACCGCCACCAGCACCTCGCCGCTGGCGGCATGGGCGGGGATCGCCTTGAGGAAGGGCAGCATGGCGGCGCCCAGCGTGCCGCCGCTCAGCTTCAGGAAGTCTCTGCGGGATGTCTGTGTCATGGCGCGCATACCTTTCGGACTGGTGCGAGAAACCGTCGCGCATGATCGTGGAGTGGCCCGCCGCTGCGTTCCAGTGCTATGAATTCAGAGGATCGGTGCAAAAAATGCAGCGCAAGAGGCGATCATGCGGCATCTGATGGTCTATGACATGATCGAGGCGGTGCACCGCGCCGGCTCGATCCGCAAGGCGGCCGAGGACACCAACATCACCGCCTCGGCGCTCAACCGGCGCATCCAGGCCTTCGAGCAGGAGTTCGGCTCGGAGATCTTCGAGCGGCTGCCCCGGGGCATGCGGCTCAACCCGGCGGGCGAGCTGCTGCTGCACCATATCCGCTCGCAGCGGCAGGACCTCGCGCGCATCCACTCGCAGGTGGCCGATCTATCCGGCGTGCGCCGCGGCCATGTGAAGATCGCCTGCTCGCAGGCGCTGCTGCCCTATTTCCTGCCCCGGCAGATCTCGATCTACCGGCGCGACTTCCCGGCCGTGACCTTCTCGGTGAATGTCCGCGACCGGATCCAGGCGGAGCAGGACCTGGTGAACTTCGAGAGCGACATCGCGCTGGTCTACGAGCCGGCGCACATGGTGGATTTCGAGGTGCTCCACGTCGTCGCCCAGCCGGTGCTCGCGGTGATGTCGCGGGCGCATCCGCTGGCCGCGCGCCGCGAGCTGCGGCTGCGGGAATGCCTCGACTACGACCTGCTGCTGCCGGGCCGGCAATATGGCGTGCGGGTGCTGCTCGATGCCGCCGCGCACCGCATCGGCCGGCCGCTGGAACCGGCGCTGGAGACCGAGTCCTTCGAGATGATCCGCCACTGCGCCGCCTATGGCCAGGCGATCGGCTTCCAGATTCCGGTGGGGCTCAACGAGCTGGCCCGCCCCGATCTCGCCTATGTGCCGCTGTCGGGCAAGGATGTCGCGGGGGGCCAGCTCTATCTCGGGCATCTGCGCGGACGGACCCTGCCGGTCGCCGCGCTGAAATTCGCCAACCAGATCGCCGCCGCGCTGGGCGACGCGGCCTGAGCCTTCGGGCAGAGGCCGGGCGCGGGGAGAGGCCGGGACGGGGAGAGGCCAGCCTCCCCCCGCCCCGAGACCGGACCCGCGGTCAGAACAGCAGCGCGTCCGGCCCGAGATCGGCCTGGCCCGCAGCCTGGAAGCCCCAGTCGACCGCCTGCCCCGGCGCCAGCTCGGCGTTGTAGGCGGCATTGCCGAGCAGGTAGGTGTCGCCCTCGTGGCCGAGGATCGTGGCGTTCCAGATATTGGTGATCTGCGCCTCGGTGACGAGCTCGAAGGTCCAGCCGTCGAGCGCCGCCGTGCCCGCATTGGAGACCTCGCCGCGGGCGACGAAGCCGCCGTTCCAGGCATCGTCGATGGCGATGCTGCCGGTCAGCCCGTCATCGCCGCCCGTGCCGCCGCCCGTGCCGCCGCCGGGGCCGCCATCGGTATCGTTGTCCGCGATGGTGACGCGGCCGGTGCCGTCGGCGAGCTCGGCGCCCTCGACCTCGCCGAGCACCAGGTCGAAATGCTCGTCGCCCTCGACCAGCGCATCGTCGATCACCGAGACCGCGACGCTGGCCACGGTCTGCCCCGGTGCGAACGCCACCTCCACCGGGGCGAAGGCATAGTCGCCCTCCCCCGCGGTGCCGGCGCGCGCGGTGACGGTGGCGGTGACCGCCTCGTCCGACGGCGCATCGAGATGCAGCTCGACCAGCACCTCCCCGTCGCCCTCGCCGACCGCGGCATCCGAGATCGCGAGCGCCGGCAGCTCGGCGGCCGCGTCATCGTCGTCGCGGATCGTGACGGTGGCCTCGGCGGTCTCCAGCACCCCGCCCTCGGCGCCCGTGAGCAGCACCGAGAAGGCCCGGTCCGGCCCCGCCGCGGTATCCGCCACCACCTCGAGCGTGATCACCTTCCGGGTCTCGCCGGGGGCGAAGACCAGCGTGCCCGAGGCCGCCTCGTAGTCGACCCCGGCCCGCGCCGTGCCATCGGCGGTCTGCCAGTCCACCCGCACCTCGGCATCGTAGGGCGCCGAGAGGGTGACCGGCACCGCGACCTCGGTGATCGTGTCGATGCCGCCCTCGCCCGGCTCCGCGCTCAGGTCGCCGCCGAGGATCGGGGCCAGCGCCTCCAGCTTCCCGGCGATCGGGGTCTGCCAGTCATCCGCCAGGATGCCGCCGGTATCGCCCGAGTTCGGGTTCCAGGACCAGAAGGTCCAGCTCGCGCCGAGCTCGTCGAGATAGGGGATGAACGCCTCCATCCAGGCGACGTCCTTGGGGTCCTCGAAGCGCGAGCCGAACTCGCCGACCAGCACCGGCGCGATCCCCTCGCGGGCGATGTAGCCCCAGTACTGGTCCCAGATCTCCGGCAGGTTGTCCGGGAAGTCCGGGTCGGAGAACCAGGGCTGCGAATAGATCGAGTTGGGATAGGCATGCGGGCTGTAGACCAGCTTGTCCTCCTGCTCGAGGCGCACCGGGTTGGCGCCGACCCCCGAGAGGTTGCCGCCCCACCAGTAGTTGCCGCCGATGCCCTCGACCAGCACCAGCACCTCCGGGTTCGCCTCGTGGATCGCCTCGATCGCCGCCTCGGCGCCGAGCCGCCAGTCCCGGTCCGGGTTGCCGGTGCCCCATTCCGCGCCATGCGGCTCGTTGGAGAGATCCATCCCGATCACCGTGGGGTCGTCGGCATAGCGCTCGGCGAGCATCGCCCAGTCGGCCACCCACTGCGCCTGCGAGACCCCCTCGCCATACCAGAGCCCGTTGGAAGAGGCCCCGTCGCCGGCGGCGTTGCGGTGGTTGTCGAGGATGATGCGCAGGCCGATCTCGCCGGCATAGTCCACGATCAGGTCGATGATCTCGAGCGGCGAGAGCCCCTGGAGATCGGGGTTGAGCGCATAGTTGATGCTGTGCGCCTCGGCCCCCTCGCGCAGCGCGTCATTCGAGAACGGCAGCCGGATGGTGTTGAAGCCGAGCTCGGCCATCTGGTCCATCATGTCCTGCCAGTTGCGGGTGTGCAGCCCGTCCGGCGCGCCGCGGGTGGTCTCGGCGCCGAACCAGTTGACCCCGGTGAGCGTGACCTCGTTGCCCGCGGCATCGACGATGCGGCTACCCTCGGTGGAGAACCAGCCCGCCGCCGCGACGGTGCGCGGGTCGCCCTCGGCGATCTCGACCGGGGCCACCGAGATCGTCGGCGGCTCGGGGCGATCGTCGCTCAGGATGGTGACGGTGGCGGAGGCGTCGGCGATGGTCGCGCCCTCGGCACCGCTCAGCGCCAGCGTGAACGTCTCCGGGCCTTCGACCAGATCGTCGTCGAGGATCTCGACGGAGACCACCGCCTCGGTCTCGCCGGGCGCGAAGACGACCACCTCGGAGACGGGGCGGAAATCCGCCGCATCGGCGCTGCCGGCAAGGGTCTGCACCGTGACGCTGACCGGGCTGTCGGAGGGCCGGTCGAGGGTGAGGGTCAGCGCGGCGATGCCGTCGGTCTCGGAGACCTCCGCATCCGCCACCGAGACCAGCGGCAGCACCGGCTCGCCGGTCTCCCCGGCCGCCGCCTCGAGCTCCGAGACCAGCGCGGCCTCGCCCCCCGGGGCGCCGAGGAAGCCGAAGGAGAGCGCCTCGCCCGGCGCCAGCGCGGCGTTCCAGGAGAGGTTCTCCACCGTGATCAGGTCGCCCTCGCGCGCCACGATGCGCGCGCCCCAGATTTGCGTCAGCTCGAAACCGGCGCGAAAGCTCACGCGCCAGCCCTCCACCGCCGCGCCGGCATCATTCGTCAGCGTGATGGCTCCCTGGAACCCCGTCGACCAGTCGTTCACCGTGGCATATTGCGCGCTCAGCACCGTCGTTTCTCCTCGCTCCAAATGGCTGCGTTCCCTGACCGATCGCACCGGCACAGAGGCTCGACCGTCTATCTAGGGGCTCGCAGCGTCTCGTTCTGCTGCTATGTTTCGCGCGGAGCGGTGACGGAATGCGTGCACTCACACGTGGGGGGAGACGACGATGCGCCATCTCGAGATCTACCGGATCATCCGCACGGTGGCTGCGGTCGGCTCGATCCGCCGCGCCGCCGACCCGCTGAACATCACCGCCTCGGCGCTCAACCGGAGCATCCGCCAGTTCGAGGAGGATTTCGGCGCGCCGGTGTTCGAGCGCCATGCCCGCGGCGTGCGGCTGACCCCGGCGGGGCGGCTGCTGCTCGACCACATCCTCGACCAGTTCTCCGAGCTCGACCGGATCCGCGCGCAGGCCGGCGCCGAGACCGGCACCGCGAAGGGCCATGTCTCCATCGCCGCCTCGCCGGCGCTGCAGGCCTATCTGCTGCCGCTGGAGATCGCCGCCTGGCGCCGGGGCAACCCGGAGGTCACCTTCAGCATCTACATGCCCGGGCGCACCCCGGCCGAGCAGGAGCTGGCGGATTTCCGCAGCGAGCTGGCGCTGGTGCTCGAGCCGGTGCATCTCGGCGGGCTCGAGGTGATCGCCGAGGTGCCGATGGCAATCCATGCGGTGATGGCCGCGGGCCACCGGCTGGCGGCGGCCGAGACCGTGACGCTGGAGCAGTGCTTTGCCGAGACCTGCGTGATCCCGACCGAACCCTTCGGCATGCGCTCGGTGCTGGAGATGGGGATGCGCCGCAGCGGCCGGCAGGTCTCCCCCGCGGTGGAGGCCGACAGCTTCGAGCTGATGCGCCAGTACGTGCTGTTCGACGAGGCGGTCTGCTTCCAGATCCCGGTGGGCCTGACGCCCGAGGTCGATCCGCGGCTCGCGATGCGCCGGCTCGCCGAGCCCTGGCTGCCGGAGGCCCGGCTGATGCTCGCCAAGCGCCGCGGCCGCATGCTGAGCCATGCGGCCGAGGGCTTCGCCGCCCATCTGGCGGAGCGCATCCGCGCCCTCGCCGACGGCTGAGGCGTCAGGCCGCGCCGCGCTCGGCGGCCCGCTCCCGTTCCCGGATCTCGAGCAGCGAGCCGGTGGTCATCCGGGCCTCGACGAGCTCGGGCGCGTCGACCACCCGGCGCAGGAAGGCGAGGTTGGTGGCGATGCCGCCGATCTCCACCCGGTCCAGCGCCGCGGCCAGCCGAGCCAGCGCGGCGGCGCGATCCGGCCCCTGCACGATCACCTTGGCGACGAGCGAATCGTAGTGCGGCGAGATCGCATCGCCCGCCCGCACCCCGGTATCGACGCGCAGGCCCTCGGCCGGCTCGGGCCAGTCCAGCGTCGCGATGCTGCCGGGCGCGGGCAGGAAGTTCTTCTCCGGCCGCTCGGCGCAGAGCCGCACCTCGACGGCGTGCCCGGCAAGGCGGATCTCCTCCTGCGCCACCGGCGGCAGCATGCCCGCGGCCTGGCGGATCTGCCAGCCGACGAGATCGACGCCGGTGACCATCTCGGTCACCGGATGCTCGACCTGGATGCGGGTGTTCATCTCGAGGAAGAAGGCCTCGCCGCTCTCGACGTCATAGACGAACTCGACGGTGCCGGCGCCGGCATAGCGGACGCTCGCGGCGAGCGCCACGGCGGTCTCCCGGATCCGCTGCCGCGTCGCCTCGGGCAGATCCGGCGCCGGGGCCTCCTCGACGACCTTCTGGAAGCGCCGCTGCAGCGAGCAGTCGCGGTCGCCGAGATGCACGGCATGGCCGTCGCCCCAGCCGAACACCTGCACCTCGACATGGCGGGCGCGGCCGACATAGCGCTCGAGGAACACGGTGCCGTCGCCGAAGGATTTCGCCGCCATCGAGGCGGTGGCCCCGACCACCTCCGCGAGCCGCTCCGGCGTCTCGACGACGCGCATGCCGATGCCGCCGCCGCCGCTCGCCGCCTTCACCAGCAGCGGGTAGCCCACCGCCTCCGCCGCCGCCGCGAGCCCCGCCGGATCGCCGGGATCGACCGCCGGACTGCCCGGCAGCACCGGAACCCCGACCTCCGCCGCGATGGCGCGGGCCCGGCTCTTGTCGCCCATCGCCGCGATGGTCTCCGGCGCCGGGCCGATCCAGGCCAGCCCGGCCTCCGCCACCTGCGCCGCGAAGCCGGAGGATTCGGCGAGGAAGCCATAGCCCGGATGGATCGCCGCAGCGCCGGTCTCCCGCGCCGCCCGGATCAGCGCCGCCGCATCGAGATAGCTCTCGTGCGCCGGGGCAGGCCCGATGCAGACCGCCTCGTCGGCCAGGGCGACATGCATCGCGTCCGCATCCGCGGTGGAATGCACGGCAACTGCCCGGATGCCGAGCGCGCGGCAGGCACGGATGATGCGGCAGGCGATCTCGCCGCGATTGGCGATCAGGACTTTCGGGAACATCGGCATGGGATCTCACTTCGTTTCGGCAGGGGTGGGGGCGGCGGCGGCTCGGGGCTCGCCGCCTATTTCCGCTGTGCGGCGCGGGCCAGCGCCCCGCCGGAGAACACGCCGCGCTGGACGGCGATGACCCCGGCAAGGACCACGAGCAGCAGGATGTCGGCGATCAGCCAGCCCGAGGCGACCGCGATGCCGGAGAGCACCAGCACCACCGCCACCGCGCCCGGCACCGGCGCCGTGTAGAACCGCCCGGCGCCGATCGCCAGCGCCATCGAGGCGGCGAGGCCGATCACCACGGTCCAGCCGATCTCCAGCCAGGAGCCGCGCAGCAGCACCGGCTCGCGGAAGATGAAGAAGAACGGCAGCACGTATTTCATCGCCGCCAGCCGGATCGCCGAGAGGCAGATCGGCCACCAGTGCGTCCCCGCGATCACCGCCGCGGTGAACACCGCGGTGCAGACCGGCGGCGTCAGCGCCGAGAGCAGCGCCGAGTAGAACACGAAGAAATGCGCCACCAGCGGCTCCACCCCGAGCGAGATCAGCGCCGGCGCGGCGACCGCGGCGGCCAGCAGATAGGCCGCGGTGGTCGGCATCCCCATGCCGAGGATCAGCGCCACGATCATCGCCAGCACGGTGCCGAACAGCAGGCCGCCATGCGCCTCGACCGCGACGATGCTGTGGCTGAGCTTGATGCCGAGCCCGGTCAGCCCGATCAGCGACAGCACGATCTGCGCGCAGACCAGCAGCGCGAGGATGTTGACGATGTTGCGTGCGGCGCCGGTCGCGCCCTCGAGCAGCGCCGCCAGCTTGGCCTTCAGCCCGTCGACCGTCCAGGGCCCGATCAGCAGGAACAGCGCGATGTTGGTGACGATCCCGTAGAAGGCCGCGAGCGCCGGCGTGTTGCCGCTGAACATCGCGCCGAGGGTCACCCCGAGGGTCGCCAGCAGCGGGCCGATCCGGCCGGGCGCCAGCGCCTCGCGCAGCGTCGGCACATCCTCGGCATCGAAGGCCTTCATGTCCTCGCGGCGGGCCTCGATCTCGACCGAGAACCAGATGCAGGCGAAGAACAGGAAGGCCGGGATGATCGCGGCATAGACGATGGTCAGATAGGGCACGCCCAGCAACTCGGCCATCACGAAGGCGCCGGCGCCCATGATCGGCGGGGTCAGCTGGCCGCCGGACGAGGCCGTCGCCTCCACCGCGCCGGCAAAGGCCGGCCGGTAGCCGAGCCGCCGCATCGCCGGGATGGTGAAGTTTCCGGTGGTCGCGACATTGGCCACCGCGGCGCCGTTCAGCATGCCGAACATCGCGCTGGCCACGGTGGCGACCTTGGCCGCCCCGCCCGGCCGGCGGCCGGCGACCAGGAGCGCGATGTCCATGAAGCTGCGCGCCGCCCCGGTCGCCAGCAGGAACGAGCCGAAGATGATGAAGATCGAGATCAGGTTGGCCGAGAGCCCGGTCACCGTGCCCCAGAGGCCCTCGGTGCCGAGGTAGAGGTGCTCGATCAGGAAGATCGGCGGAAAGCCGGTATGCCCCCAGCTGCCCTCGATGCGGTCGCCGAGAACCGTGTAGGCGATCATCCCGGCGGCCAGCAGCGGCAGCGCCGGGCCGGTGGTGCGCCAGGCCGAGACCAGCACCAGCACCACCAGGAGGGTCGCCAGCGCCATCTCGGTCGGCGTCGCGATCACCCCGAACGACTCGGTGATCCGGCTCTCCTGCGAGACGATGTAGCCGCAGGCGACCAGCACCGCGGCAGCGCCGAGGCCGGCCGCGACGCGCAGCCATCCGGCCCGCCGCCCCGGGGCGATCCGGTCCGCCTCCGAGAGCACGAACAGGAACCCGATGGCGAGGCCGAGGCCGACATGCGCCGAGCGCTGGACCAGCGGCGGGAACTGGCCGAACCCCGCCGTCCAGATCTGGAAGGCCACGAAGACGAGGCCGAGGCCGATCAGGAGCGGGCGCAGGGTGCCCCGCCGCGCGACCCCGGCCCCGGCCGCATCATTGTCTCTGGGCATAGTCTCATCCATCCGTTGCACAGGCCAAGCCTTCGCGGGTGCAGGGAGCGCCCTCGCCGCGGCCGGAGCCGGGCGAAGGCGCGCGGCGTCACTGCATCTCGGGCGGGATCAGCGCCTCGGGCACCTCGATGCCGCGGGAGCGGTAGAACTTCACCGCGCCGGCATGCAGCGGGATGCTCACCAGCGCCACGCTGTCGCGCGCGACGTCGAGCTTGGCAAAGCCGGGGAAGGCATTGGCCTGGATCTCGGTGTCGTCGACGATCGCCGTCAGCACCGCCTCGACCTGCGCATCTGTCATCGCGCTGGCGGTGGTGAACTGCCCGATCACCTGCACCGGCGCGGTGAAGGCGCCGAAGCCCGCGACCTCGCCATCGGCATAGCTGCGGAAGGCGATGAAGGGCAGCGCCGCGCGCACCGTCTCCACCTCCGCCTCGGAGAAGCTCAGCAGCCGGATCGGCGTGAAGGTCTGCAGCTCCAGCGTGGTGCCGTCGAGCGAGGCGGTGCCGCCGGCCTTGGCATAGCCGATCGAGCGGTTGTCCTTCACCGCGTCGACCGCATCGGCGAGGCTGAGCCGCTGCATGTCGGGCTCGATCTCGAGCGCCTCGAGCATCTGGATCACCAGCTGCTCGGTGGCCGAGCCGCGCTGGCCCGGGGTGAAGGGCTGCCCGGCGAGGCCCTGCAGGTCGCTGACGCCGGAATCCTCGCGCACCACCCAGGCCTGCAGCGCCGGGGCATGGACCCAGAGCGCGCGCAGCTCGGGCATCGCGTTGCCCTCGAACTTGCCGATGCCCTTGTAGGCCTGGTAGATCGTCGCATAGGTGCCGAGGCCCATGTCGATCTGGTCGCGGCGGATGCGCTGCAGGTTGTCGACCGCGCCGCCGGTGGAGATCACGGTGACGTCGAGCGCCTCGCTCTCATGCTCGTTGATCGCCTTCGCGGCGGCCACCGAATAGGTGTAGTGGACCGAGCTGAGCGCCGTGGTGCCGAAGGCGATCCGGTCCTTGGCGCCGGCCTCCTGCGACAGGCCGAGCACGGCACAGAGCCCGAGCGCGGCAAGCGTGACTGCCTTGTTCATGTTTTCCTCCCAAGTTCCCTTTTTGTCGGACGACCCGGAAGTCTGATGCTCCCGGTGGTCGGCACGGCCCGGGCGGGCCATGCCTGGCTCCGCCGCCGCGCTACGGCATGAAGGCGAAGGTCTGGCGCGGGCCGAGATCCTGCTTCAGGCGGGTCTCGGCGAGCGCGATCAGCGAGGCGAGCACGGGGCGCGTCTCGCGCGGGTCGATGACGTCCTCGACCGCGAAGGCCTCGGCGGTGCGGAAGGGCGAGGCGAAGGGCTTGAGCCGCGCCTCGATCTCCCGCTCGCGGGCCACCGGGTCCTTGGCCGCGCGGATCTCCTTGCGGAACGCCGCGGCCACGCCGCCCTCGATCGGCAGCGAGCCCCATTCGCCGGACGGCCAGGCCAGCTTCAGATCGACATCGTTCTTGTTGCAGGTGGCCATGCCGGCCATGCCGTAGCACTTGCGGATCACCAGGGTGATCGTCGGCACGCTGGCCTGCGCCGCGGCATGCACCACGCGCATGCCCTCGAGCAGGGTCGCGTTCTCCTCGGCGCGCAGCCCGACCATGAAGCCGGGAACATCGACGAGGAACACCAGCGGGATGTGGAAGGTGTCGCAGAGCTGCATGAAGCGGATCTGCTTGCGCGCCGCCTTCGCATCCATCGCGCCGCCATAGACCATCGGGTTGTTGGCGACGATGCCGACCGGCCGGCCGTCGAGCCGCGCCAGGCTGGTGACCACCGACTTGCCGTGGGTCGGCTGGATCTCGAAGGCCGAGCCGCGATCGACCACCATGCCGATCAGCTTGCGCATGTCGAAGGGCCGGGTGCGCTTCTCCGGCACGATGCCGGCCAGCGCGTCCTCGCAGCGGTCGACCGGGTCGTCGGTCGGCACCACCGGCGGCAGCTCCCAGACATTGGCCGGCATGAAGCTCAGGAAGCGGCGGATCTGCGCGAAGGCCTCGTCCTCGTCCGCCGCGGCGTTCATGATCGTGCCGGCCTTGTCGACCGCCACCGCCGCGCCGCCGAGCGCCTCCTTGTCGATCTCCTGCCCGAGCGAGCGCTTCACCACCGGCGGGCCGGCGGCGAAGATCTGGCTGGTGCCGCGGACCATCACCGAGAAATGCGAGAGGATCGCCCGCCCCGCCGGCCCGCCCGCCGCGGTGCCGAGCACCGCCGAGACCACCGGCGAGCGGCCGAGCAGCGAGACCGAGCGCTCGAAGCCGTGCACGCCCGGAAACACGGTGTGGCCGCGCTTCTCGATGGAGCCGACGGTGCCGCCGGCGCCGTCGATCAGGTTCACCAGCGGCAGCTTGTAGTGATAGGCGAAATCCTCGACGAGGCCGCCCTGCCCGCCCTTGCGCCGGGTGGCGCTGAAGGTGGTGCCGCCGCGGACGGTGAAATCCTCGCCGCCGACCAGCGCCGGCCGCCCCTCGATGTCGAGCAGGCCGCAGACATAGGGCGCCGGCGTCACCGATTGCAGCCGCTGGTTCGCGTCATAGGTGCCGGTGCCGGTCAGCCGGCCGAGCTCGCGGAACCCGGTGCCGAGCCGCTCGATGCGCTCGCGCACCGTGAGCCGGCCGGCGCGGTGCTGCCGCTCGATCGCCTCCGGCCCGCCCATCTTGAGCGACTCGGCGCGCCGGAAGGCCAGCTCGTCCAGCGGATCCGCCGGCGCGTCCGGCGCGTCCGCCGGCGCGGCGGAAGCCGCCGCCACGCCTGCCGCCTGCCCGCTCATGACGCGATCACGCAGAGGACCTGGTCCTCGTCCACGGAGGCCCCCTCGGCCACCGCGAGGCGGCTGACGGTGCCGCTGGCCGGTGCCTCGACCGGGATCTCCATCTTCATCGACTCGAGAATGAAGAGCGTGTCGCCCTCCGTGACCTGCTGCCCCTCGGCGCATTGCTGCTTCCAGACGGTGCCGGTCACCGGTGAAATCACGTCGCTGTCTGCCATAAGTCTCCCCTCGTGCGGCGAGCCGCCGCGCTGCTCGTCCGGGTCGCTGCCCGGTTTCAGAAGGTGGTGGGCCAGGTCGCCATGCGATGCGCACCGATCGGGGTGCCGCTCGCGTGGAACTCCAGCATGTCGATCAGGTAGTCGCGGGTGGCGCCGGGGCGGATCACCGCCTGCACCGCATTGATCTCGGCGAGCCCCCAGACGCTGGCATCCTGCTCCATCTCGGCGCGGATGCGCGCGCGCTCGGCCTCGCCGGTCTCGCGGCCCCAGGTGACGACCTCCACCGCATAGGCCGGGTCCATGAAGCTGACCTCGGCGCCCGGCCAGGCGGCGACCTCGTCGGAGTTCCGCCCGCCGCCCATGTTGAGATAGGCCTGCCCGTAGCTCTTGCGCATGATCACCGAGAGCTTCGGTACCGTGCAGAGCTGCAGCGCCTGCATGAAGTTCATGATCTTGCCGGGAGCCTTGCGCCGCTCGCCCTCGATCCCGATCACGAAGCCCGGCGTGTCGACCAGCATCACCAGCGGAATGTTGAAGCTGTCGCAGAGCGCGAGGAAGCCGGTGATCTTCTCGCAGGCATCCACATCCAGCGCGCCGGCCTTGAACATCGGGTTGTTGGCGACGATGCCGACGACCCGCCCGCCGAGGCGGGCGAGGCCGGTGCAGGCGACGCGGCCGAAGCGCGGCTTGAGCTCGAAGAAGCTGCCGGGATCGACCAGCGCGGCCACCGCCCGGCGCATGTCATAGGCCTGGCGGCGGCTCTCCGGCACGATGCCCTCGAGCGTCGCGCGGGCCTTCGCCAGCGCCTCCGGATCGTCGGGCATATCGGCCCGCGGCGGCGTCTCGCCGGAATGCTGCGGCATGTAGGAGAGGAAGCGCCGGATCAGCGCGACCGCCTCGGCATCGGTCTCGGTCACCGCATCGACCAGCCCGGTCACCTCCTGGTGCAGCCGCCAGCCGCCGAGCTCCTCCGCCCCGACGGTCTGGCCGATCGCCAGCGAGGCGAGCCCCGGGCTGGCCACCGCCAGCACCGCGCCCTTGCGCATCACCGTGAAGTCGGAGAGGCAGGCATACCAGGCCGAGGAGCCGAAGCACTGGCCCAGCACCGCCGAGACCCAGGGCGTGCGGCGGTCGCGGATATACTGCGTCGGGTCCTCGCCGAGCATGGTGCCCATGCCGCGCGCGCCCATGTTGTCGGGCATCCGCGCGCCGGAGGATTCGCCGAAGAACACGATCGGCATCCGCCGCTCGGTGGCGTTGCGCTTCACATGCCCGATCTTGCGCATGTTGGTCTTGCTCGAGGAGGCGCCCTTCACGGTGAAATCGTTGGAGATCACCGCCACCGGGCGGCCGTCGACGCGGGCATAGCCGGTGACCTTGCCATCCGCCGGGGTGGTCTCGCGGTCGGCCTCGCTGCCGCTGGAGACGCCGAGCATGCCGACCTCGCGGAAGCTGCCCGGGTCGATCAGCCGGTCGATCCGCGAGCGCGCGTCGAGCAGCCCGCGCTCGGCCCGGCGGGCCAGCTTCTCGGGGCCGCCCATCGCCAGCGCGCGGGCCTCCCGGCGGGCCAGCTCCTCCTCGCGCGCCGCGCTGCCCTCGGCCGCCGGCGCCGCCTCCGTCTTCGATACCTGGTTCATCCTGCGGCCCTCCGCCCGGCTTCCGCCGCGTTGTCCTTCTCGCGCTCGCCGGGGAACAGGATCCCCGACTGCAGCAGCGCCTCGATCTCGCCGGCGGAGAGCCCGAGCTCGCCCTCCAGCACCGCCAGCGTGTCCACCCCGGTGTCGCGCCCCGGCCAGTGCACCCCGCCCGGCGTCTCGGAGAGCCGCGGCACCACCTCGGCCATCGCGACCGGGCCGAGCACCGGGTCCTCCGGCGTCACGATGGCGCCGCGCGCGCGGTAGTGCGGATCGGCGAAGATGTCGGCCATGTCGTAGATCCGGGCATGCGGGATCCCCGCCGCCTCGAGCGCCGCCTCGGCCTCGGCGAGCGGCCGCGCCGCGACCCAGCCGGCGATGATCGCGGTCAGCGCCGCCTCGTTCTCGGCCCGCGCCGGCCCTGCGGCGAAGCTCGGATCGTCGGCAAGCTCGGGCCGCCCGATCACCGCCATCAGCTTGGCGAACAGCGTCTGCGAGATCGCGGTGATGTGGATGTGGCGCCGGTCGGCCGTCTCGAAGAGCGTGTTCGGCACGTTGTCGGGCAGCCGCGAGCCGGCGCGGCGGGCGATCTCGCCGAGCTGCTGGAAGGCCGGGATATGCGGCTCCATGAAGCTGAAGGCGGATTCGTAGAGCGCGGTATCGACCACCTGCCCGCGGCCGGTCCGCTGCCGCTCGATCAGCGCCAGCGCAGCGCCGAAGGCGGCATAGAGCCCGGTGATGTAGTCGGTCAGCGAGACCGCGACGCGGGCCGGCGGGCGATCCGGGTCGCCGGTGATCTCGCGCATCCCGCTCACCGCCTCGCAGACCACGCCATAGCCCGGCCGCTGGCTGTAGGGGCCGTGCTGGCCGTAGCCGGAGATCCGCACCAGCACGAGCCCCGGGTTCTCGCGGCTCAGATCCTCGTAGCCGAGGCCCCAGCGCTCCAGCGTGCCGGGGCGGAAATTCTCCACCACCACATCCGCGGTGGCGCAGAGCCGGCGTGCCAGCGCCCGGCCCTCGGGCCGGCGAAGGTCGATCGAGACGTTGCGCTTGTTGCGGAAGATCGAGGCGGCATAGAGCGACCGCCCCCTGTTGCGCTTGCCCATCGAACGCACGGCATCGCCCTCGCGCTGCTCGATCTTGATGACGTCGGCGCCGAAATCGCCCAGCAGCCGCCCGCAGAACGGGCCCGCCACCGTCGAGCCGAGCTCGATCACCCGGCGCCCGTCGAGCGGGCCGCGCCGTTCGGCCGTCTCCGGCCGGTTCCCGGTTCCTGAACTTGCCTGCACCCCTGCTCCTCGCTCTTCAGAGAATGAACTTGCGGTAATTGCGGAACCACTCGCAGGCCCCGCGGATGTTCTCGCGCTTGAGCTGCTCGGCGAGCACCGCATCGCCGGCATTCATCGCCGCAAGTATCTTTCGGTGTTCGATGAGGCCGGTCTGGGCCCGGCCGGGCACCAGAAGCAGACGCCGGATCAGCACCTTGGTGCGGTCGTAGAGCCCGTCCAGCGTCTGGCTGAGAATCTCGTTCTGCGACGCGGCGATGGTCTGCTCGCGGAACGCCGTGACGATCGAGATGTAGTAATCCAGATCGTGCTCGGCGATGGCCCGCTCGGCCTGCGGGCCGAAGCGCTCGGTCAGCTCGTCCCAAGCCCCCTTCGGCGCGTTCTCGGTGGCAAGGCGCACCGCGAGCGCCTCCAGCACCTCGCGCATGGCGAAGAGCTCGTCGACCTGCTCGGCGCTGAGCCGGGTGACGATGGCGCCCTGGTTGCGCACCCGCTCGATCAGGCCGAGCTGCTCGAGGATGCTGAAGGCGTCGCGCAGCCGCGCCCGCGAGATCCCGTATTCGGCGGCCAGCGGCGCCTCGCGCAGCTTCGCCCCGGGCGGCAGCTCGTGGTTCACGATCCGCTCGCGCAGGACGTTCACCACGTCGTCGACACTGACCGACTTCGCCATCTTCCCGGCTTTCCTCACCATTGTCTCCGCTCTCCCCGAGGCGCCCATAGGCACCCCGCTCCGGCGTCGCTGGAATCAAACTTGACTACGCCAACCAGATTGTCAACAATTTTGACGATCAGAATGTTGGGACAAAGGTCAACAACCATGAAGCTCGTAGCCACCCCTCGCGTCACGCTCGCCGGTCAGGCGGCCTGGCTCCTCCCCATCGCCGCCGGCGCGGCGGCGCTCGCCATCGCGGCGCAGATCCGGATCCCGTTCTGGCCGGTGCCGATGACCATGCAGGTGCTGGCGGTGCTGCTGATCGGCTGGTTCGGCGGCATGCGCACCGCGCTCGGCAGCGGCGCGCTCTATCTCGGCCTCGGCGCCGCCGGGCTGCCGTTCTTCGCCGGCGGCGCGCTGTTCGGGCCGACCGGCGGCTACCTCGTCGGCTTCGTGCTGGCGGCCGCTGCGCTCGGCGCCTGGCGGGAGCGCTGCGGGGTCCCCGGCCTCGCCGGCATCGCCGCGCTCAACCTCGCCGCGACCGGGCTGATCTATGCGCTCGGCTGGGGCTGGCTGGCGGCGATCACCGGCGATCCCGCGGCCGCCTTCGCCGCCGGGGTGGTGCCCTTCCTGCTCGGCGACGCGCTGAAGATCGCGGTGGCGAGTCTCGTGGTCGCGCGCTTCGCCCGGCGCTGACATCCGGCGCTGGCAAAAGGCGCTGGCACAAGGCACTGGCACCCGGTGCCGACCCCTGCCCGGGCGCGGTTCAGGCCGCGCCCGGAGCGCGTTTCCGGCCCGGCCCGCTTGCCCGGCCGGCACCGTCCCGGCATACCGGCAGGACCCATCCGCCTGCCCCGGGAGATGCCGATGTCCGAGCCGAGCTATGCCTTCGCCGCCGATGGCCTGCCGCCGCAATCGCGGCTGATGACCGGGCGCGCCGTCTTCACCGAGGCCTATGCGGTGCTGCCGCGCGGCACCCAGACCGCCATCGTCACCTCGCGGCTGCCGGGCTGGCAGGGCACCCGGCTCTGGGTGCTGGCCCGCCCGCTCTCGGGCTTTGCCGAGACCTTCGCGCACTACCTCATGGAGGTCGCCCCCGGCGGCGGCAGCAGCGCGCCCGAGCCCGACCCGGCGGCGCAGGCGGCGCTCTTCGTCACCGCGGGGCGGCTGCGGCTCGATCTGGCGGGCGCGGCGCATCATCTCGGCGCCGGCGATTTCGCCTGGCTGCCGCCCGGCGCCGCCTGGCAGCTCGCGGCCGAGGGCGACACGCCGGCCCGCTTCCACTGGATCCGCAAGCGCTGGCAGCCCGCCGCAGGGCTCGCCCCGCCCGGGCCGGTCTTCGCCAGCGATGCCGGCACCCCGCCCGAGCCGATGCCGGACTGCGGCGGGGTCTGGGCCACCACGCGCTTCACCGACCCCGAGGACCTGCGCCACGACATGGCGGTCACGGTGGTCACCTTCGCCCCCGGCGGCACCATCCCGTTCGAGGAGACGCATGTGATGGAGCACGGGCTCTACGTGCTCGAGGGCAAGGCGGTCTACAAGCTCAACCGCGACTGGGTGGAGGTCGAGGCGGGGGACTACATGTGGCTCCGCGCCTTCTGCCCGCAGGCCTGCTATGCCGGCGGGCCGGGGCCGTTCCGCTACCTGCTCTACAAGGACGTCAACCGCCACATGCCGCTCGGCGGGCATCTCGGGCATCTCGGGCATCTCGGGCAGCCCGGGAGCGCCGGATGAGCCGCATGGTCGATGTCGAGCCGCTGGAGCCCGGCGCCTTCGCCCGCTTCGGCGACGTGATCGAGGCCGAGGGTCCGCCGGACAGGCTCATCAACGAGGGGCTCTGCGGCCGCTGGCACGACCGTGCCCGGCTCGACTTCGCCGATGGCCGCGCCGGGATCAGCCTGTTCCGCTCCGAGCCGCGCACCCTGCCCTTCACCCTCGCGCTGCTCGAGCGCCACCCCCTCGGCAGCCAGAGCTTCCTGCCCATGGGCGGCACGCCCTGGCTCGCCATCGCGGCGCCCGACGAAGATGGCCGCCCGGGCCGGCCGCGGGCCTTCCGCGCCTCCGGCACGCAGGGGGTCTCCTATCTCCGCGGGGTCTGGCACGCGGTGCTGACGCCGCTCGGCGGGCCGGGGCTCTTCGCGGTGGTCGACCGGATCGGACCCGGCGCCAATCTCGAGGAGCACCGCCTCGCCGAGGGCTGGCTCATTCGCGCGGCGCCGTGATCAGGGCATAGTCCTGCGGCTCGCGGTGCAGGGCGAAGTTGAACACGTTGGCCCGGATCTCGGCACAGCGGTCGAGGTCGATCCGGGCCGAGATCACCTCGTCGCCGGTGGTGCTGGCCTGGGCGACGATCTCGCCGGTGGGCGCGGCGATCAGCGAGCCGCCGATCAGGTCGCACCCCTCCTCGCGCCCGGCCTTGGCCACCGCCACCGCCCAGAGCCCGTTCTGGTAGGCCCCGGCCTGCACCGAGAGCGCGTTGTGGAAATACTGCAGGTGGTCGTGCTCCGGCGCCGGCGGATAGTGCAGCGGCGTGTTGTAGCCGAGGCAGACCAGCTCGGCGCCGCCGAGGCCGAGCATCCGCCAGGTCTCCGGCCAGCGCCGGTCGTTGCAGATGCACATGCCGATGCGCCCGCCGAAGGCGTCGAACACCGGGAAGCCGAGATCGCCCTTCTCGAAATAGCGCTTCTCGAGATGCTGGAAGGGCCGCCAGTCCTCGTGCTCGCGGTGCCCGGGCAGGTGGATCTTGCGGTATTTCCCGGCGATCCGGCCGGCCGCGTCGACGAGGATCGCGGTGTTGAAGTGCCGCCCTTCCGGCGTCAGCTCGGCATAGCCGAGATGGAAGCCGATCCCCAGCGTCTCCGCCGCCTCGAACAGCCGCCGGGTCTCGGCCGAGGGCATCTCGGTCTCGAACCAGCGGTCGATCTCGGCCGGCGCCTCGGTGTACCAGCGCGGGAAGAAGGTGGTGAGCGCAAGCTCGGGGAAGACCACGAGCCGCGCGCCGCGGGCCGCGGCCTCGCGCATCAGCTCGATCATCCGGGTGACGGCGGAGGCGCGGCTCTCCGCCGCGGCGATCGGGCCGAGCTGCGCCCCGGCGACGACAAAGGACCGGCTCATTCGGCAGCCTCCAGAAGCTCGAGCGCCACGTCGAGCAGCACCCCTGCGCCGGCCACCAGGTCGTCCGCCCCGGTGTGCTCGGCGATGTTGTGGCTGATCCCCCCGGCGGAGGGAACGAAGATCATCGCGGTCGGGCAGTTCGGCGCGAACATCTGTGCGTCGTGCCCGGCGCCGGAGGGCATCCGCCGCGCCGGCAGTCCGCGCGCCGCGGCCGCGGCCTCGACCCGGGCGACCAGCGCCGCGTCGAACTCCACCGGGGCGAAGCGGGCCAGCCGCCGGCTCTCGAGCCGGCAGCCCTCCGCCGCGGCATGGGCCTCGGCCGCCGCCATCAGCCGCGCCTCGGCCGCCTTCAGCACCGCATCGTCGGTGTTGCGCAGATCGACGGTCAGCTTGGCGCGCTCCGGCACCACGTTGACCAGCCCCGGCGAGAGCTCGGTGACGCCGACGGTGGCCACCTGCGGCGGGCCGAGATCGTCGGCGATGGCGCGCGCCTCGAGCGCGATCCGCGCCGCCGCGCAGCCGGCATCGCGGCGCATCGCCATCGGCGTGGTGCCGGCATGGTTCGACTGCCCGTGCAGCGTGAACTCGGTCCAGCTGATGCCCTGCACCCCGGTCACCGCGCCGATCCTCAGCCCCTCGCGCTCCAGCACCGGGCCCTGCTCGACATGCAGCTCGAGGAAGGCCGCCGGCGTGAGGCTCCGCACCGGCACCGCGCCGCGATAGCCGATGCGGTCGAGCTCGGCCCCCAGCACCGCGCCGTCGATGCCGACCACCGCCAGCATCTCCTCGAGATCCAGCGCGCCTTGGTGCACGCCCGAGCCCATCATGTCGGGCGCGAAGCGGGCGCCCTCCTCGTTGGTGAAGGCGGCCACCGCCAGCGGCCGGCGGGTCACCCGCCCGGCATCGTCGAGCGCGGCGCAGACCTCGAGCCCGGCCAGCACGCCGAGCGCGCCGTCATAGAGCCCGCCGGTGGCGACGCTGTCGATATGCGAGCCGAGCATCACCGGCGGGCCGTCCTCGCGCCCCGCCCGGATGCCCCAGATGTTGCCGATGGCATCGACCGAGACCGCAAGGCCCAGCTCCTCCATCCAGCGCACCAGCAGGTCGCGCCCCGCGCGGTCGGCATCGCCGAGCGCGAGGCGGCAGACGCCGCCGCCGGGCAGCGCGCCGACCGTGCCGAGCCGGCGGATGCGGCCCAGCAGCCGGGCGCCGTCGATCGCGGGGGTGCCGGCCGGGCCGCTCATGCCGCGCGCGCCCGGATGGTGGCGGCATCGGTGCCGACCAGCTCGGCATAGAGCGCCGGGTCGGTGTCGCCCTCGCTGCCGAAGACCAGCACCCGCGCGCCGGCATCGAGGCCGAGCGCCGCCCGCGCCCGCGGCTCGCCCATGGCCGCGGCGAGCCCGGCGAGCCCGGCCACCGCGCTCTCGCCGGCGACCAGCGGCCGGTCCGGCGCCGGCGGGCCGGCCAGCCGGCGCATCATCGCCACCGCCGCATCGTCGGGCAGCGCCATGGCGAAATCGCCGTGGTCCTTCAGGATCTCCCAGGCCAGCGCCGAGACCTCGCCGCAGGCCAGCCCGGCCATCAGCGTGTCGAGATCGCCCTCGATGGCGGTCGGCCGGCCGGCGCGGAAGCTCTCGACCCAGCAGGCGGAGCGGTCCGGGTCGGCCAGCACGATCAGCGGCCGCCCTGCGCCCCAGCGCCGCTTGGCCTGCGCCGCCACCGCCGCGGCCATGCCGCCGACGCCGGTCTGCAGGAAGATGTGGCTGGGCGGCTCGGCCAGCGCCTCGAAGGCCTCCCAGGCCATCAGCTCGTAGCCCTGCATCACGTCCTTCGGCACCTCCATGTAGCCCGGATAGGAGGTGTCGGAGACCACGAACCAGCCCTCGCGCGTCGCGGTCTCCTGCGCCTCGCGGACGCTGTCGTCGTAGTTGCCGGCGCAGCGGCGGACCTCGGCGCCATAGGCCGCGATGGCAGCCTTTCGGCCCTCGGAGACGGTGGCGTGGATGAAGATCACGCAGGCGCAGCCGAAATTCCGCGCGCCCCAGGCGACCGAGCGGCCGTGGTTGCCGTCGGTGGCGCAGCAGACGGTGATCCGCGCCGCCTCCGCCGCCAGCGCGCCCGAGAGGATCTCCTCCGCCGCGACATCGCGGCCGAGCGCCGCACCGATCTGCCGGCGCAGCAGGCGCAGCACGGCATAGGCGCCGCCGAGCGCCTTGAAGCTGTTGAGCCCGAAACGCAGGCTCTCGTCCTTGTAGTGCAGCGCGCCGACGCCGATCTCGGCGGCCAGCCCGGCCAGCGGCTCGAGCGGGGTCGGCGCATAGCCCGGCCAGGTGGTGATGGTGGCGCGCGCCTCGGCGAGCGCGGCATCGCTCAGGATCGCGTCCTGCGCCTCGGTCCAGGCGGCGCCGCGCCGGGCGCCGGCATTGGCGACAAGCGTGAACGGCCGCTCGGCGGCGGCATCGCGGTGGTCGATCGGATCGGTCATGTCGGCCTCATGGAGGGACCGGAGCAGCACGCCCCGGCCCCGGTTCCGGTCAGTGGTCGTCGGTCTGGTCGGCCGGCGGCGCGGGGGCACGCACCGCCGGAACGGCCGGTCTCAGAAGGCGTTTTCCTCGTCGATCGAGGCCAGCAGCGCGTCGAGCATGGCGATGCCCTCGGCACCGTACTGCTCCTCGATCAGCGCCCGCACGGCGGGCTGGGCGGCCTCGGCGAACTTCGCCTGCTCCGCCGGCGGCACCACGTTGACCTCCATCTTGGCGGCCAGCGCCGGCAGGCCGCGCTCGGAGGCCTCGATCACGCGGGACATCGAGCGGCCGGCTTCGGTGGCGACCTCGGAGGCCCAGTTGACCAGTGTGCGGTGCTCCGGCGACAGGCCCTCGTAGAACTCCTTGTTCATCGTCCAGATATACGGCGTGATGATGTGGTTGGTGACGCTGAGGTATTTCTGCACCTCGTCGAACTTGGCGAAGGCGATGATCGGCACCGGGTTCATCTGGCCGTCGGCGACGCCGGTCTGCAGCGCGGTATAGACCTCGGCCCAGGGCAGCGGGGTCGGCTGGCCGCCGAGCGAGGAGATGATCGCCTCATGGGTCGGCAGGGTCATGGTGCGGATCTTCAGCCCCTCCATGTCGGCCACCGAGGTGATCGGCCGCTCGGAGTTGGTGAAGGCGAAGAAGCCGCCCGAATCGATCAGGCCGAGCACCTCGAGCCCGGTCGCGCCCTCGAGATCGGCGACGAACTTCTCCCCGAAGGCGCTCTCCTTGGAGATCACCCGGCTGGCCACGCCGATGTTGGGGAAGGCGAAGGGGATGTCGAAGACCCCGACCAGCGGGTAGTGCTGCGCCATGCCGCCGGAGGAGGAGATCGCGCTCTCGACCAGCCCGGCGCGGACCTGATCGATCACCTCGTTGTCCTTGCCGAGCTGCCCGTTGGGGAACAGCTGGACCTCGATCTCGCCGTTCGAGCTGGCCTCCACGAGGCTCTTGAACACCGCCGTCATGGCGCCGGAATGGCTCGCGAAGGGGTCCTCCGGGTTGAGATGGGCGATGCGGATCGTCACGTCCGCCGCCAGCGCCTGGGCCGAGAGACAGGCTGCCGCGAGCCCGATCCCGAGTGTCTTCATCGCCGTCTTCATCTGCAGTCTCCCTGTTTTTGGTGCGTGTGGTTTCGATTTGGTCCGGGCCCGGGGCCGGCCTGGCATCCGCTCCGCCATCTCAGAGCCCCAGCAGCCGCGGGACGAACAGCGTCAGATCGGCCCAGAAGGCGATCAGCAGCAGCACCGCCACCTCCGCCAGGATGAAGGGCCAGAGCTCGCGCGTGATCGCCTCGATGCGCTCGCCGGTCACCGAGGCCAGCACGAAGAGGCAGGCCCCCACCGGCGGTGTCATCAGCGAGACGTTGAGCGCGAGGATGATCATGATGCCGGCATGCACCGGGTCCATGCCGAGCTTCACGGTGAGCGGCGCCAGCACCGGGGCGAGGATGATCAGCGTGGCGTTGATGTCCATCACCAGCCCGATCACCAGCAGCAGCAGCACGATCAGCCCGATCACCACGTCCGGGTTCTCGGAGATCGTCAGCATCGCCTCGGCGATCGCCTGCGGCACCTGGCGGAAGGTCATCCACCAGCCGAGGATGGTGGCCGAGGCGATGATCAGGAAGATCACCCCGGTGATCCGGGTGGTGCGCACGCCGATCTCGTAGAGGTCGCGCCAGGTCAGCGCGCGATAGACCACGCCGCCCACCAGCAGCGCATAGGCCACCGCGATCGCCGCCGCCTCGGTCGGCGTCGCGATGCCGCCGAGGATCGAGCCGAGGATGAAGACCGGCAGCAGCGCCGCCAGGAACCCCTCGCGCAGCGCCGCCAGCACGATGCGGAACGAGGGCCGCCCCTCGCCCTTCGGCAGCCCCTTGGACCGCGCCGTGAGCGCGATCATCGCCATGCAGACCGCGCAGATCAGCAGCCCCGGCAGGATCCCCGCGGCGAACAGCCCGGCGATCGAGACCCCCATGATCGAGCCGTAGATGATCATCAGCGTCGAGGGCGGGATGGTCGGCCCGATGATGCTGCCCGCCGCCGTCACCGCGCAGGCATAGGGCCGCGAATAGCCCGCCTTCTGCATCGCCGGCACCAGCGTGTTGCCGAAGGCCGCGGCATCCGCCGTGGCCGAGCCGGTGATGCCGGCGAACATCACGCTGGCCACCATGTTGGAATGCGCCATGCCGCCGCGCATCCAGCCGACCAGCGCATCGGCCAGCTTGACCAGCCCCGCGGTGATGCCGGAGCGGTTCATGATCTCGCCGGCCAGGATGAAGAACGGCATGGCGAGGAAGGGGAAGAGGTCGAGCCCGGCGAACACCCGGTCCGGCGCCATGGTCATGAAGCGCGGGCCGAGATCGAGGATGCCGATCATCCCGGCGACGCCGATCGAGATGCCCACCGGCATGCCCAGCACCAGCAGCCCGAAGAACGCCAGCGGAACCAGCCACTCTCCCATCACTCGCCCCCCGGATCGATGGTGCGGCTGGCCAGCGCCTCCGGCGCGCGCTCGGCGAACCAGTCATGCACCCCCATCAGCGCGAGCTGCAGGCAGGCGACGAAGGCCGCCAGCGGCACCCCGGCAAAGGCATAGCCCTTGGGGATCGCGTAGATCATCGTCAGCCGCGAGAAGCCGCGCTCGGTGAAGCCGAGCCCGTACCAGAACAGCGCGGCGAAGAACACGAAGCCGATCACGTCGAAGCCCACCGCCAGCCAGCGCCGCACCGGCGCCGGCAGCCGCTCCAGCACGAAGCCGACCCCGATATGCTCGCGATGCGCGATGCCCGAGGAGACCGCCAGCAGCGCCATCCAGATCATCAGGTAGCGCGCCAGCTCCTCGGTGAAGGTGATCGGCAGCGGGATCGCATAGCGCACCACCACGCCGAGCCAGACATCGATCACCAGCAGCGCCAGCAGCGCCACGCAGACCCGCTCAACCAGCCAGTTGACCCGCTTGCTCCAGCCGCGCGCGCGGTCTGCGATGTCGCTCATCCTCGCGTCTCCGTCTGCCGCCCGGATGCCCCCGATGCCCCGCGCTGCCCCGCGCTGCCGTTTCGGCATCTCGGGGCTTGACCCGGTTGATGAAAGCGGATTTTCATCTTGCCAGCAAGTACAAAAATAGGTTTTCGCATGCATACGGCGCGGCGATGGTGAGGCGGGTGCGCGAGGCCGAGGCGGAGACGCCGACGGAGCGCATCCACCGGGTCTATGACGAGCTGCCCGAGGGCGAGCGCAAGGCCGCCGACCTGGTGCTCGACCGGCCCGGCGAGCTGGCGCTCTGGTCGGCCTCCGAACTGGCCGGCAAGGCCGGGATCTCGAACGCCACCGTCACCCGCTTCGTGCGGCGGCTCGGCTATCGCTCCTATGACGAGGCGCGGCGCTCGGCGCGGGCGATGCGGGCGCATGGCTCGCCGCTCTATCTCGCCGACGACCTGCCGCGCGCCGGCGCCGGGGCGCTCAGCCCCGAGCGGCTGATCGAGGCCGAGCGGCAGGTCGTCGAGGCCTCGCTGGAGATGCAGAACCCGCTCGCCCTCGGCGCCGTCGCCGAGACCCTGGCCGGCGCCCGGCAGCTGCGCATCGCCGGCTTCCGCAACAGCTTCTTCCTCGCCGAATACGCCTGCTCGACGCTCGGGCAGTTCCGCCCCGGCGTCGCGATGCTCAACATGCCGGGGCAGACGCTGGCCGAGGGCATCGCCGCGATGCGGCCGGAGGACGCGGTGCTGGTGATCGGCCTGCGGCGCCGGCCGGCGGGCTTTGCCGAGGTGATGCGGGCGATCTCCGGCACCGGCGCCCGGATCGTGCTGCTCGCCGATCTCAGCATCCGCACCGCGCCGGCGCTGGCCGACCATGCGCTGAGCTGCACCGTGGGCACGCCGCAGGCGCTCGATTCGCCGGCCGGCGCGCTGGCGGTGCTGCGGCTGCTGGCGCTCCTCACCATGCAGCGGCTCGACGGCGCCAGCCGCCGCCAGATGGAGCAGGTGGAGAGCCTTCTCGGCACCCTCGGCGAGCTGGAATAGCCCGCCGCGGCGCGCCGTCAGAGCGCCAGATACTGCTCCCGCACCTCGGGCCGCGCCGCCAGCTCGGCCATCGCGCCGTCGAACTGGATGCGCCCGCTCTCGATGATGCAGGCCCGGTCCGAGACCCGCTCGGCGAAGCGCACGTTCTGCTCCGAGAGCAGCACCGCGAGCCCCTGCGCCTTCAGCGCCTCGATGGTATGGGCCATCTGCTCGACGATCACCGGCGCCACGCCCTCCGAGGGCTCGTCGAGCAGCACGGTCTTCGGCGCGCCCATCAGGGTGCGCGCGATGGTCAGCATCTGCTGCTCGCCGCCGGAGAGGTGGCCGCCGAGATTCTCCCGCCGCTCGGCGAGGTTGGGAAACAGCGTGAAGAGCTCGTCGAGCTCCCAGACCCGGGCGCCCTCGAGCGGCTCGCGCCGGCCGACCTCGAGGTTCTCCATCACCGTGAGCTGCTTGAAGATGCGCCGCTCCTCGGGGACATAGCCGATGCCGAGCCGGGCGATCGCGAAGGCGGCGAGCCCGCGGATCGGCCGGCCCTCGTAGAGGATCTCGCCGCGCCGCGCCTCGGCCAGCCCCATCACCGACTTCATCGTGGTGGTCTTGCCGGCGCCGTTGCGCCCGAGCAGCGCCACCACCTCGCCGGGGCGGACCTCGAGCGAGACGTCGTGCAGGATATGCGCGGCGCCGTAGAAGGTGTGGATCCCGCGAAGCTCAAGCATGGGGGCGCGCCTCCTCGGCACCGGGTTCCTGCGTGCCGCCGCCGAGATAGACCTCGCGCACGCGGGCATCGGCGCGGATCGCCTCGGCCGAGCCCTCGGCGATGATCTCGCCGCGGTTGAGCACGAGGATGCGGTGGGCATGGCGGAACACGACATCCATGTCGTGCTCGGTGAACAGGATGCTGACCCCCTCCTCGGCGACGATGCGGGCGGCCAGCGCCATCAGCTCGACCCGCGCCGCGGGCGCCATGCCGGCGGTCGGCTCGTCCATCAGCAGCAGCCGCGGGCGGTTGGCCAGCGCCACCGCGAGCTCGAGCCGCTTCAGGTCGCCATAGGCGAGCTCGGCGCAGTGCCGGTCCGCCGCCCCGGCCATGCCGACGCGATCGAGCAGCGCCTCGGCCTCGGCGCGGCCCTGCCGGCGGGCGGCGGAGAACAGCTCGTAGCTCTTGCGCTCGTGCGAGATCAGCGCGATCTGCACGTTCTCGATCACCGTCATCGAGGGGAAGGTGGCGGTGATCTGGAAGGTGCGCCCGAGGCCGAGGCGCCAGGCCTCGCGCGGGCGCATCCCGGTGATGTCGCGGCCGCAGAACACCACCCGCCCGCGATCCGGCCGGAGCTGGCCGTTCAGCATGTTGAAGCAGGTGGTCTTGCCGGCGCCGTTCGGCCCGATCAGCGCCAGCAGCTCGCTGGCGCCCAGCGCGAAGGAGACCTCGCGCACCGCATGGTTGCCGCCGAAGGATTTCGAGAGCCCGGAGACCTCGAGCACCGGGCCGTCCGCTGGAGTCGTGCTCATGCGCCCTCCGCCTTGTCAGGGGTTACGCGGCGGAAGCCGGCCCGCGCCGCGATCCAGCGCCAGAGCCGCTGCAGCCCGCCGGCGATGCCGTCCGGCGCCAGGATCACCACGAGGATGATCAGGATGCCGAAGATGAAGCGCCAGTATTCGAGCCGGCTGATCTCGTCGCGCACATAGGTGAAGCTCGCCGCGCCCAGCAGCGGCCCGAAGACCGACTGCACGCCGCCGAGCAGCACCATCAGCAGCGCGTCGAAGGAGCGCGGGATCGCCAGCTCGTCCGGGAAGATGCTGCCCTTGGCAAACACGAAGAGCACCCCGGCGATGCCGGCGAAGACGCCGGAGACCACGAAGGCCGCCCACTGGTGGTTGCGGGTATCGACCCCCACTGCCTCGGCGCGCAGGCGGTTGTCGCGCGCCGCCCGCAGCACGTAGCCGAAGGGCGCATGGGCGATGCGCTGCAGCGTCACCAGCGCCATCGCGCCGATCGCCAGGGTGAGCAGGAAGTAGACCTCGCGCGACTTCGCCCACTTGTCCGGCCAGACCCCGAGGATGCCGTCGTCGCCGCCGGTGATCTCGCTGGCCTGGAACACCACCGACCAGACGATCTGCGCCGCCGCCAGCGTCAGCATCGCGAGATAGACCCCGGTGCTGCGCACGCAGAACCAGCCGAAGAAGGCCGCCGCCAGCATCGCCGCGACCGGCGCCAGCAGCATCGCCGGCAGCATCGAGAGCCCGGCATAGGTGGCCAGGAAGGCCGCCGCATAGGCGCTGATGCCGAAATAGGCGGCGTGCCCGAAGGAGGCCATGCCGCCGAGCCCCATCATGAAATGCAGGCTCGCGGCAAACAGCGAGACGATGACGATGTCGGTCGCCAGCACCACGCCGTAGCGCCCGCCGAGGAAGGCGAGGCCGGCCAGCCCCGCCACGCCGGCCAGGATCGCCGCGCGCCGGGCGAGGCCGAGCGGGCGCAGCGGCTCCTCGGAGAGCGCCTGCTGGTGCTCGCCGCTCTCGGGGCGCCCGAACAGGCCCCAGGGCCGCGCGATCAGCACCACCGCCATCACGATGAACGGCACCGCCAGCGAGATCTCCGGCAGGATCAGGATGCCGAAGGCGTTGAACAGCGCGATCAGCAGCGCCGCCACATAGGCCCCGAGCACGCTGCCCATGCCGCCGATCACCACCACCACGAAGACCTCGGCGATGATGTTGAGATCCATCAGCAGCGAGACCGATTCGCGCGGCACCTGCAGCGCGCCGCCGAGCCCGGCCAGCGCCGAGCCGAGGAAGAACACCGTGGTGAACAGCCAGGACTGGTTGACCCCGAGCGCGCCGACCATCTCGCGGTCCTCGGTGGCGGCGCGCACCAGCACGCCCCAGCGCGTGCGGTGGAACACCAGCCAGATCAGCCCGAGCACCACCGGCCCGATGGCGATCAGCGCGAGGTCATATTCCGGCACGTATTCGCCGAGGATCTGCACCGCCCCGTCGAGCCCAGGCGCACGCGGCCCGAGCCGCTCCACCGGACCCCAGACATAGAGCGTCGCGTCCTGGATAATCAGCACGATGGCGAAGGTGGCGACGAGCTGGAACAGCTCCGGCGAGCGGTAGATCCGCCGCAGCACCACGATCTCGATCGCCGCGCCGATGACGCCGACCGCCAGCGCCGCGACCAGCGTGCCGCCCCAGAAGCCGAGCACGCCGGTCGGCAGCGCCTCGGTGATCGTGTAGCCGAGATAGGCGCCCAGCATGTAGAACGAGCCATGCGCGAAGTTCACGATCCGCGTCACGCCGAAGATGATCGAGAGCCCGGAGGCCACGAGGAACAGGGCGGATGCAGAGGCCAGCGCGGCGAGGAACTGGCCGAGCAGGAAACCGAGGTCGAGGGTCAAGGCGGGCACTCCTGCCGGGCGCCGGATGCCGTGCCGGCGCGGGTAGGTCGGTGTCTCGGGTTCGGGTGCAGGCGGCGCGCCGGGCGGAGGGCCGGGCGCGCCGCTGCCGGGCTCACTCCGCCGGGCGGGTGGCCGCTACCTCCTCGGGCGAGGCCATGTAGTCGGCCCCGTCGGCATAGCTCCAGTCGACCATCACGCCGCGGCCGTCCTTCAGCGCGGTGCGGCCGACCCAGGCGCCGAGCGTGGCCTGGTTGTCGATGTCGCGGAAGGTGACCGGGCCCACCGGGCTGTCGAAGGTGAGGTTCTCCATCGCCGCCACGAGGTCCTCGGTCTCGAGGCTCTCGGCCTTCTCGATCGCCGCCGCCACCGCCTTCAGCGTGACATAGCCGACGATCGAGCCGAGCTGCGGCAGCTCGCCCCATTTCGCCTGGTAGGCCTCGAGGAAGGGCTTGTGGTTGGGGTCGTCGCCGAGATCCTCGACCGGGTAGCCGGTGACGATCCAGCCCTCCGGCGCCTCGGCGCCCAGCGGCAGCAGGTATTCCGGCTCGCCGGTCAGCAGGCTGACCACGTCACGCCCCTTGAACAGCCCGCGCAGCTGGCCCTCGCGCACGAACTTGGCGAGATCGCCGCCGAAGGTGACGTTGTAGATCGCCTCGGGCTCCACCGCGTCGAGCGCGCGCACCGTGGCGGCGGCGTCGATCTTGAAGAGCCCCGGCCACTGCTCGCCGACGAACTCGACATCCGGGCGCAGCGCCGTCAGCGCCGTCTTGAACTTGGCCACCGCGTCCTGGCCATAGGCATAGTTGGGCGCCACCGTGGCCCAGCGCTTGGCCGGCAGCTTCGCAGCAACCTCGGCGAGCATCCGCGCCTGCATCCCGGTCGAGGGCCGCAGCCGGAAGGTATAGGGGTTGCCCTTCTCCATCGTCACCGCGTCCGAGAGCGGCTCGGCGGCGACGAACAGCACCTCGCGCTGCGCCGCGAAATCGGCCACCGCCAGCCCGATATTGGAGAGGAAGGTGCCCCAGAGCAGCACCACCTCGTCCTCGGAGACCAGCTCCTCGGCGATGCGCACCGCATCCGCCGGCTTGCCGTCGTCGTCGCGCGAGATCACCTCGAGCGGGCGGCCCCTGACGCCGCCGGCGGCGTTGATCTCCTCGAGCGCCAGCTCCCACCCCTTCTTGTAGGGATCGGTGAAGGCGGCCATGCGGGTATAGCTGTTGAGCTCGCCCACCTTGATCGGCTCCTCGGCCAGCGCGCCGGTGCCGAGCGCCGTGGCGCCCAGCATCGCCGCCGCTGCCGCGGCCATGATCGAACCTCTGCGTGTGAACATCTGCGACCCCCTGCTGTGTCTGATCTCGTTGCCGTGTCGTTGCCGATCTGTCGCGGCCCGGGGTCAGCCCGGACCTGCCGCCGCCTCCGCCGCCGCCAGCCGGTCGATGGCCTTGCGGTAGAGGTTGGGGCCGAGATCGATCGCGATCCTCAGCGGGCGCGGCGCGCCGCCCGGCCGCGCGGCCAGCGCGGTCTCGCGGGCCTGCACGGCCTCGAGGATCTCCTTGTCCTCGTCGAACGCCGTCCGGAACATCGCGTCCATCTGCTCCTCGACGCCCGCGACATCGGTTGCCGCGTTGCGAATGTGCATCCAGTAGTCGACTGTGCGGTCCGCATCGACGGGCGTCAAGAAATGCAGCGCCCAGATCCGCACGCCCCGGTTGCGCTCGCCCTCCGGCAGCGCCGCCTCGGTGGGCGCGCTGCCGAAATCGATGGCGGCGATGTTGGGGCAGTGCATGTAGTAGTAGTGCCAGCGGTCGACATGGCCGGTGAAGCCGCCGAACCGCTTGAAGAAGCCGATCGGCTCGCCGTCGCGGATCCAGCGCCAGGTCACGATCACCTCGCCGGTCGGCCCCTGCTCGCGGCGGGTCTCGACCGGCACGTCCTCCGAGGCGGCATTGCCGAGGGTGGTCGGGTGGACGAAGCTGACATGCGCCGGGTCGCAGAGGTTCTCCGCCACCGCCATGTAGTTGGCCCGGATGTCCAGCGCGTCGCCGTGATGCATCGCCCAGGCCGGGTCGTGCATCTCCGGCAGGTCGAAGATCTTCGCGGTGTCGGCCCGCGCCGGGTCGCCCATCCAGACCCAGACGATGCCGGAGCGCTCCTCCACCGGATAGCTGCGCACCCGCGCGCTGGCCGGCACGTTGGTCTGCCCCGGCACCCGCACGCAGGCGCCGCTGCCGTCGAAGGTCATGCCGTGATAGCCGCATTGCACCGTGTTGCCGACCAGCCGGCCCATGCTCAGCGGCAGGAAGCGGTGCGGGCAGGTGTCCTCCAGCGCGCGCAGCCGGCCGTCCTCGCCGCGAAACAGCACGAGATCCTCGCCGAGCATCCGCCGCGTCTCGAGCGCCTGTCCGAAGCCGGCCGACCAGCCGGCGCAATACCAGCAATCGCGAATGAAGCTCATGTCCCGCCTCCCGGCCGCCGCGGCGGCATCTCTCCGTTTTCCCGTTGCGATGCAATATGCTGCACCGCACCCGTGTTTGCCGAATTTATTAGCACACAAACGATTTGCGAGATGCCCTGCAATTGTCAAGGCCGAAATTTCAGGCAGCCCCGCCCGGCGCCGCGGCCTCGGCCGCCAGCCAGTTTCTGAACGCGACCACCTGCGGGCGCAGGCGCGGCGCCGCCGGCGTCGCCAGCCAGTAGGCGCTGGCGCTCTCGGCGCGGTGGTCGAGCGCCACCGCGAGCTGGCCCGAGGCGAGTTCGGAGCGGATCAGGAACTCCGGCAGCAGCGCCACGCCGAGCCCCGCGCCGCAGGCCTGCGCCACCATGGCGAACTGCTCGAAGCGCGGCCCGGCGCCCGGGCCGGCGGCGATGCCGAGGCTGGCGAACCACTCCGCCCAGGCCTCCGGGCGCGAGGCCAGGTGCAGGCGCAGCAGCGGCAGCAGGTCCTCCGCCGCGCCGATCCGGTGCTCGGCGAGGAAACCGGGGCTGGCCACCGGCACCACGGTCTCGCGCATCAGCTCGAGGAACTCGGCGCCGGGCCAGTCCGGCCGGCCGACATGGATCGCCGCGTCGATGCGCTCCTGCTCGAACTCCACCCGCCCGATCCGGGTGATGAAGTTGAGCGTGACCTCCGGGTGGCGCTCGACGAAGCGCGGCAGCCGCGGCATCAGCCAGCGCGTGCCGAAGGTGGGCGGGATCGCCAGGTTGAGGGTCTGGTAGTGCCGGTCGGTCATCGCCGCCAGCGAGGCGTTGCGGATGGTCTCCAGCGCCGCGGCGATCTCGGCGGCATAGGCGCGGCCGAGCTCGGTCGCCGCCACGCCGCGGCTCGAGCGCTCCAGCAGCCGGGTGCCGAGCAGCGCCTCGAGCCCGGCGACCTGCCGGCTCACCGCGCCCTGGGTCAGCGAGAGCTCCCGCGCCGCCGCGGTGAAGCCGCCGAGCCGCACCACCGCCTCGAAGGCCGCGAGGGCGCTGGTGGAGGGCAGCAGGCGTCGGGGCGGGCCGGGCATGATCCATTACCATATTGCATGGGCCCATGAGGGCAAATGGTTTGCGCGCGCCGCGTCATGGGGCTATGGGCTGCCGGATCGGCTTTCCCCATCCCGTGAGGTAATGGCATGACGCTCTCCGCTGCGAC
>NZ_BSYI01000034.1 GCF_030270585.1 Paralimibaculum aggregatum
GATCGCCGCCGGCCTTCGGGCCGCCGCGTGAGAGCCGCATGAGCTGCAAGCCGCCGTCCGGGAGACCGGGCGGCGGTTTTCGCATGGCACTTCCCGCCTTCCCCTGCGGCCCCGCCGGTGGCATGCTCGCCGGGGTTTCTCCGGGGCATTTCCAGCGGGAGGATTGCATGGCAGGGGCGAGGACGGCGGAGCGGCAGGCTGTGCCCGGGACCATTGCGTCAGCGCATCGGGATCTTCGGCGCGCAGCGGACGCCGCCACCGCGCCGGCCGATTCGGGCTCCACGCGCTGCGCCATTGAGATGGCCGGAGCCAGTGCCCACCTCGCGATGACCAGCCGCAGGACCGGACCGCACGGTGCCATTGTCGCGGCACCGGCGAAACGCCTGGTCGGCCTCGGGCGAGACGGGAAGCGGCTCGAGGGCGTGGCCTATCCCACCGGCGAGGTCCCAGGGGGCATCGACCGGCGGGGTCGCGCGGGCGTGCGCCGCGTGGCAGGGGCCGGGAGGCCCGCCGGCCCGCCGGCAAGGGTGAGGACGGCCGGCGGCGCCAGTGCGGCGGCGCAAAGGGCGAGGGCGGTGACCGGGCCGATGCGGGTCTGCGACCCGGCGGTGACGGTGCTGGCTGCGCCGGCGGAGTCCGCCGCCTCGGCGAAGGTCTGAGCGGATGCGCGGGCACCTTCTCGCGGCAGCTCTCCTTCTGGCGCTGGCCGCCTGCGTGCCGCAGCGGGTTGCAACGGCGCGTCTCGGCGAGGCGCCGGCGGTTGCGGGGGGCGTGTTCCATCCCGGCGGCTCGACCCTCGTGATCGCCGCAGAGCTGCACGAGACCCCCGAGGGGCGCATGATCTGCGGCGCATGGGTGGGTGACGGCCCCGAGGCGCGGGACTATGCCTACCAGGTGCTCGGGGCCGGGATCGTCTTCGTCGGCGGGCGGCGGGTGCTGCAGAATATCGGCTTCATGGCGCAGGAGCGCGGCCCGCTCGGCCCCGGCGCTTTCGCCGGCTGCGCTGCAGTGGCGGGCCCGCCCGGCCCGGTGACGCTGCGCCTGCCGCGGATGATCGTCAACCGCGACTGCGACGACTGGGGCGGCTGCGACATCACCAGCTTCCGCCAGATCCGCTGAACCCCGCAAAGCCCGCAAAGCCCGCAAAGCCCGCAGGGATTGCTCCGGGCAGGGCACAGGCGCAAGCTGCCGGCATCGGGCTCCCGAGGAGACATGCCATGACCCGCCGCATCGCCGCCGCCCTTCTTGCCCTCGCGCTGCTTGGCCCCGCCGGTCCGGCGCTGGCCTGCAGCTGCGCGGCGCCCTCGGGCACGCCGGCGGAGCTGACGGCGTCCGGCGCCGTGGTGGTCCGCGCCCTGGTCACCGGCGAGGAGATGCCCGCCGGGCGCCCGAAGCTCACGCCGAGCAACCTGCTGCGCCACTATGCACTCCGAATCGAGGCTGGGGTGAACTATGCCGGGCCGGCGGAGATCCGGGTGGCGACGCCGCTCGACGGCGCCGCCTGCGGTGCCCGGCTCGGGCCGGGGCCGCAGCTCGTCCGGCTCTACGGCGCGGCGGGCGACTGGCAGATCAATCTCTGCGGCCAGGTCTCGCTCGATGTCGGGCGCTGGGACGCGCTGCTCGCGCCCCTGCCCGAGTGAGGCTGGCGCGGCTCAGCCGTTCAACCCGACGATCATCTGCTGCGTCTCCTTCAGCTTGGTGGTGATCGTGCGGACATCCTTCACCGTGGCGTCGTCCTGCCCCAGCGCGATCTCCACGTCGCGCTTGAGCCGGGCGAAGCTGCTCTGGGAGAGCAGGTCCTTCGGCCAGGTCTTGCGCTCGGCGGTGAGCTTCTTGTGCTGCGCGGCGGCGGATTTCGCCGACTTGGCGAAGCGCTCGACCAGGGTCTTGAGGCTGCGGGCAAAGGCGGTCGCCTGCTTGCCCCCGTCGGACGGCGTGCCGGCACTGCGGATCGCGTCGCGCAGCGAGCTCAGCTCGGCGGAGATCTGGTTGAGGTTGCCCTTCACGCCCTTGTTGGCCTCCATGAAGAGGCGGCAGCTGCGCTCGATGGTCTCGGCCAGCGCCGCGGTCTCGTCGATCCGGCCCTCGATGATGCCGAGGAGCTGGTTCTCCGCCTTCATCGCGTCCTTCATCTCGTAATCCATGTCCTGGATCACGTTGACGATCTTGTCCTTGCCGAGCTCGGCATCCTTGCGCAGACGGTCGACGGCGCCCGGGTCGGCCGCTCTCGCCATCGCGGCCTGGAGGTTCCTGTAGGCCGTCTCCGCGGGCTTCTGCAGCTTGCCGAGCTTGCCATAGGCCGCGCTCGCCTTCTGCATCGCCGCCGTCGCAATCTTGCCGGCGGCCTCGAGCGCCGGCTTGTCGGCCTTCTTCGAGGCGGCGATGGCGGCCTTCTTGGCATCCTCGATGCCGCCGATGGCGGTGTAGATCTCCTCCTGCAGGTCCGCCGCCTCGTCGAACAGCCTGCCTATGGTGTCGAAATGCCCGCGGACCTCGCGCTCGGCCTTGCTCGCCAGCTCGTCGAAGTTCTTCCGGATCGCCTGGATGCGCTTCAGCTCCTCCGGGAAGGTCTTCTTCCTGTAGGTCTCGAGGCAGGCCACGGTGTCCTTGTGGAGCCTGGCGTTGCAGGCCTTGATCGCCGCATCCGCCGCCGAGGGCAGGCGCTTCGACAGCAGCGCCACCGCGGTCTCATAGGCCTTCTCGGCACCATTGGCCGGCCAGGTCTCGAAATCCTTGAGCGCCGTCTCGTATTCCCCGAGCACCTTGCCGAACCCGGTCGACTTCAGGGTTTTCGCCTTGTTCTTGCGCCACCACTTCTGTTCAAGCTCGGGCTTCGCATTCGCCTTCATTCAATGTCTCCCTACATACACACGCACGCCGGGTGATTGTCGGCATCGAAAAATCATGAATCAAGATTCTCCGGGTCAGTCCGGCACGAAATCCTCGATCAGTGCGTCGACCACGGCACAGAGCGCCTCCTCGCGGCTGGCGCCGGCCTTCTCCGCCTCGGCCCGCACCGCGCGCTGGCGCATGGCGGAGCTGCCGCGCTCGGCGATCCGCCGGGCATGCACCAGCTCGCGCCGGCAGCCGAGATCCTCGGCATCCGCGCCCACGAGGTCGATGATCTCCTCGATCAGGTCGCCCACCGGGGCCAGCTCGCCGCGGCCATGGTCGATCAGCCGGCCGGCGCAGCCATAGCGCTGCGCGCGCCAGCGGTTCTCGCCGATCAGGGTCGCGGGATAGATCCGCCAGCGCTGGTTGCGCGCCCGCAGCCGGTAGAGATAGGCCAGCACCGACTGGTAGAGCGCCGCCACCGTCACCGCATCCTCGAGCCGCGAGCAGACATCCGTGACCCGCTGCTCCAGCGTCGGGAACTTGTCGGACGGGCGCACGTCCCACCAGATCTTGGTCGCGTCCTCGATGCAGCCGGCCGAGACCAGGTGCCCGACCATGCGGCGATACTCGGCATGGGAGCTCATCTGGTCCGGCAGCCCGGTGCGCGGCAGCGCGTCGAACACCGTCAGGCGATAGGAGGCGAGCTTGGTATCGGTGCCCTCCCAGAACGGCGAGGAGCAGGTCAGCGCCAGCAGATGCGGCAGGAAATAGGCGACCTGGTTCATCAGGTCGATGCGCAGGTCCTCGTCCTCGATGCCGATATGCACATGGCAGCCGCAGATCAGCATCCGCCGCACGGTGAGGCCGAGATCGTCCTGCAGCGCATCGTAGCGCGGCTTGCGGGTGTGCGACTGCTCGCGCCATTTCGCGAAGGGATGCGTGGAGGCCGCGATCGGCGCATAGCCATGGGCCTCGGCCGCCGCCGCCACCCCCCGACGCAGCGTCGCCAGCTCCGCCGCGGCATAGCCGACGCGCTGGTGCACCCCGGTGCCGACCTCGACCTGGCATTGCAGGTATTCCGGGCTCACCTTCTCGCCGATCTCCTCGGCCAGCGCGACGAGGAAGTCCGGCGTCGGCTCGCGCACCAGGTCCCGGCTCTCGCGATCGACGATGAGGTACTCCTCCTCGATCCCGATGGTGAAGCTCGGACGGTCGATCATCGGCGGTCCCCCCGCATGGCCTCCAGCAATCCTGACCGCGCCCGCCCGGCCGGTCAATCGCGCCGCCGGCCGCCCGGCGTTGACAGCCGCCCGGCGCCCATGCGCAACTGCGCGCAAACCGAGGGAGGGCATGATGGCCAAGACGGGCGCGGAGCTGTTGGTGGAGGCGCTGGCGGCGCAGGGCGCGCGCACCGCCTTCGGGGTGCCGGGCGAGAGCTATCTCGCGGTGCTCGACGCGCTGCATGACAGCCAGATCCGCTTCGTGCTCGGGCGCCACGAGGGCGGCTGCGCCTTCATGGCCGAGGCCTGGGGCAAGCTCACCGGGCAGCCCGGCATCGCCTTCGTCACCCGCGGCCCCGGCGCCACCAATGCCGCCATCGGCGTGCACACCGCGATGCAGGACTCGACGCCGATGATCCTCTTCATCGGCCAGATCGAGACCACGATGCGCGAGCGCGAGGCGTTCCAGGAGATCGACTACCGCGCCTTCTATGGCGGCGTCGCGAAATGGGCGACCGAGATCGACAGCGCCGACCGGGTGCCGGAGATAGTCGCCCGCGCCTTCCACGTGGCGCTCTCGGGCCGCCCCGGGCCGGTGGTGGTGGCGCTGCCGGAGGACGTGCTGACCGGGCTCAGCGAGGCCCGGGTGCATCCCCGCCCGATCCTGCCGCCCTGGCCCGGGCTCGCGCCCGAGGCGCTCGCCGAGGCGCAGCGCCTGCTCGCCGGGGCGGTGCGCCCGGTCGCCTTCATCGGCGGCGGCGGCTGGGACATCTCCGGGCGCGACGGGCGCGCCGCGCTCGCCGCCTTCACCGCCTTCGCCGAGGCCGCGCAGATCCCCATCGTGGTCGAGTTCCGCCACCAGGACCTGATCGACAACGGCTCGCCGGCCTATATCGGCGATGCCGGCTTCGGCATCGCGCCGCATGTCCGCAAGGTGCTCGACGAGGCGGATCTGGTGCTCGCGGTCAACATCCGCTTCGGCGAGACCGATACCGATGGCTACAGCCTGTTCGGCCTGCCGACGCCGCGCCAGAAGCTCGTGCATGTGCATCCCTCCGACGACGAGCTCGGCAAGGTGCTGCAGGCCGATCTGGCGCTGCACGGCTCGCCTGCGGCCTTCCTCGCGGCGCTGTCGCGGGCCGACACGGCGCATGACCCGTCCCGCGCGGATTGGGCCGCGGGCGCGCGTGCGGGCTACGAGGCCAGCTTCGATCTGCCACCGCAGCCCGGCCGGCTCGATCTCGGCGCGGTGATGGCGCATCTGCGCGCGGTGCTGCCGGAGGATGCCATCGTCACCAACGGCGCGGGCAATTTCGCGATCTGGCCGGGGCGGCTGCTCCGCTACGGGCCGAAGCACCGGCTGCTCGGGCCCGAGGCCGGTGCCATGGGGGCGGGGCTGCCGGCGGCGGTGGCGGCACGGCTCGCCTGCCCGGAGCGGCTGGTGCTCTGCTTCGCCGGCGACGGCGACATCCAGATGACCATGACCGAGCTCGGCACCGCGATGCAGGCCGGCGCGCAGCCGGTGGTGCTGGTCTTCAACAACGGCAGCTACGGCACGATCCGGATGCACCAGGAGAAGACCTATCCCGGCCGGGTCAGCGGCACCGAGCTGGTCAATCCGGATTTCGTCGCCATCGGCCGGGCCTATGGCATGCATGCGGAACAGGTCGAGACGGCGGAGGCCTTCGCGGAGGCCTTCGCCCGCGCCCGCAGCTCGGCCACCGGGGCGCTGCTCGAGCTGATCGTCGACACCGAGGCGCTGACCCCGAAGGCGACGCTCAGCCAGATCCGTGCCGCGGCGGAGGCCCGCAAGGCCGGCGCCTGAGGCGCCCCTGACCCCGCCTGCCTTCGAACCGATACCCGGGCGCCGTGTTTCGCCCGCCTCCGGGGGCCTGCCGGCCCCCTCCGGCGCCCGCGAAAGCCCGCCCCCACCCCCACCGCCGCCTTGCGCGCTGTGCGCGCAAGGCGGCGGTGGGGGTGGGTTGCCGGGCAGTCCGGCCTCGCCGCGGCCGGGCCGGCCGGGCTGCGTCAGCGCAGGACGATCTCCACCCGGCGGTTGCGGGCACGGCCCTCGGGGGTGGCGTTGGAGGCACGCGGTGCGAGGAAGCCGATGCCTGCCGCCTCCATCCGCCCGGCGGCGACGCCGCGGGCGATCAGCGCCTGGCGCACCGCTTCGGCGCGGCGTTTCGAGAGGGCGCGGTTGGTCGCGAGGCTGCCCTCGTTGTCGGAATGGCCGACGATCAGGACCTCGAGCGCCGGGTTCGCATCGAGCAGCCGCGCCAGCCCGTCGAGCGCCGGGGCGGAGGCCGCGCCGAGCCGGGCACCGCCGGTGTCGAAGCTCAGCCCCTCGACCGGCACATGGCCATCGGCGGTGAGCCGGGCCAGCAGGTCGCCGCCCGCCGCATCGCCGCCGCCGGTCTCGGCAGCCGCGTCATGGGGCAGCTCGGTGCCGCCGGTGACCTCCGGCGCCGGCGCCTCCGGGGGCACCTCGAGCGGGGCCGGCAGCGCCGCGACGGCCGCCGCCTCCACCCGCACGGTCTGGATGTGGATGCGGCCGAGCGCGCGGCTCGCCAGCACCGAGGCCCAGGCGACCGGGGCGCCCTGCCCGCCGGGTCTACGCGCCGAGAGCTGCGCGAAGGCGGCGGCATCCACCACCATCTGCGGCGGCGGCAGCAGCGCCACCCCGAACCGGAAATCGAGCCCGCCACAGGCCGCGCCGGTGCAGTCGAGCAGGATCTCCCAGCCCCCGGCGCGCAGCAGCTCGCGATAGGCCGCCATCACCCCGGCGAGGCCGTCCTCGCCCGCCGGCATCCGGTAGCCCTCCCAGATCACGTGTCCGTTCAGCATGCGGGTCGGCTCCGCCGCGCCGCCGAAGGGCGCGACGGGGATGTCGTAGCGGTCCGCCTGGCGCTCCACCCGCGCGGTCAGCGCGGCACCCTCGGGCACCGGCAGCACCGGCGGATCGGCGGCGGCAGACCCCGCGCCGAGCACGACGGATGTCGCAAGCGCCCCGATCCGCGCATGCCAGACCATGTCTCGCCTTTCGCCGCTCACCCCGCGCGGTAATGATAGCGCGCGGCGACGCCCATCCCCAGCTTCGCATAGAGCGCACGGGCCGGGGCGTTGGCCTCGGTGACGGCGAGCGCCAGCACCTCGGCGCCCTGCTCCGCCGCCCAGTTGGCCGCGCCGCGGAGCAGCATCTCGCCGGCGCCCCGACGCCGCGCCGCCGCCAGCACCTCGACCGCATGGAGCATCGCCACCGCGCCGTCGCAGGCGATGAAGCCGACCCCCACCGGGCGGTCGCCGATGCGCGCGATCAGCGTGATGCGCGGTCCGGCGGCGCGGGCCATCACCGCGAGGCGCCCGGGGCCGATGCCGCCGGCCGCCCAGATCTCCTCGACCAGCGCGATCGGTGTCGAGGCACGGATCACCCGGGCAGTCTCGTCGCGGTCGTCGGTCAGGCTCACGACCGGCGCGACATGGACCACCGTCGGGTCCACCACCGCGAGCCCGCGGGCCTCGAGCGCGGCGTCGAGCGCCTCCTCGCCGGGCGAGAGGCGGAACAGCGGCCCCTGCCCCCAGGCGGCGAGCCCGGCCACCGCGGCGTCGATCTCCGGCACCGCACCGGGCCGCCCGGCCGAGGCCGCGGAGACCCGCTTGCCGCCGCCGGCGCCGCGGCGCAGCAGCCAGCCATCGGCGGCGCGGATCTCCGCCGGCGGCCAGGTCGCGTCGATGGCGGCGAGCAGGCGCTCCGCGCTCGGGGATGCGTTCATCTCAGCGGTCCCGCAGCAGGCGCGACTTCTCGCGCTCCCAGTCCCGCTTCTTCTCGGTGTCGCGCTTGTCGGAGAGCTTCTTGCCCTTGGCCAGGCCGATCTCGAGCTTGGCCCGGCCGCGCGCGTCGAAATAGAGCTTGAGCGGCACCATGGTCATGCCCTCGCGCCCCACCGCCTGGTGCAGCCGGGCGAGCTCGCGCCTGTGCACCAGAAGCTTGCGCCGGCGCCGGGCATCGTGGCTGAAGGCCGCCGCCTTGGCCTGGGAGAACTCCGGGATGTAGCTGTTGATCAGCCAGAGCTCGCCATCCTCGACGCTGGCATAGCTCTCGGCGATGTTGGCCTTGCCCTCGCGCAGCGACTTCACCTCGGAGCCCTGCAGCATGATGCCGGCCTCGAGGCTGTCCTCGATGAAATACTGGTGCCGCGCCTTGCGGTTCTCGGCGGCGAGCTTGTGGTCGAGCTTGGGTTTGTTCTGGGACATGACCGCGCCGATTTAGGCGAGCCGGGGCCCGTTGTCCATGCGGCGCGGTTCCGGGCGCGAAACCCGCGGTCAGGCGGGCCGGAGCCGCAGCACCTTCTTGCGCAGCAGGATCGCCTCCTTGATCTCCAGCTTCATCGCCTTGACGACCTTCTTCAGCAGCGTCTTGGCCTTCTTGACCGCGTTGTTCGCGTTGGTTACCTCGCCGACCCAGCTGACGATCAGCCGCAGCACGGATTTCAGCGCGTTGACCACCGCCAGCGCCGTGCCGAGCGGGTTCAGCGCCTCGAAGAACTGCTTCACCATCGCGAAGATCTCGCGCAGCATCTTCACATAGCGCATGAAGAGCCGCTTCATCACGTTGATGATCTTGTTCGGGTCGGCGGCGCTCCGGATCAGGTTGATGATCTTGTTGCCGAGGCGCAGCGCGCTCTTGACGATCTGCGGCACCCGCTCGAGCGCGCCGAACACGGTGTCGCGATAGCCGATGATCTTCTCGACCACCGCCTTGCCCACCTTCGAGGCGATCTCCTCGCCCTTGTTCACGACGTTATCGAAGAACTTGGTGGCAGACTTGAACTTGGAATCGATCTTCTTGAAGACGACCTTCCAGATCTCGAAGATCCGCTTCTGGTAGATCTCGACGGCCTTGAGGACCGGCGCGGTGGGGTCGTTGGCAGGTGTCGTTGCCATCTTCGCCTCCATCTCTTCCGCTTGCCGAACGGTAGCGGAAAAGATGAGGCGGCACAATGAGCCACCCGGGGCTCGCGGCCCCGGGGGCGCCCGGGTTGTCCGGGTTTGCGGCCGTCAGGCGGCGATCAGCCCGGCATGGACCATGGCGGCGCGGATCGCCTGCTTGACCGGCTCGGTCGCCTCCAGCAGCGGCAGGCGCACCGTCGGCTCGCAGCGGCCGAGCACGGAGAGCGCGTATTTCGCCCCGACCAGACCCGGCTCGAGGAACAGCGCGGTGTGCAGCGACATCAGCCGGTCCTGCAGCTCGAGCGCGCGGGCATAGTTGCGCGCCAGCGTCGCCTCCTGGAACTCGGCGCAGAGCGCCGGCGCGACATTCGCGGTCACCGAGATCGCGCCGACCCCGCCATGGGCGTTGAAGCCGAGCGCCGAGGCGTCCTCGCCGGAAAGCTGGATGAAGTCGTGCCCGCAGGCTGCGCGCTGCAGGCTGGTGCGCGCGACATCGCCGGTGGCGTCCTTGACGCCGACGATGCGCGGCAGCCTTGCCAGCCGGCCCATGGTCTCGGGGCTCATGTCCACCACCGAGCGGCCGGGGATGTTGTAGATCACGATCGGGATCTCGACCGCATCGTGCAGCGCATGGAAGTGCCGGTAGAGGCCCTCCTGCGTCGGCTTGTTGTAATAGGGCGTGACCACCAGCGCGGCATCGGCGCCTGCCGCCTGGGCATGGGCGGTGAAGCGGATCGCCTCGGTGGTGTTGTTCGAGCCGGTGCCGGCGACCACCGGCACCCGGCCGCGGGTCTGCTCGACCACGATGTCGATCACCCGCTCGTGCTCCTCGAAGCTCAGCGTCGGGCTCTCGCCGGTGGTGCCGACGGGCACGAGCCCGTGGCTGCCCTCGTCGATCTGCCAGTCGACCAGCGCGCGCAGGGCCTTCTCGTCGATCCCTTCCGCAGTGAAAGGGGTGACAAGCGCGGTAAGCGATCCTTTGAGCATGGCCTTGGCTCCGGGGCTGGCAGGGGGAGGGGTTATCCGCCGCTCATAGGGAGATTCGCGTCGATGGGCAAGCCATGCGCGGGCCGCCTGCCGCCCGGCCGGGCGAAACCTGTGGAGAACCCAGCGCTCACGGGGATTTCGGGGTGCGGCGCAGCAGCGCTGTGCTAGACTGCGCGCACAGGCAGAACGCGAACCCGGGAGCGCGCGCGATGCGAGCAGCAACGACAATAATCCTCACGATCCTCACCCTTATCGCCCCGCTGACCACGGCCATGGCGGCGGCGCTCGACCTTGCCGAGGCACAGCGCCAGGGCGCCGTGCTGCGCGAGGCGCTGGCCCTCGGCGCCGATGGCGACTGGCCGGCGGCGGAGGCCCGCGTGGCGGCGGTCTCCGATCCGCTGCTGGCGGATATCGTGCTCTGGCGCAAGCTCAGGGCCGGCGCCGGCACGCAGGGCGAATACCGTGCCTATGCCGCCCGCCGGGCGAACTGGCCGGGCCATGAGCAGCTGCGCAAGGCGGTGCTCGGCGAGGTGCCGCCGGCACGCTCCGCCGGGCTGAGCGGCGAGGCCGCGGAGAACTGGCGCGCCTTCTCCAAGGCCTACGGCAAGGACCGCGATGCCGCCGCCGCCCTGCTCGACCGCTATTCGGCGAGCGCCGAGGCCCTCGGCCAGCCCGCGCGCTGGGCCGACCGGCGTCGCCGCCTCGCCCGCGACGCGATGCGCGACGGCAATCCGGCGCTCGGCTACCGGCTGGCGGCGCAGCACCACCTCGGCCCGGGCGACGGCTATGCCTATGCCGACTGCGAATGGGCCGCCGGCTGGATCGCGCTGCGCGGGCTGAAGGACCCGGCCGCGGCGCTGCCGCATTTCGAACGCTTCGACGCCGCGGTCGACACCCCGATCAGCCGCGCCCGCGCCGGCTACTGGCTGGGGCGGACCCATGCCGCCCTCGGCAACGAGACAGCGGCCCGCGCCGCCTATGCCAGCGCCGCCGAGTTCCAGACCGCCTTCTACGGCCAGCTCGCCGCCGCCGAGATCGGCGCCGCGCCGGACCAGCGCCTCGCCGATGCCGCGCTGCCGGACTGGCGCACCACGCCGGCGCTGGCCACCGACGATGTGCGTATGGCCGCCGTGCTCTACTATGCCGGCCAGGAGGGCCTTGCTGCGGCGAGCTTCCGGCGCATCGGCCGCGGGCTGAACGACGAGACCGCGCTGGCCGCGCTCGGCGCCCTCTCGATCGAGATCGGCCAGCCGCAGGTGGCGGTGCGCGTCGCCAAGATGGCCGCGCGCAAGGGCATGCTGATCTTTCCGGCCTACTATCCCCTGCATGCCGTCGGCGGCGTGGTGACCGAGATCGAGCCGGCGCTGGCGCTCGCGGTGTCGCGCCAGGAGACCGAGTTCGACGCCACCGCGATCAGCCGCTCCGGCGCGCGCGGGCTGATGCAGCTGATGCCGCGGACGGCGCAGCTCGTGGCCCGGCAGATCGGCGAGCCCTACTCGCAGCGCCGCCTGATTACCGACTGGCGCTACAATGCCCGCCTCGGCAGCCGCTACATGGGCGACCGGGTGAAGCAGTTCGGCGGCTCCTACCTGCTGGCGGCGGCGGCCTACAATGCCGGCCCGCGGCGCGCCGAGGAATGGATCGCGGCCTATGGCGACCCGCGCCTCGCCTCGGTGGATGCGGTGGACTGGATCGAGACCATCCCCTTCCGCGAGACGCGCAACTACGTGCAGCGGGTGATGGAGGCACTCTATGTCTACCGCACGCGCATCGCCGGGCGCGCCGGGCCGATGACGCTGCCGGCCGATCTCGCGCGCGGCGGCTGAAGCCGGGCCCCCGCCGCCTGCCATGGGTGGGCTCTTGAAACCGTCGTCCAAAGGCGGAAGGTCGACAGGGTGGGGCAGGCGGCGGCCCTGCCTCGCGAAGGGGGCGGACCTCGCCCCCCCTTGCCCTACCTACCCATCATGTCCCGTTTCGGGACAGAAACCCGCTCTCAGCCGATGCCGTTGAAGCTCCGGTACCAGTCGACGAAGCGCGCCAGCCCCTCGCGCAGCGGCGTGTCCGGGGCGAAGCCGACCTCGCGCTCCAGCGCCGAGACATCGGCGAAGGTCGCCTCGACATCGCCGGGCTGCATCTCCACCAGCTCGCGGATCGCCGTCCGGCCGGTGAGCTCCTCGAGCATCGCCACCAGGTCCAGCAGCTGTTCGCGCCGGTGGTTGCCGATGTTGAAGACCCGGTGCGGTGCCCAGCTCGTCGCCGGGTCCGGCGCCTGCCGGTCGAAGCCCGGATCGGGCGCCGGCGCCCTGGGGATCAGCCGCACCACCCCCTCGACGATGTCGTCGACATAGGTGAAGTCCCGCTCCATCCGGCCATGGTTGAAGAGCCGGATCGGCCGCCCCTCGTACAGCGCCTTGGTGAAGATCTGGATCGCCATGTCGGGCCGCCCCCAGGGCCCGTAGACCGTGAAGAAGCGCAGCCCGGTCGCCGGCAGGCCGAAGAGATGGCTGTAGGAATGTGCCATCAGCTCGTTCGCCTTCTTGGTCGCGGCATAGAGGCTGACCGGGTGATCGACGCTGTCTTCCACGTCGAAGGGCAGCTTGGCGTTGCCGCCATAGACCGAGCTCGAGGAGGCATAGACGAGGTGCGTGGCCTCGCGGTGCCGGCATGCCTCGAGGATGTTGAGAAAGCCGGTGATGTTGGCGTCCACGTAGTCGTGCGGATGGGTCAGCGAGTGGCGCACCCCCGCCTGCGCCGCCAGATGCACCACCCGCCGCGGCCCGTGCCGCTCGAAGACGCCGGCGAGCCCCTCGCGGTCGGCCAGATCCACCCGCTCGAAAGTGAAGCCCGGCCGGTCGAGCAGCCGGTCGCGCCGAGCCTCCTTCAGCCGCGGATCGTAATAGGCGTTGAGATTGTCGAGCCCGACCACGGGGATGCCCGCGGCCAGCAGCCGCTCGGACAGGTGATAGCCGATGAAGCCGGCGGCGCCGGTGACGAGCACGGGCGTGTCGCGGCCGATCGCGGCCGCCCAGTCGGAATGGCTCATGGGGCGCGCCCCCTGCGCGTCAGATGAAGGCGAAGAGCATGAAGACGCCGAGCAGAAGCGTCATCCAGAGCGCCATATAGCCCGAGGGCCTGGTCCGCGCCAGCGCACTCTCCGGCCCGTGGGCCTTGTAGAGATTGGCCACGAAGCGCTGCACGCCCCGGATCGCGCCCTGCTGGAGCGCGGCGCTGGCGCCCCGCCAGGCGGCCTCGAGCCGGCCGAGCACCCAGCCGCCGCCCTTGCGCCAGATCCAGTCGCTGTCGAGGTTGGTGGACCGCAGCTCCGGCGGATAGAGCCCGGTGCGCATCAGCACGGTGAAGGCCAGCGCCGAGAAGATCAGCAGCTGCAGCTGGGTGATCACGTGCTCGAGCGAATAGGCGTGATAGCTCACGTCATAGGGCAGGATCGCGTAGAGCGGCCCGGGGAACACGCCGATGCCGATGCAGAGCGTCGCCGCGATGGCCATGGCGATCAGCATGTTCGTCGGCGCTTCCTTCGGCCGCATGCCGCTGTCATGGGCGAAGAAGGCGAAGAACGGGATCTTGATGCCGGAATGGTGGAACACGCCTGCCGAGGCGAACAGCAGCACCAGCCAGGTGACGAAATACCCCTCCTTCATCGCCGCCGAGATGATCAGCGACTTCGACACGAAGCCGGAGAACAGCGGGAAGGCCGAGATCGAGGCGGCGCCGATGGCGCAGAAGGTCGCCGTCCAGGGCATGGTGCGGTAGAGGCCGCCGAGCTCCGAGCCCTTCACGGTGCCGGTGCGCAGCAGCACCGCGCCCATGCTCATGAATAGCAGCGCCTTGTAGAGGATGTGGCAGAAGGCATGCGCCGCGGCGCCCGAGACCGCAAGCTCGGTGCCGATGCCGATACCCACCACCATGAAGCCGAGCTGGTTGTTCAGCGAATAGGCCAGCACCCGGCGCAGGTCGTTCTCGATCACCGCGTAGAAGATCGGGAAGGCGGTCATCACCGCGCCGATCGGCACGAGGATCTCGGTGCCGGCGAAGCCGCGCGCCAGCGCATAGACCGCGAGCTTGGTGGTGAAGGCCGAGAGCATCACCGTGCCGGTGACGGTGGCCTGGGGATAGGCGTCCTGCAGCCAGTTGTGCATCAGCGGGAAGGCACACTTGATGCCGAAGGAGAGGAAGATCAGCAGCCCCGCCGTGGTCTCGACATCGAAGCTGTCGAAGGCGAGGGAGCCGGTCTGGCCGTAATGCACCATGGTGCCGGCGAGCAGCAGCACGCCGGAGCCGACCTGCACGATGAGATAGCGCTGTCCGGCGGCCATCGCCTCCGGGGTGCGGGTCGCCCAGATCAGGAAAACCGAGGCGATCGCCGTACCCTCCCAGAACAGGAAGAGCGAGACCAGATCGCCCGAGAACACGGCGCCGACCGCGCTGCCGGCATAGATCATGCCGGCGGTGTGCTCCATCCAGCCCTTCACATGATACTGGTAGATCATGCTGAGCAGCGTCGCGATCAGGAAGATGGTGCCGAAGATGAAGCTCAGCCGGTCCACCCGCAGCGTCACCAGCTCGATGTCGAAGACCGACACGACGCCCATCAGCCCGTGGTCGAGGCTCATCAGCTGGAAGAAGGCGAGCACCGGCAGCAGCAGCAGGTAGGGGCCGCGCGCCTGCTCCTTCAGGAACGGCACGGCGAGCGCGCCGATGATCAGGATGAGCCCCGGCGAGAGCCCGCCGAGCGCCCCCGTGGGCACCATCTCAGCGGTCATAATAGTCCTCCGAACGCATCACCAGCTTGCGCAGCTCCTTCGCCGCCAGCACCAGGAAGACGCAGCCGACGAAGCCGTAGATGCCGTAGAAGCCCCACCAGTGCTCGATCGCGAACGGCCCGTGCTTGTGGATCAGCGGATCGACCAGCAGCAGCGCCGCGCTGACGGCGTAGAGCGCATAGCAGATCCGGTCGACGTTCTTCCTGTCGTCGATCCAGGTGGGGCGCTCGTCCGGCGCCTTGCGCGGGATCTCTGCGGGCTCGGGCGTCCGGTCGGTCATTGGATGGCTCCTTGCGCAAGATCGGCCGGTGCCTGGGCCGCCGCGGCGGGGGCGGCGCCCTCGGTGATCGGCAGCAGCAGCGCCTCGAGCTCGTTCACGCCGAAGAACAGCACGACGCAGAGCCCGGCGGTGACGCAGATCGCGATCAGGCAGGGCAGCGGCGCCTCGGCGACGGCGATCGGTTCGCCGGGCTTCGCGTCCTTCGGCGGCATGAAGAAGCCGCGCGAGGCGATCGGCACCAGATAGGCGACGTTGAGCAGCGAGGAGATCATCAGCACCGCGACGACCCAGAGATTGTCGCTGTCCACCGCGCCGACGCCGATCCACCACTTGCTCCAGACCCCGATCAGCGGCGGCAGGCCGATGATCGAGAGCGTGCCGACCAGGAAGGCGGTCATGGTGACGGGCATGCGCCGACCGATGCCGTCGAGCTCGCTCACCTTGGTCAGATGCGCCGCGGTGTAGATGCAGCCGGCACCGAAGAAGAGCGTGATCTTGGAGACCGCATGCGCCGCGATGTGCATGGCGGCGCCGAGGATCGCCAGCGGGCTCGCCACCGCCGCCGCCATCACCACATAGGAGAGCTGGCTGACCGTGGAGAAGGCGAGCCGCTTCTTCAGGTTGTCATGCATCAGCGCGATCAGCGAGGCCATGATCACCGTGAAGCCGGCGACATAGGCGATCGGCTGCGAGGCGCCGGTCTCCGTCAGCAGGTCGAGCCCGAAGACATAGACCGTGACCTTGATGACGCAGAACACGCCCGCCTTGACGACCGCCACCGCATGCAGCAGCGCGGAGACCGGCGTCGGCGCCACCATCGCGGCCGGCAGCCAGAAATGCACCGGCATCACCGCCGCCTTGCCGATGCCGAAGATGTAGAGCGCATAGAGCAGCGTCAGCATCCCGGCCGAGAGCCCCGCCCCGGCAAGCAGCCCGCCCTGGATGAAGTCCGCCGAGCCGGCGGCGACATAGGTCCAGATGATCGCCGGCAGCAGCAGCACCATCGAGGTCGCCATCAGCAGCACGAGATAGACCCGCGCATTGGTCCGGGCGTCCTCGTTGGCCTTGTGCGCGACCAGCGGATAGGTAGAGACCGTCAGGATCTCGTAGAACAGGAACAGCGTGAACAGGTTGGCCGAGAAGGCGACGCCGATGGCGGCGGCGATCGCCACCGCGAAGCAGATGTAGAACGGGGTCTGCCGCGGCTCGTTGTTCCCGCGCATGTAGCCGATGGAGTAGATCGAGTTCACGATCCAGAGCGTCGAGGCGACGCTGGCGAAGAGCATGCCGAGCGGCTCGACGGCAAGCGCCAGCGCCACCCCGTCGACCACCTCGAAGCCGTAGGCCTCGGGGCGCTCGCCGTCCAGCACGCGCAGCAGCAGGGTCATCACCGTGAGGAACAGCGCGCCCGCCGCGACAAGGGTCACGCCCTCGCGGATGTTCGGCCAGCGGCCGGCGAGGGGGATGCCGAAGGCGGCGGCCGCGGGAATCCCGAGGCTCATCCAGAGGAGGGTCTCACTCTCCAAGGCTGACACCCCCCTGAGTTTCTGCGACCGGCATCGCGCCGCCCGTGTAGCCGTTGAGCAGCACCTCGGCCGCCTGGGCCGGCACGCCGGCGGAGATATCGGTCTGGAACCCGAAATAGAGCACGGCGAGGGCCAGCGCCCAGGTCACCGCGAGCATCTCCGGCGCCGGCGCCCTCGGCGACGCGGCCGCGCCGCGGGCCTCGCGGAACCAGGCCAGCTCGACCACCCGCCCGACATAGAACACCGCGATCAGCGAGGCGATCACGATCGCCGCCACCAGCCACCAGTAGCCGACCTCGGCCGCGCCCTGGATCAGATACCACTTCGAGACGAAGCCCGCGGTTCCCGGCACCCCGATCAGCCCGAGCCCGGCCACCACGAAGGCGCCCATGGTGAGCGGCATGGTGCGGCCGAGCCCGGCCATCTGGTCGATCTTGGTGATGCCGGTGGAATAGACCACGCAGCCGACCGCGAGGAAGAGGCAGCCCTTGATGATCGCGTGGTTGAAGAGATGGCTGAGCCCGCCGGTCAGCCCGGCCTCGTTGAGCAGCGCCACGCCGACCATGATGTAGCCGATCTGCGCCACCGAGGAATAGGCCAGCATCCGCTTGACGTTGGACTGGAACACCGCGACCAGCGAGGGGGCGATCATCGCGATCGAGGCGAGCAGCAGCACGAAGGCGGTGTCGTAGGCCATCGTCTCGCTGATATCGACGCCATAGACCGAGTAGACGAAGCGCACGAGGATGTAGACCGCGACCTTGGTCGCCGTCGAGGCGATCAGCGCGGTCGCGACGGAGGGCGCGAAGGCATAGGCGTTGGGCAGCCAGAGATGCAGCGGGAACAGCGCGAGCTTGAGCCCGATGCCGACCGAAATGAAGGCCAGCGCCGCCAGCGCGCCGCGGCTGTCCTGCACCGGGTCGAGCTTCACCGCCAGGTCGACGAGGTTGAGCGTGCCGGTGAGCGCGAAGGCCAGCCCGATGCCGAGCACGTAGAAGGTCGCGCCGATGGTGCCGATCACCAGGTACTGGTAGGCCGCGACGAGGGCCCGCCGGTCCTTGCCCATGGCGATCAGCGCATACATCGCCAGCGAGCTGATCTCCATGAAGACGAAGATGTTGAAGGCATCGCCGGTGATCGCCATGCCCTGCAGCCCGCAGAAGCAGATCAGCAGCATGGCATAGTACCAGCTGTGCAGGCGCGCCGGGATCTCGCTCGCCGTGGCGCGCGGGGCATAGATGGTGACCATCGCCATCATGATCGAGACCAGCACCAGCAGGAAGGCATTGGCCTCGTCGATGCGGTACTCGATGCCGACCGGCGGCTCCCAGCCGCCCATCTCGTAGGAGATCGGCCCGTAGGCCAGCACCTCGTGCAGGATGGCGAAGGAGATCACGGGGCTCAGCAGCGCCACGACCAGCATCACCGCATAGGCGAGCCAGCCGGGGCGCAGCAGGGCCGCGAGCACGGCGCCCAGCATCGGCAGCGCCACCTGCAGCCCCGGGAGCTGCTCGATGAGTCCGAGCGCCGGACCTGCGGGCACCGCCGCGGCACCGCCGGCCGCGGCCGAAATGGCTTGAATCAGGCTCATTCGGCTGCGTCTTCCCGGTCGACGAGGTCGATCACCTCGTCCTCTTCGATCGAGCCATAGGCTTCGTTGATGCGCACGATCAGCGCGAGGCCCATGGCCAGCGTGGCAACCCCGACGACGATGGCGGTGAGGATCAGCACATGCGGCAGCGGGTTGGAATAGGTCTTGATCGCCTTGTCGAGGATCGGCGGCGTGCCGCCCAGAACCTTGCCCGGCGAGAGATAGAGCAGGTAGACCGAGGTCTGGAACAGCGCCATGCCGATCAGCGTCTTGATCATGTTGGACTTGGCCACCACGATGTAGAGCCCGCCGACCATCAGGAAGATCACCGCCCAGTAGTTGTAGTGCTCGACGATTGCGGAGATCAGCTCCATCACGGACGCCCCCTCAGCGCAAAGGCGTAGAAGATCGCCAGCATGGCCCCGGCCACCGTCACCAGCACGCCGACCTCGACGATGAAGACGCCCCAGTACTGCCCCGCGACCGGGTCGGCGAGCAGCGGGTCATAATCGAGGAACGGCCGACCGAGCAGCATCGAGACGATGCCGGTGCCGGCATAGATGCCGACGCCCAGCGGCACCATGAACTCCACCGCCGCGCGCGGCATCACCCGGAGCGCCGCCGAGATGCCGAAGACGATGGCATAGAGGATCACCGCCGCGGCGATGATCACGCCGGCCTGGAAGCCGCCGCCCGGGCTGTAGTGCCCGTGGAACTGCACGTAGATCGCGAACAGCATGATGAACGGGATCATCAGCTTCGCGGCGATGCGGAGAATGACGTCGAGACGCATCGCTCAGCCCTCCCCGTTCTCGCCGCCGCCGACCCCGTCGGCCTCGCCCTGGGTCTCGCCCTTGCCGCGGCCGCGGTTCAGCAGCATCATCACGCCGATTGCGGCGGTGAACACCACGGTGACCTCGCCGAGCGTATCGAAGCCGCGATAGGAGGCCAGCACCGCCGTCACCACGTTGGGGATATGCGTCTCCTCATAGGAGCGCGCGATGTATTCCGAGCCGACGCCGGTGTTGACCGGCGAGGTGGCGCTGCCGAAATCCGGCAGGCCCCAGGTGCCCCAGACCAGGATCACCGCGGTGCCGCCGGCCACCAGCAGCGGCACCAGCGACGAGAAGCGCGCCGGCGCCTCCTCGGATTTCGTGAGATAGAGCGCGCCGAGCAGCAGCACGGTGGAGATGCCCGCGCCGACGGCCGCCTCGGTCAGCGCCACGTCCACCGCGTCGAGCACCAGCATGACCGAGGCCATCAGGAAGCTGTAGGCGGAGAACAGCACCACCACGGCGAAGAGGTTCTTCAGCCGGATGATGCCCACGGTGATCGCCGCGATCAGCGTCAGCAGCACCATGTTGATCAGGAGTTCGATGGCCGGTCCTCCCCTTGCTGCGCCGTGTCGTCGTCGTTCCCGTCGCCTTCGCCGCCCTCGGGCGCGGTCACGCTCTCCGAGGTCAGCGGCGACTCGATGCGCTGCTCGAGATCGGGGAAGCTGGCGGCGAGATCGGTCGGCACCAGCCGGCCCTCCTCGTCGGCGAGCAGCGGCTCCTCGCCGTCATGCAGCGCCGCGCGGGCCAGCGCATGGGTGGCGATCGGCGCGGTGAGGAACAGCAGCGCGAAGATCACAACCAGCTTGAAGCCGATCAGCGTCGGCCCGGCCTGCACCAGCATGCCGACAAACATCAGCCCGAGCCCCAGCGTGTCGGAGACCGAGGTCGCGTGCATCCGCGTGAAGACGTCCGGCATCCGGTTGAGCCCGATCGCCCCGATCAGATAGAAGCCGGCCCCGGCGATCAGCAGCACGCCGCTGACGAGATCGCGCACCAGTCCCGCGGCATCCCCGAGAAACTCCATCAGTTCGGGTCCTTCTCGGGATCCTGCTCATGGCCGAGCGCGCCGTAGCGGAAGAACTTCAGCACTGCGAGCATGGCGATCACGTTGAGCAGGGCGTAGGTGATGCCGATGTCGAGGAATTCCGGCCGGTCGGTCAGGAAGCCGAACAGCGCCAGCAGCAGGATCGCCGAGGTGCCGATGGCATTGGCCGCCAGCAGCCGGTCGAAGGCGGTCGGGCCGATCAGGCAGCGCGCCACCGCCAGCGCCATGGCCGCCAGCACGCCGAGGATTGCCGCGGTGAACATCAGCGCCCCTCCATCTTCGCGACGCGGGCGTTCATCTCGTCATCGGCGAAGCCGGCCGCGTTCTCCTTGGTGATCGCATGCACCCAGATCCGCTTCACCCGCTCGCCGACCTCGACCGAGATCGTGCCCGGGGTCAGCGTGATCGAGTTGGCATAGGTGACGAGGCCCACGGAGGATTTCTGCTTCGCATCGACCCGCACAACGGTGGGCGAGATCGGCAGCTTGGGATCGAGGATGATCCGCGCGACATTGATCGCGGAGAGCACGATCTGCCAGATCAGCCAGGGCCAGTAGAGCAGGGCGCGCGGCAGCATCTCGGCCGGGAAGCCCTCGCCGTCGGTCACCTGCTTGGCGCGGGCGAAGGCCACCACGAACATCGCCGAGGCGGCGCCGGAGGCGACCAGCCAGAGCTTGTAATTGCCGGAGAGCAGGAGCCAGAAGGCGAACAGGACGAGGGCAATCAGCACCATGCGTATCATCTGCGCGCTCCCCTCCGGCCGGTTCGTACCAGTTTGTTTAACACGGTCGATCTGCCGCGCAAGATGCGATTGGCCACCGATCTGGTTTTTGGTATACCAAAAAACCGAGCGGTGAATATCATTCGTCTTCAGTTGGGACTGGAAATTCCGGGCGGTCAACCGGCAGCCTCGGATGCGCGCCCGGAGCGCCTCCGAATCGAAGAGCCAAGCCCCGAGAATGCCTGAGACAGCCCCGCCGCAGCACCTCCCCGCACCGCCCGATCTCGCGCGCCTCCGCGCCGAGCTCGCCGGCTGCCGGCATTGCGCGGCCCGCTTCGCCGCAACCGCCACCGCCCATGCACCGCGGCCGGTGATGCAGGGCCTGCCCTCGGCGCGGCTCCTCGTCGCAGGCCAGGCGCCGGGCAAGCGGGTGCATGCCTCCGGCCTGCCCTTCGACGACCCCTCCGGCGACCGGCTGCGCGGCTGGATGGGGGTGGACCGGGAAACCTTCTATGATCCGGCGCGGATCGCCATCCTGCCCATGGCCTTCTGCTTTCCGGGCTATGACGCGAAGGGCGCCGACCTGCCGCCGCCGAAGGACTGTGCGGCGCTCTGGCGGGCGCGGCTGCTCGGCGCCTTTCCGGCGGTCGATCTCGTGCTCTGCATCGGGCAATATGCGCAGGCTTGGCATCTCGGCCGGGCGCGGCGGCAGAGCCTGACGGAGACCGTGCGGAACTGGCGCGAGCATCTGCCGGGAGCGCTGCCGCTGCCGCATCCGAGCTGGCGCAATTCCGGCTGGCTCAGGCGCAACCCGTGGTTCGAGGAGGAGGTGGTGCCATGGCTACGAACGGCCGTCGCGGCGCGGCTCTGATCCGCTGGCGCCTGCTCGGGGCGCTCGCCGCCCTGCTCCTCGCGGGGTGCTCTGCCGGCGGGCCGATGCCCCCCGTTGCCGGCGTGGCGGAGGCGCTCCCCGATCCGGCTACGCTCGTGCCGCTGGCGCCCGAGACGGTGCGGCCGGCGGAGGCGCGGCAGCCCCGCGCGGTGGTGCTCGCGGTACACGGCTTCGGCGACCATGGCGCCAGCACCTTCGGCGATACCGCGGCGGACTGGGCAGCCGCCGGCATCCTCACCTATGCGCCGGACCGGCGGGGCTTCGGGCACAGCCCCTCCTTCGGCCGCTGGGCCGGGGCGGACCGGCTGGTCGCCGATCTGCGCGCCGAGATCGGCATCCTGCGCGCGCGCCATCCCTGCCTGCCGCTGGTGGTGGTCGGGCACTCGATGGGCGGCGGGCTGGCACTGGCCGCGGCTCCCGGTGCGCCGATCGACGGGCTAGTGCTGGCGGCTCCGGCGATCTGGGGCGGCGATGCGCTCAATCCGCTGCACCGCGCCGCCGCCTGGGTCGCCGCCCTCCTGGTGCCCGAGCAGCGCTTCACCGGCGAGGGGGTGGTGCGCATCCAGCCCTCCGACAACATCGAGATGCTGCGCGCGCTGGCCCGCGATCCGCTGCATCACGGCCCGCCCTCGGCGCGGGAACTGCTCGGCCTGGTGCGCGTCACCGACCGGGCGGCGGCGGCGGCGGGCGAGGTCACCGCGCCGGCGCTGCTGCTGCTCGGCGAGAAGGACGAGATCGTGCCGGAGCGCGCCACCGCCCGCGTCTTCGCCCGGCTCGCCGGCCCGCGCGAGACGATCCGCTATCCCGAGGGCTGGCATATGCTGTTCCGCGACCTGCAGGCCGCGCGGGTGCGGGCCGATGTCGCCGCCTGGGTGCTGGCCCGGGCGCGCCCCGCGGCCTGCACCGCCCTCCGGGTCGCCAAGGCCCGCCCGGACACCGCTCTCCCCTGACACCGCAGGAGACACCCATGCGCTTCGCTTTCACCGTCGCCCTCGCCCTGCTCGCCGCCCTGCCCGCGCCGGCGCAGCACAGCCGCATCCCCGCCGAGATCGCCGGAGAGGGCTGGGACAGCCTGGCCCACCGCCTCGCCGCGGTGGAGCAGGCGGTGCCGCTGGTGCGCAGCACGCGCGAGATCGGGGTCACCTGGGGCGGGGCACCGCACATGGCCGAGAGCGATCTGCGCGTCACGCTGCTGGTGCTCGATCTCGGCCCCGCCACCGACGTCTCCGAGCGGCAGTCGCTGCATCTCGCGATGTTCAACGTGATCGCCGAGTTCGGCACCGCCTGGTCGCTGACGCCGGTCGCCGATGTCTGGGCGTTCCACGGCGCGCGGCGGCTCGAGGCGGGGATCTACGAGATCGACGCGGAGGTGCTGGATTTCTCCACCGAGGCCTGCGTCTTCCACCGTGCGGCGATCCGGGTCGATGCCCGCGAGCTCTCGGCGGTGGTGCGCCGTGCGCGCGGCCTCGGCGAGTTCGACAGCCGCCGGTTCCGCCATCCGGTGGCGATCGAGACCCGGCTGCTCGGCTGCATCCGATGAGCGGGCAGGGCGGCACGCTGCGCCCGCGGGCGCCGGACGCGGCGGAGGCGGTGCGGCTGATGGATGCGGGCGCGGTGGCGGCGCTGGCCGAGCGGCTCGCGGCGCAGCCCGGGCTCGTGGCGCGGCGGTTGGAGCTGGACGGGCCGGATCCCGGCGCCTATTTCCGGGCCCCGCGGCTGCTCTGGTTCGTCGCCGAGAACCCTGTCCGCACCGGGGCGATGCCCCGGAATGCGGTGGCGGTCGCGCAGACGGTGATCGCGGCGGCGCGGGCCGAGGGCGCGCCGGATCTGGGCGCGGATCTCGACACCACGCTCGGCCTCGTCGCCTCGGGCCGCATCGCGCGGGAGGAGGGGCAGCAGGCCGCGCTGATCGCCGCGCTGGTGGCGGAAGGCGCCCAGCCGGACCATGCGATGCGCGCAGCGCTGGCCCATCGCGAGCGGGCGGCGGCGGAGGCGCTGCTGGCCGCCGGCGCGGCGCTCACCCTCCCTGCCGCCGCCGGGCTCGGCCGGACCGAGGCGATCCCGGCGCTGGCCGAGGCGGCCGGAGAGGCGGCGCTGCACGAGGCGCTGTCCCTCGCGGCCTGCAACGGCGCGGCCGCGGCGGTGACGGCGCTGCTCGCCCGCGGGGCGGACCCCGACCGCTACAACCCCGAGGGCGTGCACGCCCATTCCGCGCCGCTCCACCAGGCGGTAAGCATCGGGGCCGCGGGGACGGTGGCGGCGCTGCTGGCCGGCGGCGCCGATCCGTATCTGCCGGACCGGGTCCATGGCGGCGATGCCTGGGCCTGGGCGCAGCACTGCGGCCATCCCGAGATCCTGGCGCTGCTGCCCCCGCGCAGGCATCCCGGCGGCTGATCCGGGGCCCGGCGCTTCCGGCCCCGGGCAATTCGCGCTATCCTTCCGGCGCTGCCCCCGCCCCGCAATGCGCCCTGGAGGGCCCCCGGATGCTCCGCAAGATCCTGATCGGCATCGTCGTCCTCGTCCTCGCGCTGGTCGGCGGGAGCTATCTGCTGCCGCGCCATGTCGAGGTCGCCCGCAGCGTGGTGATCGACCGCCCGGCGGCCGAGATCTACCCCCATCTCGCCGATCTCGAGGCGTTCCACCAATGGTCGCCCTGGTCGATGCGCGACGCCGCGATGGCGGTCGAGATCACCGGCGGCCCGGGAGAGGGCCAGCGCATGTCCTGGAGCTCGGAGGAGATGGGCGCCGGCAGCCAGACCATCACCGAGGCGGTGCCCTACCGGCATGTCGTCACGGCGCTCGACTTCGGCGATATGGGCACGGCCACCGCCAGCTTCGCGCTGACCCAGGAGAACGGCAGCAGCACCCGCGTCACCTGGCGCTTCGAGACCGATACCGGCATGGACCCGGTGGCCCGCTGGATGGGGCTGATGATGGACGACTGGGTCGGCGCCGACTACGAGGCGGGCCTGGCCAACCTGAAGGCGCGGGTCGAGGGCAGCTGAGCCCCGATATTTCCCCTGCCTGTTCGCTGGTCCTACGCTCCGGAAAGACTTTCTACGAGGCATCCGTACTCAGGGGCCTGGCGCTGCATCGTTCCCGCAAGACGGCCCACGCGACCGCCCCTTGCCTCGGCGCAGGGATCGCCCCGGCGGCCACCGTCCTGCTGCCGGCCAACGGAGATGGGGGCGGCGATTTGTCCGGCTGCCTCGAGGAGCTCGACACCATCTGGGCAATCCGCGACCTTATGGCGGCCAGGCACGGCGGCGACCCAGAGGCGCAGGTCACGCCGAAACTCGCCGCCGCCGGACTTCCCGATGGCGCAACGGTCACCGATGGCAAGCTCCTCGGCTGTGGCATCGAAATCGGTGCCGACATTGGTGTGTACGTCATCCCTGCGGAGGCGAGCGGCGGGCGCGAGCTTACCGACATTGAGGTCGATTCCGGGGTCGCCCCCTTCGATCGGGGATTCGCTCCGACCTGTCGGCCCGCATCTGCGCGAGCCGGGCGGCGGCGGGAGCGCCTTCTCCGTGACCTCGAAGCGCAGGGGCGCCACGGCCGGACCGCGCCTCGGGGCGACCCTCCGGGAGACCCTGCGGCCGGCCAGCCTGCCGCCGCTGCCTCCGGCCCCGCGTCGCCAGCGCCGGGACCCGGCGCCGCGCGCACCGCTTGCAGCACCCCGGCAAACTCCCTATTAGCGCCCCAAACCGCGCCTCAAGGGGGATGCCATGTCCGCGCCGAAGAAAGTCGTCCTCGCCTATTCCGGCGGCCTCGACACCTCGATCATCCTGAAATGGCTGATGGTGGAGAAGGGCTGCGAGGTGGTCACCTTCACCGCCGATCTCGGCCAGGGGGAGGAGCTCGAGCCCGCCCGCGCCAAGGCCGAGCAGATGGGCGCCGCGGCGATCTATGTCGAGGACCTGCGCGAGGAGTTCGTGCGCGACTTCTGCATGCCGATGTTTCGCGCCAACGCGGTCTACGAGGGGCAGTACCTCCTCGGCACCTCGATCGCCCGGCCGCTGATCTCCAAGCGCCTCGTCGAGATCGCCCGCGCCGAGGGCGCCGACGCGATCGCCCACGGCGCCACCGGCAAGGGCAACGACCAGGTGCGCTTCGAGCTCGCCGCCTATGCGCTGGAGCCTGACATCAAGGTGGTGGCGCCCTGGCGCGACTGGGACCTGACCTCGCGCACCCGGCTGATCGAATGGGCCATGGAGCACCAGGTGCAGGTGCCGAAGGACAAGCACGGCGAGGCGCCCTTCTCGGTCGACGCGAACCTGCTGCACACCTCCTCCGAGGGCAAGGTGCTCGAGGACCCGGCCGAGCCGGCGCCGGACTATGTCTACCAGCGCACGGTGAACCCCGAGGACGCGCCCGACACGCCGGAGATCGTCGAGATCGGCTTTGCCAAGGGCGACCCGGTGAGCCTGAACGGCGAGGCGCTCTCGCCCGCCGAGATGCTCACCCGGCTCAACGAACTCGGCGGCAGGCACGGCATCGGCCGGCTCGATCTCGTCGAGGGCCGCTATGTCGGCATGAAGTCGCGCGGGATCTACGAGACCCCGGGCGGCACGATCTGGCTCGCCGCCCATCGCGGCATCGAATCGATCTGCCTCGACCGCGGCGCCGCGCATCTCAAGGACGAGCTGATGCCGCGCTATGCCGAGCTGATCTACAACGGCTACTGGTTCAGCCCGGAGCGCGAGATGCTGCAGGCGCTGATCGACCGCAGCCAGGAGCGGGTGAACGGCACGGTGCGGATGAAGCTCTACAAGGGCTCGGCCAGCTGCATCGGCCGCTGGTCGGAGGACAGCCTCTATTCCGAGGCGCATGTGACCTTCGAGGAGGATGCCGGCGCCTATGACCAGAAGGACGCCGAGGGCTTCATCAAGCTGAACGCGCTGCGCCTGCGCCTGCTCGCCAAGCGCAACGCCCGCTGAGGGCGGGTTCCCCGGCGCTCAGCCGGGGCGCCGCGGGATCGCCGCGGCGAGCACCGCCTCGAGCTCGGCCACCATCAGCGCGGTGTCGAAGCGCCGCGCCACCGCGCGGGCGCGGGCGCCCATGCGGCGGCGCAGCGCCTCGTCCGCCGCCAGCCGGGCCAGCGCCGCCGCCTGCCCCGCGACATCGTCCGGGGCGAAGAGAAACCCGTTCTCCCCCTCGAAGACCTGGTCCGGGATGCCGCCGAGCCGGCTCGCGACGATCGGCAGCCCGCGGGCGCCGGCCTCGGTGATGGCGACGCCGAACCCCTCGACCCAGCCGCCTGCCGGGCGGGAATGCAGGGTGAAGACATGCGCCTCGCCGAGCGCCTCTGCCACCGCCTCCGGCGCCAGCCAGCCCGCCAGCCGCACGCGCCCGGCCAGCGGCCCGGCGGCGCTGCGCGCGGCGATCTCGGCCCTCAGCGCACCGTCGCCGATATAGGTGAGCGCGATCTCCTGGCCCTCCCGCGCCAGCCGCTCCGCCGCCGCCAGCGTCTCGAGAACGCCCTTCTCGGGCGAGAGCCGGCCGACATTGACGATGCGCAGCGGCGCACCGGGGCAGCGCTCCGGCACCGGCGGCTCCACCAGCCCGGCCAGCGGCGTGCCGCAGGGGATCACGCTCCGCCCCGCCGGCAGGCCGAGCGGCGCCAGCGCCTCGAGCTGGTGCCGCCCCACCGCCACCAGATGCGCGGCCCGGTTGAGGTGCCGGCGGAGCGCGCCGCGATTGCCCGGCCAGGCGAGATAGGCAGAGGCGTCGCGGCCATGGACATGCAGGACCACCGGCAGCGCATCGCCCACGGCCTCCATCAGCGGGATGTAGTTCCAGGCGAAATGGCAGAGCACGCCGTCCAGCCCTGCGCCGAGCAGCGTCTCGCGCAGCGCGGCGCGGGCGCGGCTTCCGGGGCGCAGCGCCTCGGGCCGGCCGAGCCGCCCCAGCGCCCGGCGCCAGGTGGTGGCCGGAGGGCGCGGATCGCCGCCGAAGAGATGCGTCTCGAACTCCGCCGCCGCACCGCCGCCCAGCGCCTCGCCGTCGCGCCGCCAGCCGAAGAGCACCGGCTCGAAGCGCCGCAGCCCGCGGGCCTGGCGCAGGATCCAGACCTCCGAGGGCCGGTCGAGCTCGGTGGTCACGATGCCGAGCCGCGGGCGGCCGCTCATGCCGGGCCTCCCGCGCGCCGCCGCGCCAGCCGCTCGCGCAGCGCCCCAAGCTGGCGCAGCGCCCGCGTACGCATCCGCCGATGCGCCGGGTCGATCGCCGGCCAGAGCGCCAGCATCGCCGCCTGCGCCGCGCCGATTGCTGCGGCGTCGAGACCGAGCCGGAGCGCCGCTCCCGGCAGCCCGGCCCAGGGTGCCGCCAGCGCCAGCGCCGCCCCCACCGCGAAGCCGCCGAGCGCATAGGGCCCGGTCATCCGCAGCACCGCGAGCCAGCTCACCGGCGTGCCGCGGCAGGCGACGAAAAGCCCCGGCCCGACCAGCGCCAGCATCACCACCGAGAAGGTAAGCGCCACCGTCTCGATGCCGTGGGGCACCGCCAGCGCGAAGGCGCCGAGCATTGCCGGCGCGGTGCCGAGCAGTGTCCAGAGCAGCATCCGGCGGGTGCGGCCGAGCGAGAGATAGATCCAGCCGAGACAGTCCGCCAGCGCCGTCGCGAAGACCCCGCCGGCGAGCCAGGTCATCACGGTGGCGGCGCGCTCCCAGCCCGGACCGTAGACGATGGCGACGATCTCCGGCGCCGCCGCAACCAGGAGGGCGCCGACCCCGGCGGTGGCCACCGCGAGCAGGCCGGCTGCGTCGAGCAGCAGCGCGCGCCATTCCTCGGGCCGGTCCTGCAGGCGGCTGAGCGCCGGGATCAGCGCCGAGCTCACCGGCCCGCGCAGCGCCTGCACGGGCAGCATCATCAGGTTGTAGGCGCGGGTGTAGAAGCCGAGCGGCCCGGCCCCCCAGAACCAGCCGATGAGCATGTTGTCGCCGTTGCGCTGGAAGTGGTTCAGCAGGTTGAAACCGGTGTAGTTGAGACCGAAGCGGATCGCCTCGCGCGCCGGCCGCAGATCCCGCACCAGGCTCGGGCGCCAGTCGGTCGCCCGCCAGAGCAGCGCGCTGGCCAGCGCCGCGGTGGCCAGCGGCTGCACCGCCAGCGCCCAGTAGCCGGCACCGGCGCCCCAGGCCAGGAGCACCGCGAGCAGGCTCCCGCCGAACTGGCCGAGGAGGTCGGCCCGCTGCAGCGCGACCCAGCGCATTCCCCGCATCAGCAGCGCCCGGTGCTGCGCGCCGAGGGCGTTGAACACCGCCGCCGTGGCCACCACGAGGGCGAGCGGCCCGACCTCCGGCGCGCCGTAGAGCCGCACCAGCAGGGGCGCCAGCGCCGCCGTCGCCAGCACCACCGCGCCGGCCATGGCGAGGTTGAGAAGGAAAAGCCCGCTGACCATCTTCTGGTCGATCTCGGGGCGCTGGACCGTGGCCTGCGCGAGGCCGAGATCGGTGAACAGCAGCACCATGCCCGTCAGCGTGAGCGCCATGGCATAGAGGCCGAAATCCTCCGGCAGCAGCAGCCGCGCGAGGCAGGCGGTCGCGCCCATCTGGATCGTCAGGCGCAGCGCCTGCGCGGCGAGGGCGATCCCGGCTCCCTGCGCCGCGCGCCGGCCGATCGACTGGCTCGCATCCGCCGCGGCGAGTGCGCGGGCATTGCGCTCGGCGCGGGTCATCGCTGCGGGCTCGGGCGTGGGATCACGGTCATGGCCGTCCGTCTAGACCGGCAGGGCCCGGCGCGCCATCCCCCTCAGGCGAGCAGCTCGGGATGCCAGGCGCCGGCCAGCCCCTCGGGCCCGAAGGCGGCGAAGTCGAGCAGATCGCCGGCATCGGCGCCGGCCCCGGCCAGCGCATCGAGGGCGGCCTCCGCCGCAGCCGCGCTGTCCTCCGGCCAGGGGGCGGCGGCGAGGAGGGCGTCGGCCAGCGCCTCCGCCGACGCCTCGCCATGCCGCTCGAGGAACTCGATGCTGTCGGCGAAGCGGTCGGCGAGCCCGTCCGGCGCGACATGGCCCGCGGACAGCGCCGCCTCCCAGAAGGCGGCCCCGGCCGCATCCGCAGCCCGCCCGAAGGCGGTGAGGTAGAGCCGGTCGACCACCGAGGCGAGCTCGGTCTCGGCGGCGGGCAGGGGCGGCACCTCGCCGGCGAAACCGGTGCCGCCGTCGAGGCCGCCGCTGTCGCTGCCCGTATCGTTGCCCGAATCGTTGCCGGCATCGGCGTCCGCGTCCGGGGCGCCATCGGGGCCAGGCGCGCCGGCGCTGCCGGTCTCCGTCGGCCCCGGCGCCGCGAGCCCGCCCTGGCGCTGGCCGATCGCATCGGCATCCAGCGGGATCGCGGAGATCTCGAGATAGTCGAGCGCGCCGTCGAACTGCGCCGTGCTGGCCGCCGCGCCGAGCTGCAGGTCGTAATACGAGGCCGGCGGCGTCGCGCCGGCAAAGCTCCCCACGCCCACCGAGACGCCGTCGACGAATATCTCGAGCCGGCCGGCGAAGGCGTCGAACACCACCGCGAGGTCGTGCCAGTTGCCGTCGAGCAGGTTGGCGCCGACACTCCGCAGCGCATGGCTGCCCTGGGTAGTCGAGAAGCTCACCGAGACCTCGCCATCCCCCTCGATGGTGAAGAAGCGGTCGCCATGCATCCGGAAGAAGACGCCGGCATCGGCCGGGGTGCCGGTGGCGGCACGCAGGCCGAACATCATCGTGCCCTGGAGCTGGTCGAGAAGCTGCGGCGTCGCGCCCCGGGCGATATGCGGCGAGACCGCGTCGCCGAGCACCACCGCAAGGCCGCCATCGCGCCCCTCGGTGAGGGTCTCCGCCCCGGAGAGCTCGAGCGTCTCGGCGAAGGGCGAGCGGTCCACCGGCCCCTCGGCGCCGATCTCGAGATGCAGGAGGCTGGTCTCCGGCACCTCGACGAAGCTGGTGCCGACATCCATGCTGCCATCGGCATGGTGCACCTCGAGGCGCACGATATAGCCGCCGGGCTCGGCATAGACATGCGTCGCCGCGATGCCGCTGGCCTTGCTGCCGTCGCCGAAATCCCAGAGGAACTCGGCCTCGGCGGCATCCACCAGCCCTTCCGCATCGGCGGTGAGCCCGCCGTCGAAGGTGAAGCTGCCGTGCCGGCCGGGCACCTCGCGCACCATGGCGAGCGCGGTCAGGCTCTCGGGGGTCGCCTCGAACCGCGTGCGGCTGGCGCCGACCCCCATGCTCTCGATCACCCCGCCGGGCAGCGCCTGCCAGTCCGCCAGATCGGAATAATGCGCCGCGCGTGCGTTGACGAAGAGCTCGTCGTAGAAGTTCTGGTGGTTGGGCGAGACGTCCTGCACGATCAGGTTGTTGTCGACATACCATTCGTCGCCCTCGCCGATGCGGATGTTGCTGGCGATGTTGTTGACGATCACCACGTCCAGCGAGGGTTTCTCGACATTGATCGAGGGCGGGCCATAGGAGCCGGTGGCGTTGTGCAGCAGGGTGTTGTTGCGCACCGTGACCCCCATTGCCTCGCCCACGGTGATGCCGTGGGTGTGGCCGCTGCGGACCACGTTCTCCTCGATCAGGACGTTGCGATAGGCCATCTGCTCGAAGGGCAGGGTGCCGGTATCGACCATCTCGTTGCGCATGAAGATCGACTGCACGCCGTCTGCGGTGTTGCCGCTGTCGAACAGGTTGCCGCGGATCGTGATGTTCTCGGAGGGCCGGGTCTGCGTCGCGGTCCAGAACTGGATGAAGTCGACATGGTCGCCGGTCTCGGTGGCCTGCATGAAATCGTGGAAATAGTTGTCCTCGATCAGGATGTCGGTGGCCTGCGGCACCACGATGCCGTCCGAGCGCATCTCGGTGATCTCATTGCCGCGGATCGCGATGTCGGCGACGTCCTGGACCATGATGCCGCGGAAGAACTGCCGGAACAGGTTGTCCTCGAGCGTGATCCCGCCGGCATCGCGCACCACGAGGCCGTAGCCCATCGGGAAGCCGCCGCCCTCGGGGATGCTGTCGCCGGGGCGCATGTCGCCGTCGAACACCGAGTTGCGGATGGTGATGCCCTGCGCGCCCTCGCCGATGGTGAAGGGCTTCCACTCCTCGCCCCGGTCCTCGACATCGAAGTCGAAGAGAAGGCCGTCGAGCGTGATGTTGGCCACGCCGTCGAGTTCGAGCCAGGTGAACTCAGCCGGGTCCGCCGGGTCCGCCGAGGCGATCTCGACCGGGTGGTCGTAGATCGCGAAGGTGTCGCCATGGCGGGCGCGCAGCATCAGATCGTATTCGCCGGGCGCGACGAGAATGCGCATCGGGCCGGCGGCGGCGGTCTGCAGCGCGGCACGAAGCTCGGCGCTGCTGGCGACGGTGACAGTCTCGATGGCCGTATCGGTCATGGTGTCGGTTCCCGTGGGAGCTGTGGTTGACGCCACAACTAACCCGGGCCCGTGAGCTTGGGGTTTACCCTCACGGTCAAGGAAGTCTTGCGTTGCCGGAACCGCGCCCGCCGGGGCGGCGAGCATCAGGGCGAGCGCGAAAGTCCGGGCGATGACGGCTGCGCTGGCGGGTCTCATCGGTGCCTCCTCGTGCCGGTGGCGGTGGCTGCAGCGGAAGCCGCGGCCCGCGGCGTCAGCGGCCGGGGCCGAACAGCAGCGCGCCATACTCTGCCGCAGCGCGCTCGACAGTGAAATCCCTCGCGCGGGCGCGCGCATCCGGCCCGCCACCGCGCAGCGTCTCGATCAGGGCCGCGGCGAGCGCCGGCGCGTCGTCGAGCGGCACGATGCGGCCCCAGCGGCCATCCTCCAGCACCTCGCGCGCCGAGGGCGGCCAGTCGGTGCTGACGATCGGCAGGCCCGCCGCCATCGCCTCCGGCAGCACGTTGGCCAACCCCTCGAAATGCGAGCTCATGGCGAAGGCATCGGCGCGCAGCATCCAGCTCGCCGGGTCATCGACGAAGCCCGGCATGTGCAGATGCCCGGCGATGCCGAGGCGCGCTGCCTGCGCCTCGAGCGCCGCCCGCTCCGGCCCCTCGCCGAGGATGGTCAGCTCCGCCGCCGGGATCTCCCGGCGCAGGGCCGCGAAGGCCTCGAGCATCAGCGGGTAGTTCTTCTGCCGCGCGAGGCGGCCGACCGCGAGGATCATCGGCGGCGCACCCGGCACGCGGGCAGGCCGCGGCGGGAACTTCGCGAAATCCACCACCGGGTTGTATATCGGCACGATCTTCGGCCGGAGCTTCGGGATCACCGTGCCGAGCTCGGTGCCGACGCCGTGCGAGACCGTCGCCACATGCGCGGGCAGATGCGCCGTGGCGCGCAGCATCTGGCGAAAGATCGGTGCCGCCACCGGCCCCATCGCCGCGATCACCGGCTGCGGCAGGTTCTGCGCCGACCAGACCAGCCGCGGCCGGTGCCGTGCCAGCATGACGCCGAGCGCCGCGGCAAGGTTCGTGTGCAGCATCAGCGAGAGCAGCGCCTTCGGCCGCGCCCGGTCGAGATAGCGCGCGATCGGCCGCGGCGCCGCGCGGGCCCGTCCGCAGCCGAGATCGACCAGCGGCACGCCCTCGGGCCGGCGCTGCCGCAGCGCGCCGGTGTCGGAGAACACCACGAGTTCGATCCGCCGGCCCTCCGCCTGCCAGGCGGCGGCAAGGTTGAGCGCCGCGCGCTCGGCGCCGCCGCCAGCAAAGTCGGGGATCAGGATCGCCGCGTCGGGGCTGTCCTCGCGCCGGCGGGCGAGCGCCGGGGCGGCGGGCGCGGCCGGCGCCGCTCCGAACAGCACCTCGGCATAGGCATCGCAGGCGCGGTCGACGGTGAAATCCTCCGCCCGCCGGCGCGCATCCGGCCCGCCATCGCGCAGCGTCTCGGCCAGCGCCGCGGCCAGCGCCGGGGCATCGTCGAGCGGCACGATGCGGCCCCAGCGACCGTCCTCCAGCACCTCCCGCGCCGAGGGCGGCCAGTCGGTGCTGACGATCGGCAGCCCCACCGCCATCGCCTCCGGCACCACGTTGGCCAGCCCCTCGAAGCGCGAGCTCATCGCCAGCACATCGGCGCGGGCCATCCACTCCGCCGTATCCGGCACGAAGCCGGGCATCGAGAGATCCCCGGCGATGCCGAGCCCTGCCGCCTGCGCCTCGAGCGCCGCGCGGTCCGGGCCCTCGCCGAGGATCACCAGTTTCGCCGGCATCTCCCGGCGCAGCAGCGCGAAGGCCTCGAGCAGCAGCGGGTAGTTCTTCTGCGGCGCCAGCCGCCCCACCGCCAGCACCATGGGCGGTGTGCCCGGCGCGCGCGGTCGGCGCGGCAGCACCTTGGCCGGATCGATGACCGGGTTGAAGATCGGCACGATCTTCGGCGCCAGCGCCGGCACCAGCTCGGCCAGCGCCGCCCCCACCCCCTCGGAGACCGTCACGACCCGGTCGGGCATGCCGGCGAAGCCGCGCAGCAGGCGCCGGAAGATCGCCCCGCGCAGCGGCCCCATCTCGGCGATCACCTCCTGCGGCAGGTTGCGCGCCGACCAGACGAACCGCGGCCGGTGGCGCGCCAGGCGCAGCCCGATGGAGGCGGCGACGCAGGTGTGGATCATCAGGGCCAGCAGCACCCGCGGCCGGGCGCGGTCGACATAGCCGGCGATGGCGCGCGGGGCCGAGCGGGCGCGGGTGCAGCCGAGCTCGACGATGACGACATCCTCCGGCACGTCCCCCACCAGCGGCCCGCGCCGGGAGAACACCACGAGCTCCACCCGCCGTCCCTCGGCGGCGAAGTTGCGGGCCAGGGTGATCGCCGCGCGCTCGGCGCCGCCGCCGGCGAAATCCGGCAGCAGGATCGCGAGGTCCGGCCCGTCGGCAGCCCCGGCGGCGGGCGCGATGGCAGCGGGCGCTGCAGCGTCGGAGGGATGGGCGTCGGGCAAGGCGGCAGTCTCCGGAGAACCTGTCCGGCCTCTCTAGAGGATGTGCCGCAGATGCGAAAGGCTCCGACGGGGGCTCCGGCGTTGCACGCGGCCACGGGCTGCGCTAGCCAGCCCCGGAGCCGGAACGGCAGGGCGAGGCGCGACATGGCCGAGGAGCGAGACGCAGGGGCGCCCGGTGCAGGCGCACGCGAGGCAGTCGACCCGGACCCCGTTGCGGGGCCGGTCGCTGCGCCGGGCGGCGCGCTGCCGGCCTATGACGCGGTGATGGCCACGCGCAACCGGCCGGAGGCGGTGGCGCTCTCGCTGCCGCTCCTGCGCGGGCAGACGGTGCCGCCGAAGCGGGTGGTGATCGTGGACGCATCGGACGACCCCGCGCCGGTGGCGGCGCTGGTCGCCGGTGCCAATGCCGGACCCGGACCGGAGGTCATGCTGCTGCGTGCCGCGGCCTCCTCCTCGGCGCAGCGCAATCGCGGGCTCGAGGCGCTCGAGGCAGCGGGCGGCGCGGCGGAGGTCGTGCTGTTCCCGGACGACGATTCGCTGCTCTATCCGGATGCCATGGCGGAGATCCTGGCGGTCTATGCCCGTGACCCGGGCATCGCCGCGGTCTGCGCCGCCGAGGCCCGCGTGCCGCCGCCGGGGGTGGATCTCGGCGCGGCCTATGTCGCGCCACCACCGGGCAGGCTGCGCCGCACTGCGCAGCGCCTGCGCCAGCGCGTCACCGAGGCGGCCGCGGGGGCGAACCCCTTCCTTGCCATCGGGCGGCGGCTCGGCGGGCAGCACCCACCGCCCGGCTGGCTCGGCGAGCGCGGCACGGTGGCGGTGCCCTACATGACCGGGTTCCGCATGTCGTTCCGCCGTGCCGCGCTGGCCCGCGGCGGGGCCGTCCCCGACGGTTTCGACGAGACGCTCACCCGCTATGCCTGGTTCGAGGACATCGAGGCCAGCTTCGCCGCGATGGCGCACGGGCCGGTGCTCGGCGCCGAACGGGCGCTGATCTACCACCACCGCTTCCCCGGGCGCCGCGGCGACGGCTTTCCCGTGGGTCTCTGGTCGGTGCTCAACCGCGCCTATGTGGCGATGCGGCACGTGCGGGCGAACCCGGCACTGTTCCCGCGCCCCGGGCGGGAGGCCTGGCGCCTCAGGCTCTATCTCGCGGGGCGGGCTGCGGCCTACCGGCTGATGGCGCGCGACGACTGGAGCCGGGCACGGGCGCGCGGCGCGGCGGCGGGGCTCCGGCATGTCGGGCCGCTGCTGGCGCCGGAGACGCCGGAGGAGGGCCTCTCCGCGCGCTATCGCGGCCTGATGGGGCGCCTTGCGCCGGAGGCCGGGCCGCCGCGCCTGCCCGAAGGCTGATCGCCGGCGGAGAGGTCGGGGCCGCCGGGCGCGGATGGCGGCAGCCCCTCGCGCGCGAGATTGCGGAACTTCGGCTTCGGCGGCGCCTCGGCACCGGCCTCCGCCGCGTCCGTCTCGTCGGCATCCGCGCCATCGCCCGTGCCGGCGTCCTGCGGGCCGGTCCCCGCCGCGCCGACCCTGAGCCCGGCGCGCCGCAGCGGCCGGGGCGCCTTCGCGGGCCGCGCACCGGCACGGCGCTCGCGCCGCGTGGGCGCCTCGGGCATCCGGCCGGTCGCCGGGTCCATCCGCGCCAGCACCGCCGCGATGCCGATGAAGAAGGCGAAGAGCGGCTCCAGCTTGTCGAAGAAGGCCACGGTCGCGCCGGCGAAGCAGAGCGCCACGATGGCATAGAGCGCGGCCCGCCGCAGCCGCGCGAAGGCCGGCGACACCCGCGCGTCCGGCTCGAGCATCAGCGTCCGCAGCATCAGGATCAGCGAGAGGATCAGCAGGCCCGCAGTGGGCAGGCCGCCGCGCATCATCATCACCAGCCACTGGTTGTCGACCGAGGGCGCCATCCAGTGCGGCCGGGTCCAGTTGGACGCCTCGAAGCCGAAGATCGGGTGGCGCATCACGTCGTCGATCCCGTGGTTCCAGGTCGCGATCCGGTAATGCGCGGTGCCGGGATTGAGCGTGAGGTAGTTGGCGAGCACGCCGAAGGGCCCGCTGTTGGCGGCGAACTCGAGGAAGACATAGGCCGTCAGCAGCGCCCAGAAGAGCAGCTTGGCACGGTTCGGAACCCAGCGGCTCTGGCTCTCGCCGACGATCAGCAGGATCTGCAGCACGAGCGTGAGATAGGAGCCCGACGAGACCGAGAAGAAGGTGGCCAGCCCGACGATCAGCGCCTTGGCCAGCCGCACCGGCATGCTCGACGCGGAATACCAGACGAAGGAGAAGATCGTCGCGCAGAACACGCCGAACAGGATCGGATGCGCGAAGGAGGCGGCGGCGCGCAGCAGGCCCAAGCGGCGGTCGTCCTGCATCCGCGGCTCGAAGCCGAAGATCGCGGTGAAGAACTCGGTGAGGACGCGGTGCCCGGTATAGCTTTCATAGGCCGCGAAGGGCAGCAGGAAGAGCACGATCAGGAAGCCGACCCGGAACACGATGTCGATCTGCTCGACCCGCCTGATCGAGATCTGCACGAGGCAGTAGGTGCCGATGCTCTGCACGAAGTAGATGCCGGAAAACTCGACCCCCTGACCGAGCCCGCGCGAGAGGATGTTGCAGAAGCAGTACCAGCACACCGCGCCGAAGAAGAGATAGTCCCAGTTGCGCAGCCGGTGGGCGGAAAGGAAGCCGAGGATCGCCGGCACCGTCACGAGGATCAGGAAGATCCGCAGCGGGCTGAGGGCGAGCCCGCCGAGCGAGAAGAAGGCCGAGGCCGGCACCGCCATCAGCGCCATGAACAGGCAGGCGAGGACCGGCACCTCGACCCGGTCGGCGCGGGCGCCGATGCGCCCCGTCCCGGTTTCGCCCGTGTCCTTCCGGCGCCCGCGGCGCAGCGCGCCGGGCCGCCCCGGCGTGTCGGTCTCGGTGATCGCCATCGAACCTCGCGCTTCGCCGTCATCCGGCCGGGCTGCGGCCCCGCCTCGCGTCGTCTGACCCCTGGCCGAGACTATAGCGGCGGCCTTCCGGTTTGACGAGACAGGCGGTTGCCGCGCCGCGGGACGACCGTTCCGCCGCGGGACGGCGCTCCGGCGTTTGCATGGGCGGGCGGGCATGCTAGACGGCTGCGGACCGGTCCGGCCGCGCCTCGCGATCCGGCGAGGCACCGGCGGGCGCGGCGCGGCGAGGCTGGGCGATCCGGTGGCATGACAGAGACGGGCTCCAGGGCATTACCGGCGGCGGCGGGGGACGACCCAGCCGGCGAGACGGCGCCGCCTGCGGGCAGGGCCGCCCCGGGCCGCGTGCTCGCGATCGATCTCGACGGGACGCTGATCCGCAGCGACATGCTGGTGGAGTGCTTCGCCGCGGCCATGAGCGCGGCGCCGCTGGCGGCGCTCGGCGCGCTGCTCGGTGGCGGCGGGCGGGCCGGGCTCAAGGCGCGGCTGGCGGCGCTGGCGGCGCCGGATGTCGCCACGCTGCCCTATGAGCCGGCGGTGCTGGCGGAGGCCGAGCGCGCCCGCGCCGCAGGGCGGCGGGTGGTGCTGGTCTCGGCCGCCGATGCCGGTCTGGTCGCGGCGGTGGCGGCGCATCTCGGGCTGTTCGACGAGGCCCATGGCACGACGCCCGGGCACAATCTCAAGGGTCCGCGCAAGCGCGACTTCCTGGTTGAGCGCTTCGGCGCCGGCGGGTTCGACTATATCGGCGATGCGCGGGCCGATCTGGCGGTCTGGCAGGCGGCGCACACCCCGATCACCGCCGGGGCCGGCGCGGGGCTCCGGCGCGCCGCCGAGGCGCTTTCGCCCGAGGCGCGCCACCTCGCCCCGGCGCCGGGCGCCGCAGCCCGGGCGCTGCCCTATATCCGCGCCATGCGGCCGCATCAGTGGCTGAAGAACCTGTTGCTGCTGCTGCCAGCGATCATGGCGCACCGGCTCGACGGCGCGGTGCTCGGCCCGGTGCTGATGGCCTTCGTCGCCTTCTGCCTCGCAGCCTCCAGCGTCTACCTGGTCAACGACCTGCTCGACCTGGCGGCAGACCGGGCGCATCCGCGCAAGCGCCGGCGGCCCTTCGCCAGCGGCGCGGCGGGGCTCGCGCCGGGGGCGGCGCTGGCGCTCGGCCTGGGGCTGGTGGCCTGGGGCATCGCGCTCTTCCTGCCGCTCGCCTTCGGGCTGTGCCTGCTGGCCTATGGCGGGCTGACGCTGGCCTATTCGCTGGTGCTCAAGCGCCGGCTGATGATCGACATCGTGACGCTGGCCGGGCTCTTCACGCTGCGCATCCTGGCCGGCGGCGCCGCCGCGGCGATCGCGATCTCGCCCTGGATGATCGGCTTCTCGGGGTTCCTGTTCCTCGCGCTCGCGGCGGTGAAGCGCCAGGCCGAGCTGGCCGATGCCGCGCGCCGGGGGCTCGAGGCGGTGGCCGGGCGGGCCTGGCGGTCGGAGGATCTGCCGGTCGCCACCATGGTCGCCGTGGCCGCGGCGCATGCCGCGGTGCTGGTGCTGGCGCTCTACATCGCCAGCCCCGATGTGCAGGCGCTCTATCGCCGTCCGATGATGCTCTGGGCGGCCTGCCCGGTGCTGCTCTACTGGCTGGTGCGGATCGTGCTGATCGGTCAGCGCGGCGAGATGCATGACGACCCGCTGGTCTTCGCCATCCGCGACGGGACGAGCCTGTTCTGCGCCTGTCTGCTGGCCTCCATCGGGCTCGCCGCGGGGCCGGTCTGAGGCGCCCGGCAATGGACATGGACAGCGCGCGCGATCTCGCCCCCCCGCCTGCCGCCGGCCGGTGCCCGCCGCTCGCGTCGGCGGAGCTCGCGGGCTGGGGCCGGGTGCCGCGCCGCCGCGGAGCCCTCGCCGCGCCGCGCGACGCGGCGGAGCTGGCCGCCCTGCTGCGCGCCGGGCGCCCGGCGATCGCCCGCGGGGCGGGGCGGGCCTATGGCGATGCGGCACTCGCCGCCGAGGGGGGGCTCGCGCTCTCGATGCACCGGTTCGACCGGCTGCTCGGCTTCGACCCCGCTTCCGGAACGCTCACCGCCGAGGCCGGCGTGGTGCTCGGCGACCTGATCCGCGCGATGCTGCCGCGGGGCTGGTTTCCCGCCGTGACGCCCGGCACGCAATACGCCACGCTCGGCGGGCTGATCGCCGCCGATGTGCACGGCAAGAACCACCATGTCGCCGGCAGCTTCGGCGCGCATCTCGGCTGGATCGATCTGATGGGGGCAGACGGGGAGATCCGCCGGGTGAGCCCCGAGACCGACCCGGCGCTCTTCGCCGCCACCTGCGGCGGCATGGGGCTCACCGGGGTCATCCTGCGCGCCGCGCTCCGCCTGCAGCCGGTGGAGAGCGGATGGATCCGCGAGGAAACGGTGGCCGCCGGCAGCCTCGATGCCGGCATGGCTGCCTTCGATGCCGCCGAAGCCCGTGCGGATGCGCCGCCCTATTCGGTGGCCTGGATCGACACGCTGGCGCGCGGGCCAGAACGGGGGCGGATGCTGCTGCATCTCGGCGCCCATGCGACGGCCGCGGAGCTCGAGGGCCGCGACCCCTACGCAACGCCGCCGCGCAGGAGCCTCACGGTGCCGATGGACGCGCCCTCATGGCTGCTCAACGGGCTCACCATGGGCGCCTTCAACGCGCTCTACTGGGCGGCCGGGCAGCGCCGCGCCGCCGCCGGGCCGCGGCTGACCGACTGGGAGCGCTACTTCTACCCGCTCGACGCGCTGCATGGCTGGAACCGGCTCTATGGCCGCCGCGGCTTCCTGCAGGTGCAATCCGTGCTGCCCGCCGCGCCGGCCCGCGACGCGCTGGCCGAGATGCTCGATGCGAGCGCCGCCGCCGGGCTCGGGTTTCTCGGCGTGCTCAAGCGCTTCGGGCCGCAGGCGAGCCCGTTCTCCTTCCCCCGTGCCGGCTGGACGCTGGCGCTCGACATCCCCGCCGGCTGGCGCGGCCACGAGCTGGCCGACCGGCTCGAGGCCATCGCCGCCGCGGCCGGGGGGCGCTTCTATCTCGCCAAGGATGCCCGCCTCACCCGCTCCCGCTTCGAGGCGACCGAGCCGCGCGCCGCCGCCTTCCGCGCGCTGCGGCAGGAGCGCGGGCTTGCGGGACGCTTCGCCTCTGCCCAATCGGAAAGGCTCGGATTGTGACAATGCCGCTTCCCCCCGCCGACAGCCCGGTGCTGATCCTCGGCGCGCGCTCAGACATTGCCCGGGCGCTGGCCCATGAGTATGCCGCCGCCGGCCATCCGCTGATGCTGGCGGCGCGCGATCCGGCAACGCTGGCGGCGGACTGCGCCGATCTCGCGCTGCGCCACGGGGTGACCGCCACGGCGCATGCCTATGACGCGCTGGATCTCGGTGCGATAGCCGCCTTCTTCGAGGCATTGCCGGCAACGCCCCGGGTGGTGATCCAGGCGGTCGGCTATCTCGGCGAGCAGGCCCGCGCCGAGGCCGATCCGCAGGAGGCCGCGCATGTCGTCGCCGCCAATCTCATCGGCCCCGCCGCGGCGCTCGAGGAGGCCGCCCGGCGGCTTGCCGCCGCAGGGGGCGGCACGATCATCGGCCTGTCCTCGGTGGCGGGCGAGCGCGGCCGCGCCAAGAACCACTGGTACGGCGCCGCGAAGGCCGGCCTCACCGCGGTGCTTTCCGGGCTCCGCCAGCGCTGGTGGCGCGAGGGCGTGCAGGTGCTCACCGTCAAGCCGGGCTTCGTCGCGACCCGGATGACCGAGGGCATGGACCTTCCCGCGCCGCTTACCGACAGCGCGGCCGGGCTCGCGCGCCACGTGAAACGCGCCGCCGACAGGGGCCGCGCGGTCTACATGCCGTGGAAATGGCGCCTGGTGATGGGGGTGATCTGCGCGCTGCCGGAAACCGTTTTCAAACGCCTCAGCTTCTAGCCTCTGCGGAGGCCGGCCGAACCCATGGAGCCCGCGATCGCCCCCGACACCGCCCCTGCCCCGCAGATCTCCGTCGTGATCCCGCATCTCAACCAGCCGGCGGAGCTCGCCCGCGGGCTCGCGGCGCTGGCGGCGCAGGCGGACGCACCGCCCTTCGAGGCGATCGTGGTGGACAACGGCTCCGCCGTGCTGCCCGAGACCGAGGTCGCGGCGCATCCCTTCGCGCGCCTCCTGGCGGAGCCCGAGCCCGGCCCCGGCCCGGCGCGCAACCGCGGCGCCGCGGCGGCCCGCGCCCCGGTGCTCGGCTTCATCGACGCCGACTGCCGCGCCGCCCCGGGCTGGCTCGCGGCGATCTGGTCGCGGCTCGGCCCCGAGGCGCCCGGCCGGCCGGAGGTGCTCGGCGGCGATGTCCGCATTCCCCGCGAGGCGCCGCGCACCTCCGCGCTGGAGGCCTATGAGAGCATCTATGCCTACCGCATGGAGCACTACATCGCGCGGCAGGGCTTCACCGGCACCGGCAATCTCGCGATGCGGGCAGAGAGCTTTGCCCGCGTCGGCCCCTTCGCCGGCATCGGCGTCGCAGAGGACCGCGACTGGGGCCGCCGTGCCGGCGCGCTGGGGCTCGGCCTCGGCTATGTGCCGGAGATGGTGGTGTATCACCCGGCGCGGCGGAGTTTCACGGAGTATTTCGCCAAGATCGACCGGCAGATGGCGCATGATTTCGCCGAGCTGCCGCGCGGCGCCGGTGCCCGGTTGCGCTGGGCTGCCAAGGCGGCCGCGCTGGCGCTCTCGCCGCCGGCGGAACTGCCCCGGATCCTGCGCGAGGACCGGGTCGCCGGCCCGCGCGAGCGGGCGCTGGCCATCTATGCCCTCGCGCGCATCCGGGCCTATCGCGCGCGGCGGATGCTGGCGCTGCTGGTGGCCGGCGATGCCCGCCGCGGCGCCGCCACCTGGAACCGCTGAGGGAGATGCGCCATGGCCACCCGTGACCCGGCCGCCGAGGGCGCCGGCGAGGCCCCGCCCCCGCCACCGCCCGCCCCGGAGGTCTCCATCCTCGTGGTGAGCTACAACACCCGCGAAATGACGCTGGCTTGCCTCGCCTCGGTGATCGCCGAGACACCGGAGCTGCCGCACGAGCTGATCGTGCTCGACAACGCGTCCGCCGACGGCTCGGCCGATGCCATCGCAGCCGCGCATCCGGACATTCCCCTGATCCGGCTCGCCGAGAACATCGGCTTCGGGCGCGGCAACAACCGGGCGGCGGAGGCGGCGCGGGGGCGCTACCTGCTGCTGCTGAACCCGGATACCGTGGTCCGCGACCGCGCCATCGAGCGGCTGGTGGCCTTCGCCCGGCGCCGTCCGGAGGCCATGATCTGGGGCGGGCGGACGATCTTCGCCGACGGTTCCCCCAATCCGAGCTCCGCCTGGGGCCGCCTCTCGCTCTGGTCGCTCACCGCCTTCGCCACCGGGCTCTCCGTCCTGTTCCCGCGCTCCGAGCTGACCAATCCGGAGGGGATCGGCGGCTGGGGGCGCGACACCGAGCGCGGGGTCGATATCGTCTCCGGCTGCTTCCTGCTGATCGAGCGGGCGTTCTGGGAGCGTCTCGGCGGCTTCGACCCGGATTACTTCATGTATGCCGAGGAGGCCGATCTCTGCCACCGCGCCCGCGCCCTCGGCGCCCGGCCGCGCTGCACGCCGGAGGCGATGATCGTCCACCACGGCGGCGCCTCCGAGCGGGTGCGTACCGAGAAGGCGCTGCGCCTGCTCTCCGGCAAGGCAACGCTGATCGCCAAGCACTGGAGCCCCCCTGCGGCCTGGGCGGGGCGCAACCTCTACAGGCTCGGGGTCGGGCTCAGGGCGCTCGGCTACGGGCTGGCGGCGCGGCTCACCGGGCGCCAACGCCACCGCGAGGCGGCCGAGCCCTGGGCCGCGCTCTGGCGCCGGCAGGCAGAGTGGATCCGCGGCTACCCCCCGGCCGGGGAGCGCTGAACGCCCCGCATCCCGGCCTCTGGAACCGGCGCCGCCCCGGCATGGCTCCGATTTTGGCAGGGCACCCGGATCTCGCGCCCTTTCGCGGCCACGGGGGTTCCGGGCCGGCGGACATGCTGCGTTCCGGAGCGAAGGGCGCCGCCATGGCACGCGGTCCCGGCCGGCGCCCTCAGGCTGTGCTGCCGCCATCCACCGTCAGCACCGTGCCGGTCACCTTCGCGCCGCCAGGGCCGATGAGATAGGCCACCGCCGCGGCCGCATCCTCCGGCGCCGCGAGGCCGAGCGGCGCGCGCCGGCGGATCTGCTCGAGCCGCCCGCCCGCGAGCCCTGCGGTCATCTCGGTCTCCATGTAGCCCGGCGCGACGCAGTTCGCCGTCACCCCCCGCTTGCCGAGCTCGCGGGCGAGGCTGCGGGTGAAGCCCTCGAGCCCGGCCTTGGAGGCGGCATAGACGCTGAGCCCGTGGAACCCGGTGCTGGCGATGATCGAGGAGATGTTGACGATGCGCCCCTCGGAGCGCGCCAGCATCGCCCGGCAGACGAACTTGGTCAGCGTGATCGGGCCGGTCAGGTTGGTGGCGATCAGCCGCTCGATGTCGGACTGGTGCTGCGTCGCCAGCACCCCGTCGAGCCCCACGGCAGCGTTGTTGACCAGCCCCCAGGGGGTGCCGTGGATGCGCAGGAGATCCCGCGCGATGGTGCCGATCGCGCCCGGCGCGGAGAGATCCATCTCGGCGAAGGCGGCGCGCTCCGGCATGGCCTCGGCCAACGCGGCGAACCCGCCGGGGCGGCGGCCGAGGCCGAGCACCGCATGGCCCTCGTCGAGGAGCCGCGCGGCGATGGCCAGCCCCAGCCCCCGCGAGACCCCGGTGACCCAGACCTGGCGGCGGGCGGTGTCGGTCTCTGTCGCGGTCATGCTTCCCCTCCGGCCGGTGCGCGGACGATCTTTCCCGCCGCGGTGATGCCCTCGTCCAGCGCCTCCGGCCCGGCGATGGTGATCTTCGCGGGCCGGGCCTCCCGCGGCAGGTGCTCGCGGCAATAGGCGGCGAGGCTGCGGCGCAGCGCCGCCGGGTCCTCGGGCGCCGCCACCGGCACCACCGAAAGGGTGAGCAGCGCGCCGGTGATCGGGCTCGGCCGCACCGCGACGCGGGCCAGCGCCACCTCGGGATGCGCGTTGACGAGCCGCTCGATCTCCTCGGGCTGGATCTTGGCGCCGCCGATGTTCACCGCGCTCGACTGCCGGCCGAGGAAGCGCACCCGGCCATCCTCCACGGCGACCCGGTCGCCGCTGTCGATGAAGCCGTCCGGGTCCCGCGCCGGCCCCGGGCCGATCGGCTCCGGCGGCATGCCCGGCGGCCGCAGCCAGAGCCGCTCCCCGCGGATCTTCAGCGCGGCGCCGCCCGGCGCCCCGGCGAGGTAGCTCTCGGGAAAGCCCGCCCGCCCGTCACGCACGGAAAAGCCCACCCCCGCCTCGGTGGAGGCGTAGATGTGCCGGATCCGCGCCTCCGGGAAGCGCCGGGCGAGGGCGCCCAGAACCGCATCGTCGGCGATCTCGCCGCCGAGGGTGATCTGGCCGGGTGCGAGGCCGGCGGCGGCAGGATCCATCAGGATGCGCCGCCAGAGGGTGGGCGTGGCCGACAGATGGGTGACGCCGCTGGCCGCGAAATGCGCGAGCCGGTCGGAGATCGGGGTGCCCTCCGGCGCCGCCGCGAGCCGCCCGCCGCCGAGCAGCGCCTGCAGCACCACCTGCATGCCGGCAAAGCGCGTGGGCTCGTAGACCAGCCCCCAGACCGGGGCGGCGCCCTCCGGCGCGGGCTTCACCGTGCGCGCGAGCCCGGCGAGCCGGTGCCGCACCATCTTGGGCGTGCCGGTGGTGCCGGAGGTGGTGAGCACCCAGTCGGTCTCCTGCGGCGCCGGGGCGCTGCCCTCGGCGAAGGCTGCCTCCGGGGCGATGGCGCCGGGCAGATCCTCCCGCCGGCTGACCAGCGCGGAGAGACCCGCCGCCGCCATCAGCTCGGAAACCGGCGCCGCCGGCAGCCCCGGCGCCAGCAGCAGCAGCCGTGCCGCCCGCCCGTCGAGCGCCGCCAGCGCGCCGATCAGCTCCGCCGGGTCGTCGAGGCAGAGCGCCGCGCCGGCGCCGAGCGCCGGGGCCAGCGCGGCGCCGGGAACCCGCGCCGCCAGCGCCGCGCCGGCGACGTCCCGCCCCGGCAGCAGCAGCACCGCATCGCCGCGCGCCGCCAGCGCCGGGCCGAGCCGCACAGCGCCCGCCGCGGTCATTCCGCCGCTGCGCTCCGGCCTGCGTGCTTCTCGTAGAAGGCGACGAACTCGCCGAAGGTCTGCGGATAATAGGCCTCCTCCGCGGCGGAGAAGGGGTCGAAGCCCAGTTCCTCGTCGAGCCGCGCCACGAAGATCGCGAAACCGAGGCTGTCGAGCCCGGTCTCGAGCAGCACCGTGTCGTCGGCCAGCGCCGGCGCCGGTCCCTCCTCCTGCTCGGCCCAGAGCTCCTCGAACACCGTCCGGATCTTCTCCCGCATCGTCCCGCTCCTCTTCCTTTCGCCTCAGCCCGGTCCCGGGGGCTCTGCCGGCGGCTCGCCTTCGCCGAAGATCCGCCCGTCGGGCAGCCGCTCGCCCGGGCGCGGCCGCATCCCGAAGGCCAGCGTCTCGATGCCGCGCTCGATCACCCGCGCCGGGTTGCCCATCACCAGGGAATTGGATGGCACATCGCGCATGACCACCGAGTTGACGCCGATGATGCAATGATCGCCCACCGTCACCCCCGGAAAGATCACCGCACCGGTGCCGATGAAGCAATAGCTGCCGATCCGCGTCGTCTTGTGCTCGCGGTTGACGAAGTCATGCGTCAGCACCACCGCGCCGAAGGTCAGCGCCGTGTGCTCGCCGATCACCACGCCGCGCGGGTTGGTGCGGTCGAGCTTGGCGCTGAGCGAGATCCGGCTGCCGCGGCCGATCTGCATGCCCCAGAGCTTCGTGTACCAGAGCCGCACGGCATGCACGACGACGCGATGTGCCATGTTGCGCAGGCGGACGAGCAGGGGGCGCCGCATCGGCGGTCTCTCCTCGGATCGGCGGGCGCGCCGCGGGCGATGCGCCGCGCAGGGGCCGCAGGGGCGGCGTTTCTCGGTTGCCTGCGGCCTAGCGCTCCCGCTGTGCGGGTGCAACGGAAAACTGCCCCGCGGCCCGGCGGCACGGAGCCACGCCTTGACAGTCAGCGCCCGAGCACCTTTCTAAGCACCCATCGCGCCCGGGCCATTCGAGCACCGCCGGGCCGTTCAGCCGTGCAGGAGGGCCGCGTGACCGCCGATCTCTGGTTCAGCATCGTCGCGTTGCCCGCATCCCTCGCGTTGCTCATCATGGCCTCGGATTTCTTCCTGACCGGCGCGATCGCCATCGCCGGAAGGCTCAACCTGCCGGAGTTCGTGGTCGGCAGCGTGATCGTCGCGGTCGGCACCTCGGCGCCGGAGCTCGCGATCAACATCGCCGCCGGGCTCGAGGGGCAGGGAGACATCGTGATCTCCAACCTCGTCGGCTCCAACATCGTGAACGTCTGCCTCGGGATCGGGCTGGCCGGGCTGTTCGTCGCCTATGGGCCGATCGGCGGGGAGTATACCCGGGCGCTGGTGATCGGCCTCGCCGCGTCGCTGGCGCTGCTCGCGGTCACGGTGATGACTGGCAGCGGCGATCATGCGGTGATCCCGCGCGTCGCCGGCATTGGGCTGACGATCCTCTTCGTCGTCTATGTCTGGCAGAGCCTCAATGGCGGCGGCAGCGCCGGGGCGGAGGCCGATCCGGGCTTCTCCGGGCCCGAGAAGAGCCTCGCCGCGAGCCTCGCCTTGCTGGTCGGCGGCTGCGTTGCGATGGCCTTTCTCGCCGACATGGCGGTGGGCAGCGCGGTCGCGATCTCGACCTATCTCGGCATCCCCGAGGCGGTGATCGGCGCGACCGTGATCGCCGCCGGCGGCTCGCTGCCGGAGGTGTTCTCCTGCATCTCGGCGGCGCGCAAGGGCCGGCCCAACATCGTCTTCGGCAACATCGCCGGCAGCCAGATCTTCAACCTGCTCGGCATTCTCGGCGTCACCGCGCTGGTCACCGAGATCGTCTATTCGCGGCATCTCGCGATCGACACCGCGCTGCTCGTCGTCGCCACCCTCGTGCTCCTCGCGCTGGCCCGCTCGGCACCGGCCCGCCGGGTGCTCCCCGTTGCCCTGCTCGCGATTTATGGGATCTATGGGGGGTATCTTGTCTATGTTTCCGGCTGATAGGGATCGCCGGGGCCTGGCTGGCGCGGAGATGGTGCGATGAAACTCTCGGATCTCGAATGGAACGACGGCGAGACCGGCGGGGTGCTCAACACCACCTATTCGATGGCCGAGGCGCGGTTCGACCATCGCGGCCACCATTTCGTCGCGGTGGAGTGGTATCGCCGCACCGGGCACCCGTTCCACCCCTATGCCAGCCTGATCCTGATCACCGAGGAATGCGACCAGACCTCGGATGCGGGCCTGCTGCGCTCGATCGCCTTCGGCGCGCAGGGGGTGGAGCAAGACGGCCGGCCACGCGCCGTGCATTCCGCGATTCTCGGGCGCCGGGTGATCCTGATCGCCGATGCCACTGATCGCGGGCTCGATCTCACCGAGGCGCTCGACGGGATCCTCTGACGGCGATTGCCAGCGCTGCGCCGAGTGCCGCGCCGGCGGTGTTGAGGATCAGGTCGTCCAGGTCGAAGGCCCGGTAGGGACAGGGATAGAGCCCGAACAGCCCGGTCGCCTGCGCGGTCTCCAGGCCCAGGCTGTAGAGGGCACCGGCCGCCGTCACGGCGACGAGCGCCCGGCCGCGGCCGCAGGCCCGGACAGCGGGGAGACCGGCGGCCAGCCAGCCGAGCACCGCGAAGATCGCGAGATTCGCCGCCGCAGAGCTCACCGTGAGATCGCCCGCCCAGGCCCGGAGCGGCGCCCCCTCGGCGGCGAGCTCGGTCGCCCGGTCGAGGAAGGCGAAGGGCGCCAGCCGCCACGGCACGCCGCCAGTGCTGCAATCGAGCCCTGCCGGATCGGGCAGCGGATGCAGCGCCAGTGCCAGCATCGCCGCCGCCGCCGCGGCGAGCAGCGCCCCCCGGAGCCCGATCCGCCTGCCGGCGACCCGGACTGCCGCCAGCAGCGCCCCGGCCGCCAGCCCGCCGAACCCGAGGGCGGACGACAAATAGACAGAAAGCTCGCCGCCGGTCATCCGTGGTTACGCTCCGAAGGCAGCCGCTCCATGACCGAATCGCCCCCCAATTGCATCCTGCACATCGCCCCGCAAACCGAGATGGTTTGTGCCAGATTGCTATCTTTGTTGCGTTTCGGAGGCATATGAAGTGTGTTTTCGAAGGATTCCGGCAGTTTCCATTGACCCTTCAGACCGTGGCATATCATAAATCAAAGAGTGGTGTGGTTTTCGTGTCGTGAAGGTGAGTTGTCCTATGAAAGCTCTGACATTCCTGTTCAATCTGGCCGTTTCCCTGTTCGTCGCCCCGACCCCGGGCCTGCTGATTCTGATGTATGCCAACGGCGGGACCACGATTCCGCCGGTGCAGGGCCTTGTCGTGCTCGTGATCTCCGCCGCCGGATACTGGATCTGGCTGAGCGACCGGCGCGGCAAGCGCACACTGGAGCGGCGGGTCGAGCGCGCCCGCAGCGCGACACCGGAACGTCCGGCCGACAGCATGTCCGGCCTGCCTGCCGACACCGATCCCGGCCTCGCTGCCAAGCTGCGCGCCAAGGAGCAGCGCCGCAAGGCCCGCGAGGCGCTCCGCGGCTTCGAGGACCTGCGCGACCCGCTGGCCGAGAGCCGCGCGCAGAGCCCCGGCGCCATGCTGATCGACCGCGTCGCCGATCTGCGCCAGCTGAAATCCCTGGTGGTGCAGAACGAGGCCTCGCTGCTCAACGCCTTCGCCCGCTCGGTGGCGCGCGACGAGTTCGGGGCACCGGAATATGGCAGCTGGGCCTACGAGGCCGACCGGTTCCTGATGTCCTCCTCCTTCATGGCGCGCACGCTGAGCCGCCACGAGGCGATCGCCACGGTGACCGCCGAGGTGGAGTTCCTGATCAGCGATTCGCAGCGCCAGACCCGCGAGCGCGCCGCGCTGCCGCCGCGCCCGGCGCCGGTGCTGCTCGCGCCGCCCTCGCCCGAGGAGATCGGCGCGCGGCAGGTCTCGCTCGGCTACCAGCCCAGCCGGCCGAGCTCGCCGGCCTACATGCCGCCGATGCCGCATGAGCTGCTCGACCCGGCGATGAGCCGCGAGGCCCCCGCCCCCGCCGCATCCTCCGGCGGCCCCCGGATGTCCGACGGGCTCAAGCGCCGCCTGCTCTCGCGCCGGACCCACGGTTTCGCGCGCGATTGCGCCGCCGTGCTCGACGAGCATGGCTGGGTGACCCAGACCACCGATTCGCCCGGCAGCGACGCCATCGACATCTTCGCCGAGCGCGGCGACCTGATCGTCGGCCTGCGCTGCCGCCAGACCGGCGAGCCGCTCGACGAGGACGTGCTGACCACGGTGATCGAGGCGCGCGACCGTTTCGGCCTCGACGCCGCCGGCATCGTGACCACCGCGGGCGTCACCACCGCGGCCCGCGCGGCAGCCACGATCAACGGCATCTGCCTGCTCGAGGAGGGCGATCTGGCGGATCTCCACTTCTTCGTCGCCCATCGCAAGAAGGTGGTGCCGCTGTTCAAGGGCCAGCAGGCGCAGGCCCAGGCCTGAGCGACGCGCCCCCGCCTGCGCGGGGGCGGCAAGCCACGCCACCCCGGCCGGACGCGACCCGGCGCCGCCCCCTCGCGCGGCGCCGTCTTCTTCGCGCACCGTGCCCGCCCGGGCCGTCCTCGAGGCTGTTCCCGCCGCGCCGGCCGCGCTAGTCTCCCGGTGACGCGATTTCGGGGAGGCGGGCGTGGAATCGGGCTACAGCGCCGAGGTGCTACTCGACAAGCCGTGGCGGCTCGACCTCGACCGGGTCGCGGGCCTGCTCGCCGATCAGTATCCGGGCATCGGCACGCTCGGGGTTTCCCGCATCGCGGGCCCCGAAGGCCAGCCTGCGGCAGCGCTCGAGATCGAGGGCGCCCGGGTGCCCTTCGAGGTCCACCGCACGAAGCTCGCCCCGGCGCCGCTCGATCCGGGGCTGCGGGCGGCCTCGAGCTGGGATCCCGAGCCGGCGCTGGCGCTGCACCGCACGCATCTGCGGATTTCCTGCACCGGCCTCGGCAGCGGGCCGCTCTGGGCCAAGGCCTATGCCACCGTGGTGACGCTGGTCGCCGGCACGCTGGCCGGGATCGGGCCGGTGGCGGCGGTGCGCTATGGCGGCTCCGGGGTGCTGCTGTCGCCCGATGGCGCGAGGCAGGCGGCCCGCACCGCCTTCACCGGGGTCAGCCCGCTCGAGGCCTGGGTGGCCATCCATGTCTTCGCCCCGGAGAATCCGGGCCTGCCGGAATGTCACGGCGCGATGACCCGCGGGCTCGCGCCCTTCATCGGGCGGGAGATCGTGCTGGCGCCGCTTCCGGTGACCCCGCGCCAGGCATTCGACAAGCTGCACGGCGCCGCCTGGGCCGCGCTCGACGGCGATGCGCCGCTGGCCGACGGTCAGGAGCTCTCCGATCCGCTGGCAACCGAGGTGACGCGGGTGCGCGCGGTGCGCGAATGGCTCCGCCCCGGCGTGCCGGTCTATGTGCTGGTCGGGCCGGGATCGGTGGTGGATGCGCAGAGCCTTTCGGTGCGCCGGGCGGCGCCGGACCGGCTGATGCAGGTGCTGCCAAAGCTCGCCAGCACCGACGGGCTGAAGGCGGCCGCCGCGGAGCTGCCGCGGCATCTGCGCCGGCAGGCGGGGGCGGCGATGTCCTCGGCGCTGCCGATGCTCGGCCGCGGGGCACAGGCGCTCGGCACCGAATTGAAGCACGCGCCGCGGCACTCCGCCGGCGCGCTGCGCGCGGCCCGCAAGGCCCTGCAGCACGGGCGGGCCGGGCTTGCCGGCGCCCGGAGCTGGTTCGAGGCGCGGCGCGCGCGGCGGGAGGAAGACTGATGCAGCTCGATCACCTGGTGGTCTGCGCCGCCGATCTGGCAGGCGGCGTCGCCTGGGCGGAGGCACGGCTCGGCACGCCGCCGGGCGCCTTCGGCCGCCATGCCGAGATGGGCACGAGGAACGCGCTCTGGGGGCTCGGGAATGCCTATCTCGAGGTGATCGCGGTGGATCCCGAGGGCCGGACCCCTCCCCGGCCGCGCTGGTTCGGGCTCGATGATCCGGCGATGCAGGCGCGGCTCGCCGGGGGCCCGGTGCTCGCGACCTGGGCGGTGGCGCTGGAAGCCCTCGACGGGCTCGCGCCGCCCGCAGGCCTCGCGCTGGAGCGGCTGCCCTTCGCGCGCGACGATCTGACCTGGGAGGTGGCGCTGACCACCGCGGCCGCGCTGCCGCTCGGCGGTGCCTGGCCGCTGGCGATCCGCTGGAAGAGCGGGCTGCATCCGGCGAAACGGCTGGGCGATCAGGGGCTTCGGCTGCGGCGGCTGGAGATCGCGGGCGCCGGTGCCGAGGCGGCCGGGGCCGCCTTCGGGCCGGTGACCGGGGCGGCGCCGGTCGAATTCCGCCCCGGTCCAGGCGCCACCCGCCTCGCCGCCAGCATCGCAACCGCCGCGGGAGAGGCCGAGCTCTGAGCCCTCAGAGCAGCCCGGCGGCATGCAGCCCGAGCCCGGCGAGGCAGCCCCCCGCCACCAGCCAGAGCACGCCGATGCGCCACCAGAACACCAGCGGCAGCGCCACCGCGAAGAGCACGATCTTCGCCCAGTCCGGCGCCGCCGGTCCGGCCGGCAGGAAGGCCGCCTCGCCGAGATAGACCGCGAGATTGGCGATCACCCCGACCACCGCCGCCGAGACCCCGGCCAGCGCCCGCCGCGCCCAGCCGATCCGGTGCAGCCGCTCCACCGCCGGGGCGAAGGCGAGGATCAGCATGAAGCTCGGCGCGAAGGTGTAGAAGGTCGCGAGCAGGGCGGCGGCGACGCCGAGCCCGGCGCTCTCTGTCCCGGTCCAGCCGGCGAAGAAGCCGGCATAGGTGTTGACGAGAATCAGCGGCCCGGGTGTCGCCTCGGCGATGGCGAGCCCGTTCAGCATCTCCGCCGGGGTCAGCCAGCCATAGCTCTCCACCGCCTGGTCGGCGACGAAGGGCAGCACCGCATAGGCGCCGCCGAAGGTGACGAAGGCCGCAGTGAGGAAGAGCTCGGCAACGTCGAGCACCGGCTCCGTCCCGAACAGCGCGAGGCTCGCCCCGAAGACACCGAGGATCAGCAGGGCAAACCCCAGCAGCGTCGCGAGGAAATGCCGCCAGAGCCCGCGCGGGGCGTCCGGCGCCGGGGCCTCCGCCGCGCCGTGGGGCAGGGCGAGCCCGGCCAGCGCCGCCAGCGCCACGATCAGCGGGAAGGGTGCGCCCAGCCCCCAGATCGCCGCAAAGGCCGCAACCGCCAGCGCCCAGTGCCAGGGCGAGCCCAGCGCACGGCCGGAGAGCTTGCGCATCGCCTGCAGCACCACCGCGATCACCACCGGCTGGATGCCGGCGAAGATCGCCGCCACCCAGGGCACCGCGCCATGCGCCGCCGCCACCCAGGCCAGCCCGATCATCAGCGCCATGCCCGGCAGGATGAAGGCGAGCCCGGCCGCGATGCCCCCCTTCAGCCCGTGCAGCCGCCAGCCGAGCCAGGTCGCGAGCTGCTGCGCCTCCGGTCCCGGCAGCATCATCGAGAATGCCAGCCCGCGGTCGAAGCTCGCCGCCGGAACCCAGCCGCGGCGCTCGACCAGCTCGCCCTGCATCAACGCGATCTGCCCGGCCGGGCCGCCGAAGGACAGCAGCCCGATCTTCACGTAGATCGGCAGCGCCTCGGCGAGGCGCGGGGCGGGATCGGCATGTTTCATCGCGCGTGCTCCTCGGCCGCGAGCGGTACCAGCGGCGCGCCGGCCTCGACCAGCGCGGCGAACCCGCCCGTCACATAGCGCGCCTGCCGCCCGTGCAGCAGCAGCAGCGCACAGCCATACTGGCTGACCTCGTGGCCATGGACGCAGAACAGGATCACCGGCGCGGCGCTCGCGGTCAGCGGATCGTCATGGCCGAAGGCGAAGGGATCGCGCGTGACCGCGCCGCGAATCGTCTGGCCACTGGCGATGCGCGCCACCGGCTTGCGGAGATCGACGAGCACCGCGCCACCGGCCTGCGCGGCAAGCGCCTCGGCCGGGGTTGCGGAGGGAAGGGCGTGGTCCATGGCAGGCTCCCATGCAGCATCCTGCGATACTTGGGCCTGAGCCTGTCCGCGGGAGACCGCCATATCCCGCGTGCTGCACCATACACCCAATCGCGGGCGCCTAGAAGCCCTCCGTGAGGGCGGCGCAGCGGGCGGCCAGCGCCGCGCCGTCGCCGGCGATCTCCAGCGTCTTGATCCGCGCCGTCTCGCCCGAGGCGATCCGCACCGCCGAGCGCGGCACGCCCAGCGTCTTGGCCACGAGCTTCACCAGCGCGGCGTTGGCGGCGCCGTCCACCGGCGGGCTCGCCACCCGCAGGCGCAGCACCGGCCGACCGTCGATCTCGGCCAGCCCGTCGATCCCGTCGCGCCCGGCCCGCGGGGTGAGGCGGACGGTCAGCCGCATCCCCTCCGGCCCGGCGCGCCAGGGCAGCTCAGCCATAGGCCAGCGGCGCGAGGTTGTTGTTGACGACGATCCGCAGGGCATAGAGCCCGAAGATCACCACCAGCGGCGAAAGGTCGATGCCGCCCATGTCCGGCAGGATGTTGCGGATCGGGCGGTAGAGCGGCTCGGTCAGGCGGTTGAGGCTGCCCCAGACCTGGTAGACGAAGCGCTGGCGGAGATTGACCACGTCGAAGGCGACGAGCCAGCTCAGGATCGCCTGGATGATGATGATCCAGAAGACCAGATCGAGGGCGAGGTTGAAGATCGCGAGGAAGGATTGCATGGGCTGGGTCCTGAGGCTTGCGGGCTGCGCCACACACCTAGCGACCCGATCGGGAACGGGCAAGCGCGGCGGCTTGACAGGGGCCGAGGAGGCGCGTATCGGACCCCCACCGGGCCCGTAGCTCAGTTGGGAGAGCGCTGCAATCGCACTGCAGAGGTCAGGGGTTCGAATCCCCTCGGGTCCACCAATCTGCAATTTGGCATGTTGATCTCTCTTAAGAGATTGAACGGTAGTGACAATTTCGGGGTTCGAAACCCCTCATTCCGGCAGTAGCTGAGCCGGTCCCGAAAGGCCAGCCGAAGCACCGTCCGGCGCATCTCCAACCGGCCTGTTTCCCAGATTTTCCAAGGGTTTGACAGGAAGTCGAGCGCGAGTTCGAACATCTTCTCGAAGCTCTCCCGCGGCTTGCCGGTTTTGCCCAGCCGCTCGGTCAACAGGATCCGCTCCCGCTCCAGCTTCTCGATCTGCGCCTCGTAGGCGGCGATCACGTGTGGCGACTCCGTCGCAACGATCCGGTCGAGGAGGTTGGCGACCTTGCGGTCGATCGCGGCAGCCTCCTGCTTGAGCGCGCGGGCGAGGGTTGCCATCTGCGCGCCGCGTGCCTCCCAGGCATCGCGGAACATGGTACGGACCAGGTCGAAGAGCGTCTCGGTCGGGCGCATTGCGCGCAGCATGTCCTCGAAGGCGTCCTCGATCTCGGCGCGCCGGATGGATTTGCGCTTCGAGGCGCAGCCGCGCTTGACGCAGAAGTAGTAGGGATGGCGCGCGCCGGTCTTGCTGCGCGACCAGGCGGCGGTCAGCGGGCTGCCGCAGTCGGCGCAGAGCACCATGCCGCGCAGCGGGAATTCGGTGCT
>NZ_BSYI01000035.1 GCF_030270585.1 Paralimibaculum aggregatum
CGAGGACGGCGACACCGACATCGACGACGTGATCACCGATGCGGCGGGCGGCTTCGTGCTCAACGTCACCGATCTCGACGATGTTCTCGAAGGCGACGGCGTCACCATCACCTTCCAGGCCGATGGCGACAACGGCGACGAGGAGGACGAGGACGGCGACGACGAGAACGAGGGCTTCGTCTTCGACTTCCTGATCAAGGGCAAGAACGTCACCGAGACCATCATCGTCGGCGACGTTGCCGATGCCACCGATGACATCGAGGTCACCAATGCCGTCGAGGATGCCCTCGAGGCGCGCGGCTACGACGTGGTCCGCATCGACGAGAACTCGATCCGCATCGACGGCATGGACGGCATGGATGTCTGGGTGAACGACATCAACACCGTCGGCACCATCGACGACGACTTCAAGGTGCCGGAGGGCCTGGCGGCCTGGACCGACCAGGGCGAGGATCAGGACCTCGACCTGCGCAACGCGGTCATGCTCGGCGTCACCAAGGTCAACCTCAACGGTGGCAACATCTCCATCTCCAACGGCACCTTCGACTACGACAATCTCATCATCTCCGGCGTGGGCAGCGTGGATATCGACGCCCAGGGCGACGATGGCGAGCTGGTCGAGAACATGCTGAGCCGTGACAACCTCGACGTGTCGGCCTTCGATCTGCTGACCGAAGGCGGCTTCGAGGTCGACATGGACGGCGGCGACGGCGACGACACGCTGATCGGCAACGACGAGTTCGGCGAGGACATCGACGGCGGCGACGGCGACGACCTGATCTTCGGCGGCGGCCAGGACGACGACATCGAGGGTGACGACGGCAACGACACCATCTTCGGTGGCGACGGCGACGACGACACCGACGAGCTGGCCGACGAGGAGTGCGACAGCGACGACGACGAGATCGACGGCCGTGCCGGCGACGACGTCATCGACGGCGAGCTGGGCGACGACACGCTCGAAGGCGACGAGGGTGACGACCTGATCTTCGGCGGCGAGGGCGACGACTCGATCCACGGCGACGATTTCGACAACCCGGCCGACACCGGCAACGACACCGTCTTCGGCGAGGACGGCGACGATCTCATCCGCGGCGGCAGCGGCGAGGATGAGCTCGACGGCGGCGACGGCGACGACGATATCGGCGGCGGCGACGACGACGACACCATCGATGGCGGCGACGGCGATGACCTGATCACCGGCGACGACGGCAACGACGTGATCGACGGCGGCGACGGCGACGACATCATCGAGGGCGGTCTGGGTGCCGATACCATCGACGGCGGCGACGGCGACGACATCTACGTCATCGGCGCCTACGACGAGAGCCGTCCGACCGAGGGCGGCCCGGACACCTATGTCAGCTTCGTCCACGGCGAGGATCTCTTCGATATCCGCGGGCTCGGCAGCGCGTGGCAGGAGTTCCCGGCCATCCAGGGCCTGGCAAACCCGGCCAACGAGCTCGATGTCGAGGCGATCTTCGGCTCGATCTCGCAGAACATCGAGGAGAACTTCGGTCTCACCGGCGGCGACAACCCGAACTGGGATGTGCTGGTGGTCGAGGACGGCGCCGATGCCCTGGTGATCATCGATGTCGGCACCGAGGACGATGTCTTCGATCAGGGTGACATCGCCTTCTTCGTGACCGACGGTTCCGGCATCGGCAACGATGGTGAGTTCACCTTCACCAACGCGTCCGAGGGCGGTGCGGAGTTCCCGCAGTACGAGAACCCGGGCTACGACGAGTACGATGCCGGCGACGGCGACTCGCAGGGCGACAATGTCTGGGACGAGGCCTTCATCTTCACGATCGACGGCTTCGGGGACATCTTCCCCTGATCGCGATCCCGGGCGAGGTGCAGGCCTTGCCCGCCATATCACGGAGAAGGGCGCCCGCCGCGGCGCCCTTTCTCATGTCCGGCCGAGGGACTCGCCTCCGGGCGCGGGAATCGCGCCGGCCGGGCCGGCGCCAGGAACGCGGTCTGCGAGACGGCAGGAATGGGAGATGGCTGGGGCGGCTGGATTCGAACCAGCGCATGGCGGTACCAAAAACCGCTGCCTTACCGCTTGGCTACGCCCCAACGTCGGCGCAGATTAGTCAGGCCATCAGATCGCCGCAAGAGGCGCAGACCCCCTTGCGCAACCGGCCGGCGGAAATTATAGGGGGGCACGGCACGGAGTGTAGCTCAGCTTGGTAGAGCACTGTCTTCGGGAGGCAGGGGCCGGAGGTTCGAATCCTCTCACTCCGACCAAACAGCGCAGGGGCCGCGCAAAATTCTCTCTTGCAAGGCCCCGGGATATCTGCGATATCCCTCCGCGCTGAAGCATGCGGGCGTAGCTCAGGGGTAGAGCGCAACCTTGCCAAGGTTGAAGTCGTGAGTTCGAATCTCATCGCCCGCTCCAGATTTCCAGGATGATCACACAGCGATCCGGATTGCCAGGGCGGCGGTTGTGAACCGCCGCCCTTGGCTTTCGGCCCTGTCGCCGGGCACCGGCACCGGGCGCCATCTGGTGATGGCGGTCGGCGTCAGCGGAATGCTCTATGCCGCGCATCTGGTGCTCCTGCTGGCGGTCGCTGTGGTGCTGGCCCGCGTGCTCGGGCCGGACCAGCTCGGCGTCTATGCCTACACGCTGGCAATCCTCAACATCCTTTCGGTCTTCGTGCGGCTCGGGCTCTCGGTGCTGCTGATGCGCGAGACCGCGCGGGCGCAGAGCCGCGGCGACTGGGCGCTGATGCGCGGGCTCTGGTCCTGGGCGGCCCGGATCGCGCTGGTTGCCGGGCTGCTGCTGACGCTGGCCACCATCGGCGCGGCGGAGCTGGCCGGCGAGGCGCTGTCGGCGGAGCGCCGGCACACGCTCTATGCCGGGCTGGCGATCGCCTCTCTGGTGGCCTTCGGACATCTGCTCAACGGCACGCTGCGCGGCCTGCAGAAGGTGGTGGCGGCGCTGACGCCCGAGCTGGTGGTGCGGCCGGCGCTGCAGCTCGGGCTGCTCCTCGGGGCGCTCTGGCTCGCCGGTTCGGTGCCGCTGGATGCCCCCGGCGCGATGCTGCTCAACACCGCGGCCACGGCGGTGAGCGTGGCGGCCGGCCTGGCGATCCTGTGGCGGCTGGCGCCGGCCGAGGTGAAGGCGCCCGGGCCGATGCGGCGCGAGGTGCCGGTCTGGGTGCGGGCGGCGATGCCGATGGCGGCCTCGATCGCGCTCTTCCAGGTCTATGACCAGACGGCGATGCTGGTGCTCGGCAATCTCGGCACCGACCGCGAGACCGGGCTCTTCCGGGTGGTGCTGCAGGTCGCGCTGCTGGGCAACTATGCCTCGCTGCCCTTCGCGATGGTGGCGACGCCGATGTTCTCCAAGCTCCATGCCGAGGGCGACACCCCGGGCCTGCAGCGGATCGTCACGGCCACCGTGCGCGGGGCGAGCGGGCTGATCCTGGTGCTCTTCATCGGCGCCTGCTTCCTCGGCGAGTGGTTCCTCGGGCGGGTGTTCGGCGCGGCCTATGCCGCGGGTTTCCCGGAGCTTATCGTGCTCGGCATCGGCTATCTGCTCGCCTCGCTCTGCGGGCCGGCGCCGGACCTGATGAACATGACCGGCTTCGAGCGGCTGCACATGCGCTGGATGGCGGTGAGCGCCGCCGCCAACATCACCCTCTGCACGGCGCTGGTGCCGAGCCTCGGCGGCATGGGCGCGGCCATCGGCCTCGCGGTCTCGATGGTGGGCTATCGCGCCGCGATGATGCTGGCGGCGCGGGCGCGGCTCGGCATCGACACCACGCCGCTGGGGCGCCCGCCGAGGCCGGGCTAGGCGCCGGCGGCGCGCAGCAGCCGGGCCTTCTCGCCGCTGTCGTCCGGGCGTGTCAGCGCCTCGGAGAGCGCCTCGAGGCTGGCGATGGAATGCGCGGCGCGGAAGCTGTCGACATGCGGCAGCAGCGCGCGGATGCCCGCCGCCTTGGCCTCGAACCCGTCCCAGCGCAGCAGCGGGTTGAGCCAGATCAGCCGGCGGCAGGAGAGGTGCAGGCGCTCGGCCGCGGCGGCCAGCCGGCCCGGGTCGTCGCGGTCGAGCCCGTCGGTGATCAGCAGCACCACGGCGCCCTGGGCCAGCACGCGGCGAGACCAGTCGCGGTTGAACTCCTCGAGGCAGCCGCCGATCCGCGTGCCGCCCTCCCAGTCCAGCACCTCGGCGCCGCTGCGCGCCAGCGCCTCGTCGACATCGCGGTGCGCCATGTGCCGGGAGATGTTGGTCAGCCGGGTGCCGAAGGTGAAGGCATGGACACGGCTCCAGCCGGCCTGCCTGGCATTGGCGGCGGCATGGAGGAAATGCAGCAGCATCCGGCTGTAGGAGGCCATCGAGCCCGAGATGTCGCAGAGCGCGACGAGCGCCGGCCAGCGCTGGCGCCGGCCGCGGCGGGCCAGGCCGTGCATCTCGCCGCCGCGGCGCATCGCGTCCCGCATCGTCGCGCGCCAGTCGGGCAGGGCGCCATGCGGCTCGGGCCGGGTGCGCCGCGTCGCGATCGGGCGGACGGGCAGCGAGAGGCGGGCGATGGCGCGGCGGGCGGCGGCCTCCTCGGCGGCGGTCATCTGCTCGAAGTCGCGCCCGCGCAGGCGCTCGGCATCGGAGAACGAGAGCGAGGCGTCGAACTCGATCTCCTCGCCCTCGGGCTCGGCCCTGGGCGGCGCGGCGCTGCTGCCGGCGGTGAGGGCCTGCGCGGCGCGCGCCTCGGCCGCCTTCTTCTCGCGCTCGTGGGCCGGCGCCCTGATCTCCGGCAGCAGCAGCCCCATCGCCTGTTCGAGGATCTTCGGGTCGCGCCAGAACATGTGGAAGCACTGGTCGAACAGCGAGCGGTGCTCGCGCCGGCTCAGCAGGCAGGCGGCGAGGGTGTGGTAGAGATCCTCGCGCCGCTCGAGCCCGCCGGCCTCCACCGCGCGGATCGCCTCGACGATGCGGGACGGGCCGACCGGCAGGCCGGCGGCGCGCAGCGCCCGCCCGAAATGCACGATGTTGGTCGCCAGCCGGCCGTGCTCGGGGACGGCGATCGACGCCCCCGGCGCCCGGCTCACGCGGCGCTCCCGATGCCCGCCTGCACCTGCTCGAGCACGCGGCGTGCCTCGGAGCCCTGGAAGCGGGCGATGTCGTCCTGGTATTTCAGCAGCGCGCCCAGCGTGTTGGTGATGGTCTCGGGATCGAGCTGCACGGCGTCGAGGGCGACGAGGCAGCGCGCCCAGTCGATGGTCTCGGCGACGCCCGGGCGCTTGAACAGATCCTCGGTGCGCAGGCGCTGCACGAAGGCCACCACCTGCTCCGACAGCGTCCTGGAGACCTCCGGCGCGCGGGTCCGGAGGATCGCCAACTCGCGCTCCATGTCGGGATAGTCGACCCAGTGGTAGAGGCAGCGGCGCTTCAGCGCGTCATGCACCTCGCGGGTCCGGTTCGAGGTGAGGATGACGATCGGCGGCTCGGCGGCGCGAATCGTGCCGAGCTCGGGGATGGTGACCTGGAAATCCGAGAGCGCCTCGAGCAGGAAGGCCTCGAAGGGCTCATCGGTGCGGTCGAGCTCGTCGATCAGCAGCACCGGCGCGCCGCCGGGCTGCGGGCTCATCGCCTCGAGCAGCGGCCGGCGGGTGAGGAAGCGCTCCGAGAAGAGATCCCCGGTCAGCTTCTCGCGGTCGCGGTCGCCGGAGATCTCGGCGAGGCGGATCTCGATCATCTGCGCCGGGTAGTTCCACTCGTAGACCGCAGAGGCGGCGTCGAGCCCCTCGTAGCATTGCAGGCGGATGACCCGCCTGCCGAGCGCCTGCGCCAGCGCCTTAGCGATCTCGGTCTTGCCGACGCCTGCCTCGCCCTCGAGAAACAGCGGCCGGCCGAGCTTCAGGCCGAGGAAGGTCACCGTCGCCAGCCCGCGGCCGCAGATATAGCCGGTGCGGGCAAGGAGCTCCTGGGTCTCGTCGATGCTCTGGGGGATCGCGTGCATGGGGCCTCCTGTTGCTTCGCCGTGCTATGGAAGGCGCCTGGCGCCTCGGTCAAGTCCGCGGGTCGGGGGAGAGGGTCAGAGCAGCAGGAGCGCCGCCAGCCCGAGGAAGGTGAAGAAGCCGACGACATCCGTCACCGTGGTGACGAAGGTGCCCGAGGCGAGCGCCGGATCGGCGCCGATCCGCTCCAGCCCGATGGGAATCAGGATCCCCGCCAGCCCGGCCACCAGCATGTTGACCACCATCGCCGCCGCGATCACCGCGCCGAGCATCGGGTTGCCATAGAGCGCCCATGTCGCCGCGCCGATCACGAGCGCGAAGAGCAGCCCGTTGAGCAGGCCCACCAGCGTCTCGCGGCCGACGGTGCGCATCATGTTGGAGGGCGTGAGGTCGCGCGTGGCGAGCGCGCGCACGGCAACCGTGAGGGTCTGGGTGCCGGCATTGCCGCCCATCGAGGCGACGATCGGCATCAGGATCGCGAGGGCGACCAGCTTGCCGATCACGTCGTCGAAGATCGCGATCACCGCCGAGGCGAGGATCGCCGTGGCGAGGTTCGCGGCGAGCCAGGGAAAGCGGCGGCGGGTGATCGCCCAGACCCGGTCGGTGATCTCCTCGTCGCCGACGCCGCCGAGGCGCTTGATGTCCTCCTCCGCCTCGTCCTCCAGGACCTCCATGGCGTCGTCGATGGTGATCACGCCGACCACGCGGCCGTCGTCGTCGACCACCGGGCAGGACACCAGGTGATACTGGTTGAAGGCATAGGCCACGTCTTCCTGGGCATCCTCCACGTGCAGCGTGCGGATGTGCTCGTCCATCAGGCTCTCGAGGATCACCGGGCGCGGCGAGCCGAGGATGCGCGCCAGCGAGATCTTGCCGAGCGGCCGCATCGCCGGATCGACCAGCACGACATCGTAGAACTGCTCGGGCAGGTGCTCGGAGTTGCGCATCTCGTCGATCATCTGGCCGACCGTCCAGAACGGCGGGGCCTTGACGAATTCCGACTGCATCAGCCGGCCGGCGGAGTAGTCGGGATAGGTCAGCGACTTGGAGATCATCGCCCGGTCGGAGGGCTCGAGCGCCTCGACCACGGCTTCCTGCGCCTCGTCCTCGAGGCCCTCGAGCACATAGACCGCGTCGTCGGTGTCGAGCTCGCGCAGCGCCTCGGCGACGAGGGTCGGGTCGAGCTCCGGCAGCAGCTCGTCGCGGACATTCTCCTGCAGCTCGGCGAGGACGTCCTTGTCGATCACCGGCCAGGTCAGCGTCAGGAAGGCGATGCGCTGGTCGAACTTGAGCTGCTCGACGAGGTCGGCGAGATCGGCGACGTGCAGATCGGCGATCAGCGTGGCAAGCGCGCCCGCATCCTGCGCCTCGACCGCCTCGACCACGGCCTCGAAGAGCTCGCTGTCGAGCAGGTATTCGTCTTCAGCCCGCTCGGGAACGCGCTCGGTGCCGGGGTCGCCCTGCTCGTCGGTCATGCTTGCCTCGCCTGTCCTGTCGGCACCTGACTAGCCGGGATCGCAGGCTGCGGAAACCGGTCGGTTCAAGAATGACAGGCCTAGCGGAGCGCGGCCAGCGCCGCATCGATCTCGGCCTTCAGCGCGATGCGCTCGGGCGCCGTGAGGGCGCGCCCGAGCTCGATCTCGCGGCCGCCGCCGGTCAGGGTGAGATAGGGTTTCACCGGCCCCCGGGGGTGCAGATGGGCATGGACGAAGCCGGGAAAGGCGCGCCAGCGCAGCACCCGGCCGGTGGGCTCGCGGCGCTCGACGCGGATCTCGTCGCGCCAGAGGGTGAGCTCCTCGACGAGGCGTCCCTCGCGGGCCGAGCGGGCCAGCCCGAGCCAGAGCATCCCGAGGCCGGCGAGGCAGAACGGCAGCAGCCCCCAGAAGGCGCGGGTGCCCGCGGCGGCCAGGAGCGGCATCGAGAAGCCGGCGGCGGCGATCAGCATGATCCGGCGGCGCCCGCCCGGAATGCGCGACCTGTGGGGCCAGATCGTGGCGCGGTAGAGGGGCGGATCGTTCCGTTCCTCCCAGTCGGCCGCCGCGCCGGGGCCGGAAGCGGCAACGGCCGGAGCTTCCGCCCCGGCCGTCGTTTCGTCGTGCGGCGCCATGTGTGGCGGCCTCAGTGATGCGCCGGCTGCTTGTCCCACATCTCCTTGGTGGGAAGCTGCTCGAAGGTATGCTCCGGCGGCGGGTTCGGCAGCGTCCACTCGAGGGTGGCGTAGCGGTCGTTCCAGTAGTTCGCCTCGGTCACCTTCTCGCCCTTCGTCACCGTGTAGTAGACGATGTAGAGGAAGAAGACGAAGCTCGCGCCCGAGATCATCGCGCCATAGGTCGAGATCTCGTTCCAGAAGGCGAAGGCCTCCGGATAGTCGATATAGCGGCGCGGCATGCCCTGGCGGCCGAGGAAGTGCTGCGGGAAGAAGGTGATGTTGGCACCGATGAACATGGTCCAGAAATGGATCTTGCCCCAGAGCTCGGGATACTGGCGGCCGGACATCTTGCCGATCCAGTAGTAGAAGCCGGCGAAGATCGCGAAGACGGCACCGAGCGACATCACGTAGTGGAAGTGCGCCACGACATAGTAGGTGTCGTGATAGGCGCGGTCGATGCCGGCCTGGGAGAGCACGACGCCGGTCACGCCGCCCACGGTGAACAGGAACAGGAAGCCGAGGGCCCAGAGCATCGGGGTCTTGAGATCGATCGAGCCGCCCCACATGGTGGCGATCCAGGAGAAGATCTTGATGCCCGTCGGCACCGCGATCACCATGGTCGCGAGCATGAAATAGGCCTGCGCGTTGTGGCTCATGCCCACGGTGTACATGTGGTGCGCCCAGACCACGAAGCCGAGCACGCCGATGCCCACCATCGCGAAGACCATGCCGGTGTAGCCGAAGATCGGCTTCTTCGAGAAGGTCGAGATCACGTGGCTGATGATGCCGAAGCCCGGGACCACGAGGATGTAGACCTCGGGATGGCCGAAGAACCAGAGGATGTGCTGGTAGAGCACCGGGTCGCCGCCGCCGGCCGGGTCGAAGAAGGTGGTGCCGAAGTTGCGGTCGGTCAGCAGCATGGTGATCGCGCCGGCCAGCACCGGCAGCGCCAGCAGGATCAGGAAGGCGGTGATGAAGATCGACCAGGCGAACAGCGGCACCTTCATCAGCGACATGCCCGGGGCGCGCATGTTGAGGAAGGTGGTGATCATGTTGATCGCGCCGAGGATCGACGAGGCGCCCGAGAGGTGCACCGCGAAGATCGCGAAATCGGTCGACATGCCGGCCTCGCGGGTCGAGAGCGGCGCATACAGCACCCAGCCGACGCCCGATCCGAGCTGCGCATTGCCGCCCGGCACCACCAGCGACAGGATCAGCATGGTGCAGCCCGAGGCGTAGAGCCAGAATGAGAGGTTGTTCATCCGCGGGAAGGCCATGTCCGGCGCACCGATGTGCAGCGGCATGAAATAGTTGCCGAAGCCGCCGAACAATGCCGGGATCACCACGAAGAACATCATGGTCAGCCCGTGGCCGGTGATGAGCACGTTCCACAGGTGGCCGTTCGGCGATCCGTCGCTCATCGTCATGTACTGCACGCCCGGCTCCATGAGCTCGAGGCGCATGTACCAGGTGAAGGCTACCGAGATCAGCCCGACGAAGCCCGCCGTGATGATGTAGAGGATCCCGATATCCTTGTGGTTCGTGGAACAAAACCAGCGGGTGAAGAACCCGCGGCCGTGTCCATGGTCATGCGCGTGCACTGCAGCGTCAGCCATCGAACATCTCCCATTTCGCGTCGCAGCAGAGCGAGTCCGCCGTTTTTCACATATCTCGCTTGGTCATAGCGCGAGCCCCATGGCCGGACAAGCGCCGCAGCCGGTCTCGGGCAGGCAGGGGCAAGGGCCTACTGTCGCACGCGGCGCGGGAACGCCCGAGACCGGCCCGATTCGTGGGAGGGCCGGCCGCAGTCCGGAAGCGGGACGCCGGTCACTCGCTCTTGATGAAGGCGATGAGGTCGGCGATCTGGTCGTCCTTCTTCAGGCCGGCGAAGGCCATCTTGGTGCCGGGCACGACCTTCTTGGGATTCCCGAGATACTCCGCGAGGGTCGCGTCGTCCCAGGTCTTGCCCTCGCCCCAGGCCATCATCGCGTCGGAATACTTGAAGTCCTCCACCGCGCCGACCGGCCGGCCGATGATGCCGACGAGATGCGGCCCGACCCGGTTCTGCTCCTTGTCGAGCACGTGGCAGGCCTTGCACTTGTTGAAGACCCGCTTGCCCTTCTTGGCGTCGCCGTCGGCCTGGGCAACACCGGCGAGGCCGACGAGGGCCAGGGCGAGGGCGCCCTTCATCACGGACTTGATCATTCCTGTCTCCCTTCCTTTGCTGCGGCCGTCTCCGGGCCGACCGGTCGAAACTAGCGCCCGTGAGAGGACTCAGAAATCGCTAAAGTCAAGGATCACGGGCGTCGAGGCGTGGCAAAATGGCATCCACGCTGGTCTCGAATGTCTGCCTGAGCGCGAGATCGAGATCCGCCATCTCCGCCGGCAGGCCGAGATCCACGAGGCTGGTCACGCCGTGGCCGCGGATGCCGCAGGGGACGATGCCGCCGAAATGCTCGAGATCGGGTTCGACATTGATCGCGAGGCCGTGGAAGCTGACCCAGCGCCGGAGCCGCACGCCGATCGCCGCGATCTTGTCCTCGGCCGGGCTGCCATCCGGCTGCGGCGGCTTCTCGGGCCGCGTCACCCAGACCCCGACGCGCCCCGGCCGGACCAGCCCGGTCACCTGGAAGCTGGCCAGCGCCGCGATCACCCAGGTCTCGAGCGCGTGGACGAATCGCCTGACATCGCGGCGCCGCGCCGTCAGGTCGAGCATCACATAGACCACCCGCTGCCCCGGCCCGTGATAGGTGTATTGCCCGCCCCGCCGCACCGCATGCACGGGAAAGCGCGGGTCCAGCAGGTCCTCGGGCCGGGCGCTGGTGCCGGCGGTGTAGAGGGGGGGGTGCTCGAGCAGCCAGAGGCATTCCGGCGCCTCGCCCGCGGCGATCGCCCCGGCACGGGCCTCCATCCAGGCCTCTGCCTCCGCATAGGGGGTCAGTCCGTCGCTGACGCGCCATTCCACCATGCCCCGGTGCTACGGCTTCCACGGCCGCCCGGCAAGATGCGGAGATTCTGCACCGGGGCTCTTGCGTGGGGTGAACGGCGCTGCTATCTCCGCCCCGTTCCCCGGTGCGGTCGTGGCGGAACTGGTAGACGCGCAGCGTTGAGGTCGCTGTCCCAGCAATGGGGTGGAAGTTCGAGTCTTCTCGACCGCACCAATTTCCTCTCAGCGTCGATCCGAGTGCCCGATCCGGGGCGCGCGGAGACCTGCGGCGGCGACCGGCCGCCGCCGCCCTGCTCCAATCAAATCGCGAGGCCGCGAGGCCAACGGTGCTAGCATGCGATTCGCGTCCGCGCTGCGGACCGATTGGGGCATGAAACGCGATTACAGGGCAGGCAGACGCATGATTTCACCCGGCGAGACCGCAGTGGTCCGGCAATCCGCGCTCCTCGGCGGGCTGTCGGAAGAGCTGACGGCCGAATTGCTGCAGCATTCCTCGATCCGGAACTACGACCGCGGCGAGACCGTCTTCCTGCAGGGCGAGCCGGCCCACCGCGCCTTCATCGTGCTCGAGGGCTGGGTCAAGCTGTTCAGGATCACCCATGGCGGCTCCGAGGCCGTGGTCGCGGTCTTCACCAGGGGGCAGAGCTTCGCCGAGGCGGTCGCCTTCCAGAACGTGACCTATCCGGTCAATGCCGAGGCGGTGACCGACTGCCGGCTGCTGCGCCTCGACGCGCCGACCATGCTCGACCGGATGCGCACCAATCCCGAGATCGCCACCGCCATCCTCTCGGCGACCTATCGGCACCTGCACGAGCTGGTGGCGCAGGTCGAGCAGCTCAAGGCGCAGACCGGCGCGCAGCGCGTCGCCGAGTTCCTGCTCAACCTCTGCGGCTCCGAAAGCGGCGCCTGCACCGTCACCATGCCCTATGACAAGGTGCTGATCGCCGGGCGCCTCGGCATGAAGCCGGAGAGCCTCAGCCGGGCCTTCACGCGGCTGCGCGAGGCGGGCGTGGAGGTTCGCAGCAACCACGCGGCGATCGCCGATGCCGCGGAGCTGCGCGCCTTCGTGAACCGCGACCGCTCGGAATTCTGGCGCAAGGCGGAGTAGCGCCCGGCGGCTCAGAGCTCCGGGATCAGGAACAGCGCATAGATCAGCACCGCGGCCGCCCCCAGCGCGACGTCGAAGCCGCGCGCGATGGCCGGCACGGCGGCGAGGCCGAGATAGCCGCGCATGATGATCCGCATCTTCGCCCAGGCGAAGCCGAGCAGGAGCGCGCCGGCCAGCGCCGCGGGCAGCCGGTCCCGGGTTATCGCGATGGCGGTGGTGCAGAGGCTGAGCCCCAGCAGCAGCAGCCAGGCGCGTGTCAGCGGGTCGCGGAGATGGATGCGCATCGCCTCTCTCACAGCAGGTAGATCACCGGGAACAGCACCACCCAGACCAGGTCGACCATGTGCCAGAAGGCGGCCCCCGTCTCGAGATTGTCGTGGCTGTCGCGCCAGGCGACGAGGCCGAGGATCGCGATGCCCGCCACCACATGGGCGGCGTGAAAGCCGGTCAGCAGGTAGTAGAAGGTGTAGAACGCATGCGTCTCGGTGCCGATGCCGGCGGCGATCTTGTGCGCGTATTCGATCGCCTTGACCCCGAGGAACACCATCCCGAGGAGAGCGGCGCCGCCGATCGCCAGCCGGGCATCGCGGCGCCTGCCGGAGGCGCGGAACCGGACCGCCAGCGCCATCAGCCAGCCGCTGGTGACGAGCACCGCGGTGTTGATCGCGCCGAGCCTGCCGTCGAGGCCCTGCTGCGCCAGGGCGAAGCCCTCGGGATCCGTCGCGCGGACGGCCGCGAAGGCGACCAGACCGGCGCCGAAGACCAGAAGCTCCGAGACGATCAGCACCCAGATCATCAGGTCGCCCGGCAGCGCGTCGAGCTCGCTGGCGGGCGCGCCGGCGCGGTCCTTCATGCCGCCACCAGGTGCCGGTAGATCTCCGGCAGCGCGCGGGTCAGCCGGTCGGGATGCGCGATCACCGCGAAGCCGCCGCGGCCGAAGATCCGCGGGAACCAGGCCTTGCCCTCGGCGTCCACGGCGATGCCGAAGACCGCATGGCCGGCCCGGCGCGCCTCGCGGATCGCCATGCGGCTGTCCTCGATGCCGTGGCGGCCCTCGTAGTGATCGAGATCGTTCGGCTTGCCGTCGGTGATCACCAGCAGCAGCCGGCGCGATCGGCCCTCGCGCGCGAGCCCGGCCGAGACATGGCGCAGCGCCGCGCCGAGGCGGGTGTAGAAGCCCGGCCGGAGCCCGGCGATCCGGGCCTCCACCACCGGCCCCATCGGCTCGGAGAAGCCCTTGCAGCGCTGCACGAAGACCCGGTTCCGGCGCAGCGAGGAGAAGGCATGGATCGCGACGCCGTCGCCGGCGGCCTCGATGCCCCAGGCCAGGGCGGTGAGCGCCTCGCGCTCGATCTCGATGACCGCCCGCCCGGTGACCGCGCTCTCGGTGGAGCGCGAGACGTCGAGCAGGATCGAGACCGAGAGGTCGCGCGCCTCCGGGCGGCTGGCGAGCCAGACCCGCTCGCTGCCCCGGCCGGCGGCGCGCAGCTCGGCCTCGGCGCGGACCGCCGCGTCGAGATCGAGCTCGGCGCCGTCCGGCTGGCGCGGCAGCAGCACCCGCCGCGGACGCAGCGCCTCGAACTGGCGCCTGACCCGGCGGATGCGCCGCCCGGCGGCCGGATCGGCGGCGGCGGGCCCGGCGGCGGCCTCGGCGGTGCTCGACAGCACGCGGGCATGGTCGGGCAGATAGGCACCGCTGCGCGCGTCCCATTCGGGATAGAGATGCTCGCCGGAGAGCCGCTCGCGCTCGGCCTCAGCCGGCGAGAGGTCGAGATGCAGCTTCAGCCGGGTGGCGGGGGCCTTCTCGGAGCGCGCGAGGGCGATCTCGTCGGCGTCCTCGGCGGCCTTCTGCGCGGTCTCGGGGTCGTCGTCGTCGACCCGGCGGTTGAGGTTGAGGAACTCGGCGAAGGAGAGGATGGCCTCGAACTTGTGCAGGATCAGGCTGTCGCTGCGCGCCGGCTGGTCGGCCTTGCGGCGGCGGGCGCGGCGGATCTCGCTCTCGGTCTGCTCGCGCGGGCTCTCGGGCCGGGGCGCGTCGGGCTCGGCCCCGGCGCCGGCCTCGGCGGCGCGGAACGCCGGCCAGAGCGGCACGGGCATCGGCGGGCGGTAGCCACGCGGCGCCTGCCAGCGCGCGTCGGCGCCGGAGCGGATGGCGGCATGGATGCGCGCGGCGAGGCCATCCCGCGGGGGCTCTCCGCCGAGCATCGCGAGGATGGCGGCCTCGAGCGCGGCCTCGGCGGCGGGCAGGGCGCGCCGGGGTCGCAGCGAACGGGCGGCGGTGCAGAGCTCGCGATGCAGCGCGCGCAGGCCCGGACAGGCGCCGAGCGTCGCGGCAACGGTCGCCTCCGCGGCCGCGAGCTGCGCGACATCCGCGGCCAGCGGGTCGGCCTCCGGGCGCGGCGGAACGGCATGGGCCGCGCAGGCGGCCAGCCAGAGATAGAGCGCGGCATTGGCCTCGCGCCAGGGAAAGGCCGCCAGCCGCGGCGGCAGGCGCAGGGTCTCGCCGTCGAAGGCGGCGCGGGCGATGCGCTCGGCCGCGACCCCGAGCCGGCGGCGGCGGGAGAGCCGGTGCCGGCTCTCCTCCGGCGCGGCGGCGCGGATCTCCACGCCGGCGCCGCCGCCGAGGCCCCGGAAGAACACCGCGAGCCGGCCCGCGACCTCGTCCAGCCCGACCGCGGCATCCGCATGGCTGGCCGGTGCATCGAGCCTGCTGGCGAAGGCGTGCCAGAGCTTGCCGACCGTCTCCTCCGGCTCCCAGGGCTCGAACTCGATCCGGGTCATCGCCCGCTACCCGAACACCGCGGCGACCAGGTCGAGCAAGCCGCGCCGGACGTCCTCGTCGTCGGTCAGCGGCTCGATCATCGCGGCCAGCACCGCGCGCTCGAGCGGCATCCCCCGGGCGATCAGCGTCGCGGCATAGACCACGAGCCGGGTCGAGACGCCCTCCTCGAGATCCTGGCCGCGGAGCGCCCGCAGCTTGCCGGCGAGCCGCACCAGCGCCGCCGCCCGCGCCGGGTCGAGCCCGCTCTCGGCGACGACGATCTCGGTTTCCTGCCCGGGCTTCGGGAAATCGATCTCGATCGACAGGAAGCGCTGGCGGGTGGAGGGCTTCAGCGTCTTCAGGATGTTCTGGTAGCCGGGGTTGTAGGAGGCCACCAGCATGAAGCCGGGCGCCGCGGCGAGCTCCTCGCCGGTGCGGTCGATCGGCAGGATGCGCCGGTCGTCGGTGAGCGGGTGCAGCACCACGGTGACGTCCTTGCGCGCCTCCACCACCTCGTCGAGATAGCAGATCGCGCCCTCGCGCACCGCGCGGGTCAGCGGCCCGTCGGCCCAGACCGTCTCGCCGCCCTTCAGCAGATAGCGCCCGATCAGGTCGGCGGCGGAGAGATCGTCATGGCAGGCGACCGTGTAGAGCGGCCGGCCGAGCCGCGCCGCCATATGCGCCACCAGCCGGGTCTTGCCGCAGCCGGTCGGGCCCTTGAGCAGCAGCGGCAGGGCATTGGCATGGGCGGCGGCGAAGAGCGTGCATTCGTCGCCCTGGGGGAGGTAGAAGGGGGCCTCCGCCCCCTCCCTGACCGGTGTCCCGTCCATCGCGCTCACTCCGCCGCGACCGTGGCGTCGGACGAGATGATCTCCTGCCGCTTCGGCACCAGGATCGCGTAGATGAACAGGAACGCGCCGATCACCACCGCGACGCCGGCGCCGAAGCGCATCCAGTAGAACAGCGCCAGCCCGTCCTGCACGCTCATGTAGTCCTCGCCGAGCACCCGCTGCATGTGGGTCTGCACCGTGCCGGCGAAGGTCAGCACGAAGGTCATGAAGCACATGCCGCCGGCCATCAGCCAGAAGCTGCCCATGTTGAGCACCTGGTTGTAGGGGTCGCGGTTCTTCAGGATCGGGAAGGCATAGGTGAAGATCGCGAGGTTGAGCGAGACATAGGCGCCGAAGAAGGCGAGGTGCCCGTGCGCCGCGGTGATCTGCGTGCCGTGGGTGTAGTAGTTCACCCCGTGCAGCGTGTGCAGGAAGCCCCAGACCCCGGCGCCGAAGAAGGCGAGCGTGGCGCAGCCGAGGCTCCACAGCAGCGCCGCCTTGTTCGGATGGTCGCGCCGGCCCTTCCAGACCATGATGAAGGCGAAGGACATCATCGCGAAGAACGGGATCACCTCGAGCGAGGAGAAGATCGAGCCGATCCACTGCCAGTAGGCCGGGCCGCCGATCCAGTAGTAGTGGTGCCCGGTGCCGAGGATGCCCGAGAACAGCGCGGTGCCGACGATGACATAGAGCCATTTCTCGACGATCTCGCGATCGACCCCGGTGAGCTTGAGCATCAGGAAGGCGAGGATCGAGGCCATGATCAGCTCCCAGACCCCCTCGACCCAGAGATGGATCACGTACCACCAGTACTGCTTGTCGAGGCCGAGATTGTCCGGGTTGTAGAAGGCGAAGAGGAACAGCACCACGAGGCCCCAGAGGCCGAGCAGCAGCACGTTGGTGATCGCGGTCTTCTTGCCCGCCAGCACCGTCATGGTGACGTTGTAGAGGAAGATCACGGCGGCCACGGCGATGCCGAGCTTGACCCAGAGCGGCTGCTCGAGGAACTCGCGGCCCTCCTTGCCGAGCAGCCAGTGCCCGTGGAACAGGTCGAAGATGTAGGTCACCACGACGCCGGCGGTGCCGAGCAGCAGGATCGCGAGCTGGACATAGGCCAGCATCGGCGAGTGGATCTCGCGCTCGCTCTCCTCGGGGATCAGGAAATAGGCGGCGCCGAAGAAGCCGAGCAGCAGCCACACCACCAGGCTGTTGGTGTGCAGCATCCGCACGGTGTTGAAGGGCAGGATCTCCGACAGCGTGTTGGGCGCGACATAGATCCAGCCGGCCAGCAGTCCGCCGAGCACCTGCACCGCGAAGAGCGCCATGGCCGCGACGAAATAGGCCTTGGCGACGGATTGGCTCTGATATTTCATCTTTCTGTCTCCTCAGCCGGCTTCGTTGGGCGGCCAGTCCTGGGTGTCCATGCGGTCGGCCCAGCGGAGGAACTCGGCCAGGTCGCGGATCTGCTCGTCGGTGAAGGCGTAGCCGGGCATCTGGCGGCGGCCCTCGATGCCGCTGGGCTGCGCCTCGATCCAGCCCTTGAGGCTCTCGAAGGCGCCCTCGGGGTCGTCGATCACGCCCCAGCGGGTCATCACGTTGCCGACCTCGGGGGCGAAATAGGCGCCCTCGCCATGCAGGCTGTGGCAGTTGACGCAGGCATTGTGCTCCCAGACCCGCTTGCCGCGCGCCACGCTCTCTGTCAGCCCCGCCGTGTCGGTCGATGTCTCCACGATGTAGATGTGGCTGTGCACCGTCAGACCGACGAAGATGACGATGAAGAACAGTGACCCGCCATAAAAGATGTTGCGGGCCATGGATTTCGTCATGACTTCGCGCATTGCGACGTTCCTTCCCGGATTGGTTGCCGCTCGGGAGCCTAGGCAGGCCCCGGCGGAGCGGCCTTAACGAAAGTCAACCGCCGGCCCGATCCGGCCGCGCGGTGGTCAGCGGCTCCCAGAGCGCGGTCAGGAAGAGCGCGAAGGCCGTGATCCAGAGCGCGCCGGCGCCCAGCGTCGCCGGGTAATAGGCGGCGAGGCTGCCGAAGGAGGCCAGCGCCCGCAGCCCGGTTGCGCCGAGCAGGCAGAGGAACCCCGCGACCACCGCCGGCGGCGCCGCGAGCGGGCGCCCGGAATGCCCGAGGCCGGCCCGGGTCATCACCGTCAGCGTCATCCCGCCGATGCCGCCGATCGCCAGCAGATGCAGCGCGCCGACCTCCGAGGCCAGCCCGAGCTGCGCCGCCGCCAGCGCCAGGTAGCCGAGCCCGAGCAGCAGGTAGGCGAGGTGCATGGTCCAGAGGATCGGCGCATGGCGCGTCCACCAGCCGCGCCAGCCGGCGAGGCGGAGGAGCGCCAGCAGGCCGGTCGCGCCCGCCGCGCCGGCGAGCGCCGGCTCCGGCGCACCGGCAAGCAGCAGGAGCGGCAGCAGGATGGCGGCGGCGACGGCCGGTGCGTCGAGCCGCCGGCCGGTGCGCGGCAGCCCGGTCTCGCGCCCCGCCTTGCGCATCGCGTTGGTGGTGAAGGCCGGGATGATTCGCCCGCCGATGACAGCGATCAGCGCGGTGAGCGTCAGCAGCCCGGCGCGCAGCCCGGCCTCGGCGGCGCCGGGCCAGACCCCGGTCCAGTCGAGATGCACCGCGAGATTGCCGCTCCAGAAGATCGCCAGCAGCGCCAGCACCATCAGGTTCTGCGGCTTCGGCCGGCGCGCCAGCATCAGCGCGAGGCGCAGGCCCAGCGCCGGGGCGAAGGCGAGATCGGCGATCGCCACCAGCCAGGGCGCCAGCCCGCCCGAGGCCCAGACCGCGGCGCGCCCGAGCAGCCAGAGCCCTGCCACGGCGGCGAGGAAGGGCAGCGGCGCGGTGCGCCCGCCGGTCCAGTTCGGCACCGCGGTGAGGAAGAACCCCCCGAGCACCGCCGCGCCATAGCCATAGATCATCTCGTGCGCGTGCCAGTGATGCGGCGGCGGCGCGAAGGCGGTGCGCGTGACCATGCCGCCCGCCGCATGCACGCCGAGCCAGACCTCCCAGTAGACCATGGCCGCGACGGCGAAGAGCGCGGCGGCAAGGAAGAAGACCCGGAAGGCCTCCCCGAAGACGATGCGCAGCGGTCCCATCATGTCGGATCTCCCCGGGCAGCCGGTGCCGGAGCCGCCGGCACGGATGGCCGGCCGGGCGATCGGAATGCCCGCCCCATGGGTGGCGCGGCGGAAAACCGCCGGCCTTAACAAGAGTCAAGGCGATCCGTTCCGCGACGGCAGAGGCTCTGCATGCCTCACCCGTGGAATGGAGAGACCAGGCAATGTCACGACTCACGTCCCTGCGGAAGCTCGCGCTGCTCGGCAGCGTCGCGTTCCCGCTGATCGCCGCCGGTGCCGCTGCGCAGGACGAGCCCGAGGGCCATGGCGACTCGCCCGCGACGAAATACATCTTCAGCGCCACCACGCTCGGCCAGATCGAGGTCGAGATCCCTGGCCTCAAGCCCGACGATCCGGTGATGACGCAGGCGGAGTTCAGCCGCGCCGCGACGATCTATTTCGAGCGCTGCGCCGGCTGCCACGGCGTGCTGCGCAAGGGCGCCACCGGCAAGGCCCTGACCACCGACATCACCCGCGCCAACGGCTATGAATACCTGCGCGACTTCATCACCTACGGCTCGCCTGCCGGCATGCCCAACTGGGGCACCTCGGGCGAGATGGACGAGGCCACCATCGACCTGATGGCGCGCTACCTGCTGATCGAGCCGCCGCAGCCGCCGGAGTTCGGCATGGCGGAGATGAAGGCGACCTGGAAGGTGCTGGTGAAGCCCGAGGACCGGCCGACCGAGAAGCTGAACGACATCGACCTCGACAACCTGTTCTCGGTGACGCTGCGCGATTCGGGCCAGGTGGCGCTGATCGACGGCGCCAGCTACGAGATCCATGCGATCATCGAGACCGGCTATGCCGTGCACATCTCGCGGATCTCCGCCTCGGGGCGCTATCTCTTCGTGATCGGCCGCGATGCGCTGATCAACATGATCGACCTCTGGATGGAGACCCCGGCCACGGTGGCGCAGATCAAGGTCGGCGCCGAGGCGCGCTCGGTCGAGACCTCGAAGTTCAAGGGCTACGAGGACAAGTATGCCATCGCCGGCTCCTACTGGCCGCCGCAATACGTCATCATGGACGGCGACACGCTGGAGCCGCTCAAGATCGTCTCGACCCGCGGCATGATCTTCGACACCCAGGAGTTCCACCCGGAGCCGCGCGTCGCCGCCATCGTCGCCTCGCACTACAAGCCGGAGTTCATCGTCAACGTGAAGGAGACCGGCAAGATCCTGCTGGTCGACTATTCCGACATCCGCAACCTCAAGGTGACCTCGATCGAGGCCGAGCGCTTCCTGCACGATGGCGGGTTCGATTCGAGCAAGCGCTATTTCCTCACCGCGGCCAACGCCCGCAACAAGGTGGCGGTGATCGACACCAAGGAGGGCTCGCTCGCCGCGCTGATCGACACCGGCGGGCAGACCCCGCATCCGGGGCGCGGCGCCAACCTGATGCATCCGGTGCACGGGCCGGTCTGGGCGACCTCGCATCTCGGCGACGAGACCGTGGCGCTGATCGGCACCGACCCGGAGGGGCATCCGGAGCAGGCCTGGACGGTGGTGCAGCAGCTCTACGCCCTCGGCGGCGGCTCGCTCTTCGTCAAGTCGCACCCGACCTCGAACCATCTCTATGTCGATGCGCCGCTCAACCCGGATGCCGAGACCTCGGCCTCGGTGGCGGTGTTCCGGGTCGACGAGCTCGACCAGGAGGAGCCGGAATACACCGTGCTGCCGATCGGCGAATGGGCCGGCATCGAGGATGGCCAGCCGCGCGTGGTGCAGGGCGAGTTCAACCGCGAGGGCACCGAGATCTGGTTCTCGGTGTGGAACGCGGCCGACAAGGAATCCGCCATCGTGGTGGTCGATGACCGGACGCTCGAGCTAGCGCGCGTGATCAAGGACCAGCGCCTGATCACGCCCACCGGCAAGTTCAACGTCTACAACACCCGGGCCGACGTCTACTGACGCGGGCCCGCGCCAGACCCGGCGGGGGCCATGGCTCCCGCCGATCCGGCCAGCGGCGGAGGATCACCATGACGCGGTTCGGGCGTGTCCATCTCGTCGGCGCGGGGCCGGGCGATCCGGAGCTTCTCACGCTGAAGGCGCATCGCCTGATCTCGCGGGCCGCGGTGATCGTGCACGACCGGCTGGTCTCCGCCGAGATCCTCGACCTGGCGCCGGAGGGCGCCGAGCTGATCCCCGTCGGCAAGGCGCCGAAGCGCCACCCGGTGCCGCAGGAGGCGATCAACCGGCTGCTGGTGGAGCTCGCCACCTCGGGCCGCTCCGTGGTGCGGCTGAAGGGGGGCGACCCGTTCATCTTCGGGCGCGGCGCGGAGGAGGCGGCGGCGCTGCACGCGGCCGGGGTGCCGGTGGAGATCGTCCCCGGCATCACCGCGGCGCAGGGCGCGGCGGCGGCCAGCGGCGTGCCGCTCACCCATCGCGGGCTGGCGACCGGGCTGCGCCTCGTCACCGGCCATTGCCGGGCCGATGCGCCGCTCGATCTCGACTGGGCCGGGCTGGCGGATCCGGAGACGACGCTGGTGGTCTACATGGGCGCGGCCAGCATCGGCGAGATCGCCGGCCGGCTGATCGCCCACGGCCTGGCGCCGGAGACCCCGGTGCTCGCCGTCGCCAGCGCCACCACGGCGCAGGAGCGGCGCCTCACCTCCGATCTCGCCGGGATCGCCGGGGCCGCCGGGGCGGCCGGGCTGTCCGGTCCGGTGCTGTTCATCATCGGCCGCGTGGTGGGGCTGCGTGGCTGCGGCGCGGGCGCGCTGATCGCCCGGCTCGCCGCCGGGGGCGCGGGCGCCGCGGCCGGGGCGCTCCGTGTCTAGGCTTGCCCTCTGTGCCCTGCTGCTGGCCGCGCCCGCCACGGCCGGCGAGCCGGTGCCGGAGCGCGCCGCCGCGCTGGAGCGGCTGGTGCGGCAGGACTGCGGCTCCTGCCACGGCATGCGGCTCTCCGGCGGGCTCGGGCCCGACATCCGGGCCGCCGCGCTCGCCGGGCTGCTGCCGGAGGGCATCGCCCAGATCATTCTCGACGGGGTGCCGGGCACGCCGATGCCGCCCTGGCGGCCGCTGATTTCCGAGGAGGACGCGCTGTGGATCGCCGCCTATCTGCTCGAGGCCGGGCCGGAATGACCCGCATTCTCGCCCTCTGCCTGCTGGTCGCCACGCTGGCCGCCACGGTCATGGTCAACCGCGCCGGCGCCGGGGAGCTCCGCGGCACCGGCGATCTCGGCGTGGTGGTGGAGCGCGCCACCGGCTCGCTGCTGATCGTCGATCGCTCGGAGCGCGCCGCGATCGGCCGGGTCGAGGGGCTCGGCGATCTCTCCCATGCCTCGGTGGTGTTCTCGCCGGACGAGCGCTTCGCCTATGTCTTCGGCCGCGACGGCGGGCTGACCCGGGTCGACATCCTCGAGCGCCGGATCGCCGCGCGGGTGGTGCAGGCGGGCAATGCGATCGGCGGCGCGATCTCCGACGATGGCCGGCTGGTGGCGGTGTCGAACTACGAGCCCGGCGGGGTGCGGGTGTTCGATGCCGAGACGCTGGCGCCGGTCGCCGACATCCCGACCGGCTCCAAGACCGTCGGGCTGGTCGACGCGCCGGGCCGGCGCTTCGTGTTCTCGCTCTGGGAGGCGGGGGAGACCTGGATCGCCGATTTCGCCGGCGGCGCCGAGCCGGCGGTGACGCGCATCCGCGGCATCGGCCGCAACCCCTATGACGCGCTGGTCACGCCCGACGGCCGCACCTATATCGCCGGGCTCTTCGGCGAGGACGGGCTGACCCGGCTCGATCTCTGGGAGGCGGTGCCGCGGCCGCACCGGGTGCTGGCCGGCTATGGCCGCGGCGAGGCGCCGCTGCCGGTCTACAAGATGCCCCATCTCGAGGGCTGGGCGCTGGCGGCCGGGCGCTTCGCGCTGCCCGCGGTCGGCCGGCACGAGATCCTCTGGGTCGATGCCCGGAGCTTCGCGGAGGCCGGGCGCACCGCGGTCCACGGCCAGCCGGTCTTTGCCGTGGCGCGGCCCGGCGGGCGGCAGGTCTGGGTCAACTTCGCGCATCCCGACAACGACACCGTGCAGGTGATCGACACGCTCTCGGGCGAGATCCTCCGCACCCTCACCCCCGGCCCGGCGGTGCTGCACATGGAGTTCGCGCCGCGCGGCGCCGAGGTCTGGGTCTCGGTGCGCGATGCCGGGAAGGTCGTGATCTACGACGCCGCGAGCTTCGAGGCGCTGGGCGAGATCGCCGCCGAGAGCCCGTCGGGCATCTTCTTCACCGCGCGCGCGCACCGGACGGGGCTCTGAGCCATGATCGCGACGCTCGACGCCACCGACCGCGCGCTGCTCGACCGCTGGCAGCGCGGCTTCCCGCTGGTGCCGCATCCGTTCCGCGAGATCGCCGCGGCGCACGGCATCGGCGAGGGCGAGGCGGTCGACCGGCTGGCCAGTCTGGCGGCGCGCGGTGCGATCAGCCGGCTCGGCGCGACGCTGCGGCCGAACACCGCCGGGGCCAGCACGCTGGCCGCGGTCGCCGCGCCCGAGGACCGGATCGCCGAGGTCGCCGGCGCGATCGGCGCCGAGCCGGGGGTCAACCACTCCTATCTGCGCGAGAACGCCTGGAACATCTGGTTCGTCGCCACCGGCCCCGATCGCGCGCATGTCGACGCGACGCTGGCGCGCATCGCCGAGGCGACCGGGCTCGCGGTGCTCGACCTGCCGCTGCTGCGGCCCTTCAACATCGATCTCGGCTTCCCGCTGGCGGGCCATGCGCCGATGCCGCCGCCGCTGCCGGTGGGCCAGCTCGGCGGCATCGCCGAGGACGACCGCGCGCTGATGCAGGCGCTGACCGACGGGCTGGAGATCGCCGCCCGCCCCTTCGCGGTGCTCGGCGCCGCGCTCGGCATGGGCGAGGCGGTGGCGATCGCGCGGATCCGGCGGCTGCTGGAGCTCAGGGTGATCTCGCGGCTCGGGCTGATCCTGCGCCACCGCGCGCTGGGCTGGACCTCCAACGCCATGGTGGTCTGGCAGGTGCCGGAGGCCGGGATCGACGGGATCGGCCCGAGGCTCGCGGCGCAGCCCGGCGTCACGCTCTGCTACCAGCGCCGCCCGGTGCCCGGGGTCTGGCCCTACACGCTCTACGCGATGATCCATGCGCGCTCCCGCCCCGAGGCGCTGGAGGTGCTGGAGCGGGCGCGCGCCGCCGCCGGCCTCGGGGGCGTGCCGGAGGCGGTGCTCTTCAGCCTGCGGTGCTTCAAGCAGCGCGGCGCGCTGGTGGCGCACCGGCCGGGCGGGGAGGCCGCGGCATGAAGGACAGCGATGCCGCCCCGCTCGACGCCACCGACCGCGCGATCCTGAACGCGCTGCAGGGCGGCTTCCCGGTCTCGCCGCGGCCCTATGCCGAGGCGGCGGCGGGGCTCGGCCTCAGCGAGGCCGTGCTGATCGAGCGGCTGGCGCGGCTGCGGGCGGAGCGGGTCATCACCCGGTTCGGCCCGTTCTACGATGCCGCGGCGCTCGGCGGCGCCTTCTGCCTCTGCGCCATGGCGGTGCCGGCGGAGCGCTTCGAGGCGGTGCTGACCGAGGTCAATGCGCATCCCGAGGTGGCGCACAACTATGCGCGCACGCACCGGCTCAACATGTGGTTCGTGCTGGCCACCGAGACGCCGGAGGGCATCGCGGCGGCGGCGGAAAGCATCGAGGCGGCGACGGGGCTCCGGGTGCTGCGCTTTCCCAAGCTCGTCGAGTTCTTCATCGGCTTCAGGGTGCAGGCATGACCGACGGGATCACCATCGAGGCGACCGACCGCCGGATCATCGAGGCGACGCAGGGCGGGCTGCCCTTCGTGCCGGCGCCCTATGCCGAGATCGCCGCCGGCCTCGGGCTCGCCGAGGCCGAGGTGATGGCGCGGCTCGAGGCGATGCTGGCACGCGGCGTGATCCGGCGCATCGGCGCGGCGCCCAACCATTACGCGCTCGGCCTCGGCGCCAACGGCATGACGGTCTGGGACCTGCCGGACGAGACCGCCGAGCGCCTCGGCGCCGCGGTCGGCGCGCTGGCATTCGTCACCCACTGCTATCTCCGGCCGCGCGCGCTGCCGGACTGGCCCTACAACCTCTTCGCCATGGTGCATGGCCATGACCGGCCCGAGGTCGAGGCCAAGGCCGCCGAGATCGCGGCGCTGCTCGGCCCCGCCTGCCGGGCGCGCGACATCCTCTATTCGACCCGCATCCTCAAGAAGACGGGGCTCCGTCTCAAGCGCCAGGGAGAGACCTGATGTTCCGCCTCTCGCAATACATGCACCAGCTCGTGGAGCCGACGCCGCTGCGCGCCCGGCGCGGTTCCGGCGCGGTCAAGCCCGTGGTGATCTGGAACCTCACCCGGCGCTGCAACCTGCTGTGCCGGCACTGCTACACCGTCTCGGCCGACCGGCACTTTCCCGGCGAGCTCTCCACCGCGGAGGCGATGGCGGTGCTCGACGATCTCGAGGGTTTCGGCATCCCCTGCCTGATCCTCTCCGGCGGCGAGCCGCTCTCGCGGCGGGACTTCTTCGAGATCGCCGAGCGCGCCCGCCGGATCGGCTGCTATCTCGCGCTCTCGACCAACGGCACCGCGATCGCCGGCGAGACCGCCGACCGGGTGGCGGCGGTCGGCTTCGACTATGTCGGCATCTCGATCGACGGGATCGGCGCCACCAACGACTGGTTCCGCGGCCGCGAGGGCGCCTATGCCCAGGCGCTGGCCGGGGTGCGGGCCTGCAAGGCGCGCGGCATCAAGGTGGGGCTGCGCTTCACCATGACCGCCGACAACGCCGCCGAGCTGCCGAAGCTGCTCGATCTCTGCGAGGCGGAGGGGGTCGACAAGTTCTACCTCTCGCATCTCGTCTATGCCGGGCGCGGCAACAAGAACCGCGGCGAGGATGCCGGCCATGCCCGCGCCCGCGCCGCCATCGACCTGCTGATCGAGCGCGCCTGGGCCGCCGCCGCCGGGGGCCGCGCGCTGGAGATCGTGACCGGCAACAACGATGCCGACGCGGTCTATTTCCTGCGCTGGGCGGAGCGCAACTTCCCCGGGGAGACGGTGGCGCATCTGCGCGCCCATCTCGAGGCCTGGGGCGGCAACGGCGCCGGCGTCGGCGTCGCCAACATCGACCCGCAGGGCGAGGTGCACCCGGACACCTACTGGTCGAGCTACGCCATCGGCAACGTGCGCGAGCGGCCGTTCTCGGAGCACTGGACCGGGGCGGACCCGATGCTGGCCGAGCTGCGCATGCGCCCGCGCCCGCTCAAGGGCCGCTGTGGCGCCTGCGCCTACAAGGCGGTCTGCGGCGGCAACACCCGCATCCGGGCGCTGCAGCTCACCGGCGATCCCTGGGCCGAGGACCCGGCCTGCCACATGCGCGACGAGGAGATCGGCGTCACCGCGGAGGCGCGCCTCGAGGTCACGCCGTTCAGGGGGGTCCGCCATGAGCCGGCGCATCAGTACCGCTAGCCGCGCGCTGGCGCTCTCGCTGCTGCTGGCGGGGTCGGCGGCGGCCGATCCGGCGGCGCTCTATGCCGCGCATTGCGCCGCCTGCCACGGCGCCGGGCGGCTCGGCGCGGATGGCCCGGCGCTGATCCCCGAGACGCTGGGCCGGATGCGCGGCCCGGATGTCGCGGCGGTGATCGCCGGGGGCCGGGAGGCCACCCAGATGCCCGGCTTCGCGGACACGCTGGGCGCGGCGGAGATCGCCGCCCTCGCCGCCCATGTCACGGCGCCGCTCGCCGCGGTGCCGGCCTGGGGCGCGCCGGAGATCGCCGCGAGCCGTATCGCCAGCCCCGGCTACACCGCGCCGGAGGCGCCGCTGCACGGCGCCGACCCGCTGAACCTCTTCCTCGTGGTCGAGAAGGGTGACCATCATCTCAGCATCCTCGACGGCGACCGCTTCGAGCGGCTGGCCCGGCTGCCGACGCCCTTCGCGGTGCATGGCGGGCCGAAATTCTCGCCCGACGGGCGCTTCGCCTTCGTGATGTCGCGCGACGGCTGGGTGCAGAAGCTCGACCTGCACGCGCTCGCCGAGGTCGCCCGCATCCGCGCCGGCATCAACAGCCGCAACATCGCCATCTCGCGCGACGGGAAATGGCTCGCCGTGGCCAACTACCTGCCGCGCACGCTGACCATCCTCGACGCGGCCGACCTGACGCCGGTGCGGATCATCGACATCGTGGCGCGCGACGGCAGCCGCTCGCGCGTCTCGGCGGTCTACCAGGCCCGCCCGCGCGACAGCTTCATCCTCGCGCTGAAGGACGCGCCGGAGATCTGGGAGATCGCCACCGACCCGGCGGCCGGCCCGTTCCACGAGGGGTTCGTGCACAGCCACGAGACCGGCATGGAGGAGGCGCTGGCCGCCGAGCGCGGCCTCTTCGCGCGGCGCCGCATCATGGTCTCCGAGCCGGTCGACGACTTCTTCTTCACGCCGGACTACCGCAACCTGATCGGCGCCACGCGCGACGGCGCCCGCGCCAAGGTGGTCAACCTCACCGTGGGGCGCGAGATCGCCGCGCTGCCGCTGCCGGGGATGCCGCATCTCGGCTCCGGCATCTCCTGGATGCGCGGCGGCCGGCGGGTGCTCGCCACGCCGCATCTCGGCGAGCCGCGGATCTCGGTGATCGACCTCGAGAGCTGGGCGGTCGTCGCCACCATCGAGACGCTGGGCCCCGGCTTCTTCCTGCGCAGCCACGAGACCAGCCGGCATGTCTGGGCGGACGTGTTCTTCGGCCCGCACCGCGACGCGATCCACGTGATCGACAAGGAGACGCTGGAGATCGTCGCCACGCTGCGGCCCGAGCCGGGGCAGACCCTGGCCCATGTCGAGTTCGACCGCAGCGGCGCCCATGCGCTGGCCAGCCTCTGGGAGGAGGACGGCGCGGTGATCGTCTACGACGCCGAAACGCTGGCGGAGATCCGCCGCCTGCCGATGCGCCGGCCCTCGGGGAAATACAATGTCTGGAACAAGATCACCTTCTCCGACGGCACCAGCCACTGACATGGCCGGGCGCTGGTCGGTGGGCGCGCTGGCGCTGCTGCTCTATCCCTTCGTGGCGCTGGCCGCGGCGATCAACCTGTTCCTGCTGGCGCTGATGGGGCAGGTGCTGGGCCTGCCGGTGCTGGCGCCGCTCGACGCCCTGCTCGCCGGGCTGGCGCTGGGCGTGCCGCTCGCGCCGCTGGCCGGGCGCTGGCTGCGCCGGCTGATGGACCGGGCCGGCTGAGGCGCTCACTCGCGCCCCGCGCGCCACTCCTTGTAGCGCAGATAGGCATTCGCCCCGATGCTGGCGACCGGCTCGGGCGGCAGCCGGGCAGGGGCCTCGGCGCCGGCGAGCGCGCGGGTGCGCCCGGTCTCGCGGCCCAGCGTCGCCTCCGCCGCGGCCATGCCGGCGAGGGTGCCGCGCACGGTGCCGAGCCCGTTCTGGCAGCAGGCGGCGACGATGCCCGGCTCGACCTCCCCGAAGGCCGGCACGCCGTTGCGGCTGAGGCAGAGATGCCCGGCCCAGCGATGCGCCATGCCGACCCCCGCCAGCATCGGGAAGCGCTCGGCGAAGCGGCGGTCGTGCAGCCGCCCGGCGCGGGCGACCTGCGCATCGGAGACCGTCATCGAGGGCTCGAAGGTGAAGCGCGAGCGCACCACGATCCGGTCGCCGCCGGTGCCGGAGATGCGCCGCACCGTGGTGCCCATCGGGTCGGCCGGGGTGACGCCCCAGCGCGCCTGCCCGCCGAGCCGCGCGGCCTCCTCCGCGGTCAGCGCCCGGGTCATCGAGGCATAGGTGAAGACATGCATCAGCCGCCGCGCGAAGAAGCCGAAGCTCTCGGCATGGCCGTTGACCGCGAGGATCACCCGCGGCGCCGTCAGCGTGCCGGCGCCGGCCTGCAGCGCCCAGGCGTCGCCGGCCCGCGCGATCTCCCTGACCGGGCTGTCCTCGTGCAGCGTCACCCGGCCGGCCCGCGCCGCCAGCCCGTCGGCCAGCCCGCGGATGTAGCGCGCCGGCTGGATCATCGCGGCGCCCGGCGTGAACAGCCCGGCGCGGTAGAAGCCGGTGCCGGTGATCTCGCGCATGGCGGCGGCGTCGAGCATCTCGTGCGCCTCGCCGAGCTGCCCGAGATGCGCCGAATAGCCCCGGTTGGCGCGCTCGCCGGCCTCGGTGGCGGCGGCGTTGATCTTGCCGGCGGGGGCGAAGGTCTCGGCGTCGAGGCCAAGCTCCTCGACCGCCTCCGCGGCGAAGCCGATGGCCTGGCGGTTGAGCGCGATCTGCGCCCGGTCGTCGCCGCTGCCGGCATAGTCGTCGGAGGCGAGGTCGTGCGGCAGGTCGATCATGAAGCCGGTGTTGCGCCCGGCCGCGCCCTCCGCCACCCGCCCGGCCTCGAGCACCGCGATGCGCAGCGCCGGGTCGAGCTGCGCCAGCCGCCGCGCCGCCGAGAGCCCGGCGAAGCCGGCGCCGATGATCGCGACATCCGCGGTCTGCCGGCCCGCCAGCGCCGGGCAGGGCGCCCGCGCCGGCAGGATCGCCGCCCAGCCCGAGACGCCGGGCTGGCGCGGCAGCCGCAGCGCGCGGCGCGGCGCGCTCACCCCGGCCCCGCGAGGCGGCGCTCGATCGCATCCATGGCGCCGGTCAGCGCCGCGGTGGCGCCGCCGGTCTCCAGCGCCTCGACCATCATCAGGCTGAGCGAGCCCGGGGTGGCCAGCGCCTGCTTCTCCGCCGCGAGCCGGCCGGCGCCCGGCGCCATCGCCGCGAGGAACCCGGCCATCAGCTGCGCGGTGTAGCGCTCGGCGCCGTCCGCATCGCCGGTGCGCTCGGCGAGCCAGCCGCTGCCGGCCTCCAGCATCGCCAGCAGCCCCGGGATCATGGCGCAGACCGCGAAATGGCTGTTGAGCGCCGCCTCGCTGGCCACCGGGATCACCGGGTTGGCCGGGGCGAAGAGCGGCGCCAGCGTCGCGCCATGCGGATAGACCGCGAGCGGGCAGCCCCCGGCCTCGAGATAGCCGAGCGGGATGGTGATCGAGATGTCGCGCGCCGGCGCGCACCAGGCCGCCAGCGCCGCCGCCGGCACCCCGGCCATCACCGAGACGATGCGCTGCTCCGGGCGGAAGGCGAGCGGCGCCACCGCCGCCTCGGCATGCTGCGGGCGGAGGCAGAGGAACACCGTCTCCGCCCCGTCCACCACCGCCTGGTTCTCCGCCGCCGCGATCCGCGGCGAGCCGGCGACCAGCGCCGCCGAGACCGCGGCGCTGCGGCGCGAGACCAGCACCTCGTGGCCCTCGCCGGCGAGGCGCCGCGCCATCGGCGCCGCGATGTGCCCGGTGCCGATGAAGCCGATCCGCGCCATCAGTCCACCGCCTCCGGCGCGTCGTCGGAGAGGTCGAGCCAGATCGTCTTGAGCTGGGTGTACTGGTCGTGCGCGTGCAGGCCGTTGTCGCGCCCGCCGAAGCCGGACTGGCGGAACCCGCCGAACGGGGTGGTGATGTCGCCCTCGCCGAAGCAGTTGACCGTGACCGTGCCGGCCCGGATCGCCCGCGCGGTGCGCAGCGCCCGCCTGCCATTGGCCGAGAACACCGAGGCGGCGAGGCCGTAGACGGTGTCGTTGGCCACCGCCACCGCCTCCTCGGCGCTCTCCACCGTGATCACCGCGAGCACCGGGCCGAAGATCTCCTCGCGCGCCGCCGCGGCGCCGGCCGGCAGCGCCACCACCGTGGGCTCGATATAGGTGCCGCATTCGCGCCGGCCGCCGAGCAGCACCGCCTCCGGCGCGATCGCGTCGAGATAGGCCGAGACCTTGGCGAAATGCGCCTTCGAGACCAGCGCGCCGACCCGGTTCGCCGGGTCGAGCGGGTCGCCCATGCGCCATTCCCTCAGATGCGCGCCGATCCGTGCCACCAGCCGGTCGCGCACCCCGGACTGCACGATCAGCCGCGAGGCGGCGGAGCAGTTCTCGCCCATGTTCCAGAACGCGCCGTTGACCACATGGGCGGCGACCACGTCGAGCGCCTCGGCATCCTCGAGCACGATGCAGGGGTTCTTGCCGCCCATCTCCAGCACCACCTCCTTGAGGTTGGAGGCGGCGGCATAGGCGAGGAAGCGCCGCCCGGTCTCGGTCGATCCGGTGAAGGAGACCATGTCGACATCCATGTGCCGGCCGAGCGGCTCGCCGGCCTCCGGGCCGGTGCCGGTGACCACGTTGAACACGCCGCGGGGGATGCCCGCCTCATGCGCCAGCTCGGCGACCCGCAGCGCGGTCAGCGAGGTCTCCTCCGCGGGCTTGACGATCACCGAGCAGCCGGCGGCCAGCGCCGGGCCGATCTTCCAGGCCAGCATCAGCAGCGGGAAGTTCCAGGGCAGCACGAGGCCGACCACGCCCACCGGCTCGCGCACCACCAGGGCGATGTGGTCGTCCGAGGCCGGGGCGACCTGGTCGTAGATCTTGTCGATCGCCTCGGCATGCCATTTCAGGCAGTGCACGGTCTCCGGCAGGTCCACCGTGGCGCAGTCGTGGATCGTCTTGCCGCTGTCGAGGCTCTCCATCACCGCGAGCTCGGGGGCGTTGCGCGCGATCAGCCTGGCGAGCCGGAGCAGCGCCGCCTTGCGCGCGCCGGGCGGAAGCTTCGACCAGCGCCCGTCCTCGAAGGCATCGCGCGCCTTCGAGACGGCGAAATCCACGTCCTCGGCGCCGCAGGCCGCGACATCGGCGAGGGTGGCGCCGGTGGCCGGGTTCACCGTGGGGAAGGTCTTGCCGGAGATGGCGGGGCGGAAGGCGCCGTCGATGAAGGCGGCCTCCGGCAGCGCCAGCCCGGCGGCGATGGCGCGGTATTCCTCGGCGGTCAGCAGCGCGCTCATGCCACGGCTCCCTCGGCAACGGGCCTCGGCGCGGCGGGGGCGGCGCCCTGCCGGTCGGCCTCGATCTCGGCGATGGTGCGCCTGAGCACCCGCACCACCTGCGCCAGCGCGCGCTTGTCGTCCTTGCCGAGCGGGCGCAGCGGCGGGCGCGGCGGCCCGGCCCGGCGGCCGGCGAGCTCGACCCCGTGCTTGACGCACTGGATGAACTTGCCGCCCTGCTCGAGCACCCGCATCAGCGGCATCAGCGCCGACATGATGCGCCGGCCGCGGGCGAAATCGCCCTCCACCGCGCAGGCCCGCCACAGCGCCAGATGCTCCTCGGGCAGGAAGTTGGAGCCGGCGCAGACCCAGCTCCGCGCGCCCCAGGCGAAGAACTCCAGCGCCTGGTCGTCCATGCCGCAGGAGAGCTGGACATGCGGATAGTCCCGCGCCAGCAGATGCACCCGGTTGATGTCGCCCGAGCTCTCCTTGATGGCGCAGAAGTTGCGGCTGCGCCCGACCCGGTCGAGGAACTCCTCGCCCATGTTGACGCCCATCCGGCCGGGATAGTTGTAGAGCATCACCGGCAGGTCGGCGGCGCGCTCGATGGCGAGGGCGTTGAGCGCGTTCTCCCGCTCGGTCGGCACGGCATAGGGCGGCGAGCCGATCAGCAGCCCGTCGGCGCCGATCTCGCGGGCGGCGCGCGCCATCGCCACGCTGTCGTCGAGGCGGATCGCCCCGGTGCCGACGACGAGCGCCGCGCGCCCCTCGGTCAGCTCGCGGGTCAGCCGGGCCAGCGCGATGCGCTCCTCGATCGACTGGGCGTAGTATTCCCCGGTCGAGCCGCCCGAGATGATGCCGTGCACGCCGGCGCCGATCAGGTGCTCGACCTGCGCCGCCAGCGCCGCGCGGTCGATCTCGCCATCCGCCGCGAAGGGCGTGATGACCGGTGTGTAGATGCCGTCGAAGACGAGCGGGAAGGTCGTCATTGGGGCTCCCCTGCCTGGCGTTGCGGGCTGTCGCCGAGCGGGGCGTCGAGCCCCTCCGGCGTCACGAAGGTCTCGATCATGTCGCGCGACAGCGCCCAGTGATCGAGCGTCACGGCGGCGGCGGTCTCCTCGTCGCCGGCCTCGATGGCGGCGATCAGCGCATCGTGCTGGTCGGCGGCGCGGGCCAGCCGGCTGTCCGGCCCGGCGCGGCGCGGGCGGTAGAAGGTCATGCCGATTCGCGCATGGTCGATCAGCAGCCGGCGCAGGCTCGGCAGCAGGTAGACATTGTCGGCGATCTCGCCGATCGCGGCGTGGAAGCGGTCGTTCCAGGTGACCCGCTGCTCGGCCTCGCCGCCGGTCACCGCGGCGCGGAACTGCCGCTGGATCTCCTTCAGCCCGGCGACCTGCGCGGCGCTGGCGTTCTGCGCCGCGAGCCGCGAGATCGCGGCATAGATCATCGGCGCCGCGAGGAAGAAGTTGCGCAGCGTGGTGTGGGTCATCGGCGCCACCGCGGCGCCCCGATTGCGCCGCAGCTCGAGATAGCCCTCGCCGGCCATCTGCCGCAGCACCTCGCGCAGCGGCGGGCGCGACAGCCCGTATTGCAGCGCCAGCGCGGCCTCGTCGAGCGCCGTGCCGGGGGCCAGGCGCAGGGTCAGGATATCGCGCCGCAGCGCGGCGTGAAACGCGTCCTTCCGGTCGAGCGCATCGTCCCTCATGCCGGCCTCCAGCATCGCGGCCACCCTCAGCCGCATGATTGTCTTACGATATAATTATCATTGCAGACAATCGGAATCCGAGTGCAGACTGTGGCTGCCGCCGGGGTGCCCGCCACCGGTCCCCGGGCCGGGACGGGCGCCGCTGGCGGCGATGCGAGCAAGGCAGACGTGATGTAATCGGCGAATGTTTCCGCGATCCCCGAATAACGGCAAAGTCAAATGGGGAGTTGCAATTACGTCTATCACGTGAGGAGATGGGTCGGCACGCCGGCCAGCGCTCGCTTTGCCAAGCGTAGGCGGTCCGCGAGAGACCGTCCCGAACCGAAATGGGAGATGTCATGTCCAATATTCACGATAAAGAGCTGATCCGGAGGATGGCCGAAGAGGCCAAGCGCGGCCGTCTTTCGCGGCGGGAATTCATGCACTACGCAGTGGCGGCCGGTCTCACCGCCAGCGCAGCGACGGGGATGTGGAGCGGCGTGGCCCGCGCCGAGCCGAAGCGCGGCGGCGTCTTCCGCTGGGGCATCCATGACGGCAACACCTCCGACACCCACGATCCGGGCACCTATGTCACCCGGCAGATGATCTATCTGGCGCACCAGATCCGCAGCTACCTGACGATGATCAACCCGGACAATTCGCTCGGGCCGGATCTCGCCACCGAGTGGAGCGCCAACCCGGATGCCACGGTGTGGACCTTCAAGCTCAACGAGCGCGCGGTGTTCCACAGCGGCCGGAAGGTGACCTCGGCCGACGTGATCGCCTCGCTCAACCATCACCGCGGCGACGACTCGACCTCCGCCGCCAAGGCGCTGCTGACCGATGTGGTCGACCTGCAGGCCGACGGCGATCATGCGGTGGTGATCACCATGGCGCGCGGCAATGCCGACCTGCCCTGGCTGATGACCGACTATCACCTGGCGATCTGCCCGGCGATGGACAACGGCAAGATCGACTGGAAATCCGCCGACGGCTGCGGCCCCTACAAGATCGAGCAGGGCGAGATCGGGCTGCGCTGGTATCTCTCGCGGCACGACGGGTGGCATGGCGAGGGCGCCTATTTCGACAATGTCGAGATGCTGATCCTCAACGATCCGAACGCGCGCCAGACCGCGCTCGTCACCGGCGACGTGGACTGCGTCTCGCTGGTCGAGCTGAAGACCCTGGCGCTGCTCAAGCGCTCGCGCGACATCGAGATCGACAACGTCGCCTCGGGCGGCGCGATCACCATGCCGATGCATTGCAACGTGGCGCCCTTCGACAATGTCGACGTGCGCAACGCGCTCAAGCTCTGCATCGACCGCCAGGAGATCATCGACAAGATCGCCTTCGGCGCCGCCACCATGGGCAACGACTTCCATCTCGCCCCGGTGCAGCCCTACTGGCCCGAGGACATCCCGCAGCGCGCCTACGACCCGGACCAGGCGAAGTCGCTGCTCAAGAAGGCCGGCATGGAGGGCCTCTCGGTCAGCATCTCCACCGCCGACAGCCTGTTCTCCGGCGCCGTGGACATGTGCGTGCTCTATGCCGAGCAGGCCAAGAAGGCGGGCATCAACATCAACGTGGTGCGCGAGCCGAACGACGGGTACTACTCCGATGTCTGGCTCAAGAAGCCGTTCTGCGCGGTGTCCTGGGGCTCGCGGCCGACGCCGGACGTGATGTTCACGCTGGCCTACAAGTCCGACGCCGCCTGGAACGAGAGCTACTGGCAGAACGAGCGGTTCAACGAGCTGCTGCTGCAGGCCAAGGCCGAGCTCGACCAGGAGCGCCGCGCCGACATGTATCGCGAGATGTGCCTGCTGATGCGCGACGACGGCGGCACCATCATCCCGTTCTTCAACAACTTCGTCTACGGCCGGCGGAGCAACGTGAAGCACAGCGGCTCGCTCGCCGCGAGCTGGGAATGCGACGGCGCCCGCGCCCCGAGCCGCTGGTGGTTCGAGAGCTGATCCGGCACTGACGGAGCCCGGCGCCCGCGCGGCGCCGGGCTCCGGGCCGCGGCGGATCGCGGCGGCGCCGGACCCAGGAGCGGCGGATCCCCGCCCTTTCGAGCCCGATGCGCCCCCGCTCCGGCCGCCGGCCAGACGATCCGCATGGATGACGGAACCGGAGGGGAGATATGAAGGACGTTCTCATCATCGTGCTGAAGAGACTCGGGCTCGGCCTGATCACGCTGTTCGTGATCTCGATCCTGATCTTCGGCGCGGTGGAGCTTCTGCCCGGCGACATCGCCGAGGCGGTGCTCGGCCAGGGCGCGACGGAGGAAAACGTCGCCGCGATGCGCAAGCAGCTCGGCCTCGACCGGCCGGCGCCGGTGCGCTACCTCGACTGGCTGTCGGGCGCGGTGGTCGGCGATTTCGGCAATTCGCTGGTCTCGGGCTCGAATGTGAGCGAGGTGATCGCGCCGCGCTTTGCCAACACGCTGTTCCTGGCGGCCTATGCCGCGGTGATCGCGGTGCCGCTGGCGATCATTCTCGGGGTGATCGTGGCGCTGCTGCGCAACTCGGTCTTCGACCGGGTGGCCAACGTGCTGACATTGACGTCGATCTCGTCGCCGGAATTCTTCCTGGGCTACATCCTGATCCTCTATCTGTCGGTGAAGACAGGCTATTTCCCGGCGATCGCGAAGCTCAGCTCGGACATGAGCCTGCTCGAGGTGCTGCACCGGACCTTCCTGCCGGCGCTGACCATGGTGCTGGTGGTGATGGCGCACATGATGCGCATGACCCGGGCGGCGATCATCAACCTGCTGGCCTCGCCCTATATCGAGATGGCCCGGCTCAAGGGCACGCCGGCCTGGAAGGTCATCGTCAAGCACGCGCTGCCCAATGCCTGGGCGCCGATCATCAACGTGGTCGCGCTGAACCTCGCCTATCTGATCACCGGCGTGGTGCTGGTCGAGGTGGTGTTCGTCTACCCGGGCATCGGACAGCTCCTGGTCGACGCCGTGACCAAGCGCGACTTCCCGGTGGTGCAGGCCTGCTGCCTGGTCTTCGCGGCCACCTTCATCCTGTTGAACCTCGCGGCGGATGTCGGCTCGATCCTGACCAATCCGCGGCTGCGGCATCCGAAGTAAGAGGGGGGGAGACATGGATTATTTCGTTCTCGGCTACTACACGCTGCTGATCGGGGCCTCCTGCCTCGCCGCCTACTACCAGCAGCGGCCGATCTTCATGCTGCTGTTCTCGATCACGCTGGTCAGCTTCGTGATGGGGATCATCGGCGGCAAGGAAGCGCTCTGGACGACCACGGTGGTCGCCGCCTCGATCGGCCTCGCGGCCGGCACCTCCTATGGCTTCCGCGAGTTCCTGATCAACATCTCGGGCCGCGAGACCCAGAAGATGCTGCGCACCGCGCCGCTGACCGCGAGCTTCGGCATGTTCATCATCTTCACCTATGCGATCATGGGGATCTTCGCGCCGGTGATCGCGCCCTATGGCGAGGCCGAGGTGATCGGCGGCGCCTTCGACCCGCCGGACGAGAACATGCTGCTCGGCGCCGACCAGCTCGGCCGCGACATGTTCAGCCGCATCGTCTACGGCGCGCGCAACACGGTGGGCCTCGCGCTGATGGCCACCGGCGCCGCCTTCGTGATGGGCGCGATGGCGGGGATGCTGGCCGCGGTCAAGGGCGGCTGGTTCGACCAGCTGATGGGCCGGACGGCGGATGTCATCATGTCGGTCCCGTCGCTGATCTTCGCGCTGCTGCTGCTCTCGATCTTCGGCACCAACCTCACCGTGCTGGTGGTGATCGTCGCGGTGATCTATGCGCCGCGAGTGTTCCGCCTGACCCGGGCGGTGGCCGGCAACGTCGTGGTGATGGACTATATCGAGGCGGCCAAGCTGCGCGGCGAGGGCACCTGGTACCTGATCCGCAAGGAGATCCTGCCGAACTCCACGGCGCCGCTGATCGCCGAGTTCGGGCTGGAATTCTGCTTCGTGTTCCTGCTGCTGGCGGGCCTCTCCTTCCTCGGCCTCGGGATCCAGCCGCCGACCGCCGACTGGGGCTCGATGGTGCGCGAGAACGCGACGCTGATCTCCTTCGGCGAGATCACGCCGCTGATCCCGGCGGCGGCCATCGCGCTGCTGACCGTGGCGGTGAACTTCGTGGTGGACTGGATGCTCTACCGCTCGTCCGGCCTGAAGACCTGAAGGAGTGATTGCGATGACGGAGAAGAAGGAAATCCTGCTCAAGATCCGCGACCTCAGGATCGAGGGCTATTCCGACGAGAAGTGGATCGAGATCGTCCACGGCGTCGATCTCACGCTCCGCCGCGGCGAGGTGATGGGGCTGATCGGCGAGAGCGGCGCCGGCAAGTCGACCATCGGGCTCGCCGCCATGGGCTTCGCGCGGGATGGCTGCCGGATCTCCGGCGGCTCGGTGGAGTTCGACGGGCTCGAGCTCACCACCACCGCGGAGGAGGACCTGCGGGCGCTGCGCGGCAACCGCATCGCCTATGTGGCGCAGTCGGCCGCCGCCTCGTTCAACCCGGCGCACAAGCTGATCGACCAGCACACCGAGGCGCCGGTGTATTACCGCATCAGGAAGCGGATGGAGGCGCAGGAAGACGCGATGGAGCTCTATGAGCGCCTGCGCCTTCCCAACCCGCGCGAGATCGGCTTCCGCTATCCGCACCAGGTCTCGGGCGGGCAGCTGCAGCGCGCGATGACGGCGATGGCGATGGCCTGCCGGCCGGATCTCATCATCTTCGACGAGCCGACCACGGCGCTCGACGTCACCACCCAGATCGAGGTGCTGGCGGCGATCCGCGACATCGTCGACCAGTTCAACACGGCGGCGATCTACATCACCCACGACCTCGCGGTGGTGGCGCAGATGGCCGACACCATCAAGGTGCTGCTCAAGGGCAACGAGGTGGAGGAGGCGCCCACCGCCGAGATGCTGGAGAACCCCAAGGAGGAGTACACCAAGAGCCTCTGGGCGGTGCGCAGCTTCAAGCGGCCGCAGAAGCCGCGCCCGACCAGCGAGGAGCCGGTGGTCTCGGTGCAGAACGTCGATGCCGCCTATGGCCCGGTGAAGGTGCTCGACGACGTCTCCTTCGACGTCTATTCCGGCATGACCGTGGCGGTGGTGGGCGAGTCCGGCTCCGGCAAGTCGACCACGGCGCGGGTCATCACCGGGCTGCTGCCGCCGACCACGGGCCGCGTGCTGTTCAAGGGCGAGGAGCTGCCGCCGAACTATCGCAGCCGCACCAAGGACCAGCTCCGCCAGGCCCAGATGATCTACCAGATGGCCGACACGGCGCTGAACCCCAAGGTGCAGATCCACGAGATCATCGGCCGCCCGGCGCAGTTCTACGGCGGGCTGAAGGGCGCCGCGCTGAAGAGCCGGATCGACGAGCTGCTCGACCTGATCGAGCTCGAGCCGGCGAAGTATTTCCACCGCTATCCGCCGGAGCTCTCGGGCGGGCAGAAGCAGCGCATCGGCATCGCCCGGGCGCTGGCGGCGGAGCCGACCTTCATCATCTGCGACGAGGTGACCAGCGCCCTCGACCAGCTGGTGGCGGAGGGCATCCTCAAGCTGCTCGACCGGCTGCAGAAGGAGCTCAACCTCGCCTACATGTTCATCACCCACGATCTCGCCACGGTGCGCTCGATCGCCGACGAGGTGGTGGTGATGAAGCAGGGCAAGGTGGTGGAGCAGGGGCCGAAGGACGTGATGTTCACCCCGCCGCACCACCCCTATACCGACCTGCTGCTCTCCTCGGTGCCGGAGATGGACCCGAACTGGCTCACCACGCTGCTCGAGGAGCGGGGGGTGGACAATATCGGCGAGGCGGCCGATAAGTAGCGCCCGCCGCGCGGCGGGACCTCCCGCCGCGCCCTCCGCTGCCCCGGCACCGGCGCCCAGGCGCCCCCGCATGGCGGCGGCAGGTTGAGAATTCCCTGCGCGCGTCATGCGTTTTTCGCCCGGGTGGTATGCACCGGGCGCAGGGCGATTCATGCGCCTTTTGCTTGATCGCGGGCGCCCAGCTGCTACATGCGGACCATCGACATCAACCCCGGGCCGGCGCCTCCGTGCCGGCATGACAAGGGCGAGATCGGCCACCGCAGGAGGCGACTGGAGAGTCGCAGCATAGGAGCGTGCCATGAACCGCGACCAGTGGATCCGGGAACACCGCCTGCAGGCTTCGACCTGGCACGGGCTGGCTCTTGTCTATGGGTTGATCGTGCTCACCATGCTCGGGGCCTACTCGATGATGTGAGCCGGGCCGCGCCGCGCGCGACCCAGCCCCTCTCCATCGCCGCAATGGAACGGCGCGGCGTCCGCCGCCGCGCCCCGCCCTCATTCCGCCGCCACCCGGCCGGGATTGTTGGGATGCGTGGTCCAGTCGCCATGCTCCGCCGGCACCGTGCGCCCGGTGCGCGGATCGGTGGCGCCGGGGGCCAGCCGCTCCATGGTGATGCAGTTCTCCACCGGGCAGACATTGACGCAGAGATTGCAGGCGACGCATTCCTCGTCGATCACCTCGAACACCCGGCCCGGCTTGATCGCGATCGCCTGGTGGCTGGTGTCCTCGCAGGCGGCAAAGCAGCGCCCGCACTTGATGCAGGCCTCCTGGTCGATGCGCGCCTTGGTCACGAAGTTGAGGTTGAGGTGCTGCCAGTCGGTCACGTTGGGCACCGCGCGGCCGGTGATCGCGGCGAGATCGGCATGGCCCTTCTCCGCCATCCAGGCCTCGAGCCCGGCGGCCATCTCCTGCACCACCCGGAAGCCATAGGTCATCGCCGCGGTGCAGACCTGCACGTTGCCGGCGCCGAGCGCCATGAACTCGGCCGCGTCGCGCCAGGTTGTGATGCCGCCGATGCCGGAGATCGGCAGCCCGGCGCAGTCCGGGTCGCGGGCGATCTCGGCCACCATGTTGAGCGCGATCGGCTTCACCGCCGGGCCGCAATAGCCGCCATGCGAGCCCTTGCCGTCGATGCTCGGCTCCGGGCTGAAGCTGTCGAGATCGACGCTGGTGATCGAGGAGACGGTGTTGATCAGGCTCACCGCATCGGCGCCGCCCTTCTTCGCCGCCCGCGCCGGGTAGCGGATATCGGTGATGTTCGGGGTCAGCTTGACGATCACCGGCATCCGGGTGTTCGCCTTGCACCAGCGCGTGACCATCTCGATATAGTCCGGCACCTGGCCGACGGCGGAGCCCATGCCGCGCTCGCTCATCCCGTGCGGGCAGCCGAAGTTGAGCTCGACCCCGTCGGCGCCGGTGTCCTCGACCTCGGCGAGGATGCCGCGCCAGCTCTCCTCGTCGCAGGGCACCATCAGCGATACCACCATGGCGCGGTCCGGCCAGTCGCGCTTGACCTGCTTGATCTCGGCGAGGTTCACCGCCAGCGGCCGGTCGGTGATCAGCTCGATGTTGTTCATCCCGAGCACGCGGCGGTCGGCGCCATAGACGACGCCGTAGCGCGGGCCGTTGACGTTGACGATATGCGGGTCGAGCCCGAGGGTCTTCCAGACCACCCCGCCCCAGCCGGCGCGGAAGGCGCGCTCCACGTTGTAGGCCTTGTCGGTGGGCGGGGCGGAGGCGAGCCAGAACGGGTTGGGGCTGCGGATCCCGATGAAGTCGCTGCGGATATCGGCCATCTCTCGGCTCCTTCGCATGAACGCTGCGGTCAGGTCCGGCCGGGCGGGGGCCCGGCGCGGGGCGGTCGGGTCGGGCGGGCTCAGCCCGGCGGCTTCAGCCAGCGCCCGCCGCCGCCGGCGGTTCCGGGGCTCTCTCCGGCGCGTTGCCCGGTGCTCTGGCCGGCGCTCTGGCCGGCGCTGCTGCCGGGCGGGCGCAGGCGCCGGCCCGGGCTGTCGAGCGCCGGCGCCGGGGGCAGCGCCTCGGGCGCCGGCAGGCCGCCCGCCCCGGCCCCGGCATCGGGGTTCATCGCGGCGAGCTGGCGCACCATGTCGGTGAGCTGCGCGCAGGGGGTGCTCTCGGGCATCCGGCGGCAGATCGTGCGGGTGCGGTCGATCGCGTCCATCAGGCAGCTGTTGTCGCGGTGGCAGGGGGCGCTCTCCGGCACGCTGCGGGCCATCTCCTCGCAGACCCCCGGCTGCCCGGCGCAGAGCCGCGCCAGCGCCGCCTTGGCCCGCGTCACCTCGCCGGCGCTCGGGCCGGCGGCGGCGGCGGCGCCGGCGACCAGCGCCGCGGCAAGCGCCCCTCCGAGCCTCCATCCGGCAGTCGCGGCGATCGGTGCCATCTCTCCCTCTCCTCAGGGCTTGCGGAACAGCATCTCGACCGGCGCGATCCGCCCGGCCTCGATATTGGCGATCATGTTGGCGATCTTCTGCCCGGCGGTCTCGCCCATCAGCAGATGGATGCCGAGCGGCGGCGGCCCGGTCTCGGCGATCCGGGTGCGCAGCCGGGCGAAGAAGTCGAGCGCGTCGTCGCGCCGGTCGTGCTCGGCCTCGAGGGCGAGCCCGGCGGCGGCGGCGGCGGCGCGGTAGGCCTCCGGCGCCGCGATGAAGCTGCTCTCGGCCGCGGCGGCCCAGGGCACCGGATAGGCGATCTGCCCGGCGCCGACGGCCATCACGTCATAGACCGCGAAGCGCCCGCCCGGGCGCAGCACCCGCGCCGCCTCGGCGAAGAGCCCGGGCTTGTCCGGCACGTTCATGCCGACATGGAACAGCAGCGCGAGATCATGGCTGGCATCCGCCGCCGGCAGGGCGCGCGCGCTGCCGACCGCGAAGCGGCAGGCCGCGTCGAGCCCGACCCGCCGGGTCAGCGCCGCCGCGGTGGCGACGAATTCCGGCGTCAGGTCGACCCCCAGCACCCGGCAGCCGTGCCGGCCGGCCAGATGGCGCGCGGTGCCGCCGATGCCGCAGCCGATGTCGAGCGCCTCCGCGCCGGCGGCGATGTCGAGCCCGCCGAGCACCGCGCGCGTCGCCTCGGCGCCGCCGATGTGGAACTCGTCGACCGGCTTCAGGTCCTCCGGCGTCGGCGCCGCGGGGTCGGCCCCGGCGGCGGCCAGCCCGGCCTCGATCCGCGCCAGCAGGCCGGAGGCGCCGTAATGGCGGGCGACGGTCTCCTCGATCTCGGTCATCGGCGATCCTCCCTGGATCCCCCGGTGCGGCCCCGGTGCGGCCCGGGCACGGCCCCGGCGGGCGCCCCGGTTCGGCCCCGGTGCGGCCGCATCGGGCGCCGGTCAGTCCCCCGTCAGGCTGCGATGGATCGACATCGCGGCGTCGCGCCCCTCGGCGACCGCGGTGACGGTGAGGTCGTCGCCCCCCGCCGCGCAGTCGCCCGCCGCCCAGACGCCGGGGCGCGAGCTCCGGCCCTCGGCATCCACCGCGATCTTGCCGCGCTCCAGCGCGATGCCCTCGGGCGCGCCCTCGAGCACCTGGCCGATCGCGGTGAAGAGCTGGTCGGCGGGCAGCCGGAAGGTCTCCCCGGTGCCCTCGAGCCCGGCGTCGCCGGCGCGGGTGTACTCGAACTCGACCTCGCGCAGCGCGCCCTCGCCGAGCGCCGCCACCGGCCGCGCCCAGAAGCGGAAGGCGACGCCGGCCGCCGCCGCATGGTCCTGCTCGACCCGCGAGGCCGGCATCGAGCCGCGCCCGCGGCGGTAGACGATGGTCACGGTCTCCGCGCCGAGCAGCTTCGACTGCACCGCGGCGTCGATCGCGGTCATGCCGCCGCCGACCACCACCACGTTGCGCCCCACCGGCAGCGCCGAGAGATCGGCCGCCTGGCGCAGCTCGGCGATGAACGCGGTGGCGGGGCGCGCGCCGGGCAGCTCCTCGCCGGCGGCGCCGAGCGCGTTGACCCCGGCGAGCCCCATCGCCAGCAGCACCGCGTCATGCCCGGCCGCCAGCGCGTCCAGCGTCAGCTCCGCCCCGAGCCGGCCGTGCCGGATCGTGATGCCGCCGATGCCGAGCAGCCAGTCGACCTCGCGGCCGGCGAAGCCGCCCACCGCCTTGTAGGCGGCGATGCCGTACTCGTTGAGCCCGCCGGGCTTCTCGCGGGCGTCGTAGACGGTCACGCCATGCCCGAGCATCGCCAGCCGGTGCGCCGCGGCGAGCCCCGCCGGCCCGGCGCCGACCACCGCGATGCGCCGGCCGGTCTCGGCGGCGCGGGCGAAGGGATGCGCCCCGGTGGCCATCTGCGCATCGGTGGCGAAGCGCTGCAGGCGGCCGATCTCCACCGGCTTGCCCTCGGCGGTCTCGCGCACGCAGGCCTCCTCGCAGAGCGTCTCGGTGGGGCAGACCCGGGCGCAGATGCCGCCGAGGATGTTGGCCTCGAAGATCGTCCGCGCCGCCTCCACCGGGCGCTCGGCGGCGATCTGGCGGATGAACATCGGGATGTCGATGCCGGTCGGGCAGGCGGTGACGCAGGGCGCGTCGTGGCAGAAATAGCAGCGGTCGGCGGCGACCAGCGCCTCATGCGCCGAGAGCGGCGGGTGCAGGTCGGCGAAGTTGCCGGCCAGGCGCTCCGGCGGCAGGCGCCCCGGCGCGATCCCGGGGGTGCGGGCGGCGCCCGAGCTGTCGGGATGGCTGGCGGCGGCGGTTTCGGCGGGCTTGGCTGTCTGGCTGGCGGTCATCGGCGCGACATGGTCCCTGGCACGAGTGGCTCGGAGCCTGTCAGCCTGCCCAATGCGCCGCGCCAGATCAAAGGGAAAATGCCCGCGGCCGGGGCCGCGCCGGCGCCGGCGATTAGTCCTTGACCGCGAGGCCGCGGCGGCTAGCGTCGGGAAGACCCCACCCCCCGGAGCGCAGGAGACAGCCATGGCCACAGGCGACAATCTGAAGATCAATGGCGAACGGCTGTGGGACAGCCTGATGCAGATGGCCAGGATCGGCCCGGGAATCGCCGGCGGCAACAACCGCCAGACCCTCACCGACGCCGATGCCGAAGGCCGCGCGCTGTTCAGAAAATGGTGCGAATCCGAGGGGTTGGAGATCGGGGTCGATCGCATGGGCACGATGTTTGCGGCCCGGCCCGGCACCGATCCGGCGGCGCTTCCGGTCTATGTCGGCAGCCATCTCGACACCCAGCCGACGGGCGGCAAATACGACGGCGTGCTCGGCGTGCTCGGCGGGCTGGAGATCATCCGCACGCTGAACGAGGCCGGGGTGAAGACCCGCCATCCGATCGTCGTGACCAACTGGACCAACGAGGAGGGCACCCGCTTCGCGCCGCCGATGCTGGCCTCCGGCGTCTTCGCCGGGGTGCACGAGCTCGACTGGGCCTATGCCCTCGAGGATGCCGAGGGCAAGCGCTTCGGCGACGAGCTGGCCCGGATCGGCTGGCAGGGCGAGGAGGAGGTCGGCGCCCGCAGGATGCACGCCTTCTTCGAGCTGCATATCGAGCAGGGCCCGATCCTCGAGGCCGAGGGTGTGGATATCGGCGTGGTCACCCATGGCCAGGGCCTGCGCTGGATCGAGGTGACCGTCACCGGCAAGGAGAGCCATACCGGCTCGACGCCGATGCCGATGCGCCTCAATGCCGGCCGCGGCCTCGCGCAGATCACTGAACTTGTTCACGAAATCGCCATGAGCCGGCAGCCCGACGCGGTCGGCGCGATCGGCCATGTCGACGTCTATCCCAACTCGCGCAACATCATCCCGGGCCGCGTGGTGTTCACGGTGGATTTCCGCAGCCACCTGATCGACGTGCTCGAGGGCATGGTGGCGCGCTTCGCCGACGAGGCGCCGAAGCTGGCCGCGGGCCTCGGGCTCGGCTTCGAGAGCCGCGTGGTCGGCAGCTTCGATCCGCCGGCCTTCGACGAGGGCTGCGTCGGCGCGGTGCGCCGGGCGGCCGAGGCGATGGGCTATTCGCACCGCGACATCGTCAGCGGCGCCGGCCACGACGCCTGCTGGATCAACCGCGTCGCGCCGACCGCCATGGTGATGTGCCCCTGCGTCGACGGGCTGAGCCACAACGAGGCCGAGGAGATCACCCCGGACTGGGCCGAGAAGGGCGCCAACGTGCTGTTCCGCGCGGTGCTGGAAACCGCCGGGATCGCCGCGTGAGCGGTTCGCTTTCGGCGGAACCGGGGTTCGCGCGAACCGGCCGGAACAAGGTTCGCGCCGCCCCGCCGCGCCGGCCGGAAATGTACGGAAGGACGGGGTTCGGCCGGGAGGTTCGCGGGAACACCGCATGAGGGCGGAGCGCGATGCGACCGGGCGCCGCCCGTGATCCGCGGCCGCGCCCGGGAGCGGGCCGAGACCGGCCCAGGGAGGAGAGCATGAAGCGGCGCCTGGCCATCGCAAGCCTGACCTGTCTCGCGGCGTGCTCGCCGCCGCCCCCCGGCGCGAGCAGCGTCACCGGCGTGAGCAGCGTCGCCGGGCCGGGCGGCGCACCGCCGAACAGGGTGAGGCGCAGCCGCGCGCCCGATGCCTGCTGCGCGGCGGCGTCCCGGACCTGCGGCGGCGGCAGCCATCAGGTGCCCGGAAGCGCCAGCCATGCCGGCGGGCTCCTCGCCGATGTCCTGCCCGGCCCGGTGACCTGGTACGGGATGACGTTTGCCTGCGGCCCCTCCGACGGCCGGCCGGCCGGTTTTCCACCACGTGGCGCCGCTCAGAGAGCGCCGGGCTTCGCCACCTGCAACACGATCGGGAACTCAACGAATTGCGTTCAGTTCTAGGGCTTTAGGGCGCTGAGCAAGGAGCCAGAGCAATGACCAAGGTGATCAAGGGCGGGACCATCGTGACCGCCGACCGGAGCTGGAAGGCCGATGTCCTGATCGAGGGCGAGACCATCAGGGCGATCGGCGAGAACCTCTCGGGCGACGAGGTGATCGACGCCTCCGAGGCCTATGTCATCCCCGGCGGCATCGACCCGCATACCCATCTCGAGATGCCCTTCATGGGCACCCGCGCGGCGGAGACCTTCACCTCCGGCACCTTCGCCGCCGCCGCCGGCGGCACCACCATGCTGGTGGATTTCGTGCTGCCGGGGCCGGATGGCAGCCTGCTCAACGCCATCGAGGACTGGAACGGCCGCGCGCTGCCGCAGATCTCGGTCGATCTCGGCTACCACATGGCGATCACCGGCTGGTCCGAGCAGATCCATGCCGAGATGCCCGAGGTGGTGAAGCGCGGGGTCAACACCTTCAAGCATTTCATGGCCTACAAGGGCGCGCTGATGGTGGAGGACGACGAGATGTTCGCCTCCTTCCAGCGCTGCGCCGAGCTCGGCGCGCTGCCGCTGGTGCATGCCGAGAACGGCGACCTGGTGGCGGCGCTGCAGGAGAAGTACATGGCCGCCGGCACCACCGGGCCGGAGGGGCATGCCTATTCGCGCCCGCCGGAGGTCGAGGGCGAGGCCGCCAACCGCGCGATCATGATCGCCGATGCCGCCGGCGTGCCGCTCTACATCGTGCATGTCTCCTGCGAGCAGGCGCATGAGGCGATCCGGCGCGCCCGGCAGAAGGGCATGCGGGTCTATGGCGAGCCGCTGATCCAGCACCTGGTGCTCGACGAGCGCGAGTATTTCCACGCCGACTGGGAGCACGCGGCGCGCCGGGTGATGTCGCCGCCGTTCCGCGACCGCGGCCACCAGGACAGCCTCTGGGCCGGGCTCGCGGCGGGCTCGCTGCAGGTGGTGGCGACCGACCATGCCGCCTTCACCACCGAGCAGAAGCGGATGGGGCTGAAGGGCTTCCCGAGCATCCCCAACGGCACCGGCGGGCTCGAGGACCGGCTCGCCGTGCTCTGGTCGAAGGGGGTGGAGAGCGGGCGGCTGACCCCGGAGGAGTTCGTCGCCGTCACCTCGACCAACATCGCCAAGATCCTCAACGTCTATCCGCGCAAGGGCGCCATCGTCGAGGGCGCCGATGCCGATCTCGTGGTCTGGGACCCGAAGCTCTCCAAGACCATCACCGCGGCGACGCAGAAGAGCATCATCGACTACAACGTGTTCGAGGGCATCGAGGTCAGCGCGCAGCCGCGCTACACCCTCTCGCGCGGCGACGTGGTCTGGGCGCATGGCCAGAACAGCCAGCCGCAGCCGGGGCGCGGCCGCTTCATCCCGCGGCCGGCCTTCCCCTCGGCGCACAAGGCGCTCTCGGCCTGGAAGTCGCTCAACAGCCCGCGCAGGATCGAGCGCGACCCGCAGAACATCCCCTCGGGGGTGTGAGCGCGCGCCCTGGCCGGCATCGGCGGGCGCAGGGCCTGCCTCGGGTTGCCCGCCGCGGCGCCGGGCCGCGCGACCCGCAGAACATCCCCTGGGGGGTGTGAGCGCCTGCCCTGGCCGGCATCGACGGGCGCGGGGCATGCCCCGGGTTGCCCGGCGAGGCGTCGGTCCGCGCGACCCGAAGAACATCCCTCGGGGGTGTGAGGGCGCGCCCTGGCCGGCATCGGCGGGCGCAGGGCCTGCCTCGGGCTGCCCGGCGAGGCCCGCGGCCCGGCATCGCCGGCTGCCCGCCGCGGCGCCGGGCCGCGCGACCCGCAGAACATCCCCTGGGGGGTGTGAGCGCCTGCCCTGGCCGGCATCGACGGGCGCGGGGCATGCCCCGGGTTGCCCGGCGAGGCCCGCGGCCCGGCATAGCCGGCCGGCCGCCGCGGCGCCGGGCCGCGCGACCCGCAGAACATCCCCTCGGCGGTGTGAGGGCCTGCCCTGGCCGGCATCGCCGGGCGCAGGCCCTGCCTCGGGCTGCCCGGCGAGGCCCGCGGCCCGGCATCGCCAGCTGCCCGCCGCGGCGCCGGGCCGCGCGACCCGCAGAACATCCCCTCGGGGGTGTGAGGGCGCGCCCTGGCCGGCATCGGCGGGCGCGGGGCCTGCTTCGGGCTGCCCGGCGAGGCCCGCGGCCCGGCATCGCCGGCCGCCCGCCGCGGCGCCGGGCCGCGCGACCCGCAGAACATCCCCTCGGGGGTGTGAGGGCGCGCCCTGGCCGGCATCGGCGGGCGCGGGGCCTGCCTCGGGCTGCCCGGTAAGGCACGCGGCCCGGCATCGCCGGCTGCCCGCCGCGGCGCCGGGCCGGGGCGGGCGCGGAGGCGGGGCGGCGCGCGCACCGGGTGGCCCCCGGGCCGCGTGCGGATCGCGGCGTCCGGGATGAGGCCCGGGGCGGCGCGCCGGTGCGATCCGGGCGATCCGGGCGGCGCAACCGGCGCGACCCGCGAGACCGCGGGCCGGGCCGCTTCAGGGCCCGGCGCCTCGCGGGGGCCGGCTGCCGGCGACGGGGCGGGCCACGGGGCGGGCCTCCGCGCCGTGCGTCTGGCGCAGGGCGGCAAAGCGGGCCGCGTTCCCGCCGCCGGGAGCAGCGCGGCGACGGGCTTCCGCGGGCTCGACATCCGGGCGGGCGGCGGCGAAGATCGGGCCGGGTCCGCACGCGCGGTGCGGCGCGGCATCATCTGAGGGAGCGCCCCATGGGCTGGCCGGACCGGCGCTTTGCGGATCTCGTCGGTGTCGAGCACCCGATCGTGCAGGCGCCGATGACGCATTCCTGTTCGCCGGCGCTGGCGGCGGCGGTCTCCGACGCCGGCGCCCTGGGCTCGATGGGCATGGCCTTCAAGTCGGCGGAGCGGCGCGCCGGGGACATCGCCGCCGCCGCGCGGCTCACCAACCGGGCGGTCAATCTCAACTTCTTCGCCAACCGGGCGGCGGTGGAGGGGCCGGGCCGCCCCGATGCGGCGCGGGCGGCGGCGGCGCCGGCCTATGCCGCGCTCGGGCTCGGCGCGCCGCCGGAGGCGCTCCCGGCAGAGGGGCTCGCCGCCACCGGCGACGGTTTCGGCGCGGCCGAGCTCGCGCTGCTGCTCGCGGTGCGGCCGCGGGTGGCGAGCTTCCATTTCGGCCTGCCGGACCGGGACGCGGTCGCGGCGCTGAAGGCGGCCGGCATCCGGCTCGGTGCCACCGCCACCACCACGGCGGAGGCCCGCGCGGTGGAGGAGGCGGGCTGCGATTTCGTCGTCGCCCAGGGCTTCGAGGCCGGCGGGCATCGCGGCGCCCATGCGCCCACGGCGGCGGATGGCGGGGTCGGCACCCTCGCGCTGGTGCCGCAGATCGCCGATGCGGTGACGCTGCCGGTGGTGGCGGCGGGCGGCATCGCCGACGGGCGCGGCATCGCCGCGGCCTTCGCGCTGGGCGCGGCGGGGGTGCAGCTCGGCACCGCCTTCCTGCGCTGCCCGGAGGCGGCGACCGATGCGCCCCGCCGCGCCCGGCTGGCGGCGGCGACCGACAGCGACACCATCGTCACCGCCGCGGTCTCGGGCCGGTCCAACCGGATCGCCGCCGGGCCGGGGCTGCGCGCGCTGGCGGCCGGGGCGCCGGCCTGCCTGCCGTTCCCCACGCAATACGCGCTCTCCGGCCCGCTGCGCGCCGCCGGCGGCGCGGATTACGCGGCGCACCAGTATGGCCAGGCGGCGGCGCTGGCGCGGGAGCTGCCGGCGCGCGAGCTGGTCGCGGCGCTGGCCGCCGAGGCGCTCGACCGCTTGGCCTGGCTCGGCAGGGCCTGAGCGATGGAGCCGCTGATCCCTCTCCTCGCGCTCGGCATCGTCGCGCTCGGCGTGCTGGTCACGCTCCGGCGGCGGCGCAGCCGGCAGCGGCGGCTCGACCCGGAGGGCTGGCGGCTGATCCGCAGGCGCCGGCACTGGCGCGCCGACCGGCAGCACCGCAGCCCCGGCAGCCTGAGCTACGAGGTCGCGCTCGACCGGCTCGGTGCCGAGCGCAACGCCCGGCTCAACGAGCTGATCGCGGCGCGCGACGTTGCCGCCGCGGCGGCGCTGCTGGAGGCGGCGGGCTTTCCGGCGGCGGAGGCGATCGACCGGGCCGAGCGCTATACCCTGCGCCCGCATCCGGAGGCCGACACCCGCGGCCTCGGCGCCGGGCGCCGGCGCGGCGCGGTGGAGCTGCCGCCGGCCGCCGCGATGGCCGAGGCGCGGGCCCGGGCCGGGCTCGCCGCGGCGCCGGGCGGCTCCGCCGGCGCGGTCGAGGCCGAGATCGCGGCGCTGATGGCTGCCGGGCGCAAGATCCATGCGGTCAAGCTCTACCGCAGCCATTACGGCACCGACCTGCGCACCGCGAAGCTGGCCGTCGAAGCGATGGACAGGGACCGCCGCGCCGGGGGATAGATGGGCAGGCGCGCCGCGAGGCGCCGCGCAAAAGGGGGAGAGCCGGAATGCAGGCGAGCCAGGCCAAGGACTTCTTCGTCAGCGAGTTCAAGCACATGCTGCCGCCGACGATCTTCTTCATCATCTGCTTCAACGTGATCGCGCTCACCGTGGCGCTGCTCGCCGAGGGCCGCGAGGCCAGCCTCGGCGCCCATGCCGGCGCCACCCTGGCGGGCATGGTCTGCGGCAAGGCGGTGCTGGTGGCCGACCGGCTGCCCTTCTTCAACCGCTATCCGCAGTATCCGCTGATCTGGAACGCGCTCTGGAAGACGCTGCTCTATGTCGCCGTCACCTTCGCCTTCCGGCTGCTCGAGAAGCTGCTCTCGGCGGCCACCGGGGAATACGGCTTCTCCGCCGGCGTGGCCGAGCATGTCGCGCATTTCGAGTGGTCGCGGTTCTTCGCGATCCAGCTCTGGCTGCTGATCCTGTTCTTCCTCTACACCGCCTTCGGCGAGCTGGTCGGGCAGGTCGGGCGGGCGCGCATCATGCAGATGTTCTTCGGCCCGGTGGCGCCCGGGGCGGCGGAGCCCGGCGGCCGGCCGGCCGGCCCTTCGTGAGCGCCGCGGCGGCCTCAGCCGGCCTCGATGCCCGCGAGCTCCGGCACCAGCCCCTCGAGATCGGGGCGCAGCACGACGCTCTCCTGCTCGTGCGGGTCGGTGCGCGCGATCACCGCGACCGCCTCGGCGCCGGAGAGGTTGGCCGGCAGGTGCGGCATCCCGGCGGGGATGTAGACCAGGTCGCCGGCGCGGGTGTCCATGCGGTGCTCGAGCCGCTCGCCCCACCACATGACGACCTCGCCGGAGATGGTGTAGACCGCGGTCTCGTGGCTCTCGTGCAGATGCGCGCGGGCACGCCTGCCGGGCGGGATGGTCAGCAGATGCATGCAGATCGCTGCCGCGCCGGTGGTCTCGCGGGCGATGCCCTCGAAATAGTCGAAGCCCTGCTTGCCGGAATAGGTGTTGGCGGGGCGTATCCTGTGGCAGACAGGTTTGCCTGAGGGGGTGTCCGATGCGCTCATGTCCGATCCTTTCGCGAGGCCGCGCCGCCGCGGCGGGTGCCCGATGAGCGGCGCCGGTCCCGTCTCCGGCCAGTTGGCCCCCGGCGCCGCGGCGCTGTCAACCGCGGTCGAGGCGCGCGGGCTCTCGCTGACCTTCGAGACCGGCGACGGCCCGGTCGAGGCGCTGAAGGGCGTCGACCTCTCGATCGCGCGCGGCGATTTCGTCAGCTTCATCGGCCCCTCGGGCTGCGGCAAGACCACCTTCCTGCGCTGCATCGCCGGGCTCGAGCACCCGACCGGCGGCAGCCTCGAGGTCAACGGGCTGACGCCGGACGCGGCGCGCCGGGCGCGCGCCTACGGCTATGTCTTCCAGGCCCCGGCGCTGCTGCCCTGGCGCACCATCGGCGGCAACATCCGGCTGCCGCTGGAGATCATGGGGGTGCCGAAGCCCGAGCGCATGGCGCGCACCGGCGAGGTGCTGGCGCTGGTCGGGCTCGACGGCTTCGCCCGGAAATATCCCTGGCAGCTCTCGGGCGGCATGCAGTCGCGCGCCTCGATCGCCCGGGCGCTCTCCTTCGATGCCGATCTGCTGCTGATGGACGAGCCCTTCGGCGCGCTCGACGAGATCGTCCGCGACCATCTCAACGAGGCGCTGCTGGAGCTCTGGGCGCGCACCGGCAAGACGGTGTGCTTCGTCACCCACTCGATCCCGGAGGCGGTGTTCCTCTCGACCCGGATCGTGGTGATGTCGCCGCGGCCCGGCCGCATCGCCGACGTGATCGAGAGCCCGCTCGGCCGCGAGCGCCCGCTGGAGATCCGCGAGACGCCGGAATTCCTCGAGGTGGCGCGGCGGGTGCGCGAGGGGCTGCGCGCGGGGCACAGCTATGACGACTGAGCCGGAGAACCGCCGCGTGGCCGCCAGGGCGGCCCGGCAGGAGCACGCGCGCCCGGGCCGCGCCCCCCTTGGCCGCCCGGCCCGCCGCCTCGCCGGGGCGCTGGAGACCTGCCTGCGGCTCTGGCTCTGGGCGCTCGGCATCGGCTTCGCGCTGGCGCTGGTCGGCATCGCGCCGACGGCGATCGGCGTGGCGGCGCTCACCGGGCCGGTCTGGCTGGTGATCGCCGCGCTGGTGTTCTGGGGCCGGATGCTCGACGAGACCATGCAGCCGCGCTCCGACCTCGAGGAGGGCCCGCGATGACCGCCGCCCTCGCCGCAGCCCGGATCCGTGCCGCCCGCCCCGGCGACGCCGCGGCCTGCGCCGCGATCCTCAATGCCTGGATCGACGCCACCCCCTGGATGGTGCGGGTGCATCCCGCGGAGGCGGTGCTGCGCCACTACCGCGAGCGCGTGCTGACGCAGCAGAGCGTCTTCGTCGCCGAAGTGGCGGGGGCGGTCGCCGGCTTCCTCGCGCTCGACCTGGCGGAGGCCAAGGTCACCGCGCTCTATGTCGCCGCGGCGCATCGCGGCCGCGGCATCGGCGCGGCGCTGCTGGGCCGGGCCAAGGCGGCGCGGCCGGACCGGCTGCGGCTCTGGGCCTTCGCGGCCAATGCCGGGGCCCGCCGCTTCTATGCCCGCGAGGGGTTCCGCGAGGCCTGGCGCACCGAGGGCGAGAACGAGGAGGGGCTGCCGGACGTGCTGTTCCTCTGGGGCAGCCATCCGGGGGCGCCGTCATGAGCTGGCTGAGCCGCACGGCGCTGCCGGTGCTCGCGGTGCTCGCCGCGGTGGTGGCGCTCTGGTATGCCGGGGCGGTGCTGCTGAACGCGCCCTGGGAGCGCGACCAGGCGGCCCGCGCCGGCACCGAGATCGGCCTCGCCGAGCTGGTCGCCAACACCATGCACCAGGACCGCCCGGTGCTGCCGGCGCCGCATCAGGTGGCGGCGGAGATCTGGGAGACCACGGCGGAAAAGCGCATCACCTCGAAGCGCAGCCTGGTCTACCATGCCTCGATCACCCTCTCGGCGACGCTGGTCGGTTTCGCGCTCGGGGTCGGGCTCGGCATGCTGCTGGCGATCGGCATCGTGCACAACCGGGCGATGGGGCTCTCGGTGATGCCCTGGGTGATCGCCAGCCAGACCGTGCCGATCCTCGCGGTGGCGCCGATGATCATCGTGGTGCTGTACAATCTCGGGGTGCAGGGGCTGCTCGCCAAGGCGGCGATCTCGGCCTATCTCTCGTTCTTCCCGGTGGTGGTGGCGATGGCCAAGGGGCTGCGCGCGCCGGACCGCATGGCGCTCGACCTGATGGCGACATGGAACGCCAGCCCGGCGCAGGTGTTCTGGAAGCTGCGGCTGCCGGCGGCGCTGCCCTACCTGTTCCCGGCGCTGAAGGTGGCGATCTCGATCGCCCTGGTCGGCGCGATCATCGGCGAGCTGCCGACCGGCTCGCAGGGCGGCTTCGGCGCGCGCATGCTGAACGGCAGCTATTACGGGCAGGTGCTGATCATCTGGTCGGCGCTGATCGGCGCCGCCTGCTGCGCGGCGGTGCTGGTCGGGCTGATCGGGCTGATCGAGCGGCTGGTGCTGAAGGCGATGGGAGGCCGGGCATGGGCGGGCTGATCGCGGGCGGCGCCGTCGGGCTCTGGCTCGGGCTCTGGTGGCTCAACATCCGGCTCTCGCGGCGGCACGGGCGCTGGGTGCGGGTGCTGGTGCCGGGGCTGTTCGGGCTGGCGCTGCTGCTGCTCTGGGAGGGGCTGGTGCGCGGGCTCGGGGTGCCGGCGGTGATCCTGCCGGCGCCCTCGGCGATCGCCGCGGCGATCGCGGCGCGGCCGGAGATGCTCTGGGCGGATTTCGTGCAGACGGTGATCCGCTCGGTGCTGCCGGGCTATGCCATGGGCTGCGGCGCCGCCTTCCTGGTGGCGCTGGCGGTCGACCGCTCGCCGTTCCTGCAGCGCGGGCTGCTGCCGCTCGGCACCCTCGCCGCGGCGCTGCCGATCGTCGGCATCGCGCCGATCATGGTGATGTGGTTCGGCTTCGACTGGCAGTCGAAGGCGGCGGTGGTGGTGGCGATGGTGTTCTTCCCGGTGCTGGTCAACACCATGCAGGGGCTGAAGGCGGCCGACCGGCTGCATCTCGACCTGATGGCGACCTATGGCGCGAGCTACTGGCAGACGCTCTTCCGCCTGCGGCTGCCGGCGGCGGCGCCCTTCGTCTTCGGCGGGCTCAAGCTCTGCACCACGCTGGCGCTGATCGGGGCGATCGTGGCGGAGTTCTTCGGCACCCCGACCCAGGGCATCGGCTTCCGCATCTCGACCGAGATCGGCCGGCTGGCGCTCGACACCGTCTGGGCCGAGATCGCGGTGGCGGCGGTGGCCGGCTCGGTGTTCTTCGGGCTGGTCGCGGCGATCGAGCGGGCGGTGACGTTCTGGCATCCGAGCCAGCGCTGATCCGGCTTTTCCGCCGCGGGCGGCGGCGCTATGATCCGCCATCCCTGTCAGCGAGTCGTCCGATGGGCAGTTCCGACACAGTTCCCAGGACCGTCCTGGATCTCCTCAAGGCGGCGCGGAAGCGGCAGTCGCGGCTCGATGCCGCGGCCCGGAGCAACCGCGCCCTGGTCAGGCGCCTCGGCGCCGCGCTGGCCGAGCGCGATGCGCAGAAGCAGGCGCGGCAGTTCGACGAGATCATGCGCGTGCTGGCCGAGATCCAGACCACCATGAAGCTGAGCACCGAGATGATCGCGACGCTCTCCAAGCACAGGTCGGAAATGGGAGCGATGGTGGCCCGCAACCATCGCTAGCGGCGGCGTGCGCCTGCCGCCGCCGGGCCGGCGCGGCCCAGCCGGGGCGGCGTGCCGGGACGCCGGG
>NZ_BSYI01000036.1 GCF_030270585.1 Paralimibaculum aggregatum
AGCACGAATAGCATGAATAGCATGATTGGCACCCTGATCGGAGCCGGTTGGAGGCATTGCACAGGCTCTGCGTGAACGGGTGCAATCGGGGGGGACCGGAACTGGGCTTCTACCGCCGATCCTCGAAGGAACGGTTTCGAACGAGGCAAAGCGCCCTATCCGCGCCGCGAAGCCGAGTGAATCTTTTGCCCTGCCTTGAGGCATGAGCAGCGGCGCATGTTGAAGAATGCTGAGGCCCCGCGCGAACGCCGCTTCACCTGACCGGATCGCCCGGGAGCCCCGCGCGCCGTTCACACTACCGCCGATCCAATACAGTCCGAAAGGATCCATCACGAGCGATGTTTGAATTGTGGAATGAGACGTGGAACAGAATCAATTATTCAATTTTTTTTCAATTTTTTTCAACATGATCGCCAAAATTGATGGCGGAGTGGATGGGATTCGAACCCACGAGACCCTTTTGGGGCCTACTCCCTTAGCAGGGGAGCGCCTTCGACCACTCGGCCACCACTCCGCCGCCGGGGATAGCAATCCCGGGGGCGGGGAACAAGGGCCGCGGCGCAAAAAAGGCCGCCCCGCATGCACTGGCGCGAGGCGGCCCCGGTCGAGCGGCCCGCGGGCCGGCGCCGGTTCACTCGCCGGCGGTGACCGCGCCGCCGGAATTCACCCAGCCGACCATGCTCTCGGGATAGAGCTTGACGCCCTCGACCCCGGCCAGCTCGCTCATCGCGAACCAGCCGGTGGCGGCCCAGTGGCCGGTGTTGCAGAAGCTGACCACCTCGCCCCCGGCCTCGCCGATGCCGGCCGCCCCGGCCAGCGCCGCGACACGCTCGGCGGCGGCGATCTCATGCGCCCCGCCGTCGAACCAGCCGGACTGCGGCAGGTTGCGCGCGCCTTCCAGCGTGCCGGCCTTGGCCGCGGCGGGGTGCTTGCGCTTGGCCTCGAAGAAGGCCGGCGGGCGGGCATCCACCAACACCGCCTGGCGCTCGCCCTTCACCGCCGCCGCCACGTCGGCGCGGTCGGCCATCCAGGCATCCGAGAGCGCGAAGCTGGCGGTGGAGGGCTCGCGCACCACCGGCTCGACGCCGAGGCCGAGGCCCGCGGCGACCCAGCCGCGCACGCCGCCGTTCAGGATCGCGATGCGGGTGAGACCGGCGGATTTCAGCGTCCAGTAGACCCGCGCCGCGGCGCCGAAATCGCTCTGGTCGGTGCCGGCATAGGCCACCGCCACCGGGGTCTCGGCGGTGAGGCCGAGGCCGCGCAGCAGCTCGGTCAGCGCCGCGTCGGTCAGCGGCTTGCCGGGATTGTCCTCCGGCCCGCGCCAGAGCGGATAGGGCGCGTTCACCGCGCCGGGGATATGCGCGGTGAGATATTCCTTGTCGCTGCGGATGTCGATCACCACCAGCTCGTCGATGCGCTCGGCGAGCTCGGCCGGGGCGAGCAGCTTCTTCCAGCCGTCCTCGGCCGCCGCCAGGGCGGGTGCGGCGACGGCCAGCAGCGCGGCGCAGAGTGCCGCGGTTGCGGTGCGCAGGGGCATTGTCGTCCTCCATTCGGCATGTCCGCACGGACCGGAGACCGCCCCCGGGCCGGGGATCGCATTATTCCACGGAAAAGATACGTGCAGCGCGTATAATTGCAACCGGACAATGGAAAACCATGCGGGCGCCCTGCCCCCGCCGCGCCTTCCGGCCCGGCATGGCGCTCGTGCGGCCCGAACTGCCGCATCCGTTTTGCCAGCCCGCCCCGCAAGCGCCTACATCTGGCGGGTGCCGAACCAGGGGAGCCAGCCGAACCATGTCCGACGAGCAGACCGACACCCATCTCGTGATCTTCACGCCCTCCGGCAAACGCGGGCGGGTGGCCAGCGGCACGCCGGTGCTGCAGGCGGCGCGCCAGCTCGGCGTCGATCTCGACAGCGTCTGCGGCGGCCGCGGGATCTGCTCGAAATGCCAGGTGAGCCCGGGCGTCGGGTCGTTCCCCAAGCACGGGGTCACGGTGGCGGCGGATGCGCTCTCGCCCTTCAACAAGGTCGAGGCGCGCTATGACGAGAAGCGCGGGCTCGCCCCCGGCCGGCGCCTCGGCTGCCAGGCGCAGATCCAGGGCGACGTGGTGATCGACGTGCCGCCGGAGAGCCAGGTGCACCGCCAGGTGGTGCGCAAGCGCGCCGAGGCCCGCGACATCGTGCTCGACCCGGCGACGCGGATGCTCTTCGTCGAGGTCGCCGAGCCCGACATGCACAGGCCCGAGGGCGATTTCGAGCGGCTTGCCGCGGCGCTCGCGGCGCAGTGGCAGATCGAGCAGGTCAGCGTCGGCCTGCCGGTGCTGGCCCGGCTGCAGGCCACGCTGCGCGCCGGCAAGTGGCAGGTGACGGTGGCGCTGCAGCGGCGCACCGATGGCTGGAAGGTCGTGGAGATCTGGCCGGGCTATCACGAGACCCGGATCTGCGGGCTGGCGGTGGATATCGGCTCCACCACCATCGCGGCGCATCTCTGCGATCTCTCCACCGGCGAGGTGCTGGCCTCGCAGGGGCTGATGAACCCGCAGATCCGCTTCGGCGAGGACCTGATGAGCCGCGTCTCCTATGCCCAGCTCAACCCGGGCGGGGCCGGCGAGATGACCCATGCGGTGCGCGAGGCGCTCGACAAGCTGATCGGCGCGCTGGCCGAGGAGGCCGGGGTCGCGCGCGAGGACATCTTCGAGGGGGTCTTCGTCGGCAACCCGGTGATGCATCACCTGTTCCTCGGGATCGACCCGGTGGAGCTCGGCTGGGCGCCCTTCGCGCTCGCCACCTCGGGGCCGCAGCGGGTGCCGGCGAGCGAGCTCGGGCTGCACATGCACCCCGAGGCGCGGGCCGCCATCCTGCCCTGCATCGCCGGCCATGTCGGCGCCGATGCCGCGGCGGTGGCGCTCTCCGAGGCGCCCGAGGCGCAGGAAGAGCTGACGCTTATCATCGATGTCGGCACCAATGCGGAGATCTTCCTCGGCAACCGGGACAAGGTGCTGGCCTGCTCCTCGCCCACCGGGCCGGCCTTCGAGGGGGCGCAGGTCTCCAGCGGCCAGCGCGCCGCGCCCGGGGCCATCGAGCGGGTGCGGATCGACCCGGAGACGAGGCGCGCGAAGGTCCGGGTGATCGGCTGCGAGCTCTGGTCCGACGAGCCGGGCTTCGCGGAGGCGGTCGGCGCCGGCGGGGTCACCGGCATCTGCGGCTCCGGCATCATCGAGGCGCTGGCGGAGATGCGCCTCGCCGGGGTGATGGACAAGCGCGGCATCATCGGCTCGGCCGAGGTGCTCGGCGACGTGGTCTTCGCGGAGGGTCGGACCTGGTCCTATCGCCTGCACGTCTCCGGCGAGCGGGTCATCGCGGTGACGCAGAACGACGTGCAGCAGATCCTCTTCGCCAAGGCCGCGCTCTATGCCGGGGCGCGGCTGCTGATGGACCAGCTCGGCGTCGATCACGTCGAGCGGGTGGTGCTGGCCGGGGCCTTCGGCGCCCATATCTCGCCGCTGCACGCCATGGTGCTCGGCATGATCCCGGACTGCCCGCTGGAGAAGGTGAGCTCGGCCGGCAATGCCGCCGGCACCGGCGCGCGGATCGCGCTGCTGAACCTCTCCGAGCGGCGGCGCATCGCCGAGGTGGTGCGCAAGGTCGAGAAGGTGGAGACGGCGGTGGAGCCGCGCTTCCAGGAGCATTTCGTCGACGCCATGCGGGTGCCGCACGAGAACGCGCCCTATCCCAACCTCGCGGCCCATGCGGTGCTGCCGGACATCCGTTTCGAGACGGCAGGCGGCGGCGAGGATGGCGGGCGGCGGCGGCGGCGGCGCGGCTGAGGCCCGCCCCGGCGGCGGCGCACCGCGGCCCGAGGCCCCACCCGCCCGGAGAGGACGGCGCCGGCGGTACCGGCGGGGAAGCCCCCCAGCCTCGGGCCGCGGTGCGCCGCCGCCGGGTGGCCGGGTTATGCGGCTCCGGTAGGTGGGCGGGGGGACAACCGTCGGCAGCATCCGGCTGCGGGCGATCCGGGACCGGAGGGATGCCTGCGCAGGGCATTGCCCGCACAGGCATCGGGAGGCAGTCCGGCGGCCTTGCCTTGCCCTCCTTGCGTCCCGTTTCGGGACACAAGGAGGGGGGCGATACGGCGCCGGCGGTGTCAGGCTGCGGCAGTGCCGGCGGTGGCCTTGGCGAGCGCCTGGTCGAGATCGGCGATCAGGTCCGCCGGGTCCTCGAGCCCGATCGAGAGGCGCACCACCTCCGGCCCGGCGCCGGCGGCCACGCGCTGCTCGTCGGTGAGCTGGCGATGGGTCGTCGAGGCCGAGTGGATGATCAGCGACCGGGCATCGCCGAGATTGGCGAGGTGGCTGAACAGCGTGACGCTGTCCACCATCCGGACGCAGGCGTCATAGCCGCCCTTGACGCCGAAGGTGAAGATCGAGGAGGCGCCTTTCGGGCAGTATTTCGCCTTGCGTGCCGCCCAGGGGCTGCTGGCGAGCCCGGCATAGGTGACATACTCCACCGCCGGATGCGATTCGAGGAACTCTGCTACCTTCAGCGCGTTGGAGCAGTGCCGCTCCATCCGCAGCGACAGCGTCTCGATGCCGAGCAGGGTCTGGAAGGCGTTGACCGGCGCCTGGCACATGCCGAGATCGCGCAGCGTGATGGCGATGGAGTAGAAGGTGTAGGCCATCCCCCCCAGCGCCTCGTGGAAGTTCAGCCCGTGATAGCTCTCGCAGGGCGTGGTGAGCGCCGGGTAGTTGCCGCTGGCCGACCAGTCGAAGCGGCCGGAATCCACCACCATGCCGCCCATCGAGGTGGCGTTGCCGCAGAGATACTTGGTGGTCGAGTGGAGCACGATGTCGGCGCCGTGCTCGAAGGGCCGGCAGAGATAGGGGGTGGCGGTGGTGTTGTCGACGATCAGCGGCACGCCCGCGTCATGGGCGATCGCGGCCAGCGCCTCGATATCGGTGATGTAGCCGCCCGGATTGGCGATCGACTCGCAGAACACGGCGCGGGTGTTGCCGTCGATCGCGGCTTTCACCGCGGCCTCGTCCTCGGTGTCGACGAAGCGGACCTCCCAGCCGAAATGCTTGAAGGCATGGTTGAACTGGTTGACCGAGCCGCCATAGAGCCTGGTCGAGGCGACGAAGTTGTCCCCCGGTTTCATCAGCGGGAACAGCGCCATCACCTGCGCCGCGTGGCCCGAGGCGCAGGCCACCGCGCCGGCGCCGCCCTCGAGCGCGCAGACCCGGTCCTGCAGTACCTGCACGGTGGGGTTGCCGATGCGGGTGTAGATGTAGCCGAGCTCCTGCAGGTTGAAGAGCTTGGCGGCATGGTCGGCATCGCGGAAGACATAGGAGGTGGTCTGGTAGATCGGCGTCTGCCGGGCGCCGGTGGCCGGGTCGGGCTGGCTGCCGGCATGGATCTGCAGGGTGTCGAAGCCGTGCTTGGGCTCGCTGGTCTCGCTCATGGCGTTCCTCATTCCTTGTCGGGGCCGCGTGTGGCGGCGGCTCTCGGGCGTGCGGCCGCCGGTGTCGCGGCTCGCGCCGAGACTATCGCGGTTTTCGGGAATTGACAGGGGGGATGCGCACCCGGATCAGATCAACACGAAATCCACGTAGTCCGTGCTGGTTTCGAAGAACAGCGCCAGTGCCGCCTCGGGGTCTGCCACGCGCCAGCCCTCGGCCGCCGTGCCGACCGGCTCGCCGGCGACCGGGGTGCCGCTGTCCTGCAGCAGCTCCACCGCGGCCCAGACCGGGAGCTGGCCGCCGAGCTCCGCCTCCGCCGCCTCCTGCAGCCGGGCGATGGCGGCGGAGACATAGGGCGCCGAGAAGCTCGTGCCGGAGACATCCGCCACCAGCCCGTTGACGGTGTAGATCGGGATGTCGACGCCCGGGGCCGCGATGTCGGTGAGCGCCGGGTCGCGCTGCGAGAAATCCGCGAAAGCGCCGTCGTCATCGGTGGCCGAGACACCGATCACGTTGGGATCGGCAGCGATCACGCTCACGCCCTCCGGATAGCTGGCGCCATCATTGCCGGCGGCGGCGACCACCGAGACGCCCATCTCCGTGAGCGCCGCGATCTCGTCGGAGATCTGCGTCATCTCGATCACGGTGGTGTTGCCGTAGCCGAGGCTGAGATTGACCGCGGCGACGGCGATCTCCGCCGCGAGGTCGATGGCGGCGGCGAGCGCCTGCTCGATATCGGAGAGATAGGCCGAGCCGCCCTCGTCCGGGAAGACCTTGAAATGCACGATGTCAAGCTCCGGCGCGACGCGCAGCGCGGTCTGCGCCACCCAGGAGCCGTGGCTCTGCAATGTCTCCACCGAGGCATCCGGGTCGTCGGCAAAGCCGTAATAGTCGTATTCGTAGACGGTGGCGTCCTGGTCGAAGAAGGGCGAATAGCCGTCGTCGATCACGATCAGGGTCTGCCCGGCACCGAGATAGTCGTCCGGGTCGCCGGAGGGGGTGGTGGCCGGCTGCGGCTCCATCTGCGGCAGGCGGCCCGTGTCGCCGGGCAGGATCGCGGCGCCCTCCCCGGCACCGGCCTCGAGCCCCGCGACGAGATCGTCGAGCAGCAGGGCAGCGGCGGCGGAAAGGCTCTCGCCGGGGCCGATCTCGGCAGCCGCCTCGGCAGGGGCACCGGCCGCGGAACCGGCCGTGTAACCGGCGGTGCGCTCCAGAAGGGCGTCCAGCGCGTCTGTCATGATCTGGTCTCCCGGCGAGGCTGCCGCGAAGCGTGCACCCTTCGGAGTATAGCCTGCTTCGCTCGGGGTTTCATCCCTGCATGAACGAATGCACGCATCCCCGTGCGGCCCCTTGGTCGCGGGGCGCGCTGACATGGCAATGGCGGGGAGAGGTCAGAAAAAGGGCCGCCGGATCGGGGTGGATCCGGCGGCCGAAGTGGCGCGCATCGCGGGGCGTCGGCAGGGGGCAATCAGGGGTGACCCGCCCGGAGGGGGGAACCGCCCCGCAATGCAGCGCTGGGCAACTGGGACAAGCTGTCGTCGGTGTGGCGGGCGCAGAGGTCCGGCGCGCGCCGAATGGGTCAGGGGCTCAGAGCAGGCCCGGCAGCAGGAAACCGGCGAAGATCAGCAGCGCCGCGGCGCCGAGGCCGAGGGTATCGAGCAGCGCCTCGCGGGGGGCGTGGCTCAGAAAGCTGCGGGCAGTGCGCAATGCGGCCATTGGTGTCTCCTCTGCGGCGGGTCTGATCCGGGTTTGTTCTCTTCTGGGTCTGCGTCTTCCGGTCGTCGTCTGGATCTGCGTTGACGGAAGGGGCGATCTCCGTTCCGGCCCTCCCGATGCCTCATGTACACCATATGTTCTCATAAAAATCAAGAACATTTTGAGGACAAATGAGAACATTCAGCGCGCAGGTCGGGAACGAAGTGGTGACAGACCCGCGGCGAAAGCCGCCTCAGCCGCTCTTCAGCAGCCGCACCGACTGGTCGCGCCCCATGAGATAGAGCAGGATCTTCAAGGCCTTGCCGCGCTCGCCGGCAAGCTCCGGATCGGTGTGGAGCGCCAGCCGCGCCTCGTCGCGCGCCCGCGCCATCAACCCGGCATCGGCCTCGAGATCGGCCACCCGGAACTTCGGCAGGCCGGACTGGGCCAGACCGAGAACATCCCCCGCACCGCGCAGCCGCAGGTCCTCCTCGGCGATTCGGAAGCCGTCCTCGGTCTCGCGCATCACCTGGAGCCGCGCCGTCGCGGTCTCGCCGATACCCGGTGCATAGAGCAGCAGGCAGGAGGATTTCGCCGCGCCGCGCCCGACCCGCCCGCGCAGCTGGTGGAGCTGGGCAAGGCCGAACTGGTCCGCCTGCTCGACCACCATGATGCTCGCCGCCGGCACGTCGACGCCGACCTCGATCACCGTCGTCGCCACCAGCACGCGGGCACGGCCCTCCTGGAAGGCGGCCATGGCGGCGTCCTTTTCTTCCGGGGCCATCTGCCCGTGCACCAGCGCGACGCGCTCGGCCCCGAGCTCGCGGGCCAGCGCCTCGTGCCGGGCCTCGGCGGAGATCAGCGGCACCTCGTCGGAGTCCTCCACCGCCGGGCAGACCCAGAAGGCCTGGGCGCCGCGCTCCAGCGCCGCCGCGAGCCGCGCCACCACCTCGCCATAGCGCTCCTGGGAGACCAGCCGCGTCTCCACCGGCTGGCGCCCCGGGGGCTTCTCGTCGAGCAGCGAGATGTCGAGATCGCCATAGCCGGCGAGCGCCAGGGTGCGCGGGATCGGGGTGGCCGACATGAAGAGCACGTCGCAGCCCGCCGGCGCCTTGTCGGTGAGCTCCATGCGCTGGCGCACGCCGAAACGGTGCTGCTCGTCGATCACCACGAGGCGCAGATCGGCGAAGGCGACATCCGGCTGCAGCAGCGCATGGGTGCCGACGACGATCTGCGCCCGGCCCTGCGCCACCGCCTCGCGCACCTCGCGCCGCTCCGCCGCACGGTCGCGCCCGGTCATCAGGCTGAGATGCACGCCCGCCGCCTCGGCAAGCGGCGCCAGGCCATGGGCATGCTGGCGGGCAAGGATCTCGGTCGGCGCCATCAGCGCGCCCTGCCCGCCGGCCTCCACCGCGCGCAGCAGCGCCATCGCCGCCACCCAGGTCTTGCCGGAGCCGACATCGCCCTGCAGCAGCCGCAGCATGCGCTCGGGCGCGGCCATGTCGGCCAGGATCTCGTCGCGCGCCCGGGCCTGCGCCCCGGTGGGCGGATGGCCGAAGGCGGCCGCGGCACGGGCCAGCAGATGCCCCTCCCCGGTGCTCGCCCGGCCCCGGCCCCGGCGCATGCTGGCGCGGGCAAGCTGCAGCGCGAGCTGGTGCGAGAGCAGCTCGTCATAGGCGAGCCGGGCGCGCGGCGCCTCCGCCGCGCGGGGGCCGCCGGGGGCATGGATGCCGGCCAGCGCGGCGGCGAAATCGGGCCAGCCGCGCTCGGCCAGGAAGGCGGGGTCGAGCCATTCCGGCAGCGCCGGCAGGGCGGCGCGCGCGCCCTCCACCGCCTTCGCCACCATGCGCTGGGTCAGCCCCTGGGTGAGCGGATAGACCGGTTCGAAGGGCGGCAGCCCGGCCGCCTCCTCGGGGCTCAGCACATGCTCGGGATGCGGCATCTGCCAGCGCCCGTCGAAGAGCTCGACCCGGCCGGAGAGCACGAGCTCGGCGCCCTCCGGATAGAGCCGGCGCATCCATTCCGAATTGGTCTTGAAATGGACGATCTCGAGGCCGCCGCCGGGGCACGCCGCCACCACGCGGTAGGGCCGGTTGCGGGCGCGCGCCGGGCGGTGCTCGCCGATCGTCACGGCAATGGTCACCACCTCCTTCGGCTCGGCATCGGCGAGGCTCTCGCGCAGCCGCCGGTCTGTATAGCGCTCCGGCGCCAGCAGCAGCAGGTCGCGCAGCTGGGCCACGCCGATCTTCTCGAGGAGGCGCGCGGTCTTCGGCCCGACGCCGGACAGCGTCTCGACCGAGGCGAACAGCGGGAAGAGGATCTCGGGCCGGCTCATGCCCCCTGATGGCGGCGCGGCGCGGTGCGGTCAACACCGCGCGGCGGCGCAAGGGGGCGAGGATGGCGGCGCGGCCCGAGGCCCCACCCACCCGGCGAGGACGGCACCGGTGTCACCCGAGCGGATGCCCCCCAGCCTCGGGCCGCGCCGCCGGCCCCGATGGCGCGCCGGTGGCCCTGGCGGGGCGCGGCCCGGCGCCGGTGGGGGAGCGTGACCGACCGGCCAGACACTGCGGTTGCCGGGGTGGGTGGGGCGCCGGGCCGCGCCCCGCGTCAGAGCAGCCGTTCCAGATACCGCACAGTCTTGGCGCCGCCGGCGAGCTCGGCCCGGCCGACCTCCGCGAAGCCGAGCGCGGCGTGGAAGGCATCCGAGCCGGGATTGGGCGGCACCCGGTTGACCTCGCAGACCACCCGCTCGAGCCCGGCGTCGCGCGCCGCCTCGAAGACCGCGTCATAGAGCCGCCGCGCGATGCCCTGCCCGCGCGCCGCCGCGCTTACCACGATCCGGTCGACATAGAGGAAGCGCGGGTAGCGCGCGCGGAACCAGAGGAAATTCGGGCTGTCGTAATCCGCCGCCGCATCGACGGCGATCACGAAGCCCGCCTCGCCCAGCGCCAGCGCGACCCGCGCCTCGCGCACCAGATGCGCCCAGTCCGCCGGCGCGAGATGCGAGGTCTCCCTGGCATGGGCGTTGTTGAGCGCGCGCAGCGCCGCCTGCGCCGCCGTGCCGAGCCCCGCGATCGCCGCCGGCTCCGTGGTCTCCGTCATGCCGTGCCTCCCTCGCCGACCAGCGCCAGCCAGTCCTCCTCGGTCAGCGTCTCGACGCCGAGCGCCTCCGCCTTCTTCAGCTTGGAGCCGGCGCCCGGCCCGGCCACCAGGATATCGGTCTTCGCCGAGACGCTGCCGGAGACCTTGGCCCCCAGCGCCTCGGCACGGGCCTTGGCCTCGTCGCGGCTCATGCGTTCGAGCTTGCCGGTGAACACCACCGTCTTGCCCGCCACCGGGCTGGCATCGGCGGCGACCGCCTCGGCCGGCGCCGGCGTCACCTCGGCCAGCAGGTGCTTCAGCGCGCCCCGGTTGTGCCCGTCGGCGAAGAAGTCGATCACCGCCTGTGCCAGCACCTCGCCGACCCCGTCGATGCCGAGCAGTTCGGCCCGCGCCGCCTCGTCCTCGCCGGCGCGCTGCATCGCCGCGGCGAGGCTCTCCCAGTCGCCATAGTGCCGCGCCAGCAGCTTCGCGGTGGTTTCGCCGACATGACGGATGCCGAGCGCGAAGACGAAACGGGCGAGCGGCGGGGTGCGGCTCGCCTCGATGGCGGCGAGCAGGTTCTCGGCCGATTTCGCGCCCCAGCCCGGCAGTGCCGAAAGCCGCTCGATGTTGCGCCCCTGCGGCCCGTAGCGGGGGCCGAGGGTGAAGATCTCCGCCGGTTCGGTGACCCAGCCGAGCTCGTGCAGCAGCTCGACCTGCTTCGCCCCGAGCCCGTCGATGTCCATCGCGTTGCGCGAGACGAAATGTTTCAGCCGCTCGACCACCTGGGCCTCGCAGATCAGCCCGCCGGTGCAGCGGCGCACCGCCTCGCCGGGCGCGCGCGGCGCCGGCGAGCCGCAGACCGGGCAGGTCTCGGGAAAGACGTAGGGCTCCGCCCCGGCCGGGCGCTTGGCGAGATCGACATCGAGCACCTTGGGGATCACGTCGCCGGCGCGGTAGACCGTGACGGTATCGCCGATGCGCAGGTCCCGCCCCTCGCGAATCGGCTCGCCCGAGGCGCCGCGCCCGGCGATGTAGTCCTCGTTGTGCAGCGTCGCGTTGGAGACCACGACGCCGCCCACGGTCACCGGCCGGAGCCGCGCCACCGGCGACAGCGCCCCGGTGCGGCCGACCTGGATGTCGATCCCCTCGAGCACGGTGGTCGCGGTCTGTGCCGGGAACTTGTGCGCGATCGCCCAGCGCGGCGTGGTCGAGCGGAAGCCGAGCCGGCCCTGCCAGTCGAGCCGATCCACCTTGTAGACCACGCCGTCGATGTCGTAGCCGAGGCTCGCCCGGTCGGCCTCGATCCCGCGATAGGCATCGAGCAGCGCCTCGACGCTCTCGCAGTGGACCGCGCGCGGGTTCACCGGCAGCCCCCAGCCCACGAAGGCCGCCATCACGCCGGACTGGGTCTCTGCCGGCAGGCCGGGCGCCTCGCCCCAGCCATAGGCGAAGAAGCGGAGCGGCCGCGCCTTCGTGATCTCGACGTCGAGCTGGCGCATCGAGCCGGCGGCGGCGTTGCGCGGGTTGGCGAAGGTCTTGGCGCCCGCGGCGGCCTGGCGCTCGTTGAGCGCGGCGAAATCGTCATGGTGCATGTAGACCTCGCCGCGGATCTCGATGACCTCGGGCGCCTCGGCCGGCAGGGCCCCGGGGATGTCGGCGATGGTGCGGGCATTGGCGGTGACGTCCTCGCCCTCGGTGCCGTCGCCACGGGTCGCGGCCTCCACCAGCCGGCGGTTCTCGTAGCGCAGGTTGAGCGAGAGCCCGTCGATCTTCGGCTCGGCGAGGAAGGTGAGCGGCTCTTCCGGCCCGAGGCTGAGGAAGCGCCGGATGCGGGCGGCGAACTCGGCCACGTCCTCGTCGTCGAAGGCGTTCTCCAGCGACAGCATGGCCACCCGGTGGCGGATCTTGGCAAAGCCCGCGGCCGGCGCCGCGCCGACCCGCGCCGTGGGGCTGTCGGCCCGCGCGAGATCGGGATGCGCCGCCTCGACCGCCTTCAGCCGCCGCTTCAGCCGATCATACTCGGCATCCGCGATCTCCGGCGCGTCCTGCTGGTGATAGGCGAGATCGGCGCGGGCCACGGCCTCGGAGAGGCGGGCGATCTCGGCCTCGGCCTCGGCGGGCGCGAGCGCTTCCGGAGCCTTCTCGGCGGCCTTCTCGGCGTCCGTTTCGGCGGCCTTCTCGGGGGTGTCGGTCATGCGCTCCTCGGACGGTGGCTGAGCGGGGTTTCGCACGCGGCTCCCACGCCCTAGCCTGTCGCAGGTTCCCCTGCAACGGAGAAGCCGCCATGCAGCCGCCGGCCCCCCTGGTGCTCCGTTTCTCCCGCGACGGCTGGGTGCCGAACAATCCGCGGCTGCCGGCGGTGGTGTTTCCGGGCGCGCTCGCGGGGGCCGGGGCGGCGGATGTCGCGCGGCTCTATCGCGAGAACCGCTGGGGCGGGACATGGCGGTTCACCGTCTTCGACCGCCACCACTACCACTCCAACGCGCATGAGGCGCTGGCCTGCGTGGCGGGCGCGGCGGTGATCCGGCTCGGCGGGCCGGGCGGCGCGGATCTGCGGCTGGCGGCGGGGGATCTCGCGGTGCTGCCGGCGGGCACCGGGCATTGCCGGATGCAGGCGGAGGACGGCTTCTCGGTGGTCGGCGCCTATCCGGCGGGGCAGGAGGACTGCGACCTGCTCTGGGCGACCGAGGCGAACTGGCCGGGCGCGGAGGCCCGCATCGCCGCGGTGGCACTGCCGGAGGCCGATCCGCTGCGCGGGCGATCCGGTCCGCTGATGGCGCTCTGGGGCGATGCCGCGGGCGCCGGCTGAGCTGCGCCTGGCCGGCGATCCGCCGGCGCAGCGGCGGCGCGCGGCGGCATGGTCGCGCGCCGCATCCCGTCACGCTCCCACCGGCCCCACCGCGGGCCCGGCCGCCGCGCGGCGATGATCGCGCAGGCCTGGAGAGTACTTGTTGAAAAACTTATACGGTTTCCACGCTGAACCGATGAGGCCCTGCGGCCGCTCCGGCACGCATAGGCCGGGCGCAGCCGGCCCGGCCCGATGCCTGACAGTCCGGGTCGCCGCGTCCGGGCGCCGCGTCACTCGCAGGTGAAGTCGACCTTGGTGCCGCCCTTGTAGCGGATCTTGTTGGCCTTGCGCATGTCGAACCAGGTGCCGTTGAACTGCACCGAGCTGTCTTCGCCCGCCCAGGTGAACTGCCCGTCGGTGCTCTCGGCATAGATGTAGAGCGAGTGATCGAGCAGATGGCACATCGGATCTTCGCCAACCAGCAGCCGCGAACGCTCGTTGGGCTCGAAGTCATACCACCCGACCGGCTCCCAGTTGCGGTAGCTCGGCGCGTGTTCGATCAAGATTCGCAAGGACTTGTGGCATTTGTTCTCGACGTAGACATGCCGGCAGCTCTGAGCCTGCGCCGATCCCGCGGCAAGAACCGCGAACATCGCTGCAGCTGCAAGAAATCGAGACATGGATACCCCTCCTGTACTTCGGGATTACTTCCTGCTTGGTACAATACTAGCCGCAGGGCAAAAATCGGTCAACCAGATCGGTGCTTTTTGCGATTTTTGTAAGCGACCGATGCCGGGCCGCGGGCGGGCGGCACGGAGGGGTGCTTCGCCGGCCCGTCGGGGCTTCCGGGCCGCGGCTCAGAGCGCGGCGGCGTCGTCCTCGGCGGCGCTCTCGGCGCGGCTCTTGCCGGCGACGTCGAGCGCCAGCGCCGCGGCCATGAACTTGTCGAGCTTGCCGTCGAGCACGCCCTGCGTGTCGGAGGTCTCCTCCTGGGTGCGCAGGTCCTTCACCATCTGATAGGGCTGCAGCACATAGGAGCGGATCTGGTTGCCCCAGCCGATCTCGCCCTTGGCCTCGTGCGCGTCCTGGATCGCCTGGGTGCGCTTCTTCATCTCCAGCTCGTAGAGCTTGGAGCGCAGGGCCTGCATGGCGATGGCACGGTTCTGGTGCTGCGACTTTTCCGAGGAGGTGACGACGATGTTGGTCGGCAGGTGGGTGATGCGCACCGCCGAGTCGGTGGTGTTCACGTGCTGCCCGCCGGCGCCGGAGGAACGGTAGGTGTCGATCCGGATGTCCTTGTCGGGGATGTCGATCTCGATGGTGTCGTCGATCACCGGATAGACCCAGGCGGCAGCGAAGGAGGTCTGCCGCCGGGCCTGGCTGTCGAAGGGCGAGATGCGCACGAGCCGGTGCACGCCGGTCTCGGTCTTGAGCCAGCCATAGGCGTTGGCGCCCCTGATCTGGTAGGTGACCGAGCGGATGCCGGCCTCCTCGCCCGGGCTCTCGTCCTGCAGCTCGACCTTGTAGCCGCGGCTCTCGGCCCAGCGGGTGTACATGCGCGCCAGCATCGCCGCCCAGTCGCAGGCCTCGACGCCGCCGGCGCCGGCATTGATCTCGAGGAAGGCGTCGTTGCCATCGACCTCGCCGGAGAGCAGCGCCTCGATCTCCTTCTCCGCGGCGGTCTCGCGGAGCCGGGCGAGGGCCGCCTCGGCCTCGGCCACCACCTCCTCGTCGCCCTCCTCCTCGCCGAGCTCGATCAGCTCGCGGTTGTCGGAGAGCGCGGTCTCGAGCGCGCGGTAGCCCTCGACGCTGTCGGCAAGACGCTGGCGCTCGCGCATCACCGCCTGGGCCTTGGCCGGGTCGGACCAGAGATCCGGGTCCTCGGCGCGGGCATTCATCTCCTCGAGCCGGTGCTCCGCAGTCTCCCAGCCGATGCGCTGGCGCAGGAGCGCGAGCGACTTCTCGATCTCGGCGACAATGGCGGCGGTCTCGGCCTTCATGGGGTCCTCTCCTTCGGGTATCAGCGCTAGATAGCGACGGCGGCGGGCGAGGTAAAGCCGCCCCCGCGGCGCGGCAGGCCCGGGCCGGGGCCCGCCGCCTCCCCCACCCCTGAGATGTCGCGGCGGCTTCGGCGGCAGCGCGGCCCACCCACGGGAGGCGGCGGGACGGCGCGCGCGGCCGATGTCGGCTAGTAGAGCCCGCCGGTGCCGAGGCCGACATCCGAGGGCGGCTGCGGCCGGGGCGGGCGCGGCGCTCCGCCGGCCTGGCCCTGCGTGCCGGCCCCCTGCCCGACGCCGCCGCCGCCGCCGCGGGCGGCACGGGCGCTCGGCGAGGTCTCGTAGGGCAGCTCGGGATCGGCGCCGATCTCGTAGGGCAGCGGCTCGGCCAGCCCGCCGAACAGCGACTCGTCGTCGACCAGCGCCTGCACCGTGTCGAAGAGCTCGGGCTCGGCGCCGGTGCGGAAGGTCTGGGTGATCACGTTCGGCCCCTCGGCATCGTCGGGCAGCCGCGCGCCGGTCTCGGCATCCAGTTTGACGGTGACGGTTTCGCCGAAATCCGGGCCCTCGAAGCGGCCCGGCGCACGCACCTCCGCCGCCTTGCGCATGAAGGCCTTGAAGACCGGCCCGCAGAGCGTGCCGCCATAGGCCCCGCGCCCCATCGGCCGGGGCTGGTCGTAGCCGATGTAGCAGCCGGCCACGAGATTGGGCGCGAAGCCGATGAACCAGGCATCCTTGGACTCGTTGGTGGTGCCGGTCTTGCCGGCAACAGGGAACCCGAGCCCGCCCACCGTGCGCGAGGCGGTGCCGCGCTCGACCACGCCGCGCATCATCTTGACTAGCTCGCTGGCGGTGTAGGGGTTCATGATCTGGTCGCGGGTGTCGAACAGTATCGGCTCCGCCTCCGGGCGGTAGCGCTCGACGCCGCAGCCCTGGCAGCTGCGCGGGTCGTGGCGGAACAGCGTGCTGCCGTTGCGGTTCTGGATGCGGTCGATCACCGTCGGGCGCACCCGCCGCCCGCCATTGGCGAACATGCCATAGGCCGCCACCATGTCGTAGAGCGTGGTCTCGCCGGCGCCGAGGGCATAGCTGAGATGGTGCGGCATGTCGTTGTAGACGCCGAAGCGCTCGGCATATTCCGCCACCCGGTCCATCCCCACCGACTGCGCGATGCGCACGGTCATCAGGTTGCGCGAATAGACGATGCCGTTGGCCAGCGGCGTCGGGCCGTAGAACCCGCCGGAGGAGTTCTTCGGCCGCCAGGTCCGCCCGCCGAGGCGCACCACCACCGGCGCGTCGAGCACGATGGTGGAGGGCGCGTAGCCGGCATCCAGCGCCGCGGCATAGACGAAGGGCTTGAAGGAGGAGCCCGGCTGCCGCTTGGCCTGGGTGGCCCGGTTGAACCGGCTGTACTCGTAGGAGAAGCCGCCCTGGATCGCCAGCACGCGGCCGGTATGCGGGTCCATCGCCATGAAGGCGCCCTGGATCTCGGGGATCTGGCGCAGCGCCCAGCCGTTCTCCTCGCGCGAGACATAGAGGATGTCGCCCGGTTTCCAGAGCGCATCCGCGCGGTCCGGCCGCGGCGCGCTGCTCTCTGCCCCGCGCGGGCCGACGCGGCGGATCCAGCGGTTGCCGGCCAGGGTGATCCGGCCCTCCACCGCGGTCTCGCCGGCGGCGATGCCGAGCCGGGCGCCCTCCGCATCCGAGGCCAGCACCACCGCGGGATACCAGCCGGGGATGTCGCGTGCCACCTTCGCCCCGGCCAGCGCCGCCGCCCAGCCGTCGGTGGTGCCTTCGGCGACCGCCTCGACGCGGCCATTGGCGCCGCGCCAGACGCCGCGGTCGCGGTCGAACGCCTCCAGCGCCGCGCGCAGTGCCTCGGCGGCAAACTCCTGCAGCGCCGGGTCGATGGTGGCGCGGATCGTCAGCCCGCCCTCGTAGAGCGCGTCGCGGTCCATCTCGCGGATCACCTGCCGGCGCACCTCATGGGTGAAGTAGCTCGGCGCCTCGGGGGCCAGCGGATCGGGCACGTCCTCCTCGAGGATGGTCTCGAGCGGTGCGGCCTTGGCGGCCTCGGCCTCGGCGCGGCTCAGATGCCCGTTCTGCGCCATCTCCTCGAGCACGTAGTCGCGCCGCTCGATGGCGCGCTCGCGATCGCGCACCGGATGCAGCCGCGAGGGCGCCTTGGGCAGCGCCGCGAGATAGGCGACCTCCTCCGGCCGCAGCTCCTCCAGCGTCTTGCCGAAATAGATCCGCGCCGCCGAGGCGACGCCGTAGGCCCGCGCGCCGAAGAAGATCTCGTTGAGATAGAGTTCGAGGATGTGATCCTTGGAGAGCGCCCCGTCGAGCCGCACCGCGAGGATCATCTCCTTGATCTTGCGCTCGATCTCGCGGTCGCTGTCGAGCAGGAAGTTCTTCATCACCTGCTGCGTGATGGTCGAGGCGCCGGCGAGCCGCGCCGGCCGGCCGGCTGCCTTGGCAACGCCATAGCGCACCAGCGCCTTGGCGATGCCGACGGCATCGACGCCGGGATGCTCGTAGTAGTTCTTGTCCTCGGCCGAGATGAAGGCGTTGCGCACCAGCGGCGGGATCTCCTCGATCGGCGCGAAGACCCGGCGCTCGGTGGCATATTCCGCGATCACCGCGCCCTCGCCGTTGTAGACGCGGCTCAGCATCGGCGGCTGGTAGTTCACCAGCTCGTCGTGGCGCGGCAGATCGGCGCCATACATCCGCACCACCGCCGCGGCGGCGACGAGCGCGAAGACCGCGGCAATGGCGGCATTGGAAAACAGGTTGGCGACGAGGCGGATCATGTATGCCTTTCTCCCGGGCGGGGCCTGACAGGGTGGATATAGCGGAGCCCCCGGCGCGAGACCAGCGGCGACGCCCCGTCACCCCCGCCCCCGCCGCAGCAACGTCACCGCGCGGACACGGCGCCCCTGCCCCGCCCGCCGCAGCGCGCCCCGCCCGCCATGCCGGGTGCGCGCAGGGCCCGGGGAGCGCCGGGTGGGCGGGCGGGGGCGCTCCCCGGGCCCTGCGCCCCGCCGCGAGCGCGGGCCAGGCGCGCGCCGCTCAGCCGCGCGGCACCAGAAAGCCCGGCGAGGCGACATCGACCCAGTCCGCGATGCCCTCGGCGATGCCCTCGGCGAGCTGCGCCCGCCAGGCCGGATCGACCAGCCGCGCCCGGTCCACCGGGCTCGAGAGGAAGCCGAGCTCGACCAGCACCGAGGGCAGGTCCGGCGCCTTCAGCACGAAGAAGTTGCCGCGCCGGTGCGGCCGCGTCGGCAGCAGCGCCACCCTGCCCGAGAGCGCGCCGACGATGCTCTCGGCGAGCTTGATCGCCTCGGATTTCGACCCGCGCCGGGCGAGCTCGATCAGCAGCCGGGTGACGTCGTCCTCGCTGCCGGCGAGATTGACCCCGGCGAGCACGTCGGAGCGGTTCTCGCGTTCGGCGAAGGCCGCGGCCGCGCTGTCGGTGCCCTGCGCCGAGAGCGTGTAGATGCTGACCCCGTCGGCCTCGCCCGCCGCGAGGCTGTCGGCATGCAGCGAGACGAAGACATGCGCGCCGGCCTGCCGCGCCAGCTTCACCCGCTGGCGCAGCGGGATGTAGCGGTCGTCGACCCGGGTGAGGAAGGCGCTGAGCCCCGGCCGCCGCGCCACCGCCTGCGCCAGGCTCCGGCCGAAGGCCAGCGCCAGGTCCTTCTCCACCAGATCGCCGTGGGCGGTGCCGGGGTCGATCCCGCCATGGCCCGGATCGATCGCCACCAGCACCTCGCCGCTGCCCTCGATCGGCGTCGGCGCGCCGGCCTGCCAGCGCGCGTTCTCCGGCCATCCGGCGCTCGCCGCGAAGGCCTGCCGCGAGACCGGCGCGAGACCGAGCCGCAGCGCGAAGCCGCCGCGCACCGGCACGAGGCCGGCGCGCCGCACCGCCAGCGGCCGGTCGAGCTCGATCACCACGCGCCCGCTGTCATGCCGGAACAGACCGTGCCGGATCGCCACGATGCCGGGCATAGCGCCGGGCGCCACCGGCGCCGCACGCCAGGCGAAGGGCGGCAGGTCGATCACCACCCGGTAGGGCTCGGTCAGGGTGAAGAGGCTGAACACCGCATCCCCCGAGAGCCCGAGCGTCAGCTCGGTGACGCCGCCGGCGCTTGTCTGCGAAACCGCTGTCACGGCCAGCGCCGGCTCCGCGGTTTCCGCCGCCGCGGCGCTGCCGCCGGCCGCGCCGAGCCACGGCGCCATGCCGAGGAATGCGCCCAGAAATGCTGCCGGAATTGCCCTTGCCCGCATGCTCTCGCCCCGTGATGTCTCGTGCCTGCCTCGGTCTGTCCGGTTGCCGCCTGGGCGGTCCGGAGCTTGTGGCGCGAGCCTATCACGCAGCGCACACGCGAAAAATCGAATTGTGTTCGGCGCGCGTTCTTGCTAGGGCCTGACGGTCGGCCGACGATGGGAGAGGTGCGGATATCTGCGCCGTTGCGCAGCACGCCCGCCATCACCCACCGGATACGGCCGTTCTCGCCCCGGGACAGATCGCGAAGCGGGTCCTCCGGGCGCGGTCTGCCTGCGCGCCCCTGCGGCGCGCCGGGGGCCGGACGACAACCAGCCTGCTGTTCGCCAGCGGCACCGACAGGAACCGACCGATGACCGCCCGCCCCGCGATCACGCGCCTCCCTGCGACAGCGGCCCCTACCCGGCCCTGCGCGATCATGGCCCGTGCGCGCGGACGGACATCCACCGACAGATCGCGGATCCAGGCCACCGGCCCCCTCGCGGGCCGCGCCGATCCGCCACAGGACATCCATGACCAAGAAAATGCTCATCGACGCCACCCATCCCGAGGAGACCCGGGTTGTGGTGGTGGACGGAACCAAGGTCGAAGACTTTGACTTCGAATCGATCAACAAGCGCCAGCTGGCGGGGAACATCTACCTCGCCAAGGTAACCCGGGTCGAGCCGTCGCTGCAGGCGGCCTTCGTCGAATACGGCGGCAACCGGCACGGCTTCCTGGCCTTCGCCGAGATCCATCCGGACTATTACCAGATCCCGGTGGCCGACCGCGAGGCACTGCTCGCCGAGGAGGAGCGCGACGCCCAGGCCGAGGCGGCATCCGAGGATGCCGAGGCCGACAAGGCGCAGAAGCGCGGCCGCAGCCGCCGCCGCACCAAGGACAGCAAGGCGAAGGACGAGGCTGCCGGCGACGAGACCGCCGAGGCCAAGCCGGCACGCCGCAGCCGCCGCAAGGCCGCCGAGCCCGCCGCCGCCGAGGGCGAGGCCGGGGCCGAGGGCGAGACCGGCGAGGCCACGCCCGCCGAGAAGAAGCCGCGCAGCCGCCGGCGCCCGAGCCGCGCGGCGAGCACCGCGGCGAGCGCTGCCGCCACCCCGGCCGCCGGGCTCGAGGTGATCGACCTCGAGGCGGCCGCGACCGAGGCCCCCGCCGAGAGCCCCGCCGCGACCGATGTGCCCAAGGGCCTCGAGATCGCCGATCCCGAGGCGGAGGCCGATCCCGAGAGCGCCTCGGTGATCGCGCACAGCTCCGGCGCCCGGCCGCGCGCCGAGGACCGGAGCGCTTCGGAGGATGCGCAGACGGAAGAAGGGGCCGTGTCGCCGGTCGAGACCGCCGCCGCCCCCGAGGCGGAAGCCGCGGGCGCCGAGACCGCCGGTGCGCCGGACGAGGGCGACCCCGCCCCGCTCGACGCGGTGGTCGGCGGCGATGCCGGGGAGACCGCGGCGCCGGTGCTCGCCGAGGCGCTCGCCGCCGTGCCGGAGGATGCCTCCGACGCCGCCGGCCTGCCCGAGGCCCCGGCCGAGGTTCCCGCCGCCGCCATCGCCGAGCCGGCCGAGCCCGAGGCCATGACCGAAGTCGAGCCGACGCCGCTGCCCGAAGCGGCGGAGCCTGCCGCCCCCGCAGCCGAAGCGGGCGCGGATACGGCCGGCGACGCCCCCGCCGAGGCTGCCGCCGATGGCGAGGATAACGCCGGGAGCGACGAGGGCGACGACACCCCCGCCGGCCCGCGCAGCATCGCCGAGGACAGCGGCCTCGAGGACGAGACCCTGACCGAGGAGATCGCCCCCGCCGAGGCCGAGGGCGAGGGCGCCGCCGAGGCGCCCGCCAAGCCGAAGACCCGCACGCGCAGCACCCGCGGCACCCGCACCCGCAAGTCGAAGACCGCCGACAAGACCGCGGAGAAGACCTCCGAGAAACCCGCCGACAAGGCCGAGCGTGCCGACCGCGCCGAGCGGGACGATGACGGCGACTCCGGCAGCGACCTCGAGATCGAGCAGGCCGGCGCCGAGGACCCGCGCGAGGAGATGATCCGCGAGCGCACCATCAAGCGCCGTCGCTACCGCATCCAGGACGTGATCAAGATGCGCCAGATCATGCTGGTGCAGGTCGTCAAGGAGGAGCGCGGCAACAAGGGCGCGGCGCTGACCACCTATCTCTCGCTCGCGGGCCGCTACTGCGTGCTGATGCCCAACACCGCGCGCGGCGGCGGCATCTCGCGCAAGATCACCAATGCGCCCGACCGCAAGCGCCTGCGCGAGGTGGTCGGCAGTTTCGAGGTGCCGAAGGGCATGGGGCTGATCGTGCGCACCGCCGGCGCCGAGCGCACCAAGCCCGAGATCAAGCGCGACTACGAGTTCCTGCTGCGCCAGTGGGAGCAGATCCGCGAGCTCACGCTGAAGTCGATCGCGCCCTGCCTGATCTACGAGGAGGGCAGCCTGATCAAGCGCTCGATCCGCGACATCTACTCGAAGGAGATCGAGGAGGTGCTCGTCGAGGGCGAGGCCGGCTATCGCGAAGCCAAGGACTACATGAAGATGCTGACGCCTTCGCATGCGAAGAACGTCAAGCAGTATACCGACACGGTGCCGCTGTTCATCCGCTACCAGGTGGAGAGCTATCTCAACGGCATGTTCTCTCCGGTGGTGCAGCTGAAATCCGGCGGTTACATCGTGATCGGCATCACCGAGGCGCTGGTGGCGATCGACGTGAACTCCGGGCGCTCCACCAAGGAGGGCTCGGTGGAAGACACCGCGCTCAAGACCAATCTCGAGGCGGCGGAGGAGGTGGCGCGCCAGCTCCGGCTGCGCGATCTCGCCGGCCTGATCGTGATCGACTTCATCGACATGGACGAGCGGCGCAACAATGCCGCCGTCGAGAAGCGCATGAAGGACCGGCTGAAATCCGACCGCGCGCGCATCCAGATCGGGCGGATCTCGGGCTTCGGCCTGATGGAGATGTCGCGCCAGCGGCTGCGCCCGGGCATGCTCGAGGCCTCGACCCGGCCCTGCCCGGCCTGCCATGGCCAGGGGCTGATCCGCTCCGACGAGAGCCTCAGCCTCGCGATCCTGCGCGAGGTCGAGGAGCAGGGCGTGCGCGACCGCTTCCGCGAGGTGATCGTGACCTGCCCGGTCGACATCGCCAACTTCCTGATCAACACCAAGCGCCAGCACATCGCCCGGATCGAGGAGCGCCACGGGCTCAAGGTCACGGTGCTCGGCGATCCGACGCTGGTGAGCCCCGAATACAAGCTCGACCGGATCAAGGGTGCGGCCCGCGAGCAGGGCGCGCCGAGCGGCGAGGTGATCACCGCCGCCTCGGTGCTCGCGCCCTCCGAGCCGGCCGCGGCCGCGCCGCAGCGGTCGGAGCCTGCACGGGCCCGCGATGGCGGCGAGCGCCGCGACCGCGGCGAACGGGACGATCGGGGCGACCGTGGTGATCGGAGCGACCGCGGCGACCGTGGTGAACGGGCCGACCGTGGTGATCGCGGCGAGCGCAGCGAGGAGCGTGGCGGCGAGGCGGCCGAGCGCGGCCGCGAGACCGATGCCGACGGCAAGCGCCGGCGGCGCGGCAAGCGCGGCGGCCGGCGGCGGCGCGGCCGCGGCGAGGACGGCGCCGAGATGCAGCACGAGGACGTGCAGCGCGGCGAAGCGGAGACCGACAGCGAGTCGCAGGCCGCCGCGGACAGCGGTGCGGGGGACAGCGGTGCGGGGGACAGCATCGCCGGGCAGAGCGATGCCGCGGATGCGCCGGAAGCGGTGACTGCGGCCGAGGCCACGGCTGCGGAGGCCATCTCCGAGGCTGTCGCCGCCGAGGCCCCGGCTGAGGCTGAGGCTGCGGAAGCGACGGAGACCAAGCCGAAATCCCGCTCCACCCGCGGCCAGCGCGGCCGCGGCCGCAAGAAGGCCGCCGAAACCGTCGCGGAGACCGCCGACGAGGCCCCGGCCGAGGCAACCGCTTCCGAGGCGCCGGTGGCGGAGGCAGAGGCTCCCGCGGATGCGGCCGTGGCCGAAGGCGCAGACGAGGCGGAGGACAGCGCGCGGGCAGAGCCGGCGGAGGCTGAAGCCGTTGCCGCGCCAGAGACCCCTGCAGGAGCGGAAGCCGGGGCGACCGAGGTCGCGGCGGAAGCGGCCGAGGCCGGCACCGAGCCGCAGCCCGCGCCGGCCAGCGGCGAGGGCGCTGCCGCGGAGGACGACCGTCCGAAGAAACGCGGCTGGTGGAGCTTCGGCTTCTGATCCGGCAGGCACCCGCCACGCGGCATGAACGAGACAGGGGGCGCGCCTTGCCGGGCGCGCCCCCTGCCCTTTTCGCACCGGCATCGACCGCGGGCCGCTCGGGCCCGGCGGCCGGCGCGGCGAAGCGGGCTCAGACCGGGCAGCCGGCCTCGACATAGGCGCGGATGCGCCGGATCCCCTCGGCGATGCGCTCGGGGCTCTGGGCGAAGGAGAGGCGCAGCGTGCCGGTTCCGCGCACCGGGTCGAAATCGAGCCCCGGCGTCGTCGCCACCCCTTCGTGGCGCAGCAGCCCGGCGCAGAAGACCCGGCTGTCGGCCGAGAGCCCGCCGAGCCCGGCATAGACGTAGAAGCCTCCGTCGCAGGGCGCGATGTCGGAGAAGCCGAGCGCCGGCAGCGCCGCCATCAGCGCCTGGCGGTTGGTCGCGTATTCCTGCATGTGGCTCGCCGCCTCGGCCTCGCCCTCGGGCTCCAGCGCGCCGATGCCGCCGATCTGGCTGGCATGGTTGGCAGAGATGTAGAGGTTCTGCGCAAGACGCTCCATCGGGCGGACCATGCGCTCGGGCACCACCATCCAGCCGATCCGCCAGCCGGTCATGGTAAAGTATTTCGAGAAGCTGTTGATCACCACCGCCTCGTCGGTGAACTCCAGCACCGAGGGCGCCGCCGGGCCATAGGTGAGCCCGTGATAGATCTCGTCGGCGATGATCGTGACGCCGGCGCCGGCGCAATGCTCCACCAGCGCGCCAAGCGCCGCGCGGTCGAGCACCGTTCCGGCCGGGTTGGCCGGGCTCGCGATCAGCAGCCCCTCGAGCGGGCCCGCCTCGGCCAGCAGCGCCGGGGTCGGCTGGTAGCGGCTCTCGAGCTCGGCCTCGATGCGCACGAGCCTGAGCCCGAGCACGCTCAGGATGTTGCGATAGGCCGGATAGCTCGGATCGGCGATGGCGACCCGCTGGCCGGCATCGAAGAGGCTGAGGAAGGCGAGCTGGAACCCGGCCGAGGAGCCGGTGGTGACGATGATCCGCCCCGGATCGATCACGAGCCCGTGGCGGCGCTGGTAGAGCCCCGCGATGGCCTCGCGCAGCGCCGGCAGGCCGAGCCCGGAGGTGTAGCCCAGGGTGCTGTCGCCGGCCAGCGCCTCGGCGATGCGGCGCCGGGCCGAGGCCGGGGCCCCGAAGGCCGGCTCGCCGACCTCCATGTGGATCACGTCGCGCCCCGCCGCCTCGGCCGCGAGCGCCTCCTTGAAGACGTCGAGGGCGTAGAAGGGCGGGATGTCGCTGCGTTTGGAGGGGGTCATCGCGGCCTCGATGCAATTTCCGGACTGTCTGCGCCGGCATAGCAGACCGACCGGGCGGCGGGCCAGAGCCGGCCGCAGCGCAGGGCCGGATCAGTAAGATTTGACCCCGCATCGGGCTCCTCGCTTGGCGAATGGGTTGAAAGCGCGGCAGAATGTTCCCTAATGCGTGGCATGAAACCGAAACGGAGGGGCGCGTGCGCAAGCTGAGCGCAAGACTGGCTGCGATGCTGATCGCGGGTCTCGTCGCCGCCCTGCCAGCCGCGGCCCCCGCGCTGTCGCTGATCCGCGATGCCGAGACCGAGCGAACGCTGCGCCAGATGGCGGCGCCGCTGGTCAAGGCCGCGGGGATGCGCGCCGGCAGCGTCGATCTCTACATCGTGCGCAGCAGCCAGCTGAACGCCTTCGTCGCCGGCGGCGCCAACATGTTCCTCCATACCGGGCTGATCGACGAGCTCGAGGAGCCCGGGCAGCTGATGGGCGTGATGGCGCACGAGATCGGCCATATCGCCGGCGGGCACCAGGTGCGCCGGGCGATCAACATCCGCAACGCGCAGGGCCCGGCGCTGATCGCGATGCTGGCCGGCATCGCCGCCGCCGCCGCCGGCGGCCCGCAGGCCGGGGCGGCTATCTCCGCCGGCGCGACCCAGGCGCTCGAACGCAGCTTCCTGAGCTACAACCGCGGCGAGGAGGCCTCGGCGGACCAGGCCGCGCTGGCCTATCTCGAGCGTGCCGGCATCGACCCGGCGGGCTTTCTCGAGGTGCTCGAGCGGTTCCGCGGCCAGGAGGTCTTCACCGTCGGCAACATCGACCCCTATGCCCTGACCCACCCGCTCTCGACCCAGCGCATGCAGCTGATCGAGCAGAAGGCGGCGGAGGCCAGGGGCCGCAGCTTCAGGGAAGACCCGGAGATCGCCTACTGGTACGGCCGCGCGCGGGCCAAGCTTGAGGGCTTCCTCGACAGCCCGCGCCGGGTGCTCAACCGCTACGAGGAGCGGGACGACGAGCTTGCGCTCTATGCCAAGACGGTGGCGCTGCACCGCCTGCCGGCGCCGCGCGAGGCGGTCGAATCGGCCGACCGGCTGATCGCCATGCGCCCGGGAGACCCGTTCTATCTCGAGCTCAAGGGGCAGATCCTCCACGAATCGGGCCGCGCGCGGGAGGCCGTGCCGCTCTACCGCGCCGCCGTCGCCGCCGCCCCGGAGGAGCCGCTGCTGAAGGCCGGGCTCGGCCGCGCGCTGCTGGCGCTCGAGGAGCCGGCCGCCGATGCCGAGGCGCTGCGCGTGCTCAAGGAGGCGCGCGACCGCGACCGCGGCGACCCGGCGGCGCTGCGCGACCTCGCCGTCGCCTATTCCCGCGCCGGCGACACCGGCATGGCGACGCTGGCCACCGCCGAGCGCTTCGCCCTGTCGGGCCGCAGCAAGGACGCGGTGCTGCATGCCAGGCGCGCCAGCGCGCTCCTGCCCAACGGCTCGCCCGGCTGGCTGCGCGCACAGGACATTCTCGTGCTCGACAAGCGCGACGACTGACGCCATCAGGAGGCGGACGGCCTGCCGCCGCCCAAATGAGAGGGAGACCCCGATGTTCCGTTCGCCCATGGTCCGCATCGCCACGCTGGCAGCCCTGCTGCCGCTGGCGGCCCCCGCGCAGGAGGCCGGCTTCGCGGGCATGTCCGACGACGCCCGCGCCGCCTTCCGCGCCGAGGTCCGCGCCTATCTCATGGACAACCCGGAGGTGATCCTCGAGGCGATCCAGGTGCTCGAGGCGCGCCGCGCCGAGGCCACCGCCGCGGCCGACGACCAGCTCGTCGAGCAGCATGCCGAGGCGCTCTTCAACGACGGCTACTCCTATGTCGGCGGCAACCCCGAGGGCAGCATCACGCTGGTGGAGTTCACCGACTACCGCTGCCCCTACTGCAAGCGCGCGCATCCGATCGTGGCCGAGCTGATGGAGCGCACGCCGGAGCTGCGGCACGTCATCAAGGAATTCCCGATCCTCGGCGCCGATTCGGTGGTGGCGGGCCGCATGGCGATGGCCGCCAACGAGATCGACCCGGAGAGATACGCCGATCTCAACGATGCGCTGATGGGCTTCAAGGGCAATCTCTCGGAGGCCGCCGCCTACCGCATCGCCAACGAGGTCGGCTATGACATCGCCGCGCTGAAGACCCGCGCCGCCAGCCCCGAGATCGAGGCGCGCATCCAGAAGAACTACGAGCTGGCCCGCGCGCTCAACCTCGAGGGCACCCCGAGCTTCGTGATCGGCGGCACCATCGTGCGCGGCTTCAAGCCGCTCGAGGAGATGCTCGCGCTCGTCGAGCAGGAGCAGCAGCGGCCCGCCAACTGACCCGCGCGGCGCGCATGGCGGTTTTTCCCGCCGCGGCGCGCCGCAAGCCGCCCGCCCGCCTTTGACGCAGGCGGCGCATCGCGTATAACCCCGCCACGTCCAACTTCCGGATGTGCCACCGCGCCGGAGCCTCGCGCTCCGCCCCCGAAACGGATCCAGCGCGGTTGAGAGGTGCCATGAGCAAAGACAAAGAGAACGAGAACGCCAAGCTCGTCGAGCGCGACATTGCCTTCGTCCGGGCGCTGGCGGAGGTGCTGAGCGAGCACGATCTCACCGAGATCGAGATCTGCCGCGAATATGGCGATGACGACGAGATCGACATCCGCCTGGTGCGCGCGGCGCCGGAGGCGCCCGTGGTCTATGCGGCGCCGCCGGCTGCCGAGGCGCCGCGCCCCGCGCACGCTCCGGCAGCCCCGGGCCGCGGCGCCCACCGCGCCGAGGCCGAGGCCGACGACGCGCCCGACCTGACCAACGCGCTGACCTCGCCGATGGTCGGCACGGTCTATCTCGCCGGCGAGCCCGATGCGCCGCCCTTCGTCAGCGTCGGCGACAAGGTGGCCGAGGGCCAGACGGTGCTGATCATCGAGGCGATGAAGACCATGAACCAGATCCCGAGCCCCCGCGCCGGCACGGTGCAGAAGGTGCTGGTGGAGAATGCCGAGCCGGTCGAGTACGGCGCCCCCCTCATGATCATCGCCTGAGGGCCGGGGATGTTCTCCAAGATCCTGATCGCCAACCGCGGCGAAATCGCCCTGAGGATTCACCGCGCGGCCAAGGAGATGGGCATCCAGACGGTGGCCGTCCATTCCACCGCCGATGCCTCCGCGATGCATGTGCGCCTGGCCGACGAGAGCGTCTGCGTCGGCCCGCCGCCGGCTTCCCAGAGCTATCTCAACCAGCCGGCCATCGTCTCGGCCTGCGAGATCACCGGCGCCGAGGCGATCCATCCGGGCTATGGCTTCCTGTCGGAGAATGCCGGCTTCGCGCAGATCGTCGAGGAGCACGGCATCACCTTCATCGGGCCGAGCGCCGAGCACATCTCGCTGATGGGCGACAAGATCCGCGCCAAGGAGACCATGCGCGCCCTCGGCGTGCCCTGCGTGCCGGGCTCGGAAGGCGGCGTCGAGACCGACGAGGAGGCGGTGAAGATCGCCGACGAGATCGGCTATCCGGTGCTGGTCAAGGCGGCCTCCGGCGGCGGCGGCCGCGGCATGAAGGTGGCGCCCACGGCCGAGGCCCTGCCGCATGCGCTGCGCGAGGCCCGGGCCGAAGCGCTCGCGGCCTTCGGCGATGCCACGGTCTATCTCGAGAAATATCTCTCCCGCCCGCGCCATATCGAGGTGCAGGTGTTCGGCGACGGCCGCGGCCAGGCGGTGCATCTGGGCGAGCGCGACTGCTCGCTGCAGCGGCGCCACCAGAAGGTGCTGGAGGAGGCCCCCTCCCCGGTGATCGACACCGAGACCCGCGCCCGCATCGGCGGGGTCTGTGCGAAGGCGGTGGCCGAGATGGGCTATCGCGGCGCCGGCACCATCGAGTTCCTCTTCGAGGACGGCGAGTTCTACTTCATCGAGATGAACACCCGCCTGCAGGTCGAGCATCCGGTGACCGAGACGATCTTCTCGATCGATCTCGTGCGCGAGCAGATCCGGGTGGCGGCGGGGCTGCCGATGTCCTTCGCCCAGGCCGAGCTGAGCCCGCGCGGCCATGCCATCGAATGCCGCATCAATGCCGAGCGGCTGCCGGATTTCGCGCCCTCGCCGGGGCGGGTCGCGGCCTATCACCCGCCGGGCGGGCTCGGCGTGCGGATGGACAGCGCGCTCTATGACGGCTACGTGATCCCGCCCTATTACGACAGCCTGATCGGCAAGCTGATCGTCCACGGCGCCGACCGGGAGGACTGCATGATGCGCCTCCACCGGGCGCTGCACGAGCTGATCATCGACGGCGTCGACACCACCCAGGAGCTGTTCTTCCAGCTGCTCGAGAACCCCGAGATCCGCGCCGGGACCTATGACATCCACTGGCTCGAGCGCTGGATCGGAGAGCATTACGGCCAGCTCTGAGCCCTCCGGCCCCGCCGGCGGCGGCGCGGCGCCCGGCCTTCCGGGCGCCCGGCCCCCGGGGCGCGCCCTGGTGCCGCAGGCCGCGACGGTCGAGTCAGTTGTCCGGCGCGCCGGCTTCCACAAAACTGCTATTGTTCCGCCATGAAGGATGCAGAATCAGATCTCGCCCTGACCCCGGGCCTCGTGCTCCGCGCCTATGCGGCGGGGGTCTTTCCGATGGCCGACAGCGCCGATGCGGAAGAGGTCTTCTGGGTCGATCCGCGCCGCCGCGGCATCCTGCCGCTCGACGGCTTCCATCTGTCGCGCTCGCTGCGCAAGCGGCTGCTGCAGGGCGGCTACGAGGTGCGCGTCGACCAGGCCTTCGACGCGGTGATCGACGCCTGCGCCGACCGCGCCGAGACCTGGATCAACGACACCATCCGGGCGCTCTACACCGATCTCTTCCGCCTCGGCCATGCCCATTCCGTCGAGGTCTGGGAGGGCGACCTGCTGATCGGCGGGCTCTATGGCGTGCGGCTGGAGAGCGCCTTCTTCGGCGAGAGCATGTTCTCCCGCGCGCGCGACGGCTCGAAGATCGCCCTCGCGCATCTGGTGGCGCGGCTGCGCCATGGCGGCTTCACCCTGCTCGACACCCAGTTCACCACCGAGCATCTCGAGCGCATGGGCGCGCGCAACATCCCGCGCAGCCGCTACCATGCGCTGCTCGAGCGGGCGCTGCAGCGCTCCGCCGATTTCCACGCGATGCCGGAGGACCTGCCCGCTCAGGACGTGGTGCAGCTGATTACCCAGACATCGAAACGCGGGTGATCGAGGGCCGAGAGCGCCGGGCTGTCGGCGAACATCCAGCCGGAGAAGACCGGCGCGCCGCTCTCCGGGCCGCCGGCGGTCTTGGCGTCGAACACCCGCAGGAAGGCGCGCGTGCCCTCGAGGCTGCCATCCGGCGGCGCCATGCAGGCCTCGACCTGCACGGTGAGCCGGCCGAAGCCGGCCTGCCCGCCGGAGGCGATCTCCACGGTCTCGGTGGAGCCGGTCATCTTGTCGAGCTTGCGCACCACCGCGCCCGGGCGCCATTCGGTCTCGATCCGGCCGACCATCTCGGGGCGGCTGGGGCTCACGGTCTTGAACGGCGCCTTCTTGAAGGTGACGATCGGGTTCTCGACCTGGCGCCGGCCGGTATCGGTCAGCGGCTCGGCGCTCTGTGCGGCCGCGTCGCCCGCCGCGAGGCCCAGCGCCAGGGCAAGCAGGAGCGCCCTCATGCCGCGAGCCGCGCGCTGAGCCGCAGGCGCACGTAATCGGCCCACCAGACTCCCTCGGCGTCGCGGAGCGCCGGTGCCAGCAGCGCCGCCACCTCCTCCGCCGCCGGGCGGCGCTGCTGCGGGTCCAGCCGCGCCAGCACCGGCGCCGCGAGCGTCTCCAGCCAGGCCACGGCACCGGCATCGACCCGCGTCGGCCGCGGGATCAGCGCGATCTCGCCGACCGCGAAGCCCGCCGCCTTGAGCCGCCGGGAATGCTCCGCCACGCTCGGAAAATACCAGATCTCGGACAGGTCGGTCGCCGCGCCCCGCCCGGCCAGAACCGCGATCAGCGCGGTGCGGATTGCCGCCACGTTGCCATGGCCGCCGAACTCCGCCACCAGCCGGCCGCCGGGCCTGAGCGCCCGCGCGCAGCCGGCGAGCACCGCGTCCGGGTCGGTCATCCAGTGCATCGCGGCATTGGAGAAGACGGCGTCGAACTCGCCCTCGAAGCCCGGCGCCGCGGCATCGCCGAGCCGCGCGTCGATGCCACGCGCCCGGGCCGCCTCGACCATGCTGGCGGAGCTGTCGAGGCCCACCACTTCCGCCCCTGCCGCCGCGATCTCCGCGCTCAGCGCGCCGTCGCCGCAGCCGATATCGAGCACCCGCTCGCCCGGCTTCGGGGCCAGCAGCGCCAGCACCGGCGCGCCGAGATCGCTGACGAAACGCGCGCTCGCGGCATAGGCGTCGGCCGACCAGGCATCCCCCGCACCCGCGGGCGCCGCCTCACTCCCCGCTGCCATCGGCCCCGCCGGTGTCGCCTGCCGTCCCGCCCGCGACCGCGCGCGCCGCGAGGTCGAGGATGTTGATCGAATCCTGCGTGTAGAGGATCTGATCGCCAGCCGCGAGCATGTACTCAGAGGCGCCGGGCACCAGCGCCACGAAATTGTCGCCGAGCAGCGAGGTGGCGGCGATCTTCGCCGCGGTGTCCTCGGGCACCTCGATGCCGGTGCGCAGGGTCAGCGTGATCACCGCGCGATAGGTCGCCGGATCGAGCCGCATGTCGGAGACGGTGCCGACCTTGACGCCGGCGATGCGCACATCGCCGCCGGTGCTCAGCCCCTCGGCGCGGCGGAACTCGGCCTTGAGCTCGTAGCCGCCGGTCTCCGCGCCGATCTCGGCGGTGTTGGCGGCATAGACGAGGAAGCCCCCCGCCGCGGCCAGCACCACCGCGCCGATCACCGTTTCAGCTGCGCTTCCGGCCATCTCGGCCTCCTCTCACTCTGAAGGTCTGGCGATGCGCTCGGGCCGGGCCGGATCACTCCGGGCTCCAGGCCTCGTAGTCGCTCGCGTTGCGCGGTCGGCTCGCCGGGGTGTGCACGCTGCCGGGCGGGCGATAGGCGAGATCGGTGCCGGTGAGGTTGGGCAGGTGGTCCTTCTCCCAGGCCTTGCGCGGCAGCGGCGCCTCGGTGGGCGGCGTGTCGAAGGTGCGGTGCAGCCAGCCGTGCCAGTCGGGCGAGACATGGCTCGCCTCGGACTCGCCGGCATAGATCACCCAGCGCCGGCGGTCGTCGGCGGTGCGGTAGAAGCGGTTGCCAGCCGCGTCCTCACCGACCAGCTCGCCATTGCGCGCGGTAAAGAGCCGGGTGCCGATGGTCTGCCCGTTCCACCAGGTGAAGATCTCCGCCAACAAACCCATGCGATTCGCGCTCCTGTGCTGATCGGGGCGAATATGGCCGGTTGCTCGGGGGGCGTCCAGCCTGCGGATCGGTTCAATCCGCCGCGGGAACGGTTTCTGCCGCCGGGAAATTCCCGCCCTGCCGATCAGAGCGGGGCGATGTCGCCCGCGGCCCAGCGCGCCTGCGTCGCCTCGGCGAAGCCGGCAAGCCCGCCCGCGCCGATCGCCCGGCGGATGCCCGCCATCAGCTCCTGGTAGTAGTGCAGGTTGTGCCAGCTCAGCAGCATCGAGGAGACGATCTCCCCGGCCTTGAACACGTGATGCAGATAGGCGCGGGAATAGCCGGCGCAGGCCGGGCAGGTGCAGTCCGCGTCGAGCGGGCGCGGGTCGGCGGCATGGCGGGCGTTCTTGATGTTGACGACGCCGCGGCGGGTGAAGGCCTGCCCGGTGCGCCCGGAGCGGGTCGGCAGCACGCAGTCGAACATGTCGACCCCGCGCGCCACGGCGCCGAGCAGGTCGGCGGGCTTGCCCACCCCCATGAGGTAGCGCGGCCGGTCCTCCGGCAGCATATCGGGGGCGAAATCGAGCACCTCGAACATCACCGCCTGGCCCTCGCCCACCGCGAGCCCGCCGATGGCATAGCCGTCGAAGCCGATCTCGCGGAGCCGGTCGGCGCTCTCCTGGCGCAGCGCGGGATGGGTGCTGCCCTGCTGGATGCCGAACAGCGCCTGGCGCTCCGGCGCGCCGAAGGCTGCCTTCGAGCGCTCGGCCCAGCGCATCGAGAGCCGCATCGAGGCCGCCGCCTGCTCCCGGGTGCAGGGGAAGGGCGTGCATTCGTCGAAGGCCATCACGATGTCGGAGCCGAGCAGGCGCTGGATCTCCATCGAGCGCTCCGGCGTCAGCCAGTGCTCCGAGCCGTCGATATGCGAGCGGAAGCGCACGCCGTCCTCGGTCATCTTGCGCAGGTCGGTCAGCGACATCACCTGGTAGCCGCCGCTGTCGGTGAGGATCGGCCCGCCCCAGTTCATGAACCTGTGCAGCCCGCCGAGCGCGGCGATCTGCTCGGCGCCGGGCCGCAGCATCAGGTGATAGGTGTTGCCGAGGAGGATGTCGGCCCCCGTCGCCGCGACGCTTTCGGGCAGCATCGCCTTCACCGTCGCCGCGGTGCCCACCGGCATGAAGGCCGGCGTGCGGATCTCGCCGCGGGTGGTGGCGAGGCGGCCGCTGCGGGCGCGCCCGTCGCGCGCCTCGAGCGTGAAGCGGAAGGCCGGGTTCATGCCGCGCCCCCGGCCCGGCCGGCGGCGCCGGGCGTTCCGGCGCGACGATGAAGCATGGTTCCCCGCACGGGCATCCTCCCTGGAACACGGGCCCTGAACCCGGCCACGGGTATCCCCGCATCGCGGCGCCGATGCAAGCCGGCCGGCGCCCCTCCGCCCGCACGCATACCCGCCCGCCACTGGACGGAACACCTGAGCTTTTCTATATGGAATGATACCGATGAGGAGTGCAGACATGGATGCCCAGACCGACCCGCGCAGCGAAGGCGAGACCCTGATCGCGCCCTCGAGCACCGACCATCCGCTCTACGAGAGCGTGGTCGAGGCGATCCGCACGGTCTACGACCCCGAGATCCCGGTCAACATCTACGATCTCGGGCTGGTCTACCGCATCGACATCGACGACGAGAGCAACGTCGCCGTGGACATGACGCTGACCGCGCCGGGCTGCCCGGTGGCCGGCGAGATGCCGGGCTGGGTGGCCGATGCCATCGAGCCGCTGGCCGGGGTCAAGACCGTCGATGTCCAGCTCGTCTGGGAGCCGCCCTGGGGGCTCGACAAGCTTTCCGAGGAAGCGCGGCTCGAACTGGGGCTGATGTGACCCGCCGAGACAACCGGAGCTGATGTGATGTTCGCAATTCCCGGCAAGGACCCGGTGACCCTCACCCCCGCCGCCATCGCGCGGATCCGGGCGCTGATGGGCTCGGGCGAGGTGAAGGGGCTGAAGATCGGCGTCAAGAAGGGCGGCTGCGCCGGCATGGAATACACCATGGAGCACGCCACCGAGATCGGCGCCCATGACGCGGTGGTCGAGAAGGACGGCGCGCGGGTGCTGATCGCGCCGATGGCACAGATGTTCCTCTTCGGCACCGAGATCGACTACCGGACCTCGCTGCTCGAGAGCGGCTTCGTGTTCAACAATCCCAACGTGGTGGAAAGCTGCGGCTGCGGCGAGTCGATCAAGTTCGCCGAGCAGGACTAGCGGCGCATGGCCGCGAGCCCGGAGTTCGCCGCCTTCGTGCGGGACCTGCTCTCCGGCCTCGGCGATGTGCGCACGCGGCGGATGTTCGGCGGCGCCGGGGTGTATCTCGGCGATGCCATGCTCGGGCTGATCGCCGACGACACGCTCTATCTGCGCACCGATCCCGACCTGGCCGAGGCGATGGCCGCCGAGGGCGCGCATCCCTTCGTCTATGACGGGCGGGGCAAGGCGGTGGCGATGCCCTATTCCTCCCTGCCCGAGGCGGCGCTCGACGATCCGGAGGAGGCGCTTGCCTGGGCGCGGCGGGCGCTGGTCCCGGCCGAGGCGGCGGCGGCCGACAAGCGCGCCGCCAAGGCCCGCAAGGCAGCCCGGGCCGGCAAGGGCCGGGCCGGTGCGTGAGCTTCTGGTGCCGGCGGGCGAGCGCCGCGAGGTGCTGCGGATCCTCTCCTCCTCGCTCGTGGAGACCGTGCGCTTCTCCGCCGGGGCGCTCGACGGCGCGCCGCCCGAGGGCATCGTCGAGATCCGCCAGACCGGCCTCGCCCTGCCCCGCTCGCAGATCCGCCCGCTCGCCACGGACAACGCCTTCACCAAGCCCGCCGGCGCCATCGACTACCGCATCGCCGTGACCCCCGCCCGCGACACCCGGATCGCCTTCGAGAGCCGCCATTTCCAGGCGCGCCACCTGCTCATGGTGCTCGGCGCGGTGGCGGCGATCGGCCTCGCGAGCGGCCTTGCCGCCTTTCTCGGGGGCGCGTAACCCTGTGCCTCCCGGGCGCGCGCCGGCGCCCTGTCCGAGAGGGAGGATCTCCGATGACCGCCAGCCTGATCGCCGGCAACTGGAAGATGAACGGCCACAAGGCCGATCTCGCCGAGCTCGACGCCCTGATCGAGGGGCTCGGCGGCGCCACGGCGCCGGAGGTGCTGCTCTGCCCGCCGGCCACGCTGGTTGCCGGTTTCGCCGGGCGCGCCGCCGGCAGCCCGGTGGCCATCGGCGGGCAGGACTGTCACTCCGAACCCGCGGGCGCGCACACCGGCGACATCTCCGCCGCTATGCTCGCCGATGCGGGGGCGACGGCGGTGATCCTCGGCCATTCCGAGCGCCGGGCCGATCATGGCGAGACGGATGTGCTGGTGGCCTGGAAGCTGGTCGCCGCCTGGGCGGCCGGGCTGCGCCCGATCCTCTGCGTCGGCGAGACGCTGGAGGATCGCGATGCCGGCCGCGCCGAGGCGGTGGTGGCAAGGCAGCTCGCCGCCTCGATCCCGGATACCGAGGAGACCCCGGCAGCAGACCTCGGCGCCCGTCTCGTGGTCGCCTATGAGCCGGTCTGGGCGATCGGCACCGGCCGCACCGCCGGCACGGCGGACATCGCCGCGATGCACGGCATGATCCGCGCACGGCTCGCGGAGCGGTTCGGCGAGGCCGGCGGCGCGGTGCCGCTGCTCTATGGTGGCTCGGTCAAGCCCGGCAATGCGGCGGAGATCTTCGCGCTCGCGGATGTCGACGGCGCGCTGGTCGGCGGCGCCAGCCTGAAGGCGGCGGATTTTCTCAAGATAATCGCCGCGGCCCGGTGAGCCGCGGCGCATGGTGGTCATGAAGGTCTCGCTGGCCGCCCGGCAGGGCGGCCCGGAGTTCAGCCGATCAGCGACCTGGCCTGGCCGACCCAGTCGTCGCGGAAGCAGCGGCCCTTGAACGAGGTCAGCTGGTCGTCGACCCAGATCAGGTTCTCCTCGGAGAAGCCGGCGATCTGCTCGAAGCGGTAGATGCCCATGGCGTTGAGCTTGCTCTCGAGGCTCGGGCCGACGCCCTTCAGCTGCTTGAGATCGTCCACCACGGCGGGCGCGGCGTCATACAGCGTCTCGGGGCGGATCGCGGCGGAGGGGATCTCCGCGGGCTCCTCGACGGCTTCCGCGGTGTCCTCGACGGCTTCCGCAGCCGCCTCGACCACGGTTTCCACCGTCTCCTCGACCGGGGCGGGCTCGGGGGCCGCCTCGGGTGCCGCCTCGATCGGGGCGAACTCGACGATCTCCGCCATCTCGGTGGCCGCCCCGAGGGTGGTCTCGATGGTGGTCTCGGCAACCTCGGCCGCGGTCTCGACCGTCTCGAGCGCCGCATCGGTCACAGCTGCGCCGGCCTCGACGGCGGCCTCGGTGAACGCGGCCGCCTGCTCGACGCTCTCCTCGGCGGCCTTCACCATGGTTGCCGCAGCGGCCTTCGCCGCCTCGGCCGCCTTCGGCGCATCGGCCTGGCCGGGCTTCATGTCGAAGGCCTGGGTGCCAAAGGCAGGGAAGCTGCCGGCGAAACGCCACTCGACGCCGAATAGCGGCGCGGTGGGAAAGAAGCTGATCCAAAGCTTGAACGCCTCGGAGGCCGGCCCGGCCCAAGGCGCCATCGGATCCGTCTTGATCATGCTCACGGGGTTATCCTCCTGACGCGGTTTCCGCCTATGTAGCCGCTCTTATTGTGCATTGCAACATGAATCCCGCTGCGGCAAGATGAATGGCCCGGAAACCGCGCGCTGGGAGGCGCCGCTGCACACCGAACGTTTCGCACCGAGCCCGACCGGGCGCCTGCATCTCGGCCATGCCTTCTCGGCGCTGACCGCCTTCGCGGCGGCGCGGGCGGCGGGCGGGCGCTTCCTGCTGCGCATCGAGGATCTCGACCGCGGCCGCGCGCGCGAGGCGTTCGTCGCGGGCATCTTCGAGGATCTCGCCTGGCTCGGGATCGACTGGGACGGCCCGGCGCTCCTCCAGTCCGACCGGCTGGAGGCCCATGCGGCGGCGCTGGCGGCGCTGGAGCGGCAGGGGCTCACCTATCGCTGCCGCTGCACCCGCCGCGACATCGCCGAGGCCGCCGCGGCGCCGCAGGAGGGGGCGGCGCCTGCCGCGGGGCCGGACGGGCCGGTCTATCCCGGCACCTGCCGGGGGCTCGGGCTGGCGCCCGGCGAGGGGCTCGCGGTCCGGCTCGACATGGCCCGGGCGCTGGCGGCGCTGGAGGGCAGGCCGCTCGGCTTCGAGGAGACCGGCGCCGGCCCGGCGGGCGAGACCGGGCATATCCCGCTCGATCCGGCGGCTCTGCTCGCCGGCGTCGGCGATGTGGTGCTGGCCCGGCGCGACGGCGCGCCGGCCTATCACCTGGCGGTGGTGGTGGACGACGCCTTCCAGCAGGTCACCCATGTCACCCGCGGCGCCGATCTCTTCCCGGCGACGCCGATCCACCGGCTGCTGCAGGCGCTGCTCGGGCTGCCGGTGCCGGTCTGGCACCATCACCGGCTGATCCGCGACGAGGCCGGCCGGCGCCTCGCCAAGCGCGACGATGCGCGCGCGCTCGCCAGCCTGCGTGCCGAGGGCGCGACCCCGGCCGATATCCGCGCCCGGCTGGGCCTCGCCTGAGAGCGCCGGGGCGCTACTCGGTCGGCCCGAGCTGGTCGAGGAAATCCTGCCGCGGCTTCGCTGCCTTGCGGCTGAACACCCCGCGCAGGATCCCCGGCATCAGCACCGAGAGCGGGTTGACCTCCACCGAGGGATCGTCGAGCGAGCCGAAGACCTGGAAGGTCATCGCCAGGATCCCCTCCCCCTCGCCGCCGCTCAGCAGCGTGCCGAGCACCGGGATCTCGTCGAGCACGCCGGTGAGCGCATAGGCCGGCGAGATCACCCCGTGCAGGTCGAGCCGGCCCTCGGCCTCCTGCACCTCGCCCTCCACCTTGAGCGCCAGCGCCGGCGAGCGCGCGATCGAGGGCTCGAGCGCGATCACCCCGTCGGTATAGCTGAAGGGGATGTTGATGGTGTCGAAGACGAGGCCGCTCTCCACCGCCTCGGCCGCTTCCGCGGCACCGCCCTCCACCAGGATCTCGCCGAAGGTCGCCGCCCGCTGCACGCGCATGTTGCGGATCTCGGCCTCGCCGCGCAGGTCCATGTCCTCGGCCGGCTTGAACACCGCATCGAGGATCAGGCTGCCGCCGCTGCCGCCCTGGAAGAGCCCGAGCGCCGAGAGCAGCCCGCCGGTGTCGTCGCTGGTCATGCGCACGGTGCCGGGCTCGCCGGCGCGGCGGGCATAGCGGGCGTGGAAGCGGCTGCGCCCGGCCGCCTCGCCGGAGAGCTCGAGCACGATGCGCCCCGCCTCGGTCTGGCTCAGCACCACGGCTGCCGGCGCGACATAGAGCGTGGGCGTGAGGTCGAGCCGGCCGATCCGCGCATCGAGGCGCAGCGCCACCTGGCCCGAGCTGTCGGTATCGGCAGGGTCGTCGATGAAGTCGGAGAGATCGAGCCGCGGCCCCTCCACCGTGATGTCGTAGACCCCCTCCGGCGTGCGCGTGACCCGGCCCGCGATGTCGAAGCGCTCGCCCATCGCCAGCCGGTCGATCCGCGCCTCGGCGAGCCGGCCCGCGGGGCCGAGCCGCGCGCTCCCGGCGAGATCGAGCCCCGGCGCGCTCAGCACCACCCGCTCGATATCGGTGGCCGCGCCGAGGCGCCCGGCGATCTCCAGCCGCCCGGGCCGTCCGGCCGGCTTGCTCCAGCGCAGCGGCGCGATGTCGAGCGCCGCCGGGCCGAGATCCAGCGTCGCGGTCAGCCGCATCGCATCGCCGACGCCGCTCAGCACCACCTCGGCCGGCGCGTTGCCGCCGGTGAATCCCGGCACCGAGAGCCCGCGGGCGCGCAGCAGCTTCGGCGTGAGCGCGCCGGCGAGCTGCAGATCGCGGCCCGGTTCGGCACCGTAGCGCTCCGCCCAGGCGATGCGCAGCGGCACGCCGTCGGCGGTCACCTGCCCGGAGAGGTCGAGCCGGCTGTCGGAGGCGGTCAGCTCCAGCGCCTGTGCCGTCACGTCGAGCCCGCCGCCGCCGAGATCGAGCGCCAGCGCGAGGTCGGAGAGCCGCGCCTCGGAGGCCACCTTCACGTCCTCGACCTTCAGCGAGGAGAGCAGCGGCAGGCCGAGCCGCGCGGTCACCTCGGCCCGGCCGTCCGGATCGCCGAGATCGAGCCCTAGCTTGGCGATGAGGCCGAGCGGCGGCTCGTCGATCAGGTCGAGCACCGCCCCCACCGGCCCGTCCGCCACCACCCGGATATCCGCCGGCGGCGCATCTCCGAGGATGTCGGAGAAGGTCAGCTGCGAGCCGGCGATGTCGAGCGCCGCATGGCCCGGCATCCGCACCTCGCCCCGCTCCAGCGCGAGATCGAAGCGCGAGAGGCCGAGATGCCCGGTGCCCCAGGCGTCCTCGATCGGCTGCATCTCGCCGAGATAGCGGCTCGTCACCTCCTCGAAGCGGAAATCGAGCGCGAACTGCGGCGTCTCGCCCAGCATGTCGAACTGCGCCACCAGCTCCGGAACGCGGCCCGAGATGATGTTCTCCATCACCCAGATCCGGGCATTGCCGCCGGTGCCGATGGGCCAGAGGCGCTTGAGATCCGGCACGCTGACATTCTGCCCGGTGGCGCGCATCCGCAGATGCCAGTCCTCGCCCTCGAGCGCGGCGCGCCCGGCGGCCGCGAGGGTCAGGTCGCCATCGGTCAGGTGCAGGTTGGCGAGCTCGATCTGCAGCGGCTCGAGCTGCACCCGCGCCAGCGCCTGCCCGCCGTCGAAGGCGACCGGCTCGGGAAACAGCCCCGGCAGGTCCGCCGCCAGCCGCTCGACATAGATCTGCGCCGCCACCGCCTCGGCCGAGAGCGGGTCCGGCCCCTGCACCAGCACCTCGCCGGTGAGCTTCGCCTGCAGCGCGTCGCCGTCGATCTCGATGCCGGTGAAGGCGAGGGTGCGGAAGCCCTTCTCGGCGCGGAAGCCGATCCGCGCGAGGCGGAAGGGCTGGGCGTGGCGCGGCACGCCGAGCAGCCGGCCGTTGCGCGCCGAGATGCTGCCCTCGGCCGGGCCGAGCGTGCCGTCCGGCTGGATCGAGAGCCGCATGCGCCCGTCGAGCGGCGCCTCGATCAGCCCGGCCCAGCTCAGCGAGCTCGCCTGCACCGCCAAGTGATTGGGCTGGAGCCCGTCGAAGCCGATGGCGAACTCGGTGAGCCCGGTGCCGGCCTTGCGCGTTGCGGTGACCCGCAGGCGGGTCGGCGCGTCGGTGCGTTCGGTGACCGCGGCGCGCATCTTGGCGCGCGCGCCATAGGCGGTCTGGAAGATCTCGAGATCCGAGCCGCTGGTGCGCCAGACCTTGCCGCTGAGCGCATCCTGATAGATCAGGTCCGCCTGCAGCACCGCCACGTAGTTGAGCCGCGACAGGATCGGCACCGGCTCGATATCGCCGACGAAGCCGCGGATGATCCGCGCCACGGCATCGGCGCCCGCGGGCTCGGCGGCCAGCAGCTCCTCGATCGCCGCCTCGGGGCCGGTCTCGGCGGCCGCGCCGGCCACCGCGTCGTCGATCAGCACGCCGGGGCCGCTGCCGAGGCCGAAGCGGATGCGCCCGTCGCGGTCGCGCAGCACCCGGGCCCGGGCGCCCGAGAGCACCATGCGCGTCGGCTGCAGCTTGCCCTGCACCAGATCGGCCAGGTGGAACCCGGCCGCGAGCCGCGGCGCCGAGAGCAGCACCGTGCCGTCCGGCGCATGCACCCGGACGCCGCCGAACTCGATGCCGGAGGGCGCGCCGCGGCTGCCGAGCCGCAGCGAGGCGCCGCCGATCTCGATCCGCGCGGTGTCGATGCTGGCGTTCACATAGGCCGCGGTCAGATGCGCCACCGGGTCGATCGCCAGCGGCCCCTGCATAAGCCGCAGATAGAGCGTGACGGTGGCGATCACCACCAGCGCCGCCAGCCCCGCCACCACCTTGAGGCAGAGCCGCACGCCCCTGCGACAGGCGCCATAGACGCCGCCCGTCCGGGATACAGTCTCTCCGCCAAAGCCCATGCCGTCGTCCCCGCGTACCGGGCGCCGCGACACCGCGCGCCGGCCGGCCCATCTTGCCGCCGCAGAACCCAGCCATAGCTTCTGTTGGCGAAACACCGTAAGCCACCATACGGCAGAGACGGCGTTTCCGTCGACCGCAACGCAAACTGACGAGACCGAACTTCATGGATGCACATTCCCTCCCCCAGGCGGGCCAGCCCGCCCCGGCATTCTCGCTGCCCGGCAATGGCGGCACGACGCACGCCCTCGCCGAGCTCGAGGGCAAGCTGGTGGTGCTGTACTTCTACCCCAAGGCCGACACCTCCGGCTGCACCAAGCAGGCGCTCGGCTTCACCGAGAAGCTCGATGAATTCGCCGCCGTGGGCGCCGTCGTGCTCGGCGTCTCGAAGGACCCGGTGAAGAAGCTCGACAAGTTCGTCGAGAAGCACGAACTCGGCGTGACGCTGCTGTCCGACGATGCCGGCGACCTCTGCGAGCGCTATGGCGTCTGGGTCGAGAAGAGCATGTATGGCCGGAAATACATGGGCATCGAGCGCTCGACCTTCCTGATCGGGCGCGACGGCACGCTGCTGCAGGAATGGCGCAAGGTGAAGGTGCCGGGCCATGTTGAGAAGGTGCTCGAGGCGGTGAAGGCGGCCGGGTGAGCACCGCTCCCGATCCGCTCGCGGGAGGGCTGGCGGCGGCGGCCGCGCGGGTGCTCGGCACCGCCGATCCCTGGGAGAAGACGGCGACGAGCCGGGCGGCCGCGGCCGCCTGGTTCGCCGCCCGCGAGGCCGGGGAGACGCCGGAGATCGGCCGTGCCGCGCCGCCCGATTTCCCCGCCCGCCCGGAGCGCCCCGCGCTGCTCGACCCGCGCGCGGTGCCGCGCCGGCGCACCGGCACCCGCGCCGGCCGCGCCGCGCTGCTGCATGCCATCGCTCATATCGAGCTGAACGCGGTGGACCTGCACTGGGACATCGTCGCGCGGTTCTCCGACACCCGCCTGCCGACCGGCTTCTTCGACGACTGGGTGCGCGCGGCGGACGAGGAGTCCAAGCATTTCGGCCTGCTCTCGGACCGGCTGGAGGCGCATGAGACGCCCTATGGCGCCCTGCCCGCCCATGCCGGCATGTGGCGCTCTGCCGCGGCCACGGCGGCGGACCTGATGGGGCGCCTCGCGGTGGTGCCGATGGTGCTCGAGGCACGCGGCCTCGACGTCACGCCCGACATGATCGCGATGTTCGAGCGGGCCGGCGATGCCGAGAGCGTGGCGGCGCTGAAGGTGATTTATGCCGAGGAGGTCGGCCATGTCGCCTATGGCTCGAAATGGTTCCATTTCCTCTGCGGGCGGCACGATCTCGACCCCAAGGAAACCTTCCACGGGCTGGTGCGGCGCTATTTCGACGGCGCCCTCAGGCCCCCCTTCAACGACGAGAAGCGCGCCGAGGCCGGCCTGCCGCTCGATTTCTACTGGCCCCTCGCCGATGCGCGCTGACCGCGCCAGCCGGGCGCGACGGCCCGCCGCCGCCGGACCATCTCCGGAGAAAATCATTGCCAACCTCGGCAGCCATGTCCTACAACGTTGCGCGAAACACGCACGCCATAAAAAACTAAACTGTTGCGTGGGCGTCACTGTACGAGGGGCTGCTGGGGGTTTTCCGGGATGTCGACTGCGATAGCGCGTGCGCTGAACGCTGCGATCGGACGGGTCCTGCCCGAACGTCAGATCTTTATCCGGACCGAGGCGAACTCGCGGTATCTGCTGCTGACGCCGATGGCGCAGGCCAGCTCGATCCTCGCGATTGCCGTCGGTCTGGCCTGGGGCGGGTTCGCCACCGTCAAGACCTTCGAGACCACCATGGAGGCGGAGCGCACAGCGCTCACCCGCGCCGCGGTGGAGCGGGCATGGGCCGCCCGGCTCGACGCCATCGACGCCGAGCGCGCCGGTCTCGAGCGTGAGATCGCCGCCCTGCGCGCGGACCGCCAGGCCGCCGCCCGGGCGCTCGGCGAGGCCCAGGGCCGGCTCGTCGAGGCAACCGCGGCGCTGCGCGCCGCCGATGTCGAGCGCCGCGCGCTGAAACGCGCCGTCGAGCGCATCCAGCTCGAGCGCAGCGATGCCGCCGAGCGCGTCGCCCAGCTCGAGGCCACGCTGCGCGAGACCCGGCTCTCGATGCTGAAGCAGGCCACCGATCCGCAGCCCGAGGCCGTGCCGGAGGACCTGCTCTCCGGCAGCATGATCACCAGCGCCATGGGCACCGTGATCGCCGAGCGCGACGAGGCGCTGGCCGAGATCGCCTCGCTGGACACCCAGATCGCCGATCTCACCGGCCAGATCGAGCACTGGCGCGACCACCAGGACAGCGTGCTCACCAAGCTCGAGACCGCCGCCCGCACCAGCCTCGAGGGGCTGACCACGGTGCTCGAGCGCGCCGATCTCGACATCGAGCGCATCCTCGCCACCACCCGCAGCGAGTACAGCGGCTCGGGCGGGCCGTTCGAGCCGCTCACCGAGGACGAGGCCGCCCGCCTCGACGGCGGCGAGGAGGACACCCGCATCGCCGCCCTGATGGGCGATCTGGAGCGCGCCAACCTGCTGCGCATCGCGGTCGACCGGCTGCCCTTCGGCCTGCCGGTGCACGGCGCGCGCTTCACCAGCGGCTTCGGCAAGCGGCGCGACCCGTTCCGGCGGCGCTGGTCGATGCACAAGGGGGTCGACTATGCCGCACCGGTCGGCACCCCGATCAACACCACCGCGGCGGGTCTGGTAAGCTTTGCGGGCCGCATGCGCGGCTATGGCAATATCGTGATCATTAAGCATGCCTTCGGCTATGAAACCCGGTATGCTCACCTGAAGCGCGCGCTGGTGAAAGCCGGCGACCGTGTGACACGTGGCGACCGGATCGCGCTCATGGGGAGCACGGGCCGCTCGAGCGGCAGTCATCTCCACTACGAGATCCGGATCGACGAGGATCCGATCAACCCGAAGAAATTTATCGAGGCAACGCGAGATGTTCTCTAAGAACAAGATCAGCGACACCGACACGCCATCCTCCACCACCAAGAGCGCAGCCTCCGGCCCGAAACCGTCCGGCGGGCCGGGCGCCACCGGCTCCATGGTGCCGGGCAGCACGCCGCCGCCGGCCACCACCGGCAGCCCGAGCAGCGCCCCGGCCCCCTCGCTGCCGGCGAAATCGAAGCCCTCGCCCTCGCTGCTGTCGAGCGACCTCACCGTGAAGGGCAATGTCAGCACCTCTGGCGACATCCAGATCGAGGGGACCATCGAGGGCGATGTCCGCGCGCATCTGCTCACCGTCGGGGAGAGCGCGACGATTCGCGGCGAGGTGGTGGCCGACGACGTGGTGGTGAACGGCCGCGTCGTGGGGCGCCTGCGCGGGCTGAAGGTGCGGCTGACCTCGACCTCCAAGGTCGAGGGCGACATCGTGCACAAGTCGATCGCGATCGAGTCCGGCGCGCATTTCGAGGGCTCGGTGCAGCGTTCGGAGGACCCGCTCGGCGACGGCGCCGCGGGCGGCCGTCCGGTGCCGACCACTGCGGCGGAGAGCATCTCGGCCGTGGCCGCCGCCGGCGCCGGCCCGCTGGCCAAGACCGACAACTGAACCGCCATGCCACCGCCGATCCTCGTCGCGCCGGGAGCCTCGCCTCCCGGCGCGCTGCGTTCGGGGGCGGCGCCTCTCCGGGGCAGCCGGGCGCCAGGGGCGCGGCCGGGTTGGCTGTCGTCGCGGTGTTCCTCGGGAGAGCGGGTCCGGATCGCTCGGGGAGCAACCGTGATCCGCGGCTCGGCATCGGCCGGCACGTTTTCAGGAGAGCGGCTTCACCAGCGATGAGCGGGATGACGGGCGGCCCAGGGCGCCGGGAGGCATCTGCGCTGCGTGATGTGCCGCCGGGATGCGCGGACAGGCGCAATGCGGGTCAGGGACGTTCTGTCCTCCGAACGGCGATGTCGGACCTGGCGGCTCGCTGCCGGCTCAGCCGGCCCGGCCGGTCTCCGCCGCCATCGGTGCGGCCACCGGATCGCGCAGCACGTAGCCGCGGCCCCAGACGGTCTCGATGTAGTTCTGCCCGCCGGTGGCGGAGGTGAGCTTCTTGCGCAGCTTGCAGATGAAGACGTCGATGATCTTCACCTCCGGCTCGTCCATGCCGCCATAGAGGTGGTTGAGGAACATCTCCTTGGTCAGCGTCGAGCCCTTGCGCAGCGAGAGCAGCTCGAGCATCTGGTATTCCTTGCCGGTCAGATGCACCGGATGGCCGTCCACCTCCACGGTCTTGGCATCGAGGTTCACCGCCAGCTTGCCGGTATGGATGACCGACTGCGCATGGCCCTTGGAGCGGCGGACGATGGCATGGATCCGCGCGATCAGCTCGTCGCGGTCGAACGGCTTGGTGAGGTAGTCGTCGGCGCCGCAGCCGAATCCCTTGATCTTGTCCTCCGCCGCGTCGTGGCCGGAGAGAATCAGCGTCGGCGTCTCGACCTTGCCCATGCGCAGCCGGCGCAGCACGTCGTATCCGTCGATGTCGGGGAGGCTTAGATCGAGGATGATCAGGTCGTAGTCGTACAGCTTGGCCAGCTCCACCCCCTCCTCGCCGCTATCGGTGACGTAAGGGTTCAGCTCAGCCTTGCGCAGCATCAGCTCGATGCTGTCCGCCATAGACTGATCATCCTCGATCAGCAAAATTCGCATTGTTCGCTCCGCAGCCCCATGAACTCTAACAGACGCACTGAAAGGTTAACACCGAGAAAGTAAACGGGGGGTTACCGCGGGCGGGCAATCGGGGTCATTCTGATCTGGTGCGGCTCCGTCGGAGCTGGGTCACCCGCAGCCCGCGCATCCCGTAGGACGACAGCGCGGACCGCCAGCAGTCGAATTCTTCGTCGCTGATGGAATAGAGCCGGGCAGCTTCTTCCTGCGTGATCAGTCCGCCTTCTACGGCTGCCACCACCTTCGCCTTCCGGCGGGGGACCCATCTTCGGGTCGTCGTTGGCGGCAGATCGGCCCTGGTCATCCGCTCCCCGTCGGGGCCGATGACGAATTGGACATCACACCTGTCTTCCATCACGCTCCTTCTCTGACTATGTCGTGGGCCTGAAGCTAGGCGCGCGACCTTAAGAGCCGATGAAAGCCGCCGCCCGATCGTGGAAAAACAGGACCATGACGCAGACGGAAACCATCGCGAGACCGCAGGCGGCGAACAGCCTCGGCCTGCCGAAACCGCCCGCGCAGACCCGCGTGGTGGTCGCGATGTCCGGCGGCGTGGACAGCTCGGTGGTGGCCGCCGAGCTCGCGGCCGAGGGCTATGACGTCGTCGGCATCACCCTGCAGCTCTACGACCACGGCGCCGCGCTCGCGAAGAAGGGCGCCTGCTGCGCCGGCCGCGACATCCACGATGCGCGCCGGGTCGCCGAGACCATGGGCTTCCCGCACTACGTGCTGGACTATGAAAGCCGGTTCCGCGAATCGGTGATCGAGGATTTCGCCGAGAGCTATCTCGCCGGCGCCACCCCGATCCCCTGCGTGCGCTGCAACCAGCGGGTCAAGTTCCGCGACCTTCTGGAGACCGCGCGCGAGCTCGAGGCGGACTGCCTCGCCACCGGCCATTACGTGCGCCGGCAGGACGGCCCGCAGGGGCCGGAGCTGCACCGGGCCGCCGATCCGGCGCGCGACCAGAGCTATTTCCTCTTCGCCACCACGCCGGAGCAGCTCGGCTATCTGCGCTTCCCGCTCGGCGGGCTGGCCTCCAAGGCCGAGACCCGCGCGCTGGCGCAGAAGCACGGGCTGCCGGTGGCCGACAAGCCGGACAGCCAGGACATCTGCTTCGTGCCCGAGGGCGGCTATGCGGCGGTGATCGAGAAGCTGCGCCCGGGCGCCGCCGAGCCCGGCGAGATCGTCGATCGCGAGGGCCGCGCGCTCGGCCGCCACGAGGGCGTGATCCACTATACCATCGGCCAGCGCCGCGGGCTCGGGCTTGGCGGCGGCGAGCCGCTCTACGTGCTCAGGCTCGACCCGGAGCGGCGCCATGTGGTGGTCGGCCCGCGGTCGGCGCTGGCCACCCGCCGGGTGCCGGTGGCCGAGGTCAACTGGCTCGGCGACGGCGCCTTCGACGATGCCCCGGCGGGCGGCCACGAGGCGCTGGTCAGGATCCGCTCCACCCGGCCGCCGGCGCCGGCACGGATCCATCCCGCCGGGGACCGCGCCGAGGTCGAGCTGCTATCGCCGGAGGAAGGCGTCGCGCCCGGCCAGGCCTGCGTGTTCTACGCGCCGGAGGGCACCCGCGTGCTCGGCGGCGGCTGGATCACGCGGTGACCGGCGATCAGGGCCACGACGAGCCGCTGGAGCAGGCGATCGACGACATCGACGAGGCGGTCGGCGAGGACAGGCTGCGCGTCGGCACCCTGCTCGACGCCTTCGAGGACCGCTCGCTCGGCTTCATCCTCACGGTCTTCGGCCTCGTGGTCTCGCTGCCGGTGATCGGCGCGCTGCCGGGGCTGCCGAACGTGGCGGCCATCGTGATCCTGCTCACCGTGTTCAACACCTTCATCGGCGGGCAGAACCGGCTCTGGGCGCCGGAGATCCTGCGCCGGCAGGAGGTCTCGGCCGGCCCGGTGCACAGGGTGCTCGGCTGGGTGCGGCCGATCGGCGCGCGGGTCGACGCGCTGCTCGGCGAGCGCATGGCGGTGCTGGTGGCCGGCCGGCCGGCGCGGATCGCCATCGCGGCGGTCGCGGCGCTGCTGGCGATGGCGATGGTGGTGCTCTCGATCGTGCCCTTCCTCGCCCTGCCCGCCTCGCTCGGGATCATGGCCTTCGGGCTGGCGCTGATGGGCCGCGACGGGCTGGTGGCGCTGCTCGGCTATCTCTTCACCGGGGGCACGCTGGTGGCACTCGGCTACGCGCTCGACACCGCCTTCTGAGCCGCCGGCTTGCCAAGCCCCGCGCCGCGGGACTAGCCTCCGCGCAAACCGCGAGGAGGCCCCATGCCCGACACACCCCTGCCCGATATCGCCGCCGTTCTCGACCGTCTCGACGCCGACCGCGAGGGCGCGCTCGAGCGGCTCTTCGCGCTGCTGCGCCTGAAATCGGTCTCCACCGATCCGGCCTATGCCGAGGAGTGCCGCCGCGCCGCCGACTGGCTGCTCGACGATCTCCGCGCCATCGGCTTCGACGCCCGGCTGGTGGAGACCGAGGGCCACCCGCTGGTGATCGGCCATGGCGGCCCCGAGGGCGGCCCGCATGTGCTGTTCTACGGCCATTACGACGTGCAGCCGGTGGACCCGCTCGAGCTCTGGGAGACCGATCCCTTCGAGCCCCGCATCGCCGGGCTGCCGGACGGGCGCCAGGCGATCACCGCCCGCGGCGCCTCCGACGACAAGGGCCAGGTGATGACCTTCCTCGAGGCCTGCCGCGCCTGGAAGGCCGCCACCGGCAGCCTGCCCTGCCGCGTCACCGTGCTGCTCGAGGGCGAGGAGGAAAGCGGCGGCGAGTCGCTCACCGCCTATCTCGCCGGCCAGCCCGAGGAGCTGAAGGCCGCCGATGTCGCGCTGGTCTGCGACACCGGCATGTGGGACCCCGAGACCCCGGCGATCACCACCCAGCTCCGCGGCAACGTCACCCAGCAGGTCACCGTCACCGGCCCGTCGCGGGACCTGCATTCCGGGCTCTACGGGGGCGCCGCGGCGAACCCGATCCACGAGCTGACCAGGGCGCTGGCGGCGCTGCGCGACGCCGCGGGGCGGATCACCCTGCCCGGCTTCTACGACGGCGTGCCGGAGCTGCCGGAGGAGCTGCGCGCGCAATGGGAGGGGCTCGGCTTCGAGCCCGGCGATTTCCTCGGGGCGGTGGGCCTCTCCAGCCCCGCCGGCGAACAGGGCCGCAGCGCGCTCGAGCAGCTCTGGTCGCGCCCGACGGCGGAGATCAACGGCATCTGGGGCGGCTATACCGGCGCCGGTTTCAAGACCGTGATCCCGGCCGAGGCCCATGCCAAGGTCAGCTTCCGCCTCGTCGGCGAGCAGGACCCGCAGGCCGTCCGCGCCGCCTTCCAGGCCCATATGCGCGCCGCGATCGACCCGCAATGCGGCGTCGCCTTCACCGATTTCGGGGCCGGCAAGCCGATCTCCATGCCGATCGAGGCGCCGGAATTCGCCAAGGCCCGCCAGGCGCTGACCGATGAATGGGGCCGCGAGGCGGCCTTCATCGGCTCCGGCGGCTCGATCCCGGTGGTCGGCCAGTTCAAGCGCCAGCTCGGGCTCGACAGCCTGCTGATCGGCTTCGGCCAGGATGACGACCGCATCCACTCGCCCAACGAGAAATACGACCTCACCAGCTTCCACGGCGGCGCGCGCTCCTGGGCGCGGGTGCTCGCGGCGCTCGCGGGGTGAGACGCGATGGGCCCGGTGGCACCGCCGCCGGGTCGGTCATCGCTGACATGCCGGGCGGTCGGCCGGGCGGCTCAGGTCGCCGGATCGACCGCCTCCTCCTTCGGCTTCTCGGTCGTCTCCTGCGACGACCAGGGACAGGCCGCGGCCGGCATGGCGAAAGCGGCGAGGGCCAGCACGAGCACCGGCAGGGCGAGCGTCTTCATGATGCTGTCTCCGTCCAGGGATGTTCCGGACCTCGAGATTAGGGCAGAGCCGCCCCGCCGCACAGGATTTTTGCACCCGACTGCCCCGGACGTCCGGGCCCGGCACCGCCCGATGGGCGCCCGGCGCGGGCCGGCGCGGCCTCCCGCAGGCGAAGGGGGGCGTGACACCCGCCGCCGGGTGCAGCACCGGCAGGGTGGGCGGGGCCTGCGGGAGGCCGCGCCGGCCCGCGCCGGGCGCTCCGCCTCAGTCGCCGCGGCGCCGGCGCCCGGTGCGCCCGCGCCGCACCGCGCCGCCGGCAGCCATGGCCTCGCGCAGCAGCTCGGTCATCGGATGATCGCCGGGCGGCGCGTGATGCGCCAGCAGCCGGCCCGCCGCCGCCCCGGCATCCGTCCCCGCCGGCAGGCCGAGCGCCCAGTCGAAGAAGATCGAGCGGGCATCCTCCGCCGTCAGCCCCTCGATGCGGTAGGATTCGGCGATCAACGCCCGCGGGTCGTCGGGGTGTCCGTCCGGTCGGCTCACGGCCTGCCTCCCTGTGCAACGCCTCGTCAAGCGCCCCGGCTCTCCCCGAGCGCCGCCGCGAATCCCTGCCGCAGCGTGGCGATGTCCGAGGCCGCGGCAATCATATCCGCGCCGCTCGCCGCGAGGGTAGAGGTCGTCTGCCCGGGCCAGGGAAATACCCCCGCGAGCTTGCCTGCGGCCTTCGCCGCCGCCACGATCTCGGCGAACACCGCCTGCAGCGCCGCGCCGTCGGCATGCGGGTCGAGCCCGGCATCGGCGGCATAGTCGAAGGGCCCGAAGAACAGCATGTCCACGCCCTCGACCGCCGCGATCTCGGCCGCCGCGGCGAGCCCCGCCCGGCTCTCGATCTGCATGGCGAGGATGACGCGGGCGTTCCACTCCGCCTGGTAGTTCCGGTCGGTGCCGTAGCCGGTGGCGCCGATCACCGGGAGGGCGACGCCGCGCGTCCCCGCCGGGGGGTAGAGCGCCGTGCGCACCACCGCCGCCGCCTCCGCCGCGCTCTCCACCTGCGGCACGATCAGCCCGTCGGCCCCGGCATCGAGCGCCTGGGCCACGGCATGGCGGCCATGGTCGGGGACCCGCACGAAGGCGCCGACCGCCTCGGCGCCCAGCGCGAAGACCATGGCGGCCGCGGTCTCGATCCCGATGGCACCGTGCTCGCGGTCGACCACCGCCGCCTCGAATCCCGCCTCGGCCGCCAGCCGCGCCGCCACGGCATGCGGCAGGCCGAGCCAGGCCACATGCACCGGGCAGCGCCCGCAGAGCTCCTCGAGCTTGTTCCTTGCCGTTGCCATCGCGTCACCTCCTCCGCGTCCCGAACATCCGGTTCCACCGACGGCGACAGGCTCGCCGATTGCATGGCATGCGCCGAGTCGGCAGACTGTCGCGCCGGGCCGGTCGCCCGACACCCGAGGACAGCCCGCCGGCCGGCCGCAGGAGATGCAGGACCCCCGATGACGAGCGATCTCGTGAGCCTCTGGCCCGCCCTCGTGACCCTGGCAACGCTGGTCGCCATGTTCGCGCTGTTCCTGCGCGAGAGCCATCCGCCCGAGGTGGTGGCGCTCTCCGGCGCCGCGCTGATGCTGGGCATCGGCGTGCTCGACGTCGATACCGTGCTCGGCACGCTGGCCAACCCGGCGCCGCTGACGATCGCGGGGATGTTCATCCTTTCCGGCGCGCTGGTGCGCACCGGCGGGCTCGAGGCGCTCTCGCGCACCATCGCGCGCAACGCCGCGGATCGCCCGCGCACCGTGCTCGGCGCACTGGCCGGCTTCACGATGACCGCCTCGGCCTTCATGAACAACACCCCCGTGGTGGTGATGCTGATCCCGATGGTCGGCCGGCTCTCCAAGGCGCTCTCGGTGCCGATCTCGAAGCTGCTGATCCCGCTCTCCTACACCGCGGTGCTGGGCGGCACCTGCACGCTGATCGGCACCTCCACCAACCTGCTGGTGGACGGCGTGGCACAGGGCGCGGGGCTCGCGCCCTTCGGGCTCTTCGAGATCACCCCCGTGGCGCTGGTGATCGCGCTTGCCGGGCTCGGCTTCATCGCCGTGACCGCGCCCTGGGCGCTGCCGACGCGGGACGCGCTGGCCGGCATGCTGCCCGAGCGCAAGCGGCTGAAGTTCTTCACCGAGGTGGTGATCCCGGCCGGCTCCTCGCTGATCGGCGAGAAGGTGCTGGAGGTGCCGCATTTCTCCCGCGCCGGCATGATGGTGATCGACGTGGTGCGCGGCGATCTCTCGCTGCGCCGGCGGCTGCGCGAGGTGGAACTGGCGCAGGGCGACATCGTGGTGATCCGCACCGGGGTCAACGAGCTGCTGTCGCTGCGCGAGAACAAGCGCCTCGCCATGGCCGGCCAGATCGACCCGCTCGGCGAGAAGTCCACGATCACGGTCGAGGCGCTGATCACGCCCGGTGCGCGGCTGGTCGGGCGGCTGCTCGGCGACCTGCGCCTGCGCCGGCGCTATGGCGTCTATCCGCTGGCGGTGCACCGGCGCGCGGCGCGGATCGGCACGCTGCTCGACGAGGTCCGGGTGCGGGTCGGCGACACGCTGCTGCTCGAGGGCGCGCCGGACGACATCGCGCGGCTCGCCGCCGAGCAGGGGCTGGTCGATCTCACCCGCCCCTCCGAGCGGCCCTATCGCCGCGAGAAGGCGCCGATCGTGCTCGGCGCGCTGGGGCTCGTGGTGCTGGGCGCGGCCGCCGGGATCATGCCGATCGCCGGGCTCGCGCTGATCGCCGTGGCGGTGGTGCTGCTGACCCATTGCATCGACGCCGAGGAGGCCTTCGAGGCGGTCGAGCTGCGCCTGCTGGCGCTGATCGTCGGCATGCTCGCCATGGGCCAGGCGCTGGAGCGCTCCGGCGCGGTGGCGCTGCTGGTCGAGAGCGCCGCGCCCTGGCTCATCGGGCTGCCGCCGCAGATGGTGCTGTGGCTGGTGTTCCTGATGGCCTCGGTGCTGACCGAGCTGGTCTCCAACAACGCGGTGGCGGTGGTGGTGACCCCGGTCGCGATCTCGGTGGCCGAGGCGATGGGGCTCGACGCCCGGCCCTTCGTGGTGGCGGTGATGCTGGCGGCCTCGGCGAGCTTCGCCACCCCGATCGGCTACCAGACCAACACCATGGTCTACGCCCCCGGCGGCTACCGCTTCACCGACTACATGCGCCTCGGCATCCCGCTCAATCTCGGCGTCGGCGTTCTGGCGGCGCTGCTGATCCCGCTCTGGTGGCCTCTGGTGCCCTGATCGGGACGGCGCGCGCCTTCAGGCCCGGCGCGCCGGCCCGCGCTACTTGCCGCCGCCGCCGCCCTCGCCACGGCCATCGACACTGCGGCCACCACGGAGCCGCTGATCGATCGCCGCGGCATCGTCCCGGCGCGGGGTCGGCGCGCTGCGCTGCACAGGCACCTGTACGGCCGGGCGCGGCGCCGCCGCGGCCGCAGCGGCGGGGCGGGGCCCGGGTGCCGCCACGATCGCCTGCGTTCGCGAGGCGGGCGGCGCGGCGGTGGGCGCCGGCTCCGCCCGCTCCGGCCGCGGTGCCGAGGTCACCCGCCTCGGGGACAGGTAGCTACCATGGACAAAGGCCTCCCGCCCCTGCACGCGGACCGCGCGCCACACACCGTCCGCCGAGCGTCCGACCACGGTCACCCGCTGGTTGCGCTGCAGCGCGCCGATCACCGGATGCCCGGTGCCCGGCCCGGCGCGAAGATTGACGCCAGTGGTGGCAAAGAGCTCGGACGGGCCTGCCGGCGTGACCGGCGGCCCGGCTCCCGCTTCGGGCGGCGGGACGGGACCGGCGCCGCCCGGCGCCTCGGGGGCCGCCGGCTCTGCCTCCTGCGCTGTCTCGAGGCCCGCGAGATAGGCGGCGAGCTTGCGCGTCGCCAGCCGGTCGGCCTGCAGCGCGGCGAAGGTGACGCTGTCGAACTCCCCGCTCACCGCAAGCCGTTTCCGCTGCTGGAAGGCGGCGATGGCCGCGCGCATCCGCGGGCCGATCACCCCGTCGGGCGGGCCGGCATCCAGGCCGAGGATGTTGAGCCGCGCCTGCGCCTCGCGGATCTGCGCGCGGTCCGGGCGAAAGGCCGTGTCCGGGCCGGATGCCGGCGTATCGGCAGCATCCTCCTCGGTCCCGCCGGGCATGGCGGCGGGCGCATCTGGCTGCACGGCCGCGACGCGCTGCCCTCCGCCGCCGGGCACCGGCGCCGCGGGTTCGGGGTCGGAACCGGGCATGTCGGCGGCGAACCCTTCCAGCCGCCGCCGCGCCACCCCCGCGAAGAAGCCCTCCGGCCAGCGCGCGAGATATTCCTCATAGTCCCGCGGGTCCTCGCTCCCCGCGATCGCCGTGACATAGGCCGCCTCGAGCTGCGGACCCGCCGGCGGCGCGGCCGCAGGATCGGGCTCGGGCTCGGGCACCGGTGCAGCGGGCACGAAGTAGAACGCCGCCGCCGAAAGCGAGCCATAGACTGCTGGCTCCTGCCGTCCGCCGGTGGCGAGAACCACCTCGTCATAGACCTCGCGGAACAGCTGGTTGATCTCCAGCCCGGGCTCGCGAAGCTTTAGAGCCAGCGCCGCGGCATAGGGCGAGTTGCCGCCGGCCACACCGTCCTGCGCGATCGTGCCCTCCTTCGCGGCATAGGCGACCAGCTCGTTCTCGCCGGCCTCGTCGGCCCTGCCGAGGCCCCGCCCGATGCCGAGGCTGCGCGAGCCGGCAAGCTCTGCCATGCGCGCCACGAAGGGATTGTCGCGGCAGGCATCGAGGATCACCAGGCTGAGCCGCCGGGCCGGGCGCACCGCGCGGCGCAGCGTGTCGAGCCGCAGCCCGTGGAACACCAGATCCCCCGGCTCGCGCGGATCGGCATCCACCGGCAGCAGATAGTTCGTGCGGTTCACCTCGAGCCCGTGGCCGGCGAAATAGATCACCGCCACCTCGGCCTCGGTGGCGGCGCGGCGGAACCCGGCCAGCGCCTGGCGCATGGTGTCGAAATCCGCATCGCCGGCCCGGGTCACCGCGAAGCCGGCCGCCTCCAGCGCGGCGGCGATGGCGGCGGAATCGCGGGCCGGGTTGGAGAGCCGCGGCGTATGGGCATAGGCGGCGTTGCCGATCACCAGCGCGATGCGCTCGGCCGCGGCGAGCGGCGTGGCAAGGAGCGCACCGAGCAACGGCAGAAGCAAAATGGAAAAACGCATGACCTTTGCCTTTGATGATCGGCGCCGCCACGCGCCGGAGGATCCCGCCCGCTATCTGCCGCCGCCGCCGCCGCCATCGACCTCGCCGCCGCCGCGGAGCCGGTCCTCGATCGCCGCGGCATCGTCGCTGCGCCCGGAGGCGGGCGC
>NZ_BSYI01000037.1 GCF_030270585.1 Paralimibaculum aggregatum
ATCCGCAATATGGGCTCCGAGCGCAGCATCCGTCGCGATGGGAAGTGGAGCCGCTGCAAGGCGCGGCTCGAACCGATGGCCCGTCTGGATTGGCCTTTGGCCTGGCGCCATGGCGAAGGCCTGTTATCGTTGAAGAACATGGGACCCTGTAAGGTTGCAGCCAATGGACGAGCAAGAATTGGATCTTGGGGGCATGAAGCTGTCGACCCAGAAGGAAATGGTCCGCATCTTTTACAAGGAGTTGTGGGATCGCGCAGACAAGACCCTGATACCAGAGTTATTCCACGCCGATTTCACCTTTCGCGGTTCACTGGGCCCCGTCCTCGTCGGGCACGACGGTTTCGCAGGATATGTCGATCTGGTGACCACGACGTTCGCGTCCTACACGACCGACATTCTGTCCATGATCGAAGAGGGCTCATACGTCAGCGGCAAAATGCGCTTCCATGGTTACCATCGCCGGGAACTGTTCGGCGTTCCTCCGAGCGGACGGCACGTGTGGTGGATCGGAATGCCGATCTTTACCTTCGATCAGGGTAAGATCCGGGACCTGTACGTGCTGGGCGACGTGCACGGTTTGATTACGCGGATGACCAGTGCGGAGCGAGCGATTTGAGAACGGGACCTCTTCGCCGATCTCAACGCCTTCTGGGCCGCTGTGGAAGATGGCCGCTTGCCGGGCTAGCCGCGCCTCTCCTGCACAGCTGCGGGACTGCGCTTCTCGATGACAGCGAAGCTGCTGCGCGTCAGCCATTTGGTAAGGGTCCTGGCCATCAGCTCATGCCCCGAGAGCGTGATCCGCTCCGCCTCGATCTCCTGCACGAAGCTCGAATGCCCCATCCAGGCCGAGGTGAGCGCGCGCAGCTCGCAGACCACGTAGAGATCCACGTCGTGTTTGGGATCGGTGTAGCAAAGGTCGGTCTCTTCGCCGGGCTTCGCCACCAGCCAGTAGTTGGCAGTCTCGTTCGGCGGATCGTTGAGGATGAACTGGATGACGCTCTTGCGCTTGGGCAGCTGCAGGAGGTCGATCTTGCCGCGGATCTTCCACATCAGGAGGCGGGCATCGAGGTCCTGCAGCGAGACCTCGCAGTCGATGTTGCGATGCGCCCATTCGCCGAGGGCACGAATATGGGGCTCGAGCTCGTCGGCAAGCGGGGTGGTGAGGTATTCCGTATGGCCGCCTGCACCCGGGCGACGGATCACGAGGCCGTTCGCCTCCATCTCCTTGAGGCGCTTCGACAAAAGCCCCGGCGACATCCCCGGCACGCCGCGCTGGATCTCGTTGAACCGGGTCGAGCCGGACCACATCTCGCAGAGCATCAGCATGGTCCAGCGCGGCTCCAGCAGGCTGGCGGCCATCGCGACGGGGCAGAACCTCGGGTAGGTCGAGTCTGACATGGCGTTTCCTCCTGGACGGATCTCAGCACCGGCGGCCGCCTGCGTCCACTTCAGAAAGTGTAGCGGGTTTGCTGCATTTGCTGAACTGGCGGGCCGGGCGGCCCGGATGCGAGCGTCCCCTCCAGCAAGTCGGAGGAAGGACCAGATGCCCAGAGAGATCGACGCCAGAGACATCCACGCCCGGGAGGGGCAGCTGCGCGCCATCGCGGTGTTCGAGCGGCGGCCCGAGCAGGCGCGCGTCACCAATCGCGGGAAGGCCGAGGTTCGCGAGGGCCTCACCTGCACCTATGAGCAGGACGGCCACGCGGTGACCATCGACATGCCCGGCGCCGTCGGGGGCGGGGACCTCGGCCCCTCGCCGGGCTATTTCGGGAGAGCGGCGATCTGCAGCTGCCTCGCGATCGGCATCAAGATGACCGCGCTACGGGAGGGTCTGCACATCGCCTCGGTGCGGGTCGAGATCGCGCAGGACTTCGACAACCGCGGCGTTCTGGCCATGCCGGGCGCGCGCTCCGCTCCGGGAGAGACCCGGGTATCGATCGGGATCGTCAGCCTTGAGGAGGGTGCCAGGATCCGCGCGATGATCGACAGGGCGCTTGCGCACGACCCCTGGTTCCTCGCCTATCGCGATGCCCAGCCCGTGACGATGGCCGTCTCGATCGCCGCGGAGGCGATGTGATGGACGCCCGGCTGCAACTGCGCGTTCAGCGCTATGGCTGGGATGCCGCCGCGCCGTATTATCACGCGGGCTGGCAGGCGCAGCTTCGCCCGGCCCATGACCGGCTGTTGGACGTCGCGGCCGCGAAGCCGGGCCAGAAAGTCCTCGAGACCGCCTGCGGCAGCGGCCTGGTCACCCTGCGGCTTGCCGAGCAGGTGGGAGCGGAGGGGCATGTCCTCGCCACCGACCTCTCGGAGCGGATGGTTGCCGATCTGCGCTCGCGGCTTGCGGAGGCGGGGGTGGCCAATGTCGAGACCGCCCGGATGGCGGCGGAGGCGCTCGATGTCCCGAGCGGCGCCTTCGACGCCGCAATCTGCGCGCTCGGGCTCATGTACACGCCCGACGCGGCCGCGGCGGTGGCGGAGATGGGGCGCGTCGTGCGACCGGGCGGGACCGTTGCCGCGACGGTCTGGGGCGAGCGGCGCAACTGCGGCTGGGCCGAGGTCTTTCCCATCGTCGATGCGCGCGTGGCATCCGAGGTCTGCCCGCTGTTCTTCGGTACAGGGGCGCCGGGGGCCCTGGCGCGGCTTTTCGAGGCGGCGGGGCTCGAGGAGGTGCGCGAACACCGGCAATCAGAGCTGCTTGCCTTCCGGTCCGAGCGGGAGGTCACGGATGCGGTCCTGCTCGGCGGCCCGGTCGCCCTGGCCGTCAAGCGCTTCGAGGCGGAGGTCTGGGACGCGGTGCGCCGGGAGTTCCTGTCCTCGGTCTCCACCTGCCGGGCGCCCGATGGGAGCTACCGGATCCCCGGCGAGTTCGTCACCGTGGTGGGCCGGAGACCCATCGACTGATGCGCATGCTTCGGGTCTGGGCAATAATTGGAAGGACACCCTGCTATGGCATTGGCTTTCAAGCTTCGAAAGCTTGATGTCAGGCGGTTGGTTCCAGTGGTAGTCCGCTGTCCGGCCGCGGAAGCACATGCCACAAAGTTTACATATTCGGACTGTCCGAGACCTTTATGAACTCCATGCGGTAGATCACTTCCTCACCGGTCGCCGGATCGATCCCTGGAGCGCCACTGATCGTCAAACGATCCCCATCCAACGTGAACGGGCGCGTCAGCAGGCCCTGCCAATTCGGGTTCCAAGAGCCGTCGACGTCATGTAAGACGCGGTCGTCCTCAAGCGTGTACGATGCGACATAGGCCAGCATGTCGTCAAACAGCTGCGCTTTCTCGGGCACGGTCCAGCCCTCGGCCTTCGGCGGATGCCGATCCCGGCGAAACACCGTTGCCATCATACGACCGTCTCGATGATAGGCGATATACCCGATGGGATAAGGACCGAGCGCGTCGGTTGTCTCGCCCGTCTCTACCGACGTGCGGGTCCATGCCTCCATGCGCCACGACCCAATCAGCGCGCTGGGATCTTTCATTTTCTCTCCCTCCATCACCCACTGAAGCCCCGGAATGATGCCCGTAAAGTCCCCGCTGTGCGACACAAACCCTCGGGGAATCGGACCCTTTGGGAAATTCCGGAAGAACGGCGGATGTCGGCTCGGTGAACCGCCGCATCAGGTATCCCGATTCCGGCTTCGACCATGGCGAACGACGGGGACTTGCCAGGCTTGTGCTGCGTTTGCGAATGTCATGTCGCAATGCAGCATGGTAGCGGAGGCAGGCACCTTGGGCGTTCTTGGCATACTCATCCCCCTGGCCCTCCTCATCTACCTCGCGTTCCGTGGTGTCACATTGATCTTTCTGGCGCCGGTGATGGCGGTTCTCGCCGCGGCCCTGAGCGGAGGCCTGCCTGTCCTTGCCAGCTATACACAGATCTTCATGGAGGGTCTGGGCGGCTTCGTCGTCGCCTTCTTTCCACTGTTCCTGCTCGGCGCGATCTTCGGGAGGCTGATGGACGACAGCGGCGCGGCGGCTGCGATCTCGAATGCCATCACCGAAAGGCTCGGGCGCGACCGCGCCGTGCTTTCGGTGGTCCTCTGCTGTGCGGTCCTGACCTATGGCGGGGTCTCGCTCTTTGTCGTCGCCTTCGCGGTCTTTCCAGTTGCGGCCGCGCTGTTCCGCGACGCGGCGATCCCGAAGCGGATCATCCCGGCGGCGCTGGCGCTCGGTGCTTTCACGTTCACCATGTCCGCCCTGCCGGGAACGCCGGCGATCCAGAACGCGATCCCGATGCCGTTCTTCGGGACCACGGCCTTCGCGGCTCCAGGCCTCGGGATAATCGCGGGAACGATCATGCTCGTGCTCGGGGTCGCCTGGCTCGAGCGCCGGGCGGCTGCGGCCCGGTCAGCCGGAGAGGGCTACGGCGCGCATGAGGATTCGGTTCCCCCTCCCGGCGTCCGGACCCTCGAGGGCGCGCGGCGTGACGGTCTCGACCTCAGGGACATCAAGCAGGAGCGGCGCCATGACCGGGACCTTCCGCCCCTCTCGCTCGCGGCCCTTCCGGTGGTCGTGGTCGTGGCGGTGAACCTGGCGTTTCTTCAGCTGGTAGCACCGCGCCTCGAGACGGGTTATCTCGCCACCCCGCTGTTCGGCGCGACGACGATCGAGGCGGTGCGCGGGCTCTGGTCGATCATCCTCGCCCTCTGCACTGCGATCCTCGTGCTGATCGCAACGAACCTGCCGCGCCTTGAGAGCCTCGGCGACAGCCTGAATGCCGGCGCGAACGCCGCGGTCATCCCGATCGCGAATACTGCGAGCCTCGTCGGCTTCGGCGCGGTGATTGCCGCGACGCCTGCCTTCGCGACGCTCGGCGAGTGGGTTCTGGGCCTTGGCCAGTCCAACCCGCTCCTGTCGCTTGCGGTGGCGGTCAATCTGCTCAGCGCCGTCACCGGATCAGCATCGGGCGGCATGACCATCGCGCTGGACACGCTCGGGCCGACCTATGTCGAGCTTGCCCGCCAGCAGGGGATCTCTTTCGAGGCGATGCACAGGGTGTCCTCCATCTCTTCGGGCGCGCTCGATGCGCTGCCGCACAACGGCGCCGTCATCACGGTGCTCGGCATCTGCAAGCTTGGCCACCGGGAGGCTTATGGCGACATCTTCGTGGTCGCCGTGGTCATCCCGATGCTTGCCCTGTCGACGATCCTGCTGCTTGCCACGGTTTTCGGGGCCTTCTGAGAAGCACCTCGAAGCCGCCCCACCTGCCGAAATCGCCACCTTCCGGTGTGGGCTCTTTCTGGAAGCATGACGCACGCCAAGGCTGCAGATTCGCCTTCCAGCCTGGGCGACATTGGAAGATTGCCCATCTCCTGCCCAGCCGGCTGGTGCATCAGGCGGCCTGAGACGCGCTTTGGCTGTTGGCCTCTTTGATGCGGGCGTAGGCCTGCTTCATCGCCCGCACATAGGCCGCGTATTCCCGCGACGCGGCGGCGAGCCCCCGGGTAGCGGCCTCCACCGATTTCTTGAGCTCGCCGGTCACGGACTTGTCCTGGCGGCGCAGCGTCTCCTTCTTGATCCAGTCGAGGGCCGAGCCTTTGTGCGACTGGAGCGAGAGCAGCAGGTTCTCCGCCTTGTCGAGCCCGAAGCTCGGCGCGGTCTTCTGCACTGCCACCGCTACCGCCTTGTCGAGCTTGCCGACGCTGACCTCGGGTTTGTCGCGCCCGCCCTCCCAGGCGGTCATCAGCCGGTCGATCTCCCGGCGCGCCTTCTGCGCATTCAAGGCGACCGCGTCGGTCTCGGCGGGGATCTCTTTGAGCATCATGATCGAATGCTCGAGCTTGTCGCGCACCCGGGCGATCTCCTCGGGCGTCTCGTCCTTCTCGACCTTCTTGACGAGCTCCTCCTCGGTCTTCTTCTTGCTGGCCGCGATCTCCTTGCGCTCGCGCTCGGCTTCTTCGCGGCGGCGGGCCTCCTCCTCGCGCTTCTGGCGTTCGAGTTCGCGGCGCTCCGCCTTGACCTCGGCGATCAGCTCCCCGCCGCCGCCGTTCGCGAGCTTCTGCGCGACCTTGTAGTATCGCTGGATAAACTTCTTGTACTCGAGGCAGAACTCCTTGCTGTGCTTCTGCAGGCGGCCGCATTTGGTGGACGCGCGATATATGGCGCCCTCGAGATCAGTCAGCGCGAAGACGATCTCCGACATGTTCTCGATCGGCGCCTTGGAGGGATCGCCGCTCTGCGGCAGGCCGAGCTTCTCGAGCTTGTCGAGTTCCTTGGCGACCCCGTTGCCCCGGCAGGCGCCGGCGCGATACTCGCGCCAGAACTTGGTGCGAAACCCCTTCACGCGGATCTCTTTCTTGATCTTCTCGATGTTGCTGTCGGTGAGCTTGGTCGCCATGGGAGGGCCTCCTTTGCCACGGTTTGGCGAGGGCGCCCGGTCGGGACGAGGGCGGCTCGCTCTGCCTTGAGTCCCATGTTGGGAGGAGCGCATATTATTCCTATCGAAAAATCATAAGCTGGACTTATATTGTTGCGCCGGCCGCCCACCACCTCGCGCCGGCGCTCAGCGCCGGCGCTGCTGCGCGACATCGCCGATGCAGGCGAAGACGGCGCGCACGAGCCGATTGCCCTGCTGCGCCTTCATGCTGACCACATGATCGGTGCTGATCTCCTCGAAGCCCGCGATGGGAATGCCGAGCGCGCGCGGATCCTCGTTGAGCTCGCAATCGAAGGCGAAGCCGATCCCGAGGCCGCGCACCACCGCCGCACAGACCGACTCGCGGCTGCCGAGCACCATCGTCGGCGCGATGTCGAGCCCGCGGCCCGCCAGCGCTTCGCCGAGCAGGCGCTGCGTGCTCGACCCGGTCTCGCGGAAGATCAGCGGCTCGCCGGCAAGATCCTCGAGCGCGAGCGCGCGGGCCGAGGCCAGCGGATGGGCTGAGGGCACGAGCGCCACGAGGCTGAGCCGCGCGAGCTCCTCGCGATAGGTTCGCGCATCCTCCGGGGAGTCGGCGATCACCGCAACGTCGATCCTCAGATCCAGAAGATCCGCCCAGATCTTCGCGGCGTTGCCGAGCTTGACCTCGACCAGGATGCCCGGATTGCGCCGGCGCAGCTCGCTGACGAGATCGAGCACGTTGAACGGCCCGTCGGAGCCGACCACAAGGGTCCCGCCCATGCCGCCGTCCGGGCCTCTCAGCGCCCGCTGGGCGTCATGCTCGGCGCGGAGCATCCGGTCCACCGCATCGAAGAGAACCTGCCCGTCCGGGCTCAGCTCCAGACGATGACCGCTGCGCCGGAAGATCGGCTTGTCGGTCATCTCTTCGATCTGACGCAGGTGCTGCGAGACCGCTGGCTGCGAGATATGCAAGCGATTGGCGCCCCCTTGTATCGTCCCCTCGAGAGCGACGGCATGGAACGCGCGCAGCCGGGCAATCGACATTGCCACCACCTTATGAATCTATCGCCACCACCTTATGAATCTTATGAATTCATAGGTACCTTTCCGAACTGGCGCCGACAAGTTTGAAGGGCGTGCAGCGCCGCGCAGTCTGGCGGATTCTGGAAGGCTCGCTACGAGACACTTTAGCTAATCAGGGCTATATGTCGGTCGTGCTTCCGGCGTTTCCGAGGATTTCGGAGGGCTCCGGCAGGTCGGCGAAGATGCAGTCGGCGAGCCAGGTGCTGATGTTGCGGGTCAGGGCCGGCGGGCCATGCACCTCGAACGAGCCGTCGGCCCTGGCCTGGCGATAGGTGATCCGGCCCATCCAGGCCTCGGTCATCGTCCGCACGCTGGTGGTGATGTAGATGTCCACCTCCTTGCCGGGATCGGCGGTGCAGATGTCGATCGCGTCGCCGCCCACGACGATCCACCAGTCCGGCATGTCGTCGACGTCGGTGAAGCGAAACCGGATCACCGCCCTGGCGTTCGGCAGCTTCTCCGGCCGGACGCTCCGCTCGAGATAGAGCATCAGCAGCTCGACATCGTAGTCGGTGTCCTCGAGGTTGCCGCGGGTCCAGTCCATCCCCCAGCGGCCGAGCGCCAGGAGGATCGGCAGGAGCTGCTTGCAGGCATCGGTCGGCAGATGACCCCGAAGCCGAAACCCCAGAACCTGACATCCATGACCGCGCCGCACCGCGAGCGCGCCAGACAGCATGGCCGCAGCCACACGACCATCATCCAGGGCACAATCCCCGCTCGGCACGCCAACTCTCGTGCATGAACCGGGCTAGCGCCAAAGCGCCGCGCCTTCTCTTCACCCTTCTGGCGCCCACGTTACGCGGCAGAACCGCAAGATTGATCGAGGCAGGCGGGTTCTCTCAATGCGCAACCTCGCGCTCATCCGGGCCGAGGCCCGCGGTCGGCCCTGAGCGCGCCGAGCGCCCCGAGGCCCGAGAGCAGGAGCGCCACCGGGGCCGGCAGCGGCCCTCCTCCTGTACAGGTCATACCGGAAGGCCCCCAAGCCCTCGATCTTCCAGAAAAGGTAATTCTGAAAGGGGTTTCCGGGCCGATTCCGCCCGAAAGATGGGGATAGTGACCTGATCGGACTTGCAGGTCTTCCGGTATTCTATGTTACTGGAAGCATGAGTGAAATTCGCCTCTTCGACAATCAAGGCCGGCGCAACTACCTCTCCGCCGAGGAGCGCGAGCGGTTCCTTGCCGCCAGCCGTCAGGCGCGGCCGGAGCTGCGCACCCTCTGCGACACCCTCGTCTTCACCGGCGCGCGGGTCTCCGAGGCGCTCGAGCTCACCCCTGCCCGGATCGACATGAGCGGGCAGCGGGTCATCATCCGCTCACTCAAGAAGCGCAAGGACAAGCTGGGCAATCAGATGATCGAGCACCGCGCGGTGCCGGTGCCGCCCGCGCTGCTCGACACGCTACAGGCCGCCCATGGCATCCGCCAGGCGCAGAAGCGCGGCGGCGCCAAGGCCGCGGCCCGGATCTGGCCCTGGACGCGCCAGCACGCGGCCGTGCTCATCAAGGGGGTGATGCCGGCGGCGCAAATCCTGGAGGGACTGCATCGCAAGGCGCACGGGCTCCGCCATGCCTACGGCGTTCACGCCATCGGCGCCGGGGTGCCGCTGAACCTGTTGCAGAAGTGGGGCATGCGGACATCTCCACCACGGCGATCTACGCCAATGCCCTCGGCCCGGAGGAGCAGGCCATCGCGGAAAAGGATGTGGGCATGACCCAGCTCGAGCTCTTCCCCACGAGCCTCCGGCTCACCCGGATCGACCCCGCGCAGAACATGCGCCGGTTCTGTCGCCTGGCGCTGCAGCCTGACCTCTTCGGCGGTTGCACGCTGATCCGCGAATGGGGCCGGATCGGCCGCGGCGGGCAGATGAAGCGCGAAGAGTTTGCGAGCGAGGGCCAGGCCGTCGATGCGCTCCTCGCCATGGATTGTCGAAAGGCCTGACGTGGATACGCACCTTGATGCCTTGGGTGAAAAAATCGGCCTGTCTCTGGACTGCGCCCCTGGGGCCGGACAGGTTGAGGCAGCGGTTTTGACCAGGGCCGGGCGGTTGATCTCCTCGTAGCGCGCGGGGCTCAAGTAGCCGAGCGCGGAGTGCAGGCGGGTTTCGTTGTAGACCTCCTCGATGAAACCGGGAAGGTGGGCGGCGACGTCCTCGAAGGTCTCGTAGCCGGCCACGTAGACCGCTTCGACCTTCAGCGTCGTCATGAAGCTCTCGGCCTGGGCGTTGTCATAGGGATTGCCGCGCCGGCCCATCGAACCGACGAAGCCATGGCGCTTCAGGAGCTTCCGGTGAGCCTTTGAGGCATAGACCGATCCGCGATCCGAGTGAAACACCGTGCCCGGCAGCGGCCTGCGGAAGGCGATCGCGGCCTTGAGCGCGGCGGTCACGAGGCGCGCATCGATCTTGCGATCGAGGGCATAGCCGACAATCCGGCGCGACCAGGCGTCCATGATGACGGCCAGATAGGCGAAGCCGGAGGCGAGTTCGACATAGGTGATGTCTGCGACCCAGAGATGATCGGGCGCGTGAACCTCGAAGCCCTTGGCGATGTTTGGAAAGACCGGGCCATCGTGGTTGCTGTCTGTGGTCGCGACGAACCGGCGCTTGCGCTTCGGCTGCAGACCCTGCTCGCGCATGATGCGCCGGACCTTCTTGGAGTTCACGATTGTGGATCGGTGCCGGAGCTCGGCGTCGACGCGCCGGTATCCGTAGGCGGGCGAGGCCGCGCAGATCGCCTTGATCTCATCGACGATCATCGCCTCGGCATGGGTCAGGTCGGGTTCGGCGTAGAAGGAGGAGCGTGAGACATCCATCAGCTCGCATCCTCGTTTGACGGAGATGCCACGGGGCCGGTGATCGCGGATGTAGCCGCGTTTCTCCGAAATCGTTTCGAGGCGAGAGCCCCTTTTAGAAACTCAATCTCGAGGGCTTGGCGGCCAACCATCCGCTCGAGCGCGGCGATCTTCGCCTGGGCCTCGTGATGCGTGTTGGCCGCCTCGATCTCCTCGTCGAACTCGCCGGCCTCGTACTTCTCTATCCAGACCCGGATCAGATGCCGGAAAATGTCATGCTCCTTCGATAGCGCGTTGAGCGCGGCGCCAGCGAGGTACTCCTCGACGACCTGGCGCTTGAAGGCGGTGCTGTGGCGTCTGTGTCTGCGCATGGGCTCTCATACTCCGAAAGCCCGACCTCAGGTGGGGAGTTCTCCTGCCTCAACCTGTCCGGCCCCAGGGGCGCAGTCCAGCGCCGTGGCGACGGCGACGACGGGAGGTGGCTCCTCGAGAAGACCCCAACCAATGCGGGCTCCCTTCACTGCAACATCTGGCGCGGTCCGGCTGTCGACCTCCTTACCCGCGACACTATCGCCGTCCTTCCGGTGACGGGATGGTGGCGCAGGCGAGCGCGAGGCGACGTTCGTATGCAGCGCACTCGCTATGCCCTGGTCGCCTCGATCAGAAGTGACAACACCGAGATAGACCTTCATACGCCAATCCGAATCGCCGTCGACAGCGTGATCGATGTCAAGATCGCGGTCTGACCCACGCTCTGGAATCTTCCAGTATGACCAGCAGGGAAGGGCTTTCGCGGCCCTCCGCTGCGCCAGGCGCTTCCAGAAAGGGCTCATCGTCTTCTCCTTCACGTTGCATCCGGGACGCATGGGATGGCGGCGGAGAAAGCCTTCGCTCCCTCCGCCCGGGATGTGGTCGGACTGAGATTGGCGGCGCCGGGCGCCGGCTCTCAGGCGGCGCGGGTCGGTGCCGGCTCCGCGGCTCGGGCGCGGTTCAGAAAGCGGCGGTTGACAGGGCTGTGCGGCTTGAGCGCGAGGCGCTCGCCCGCCAGCGCCTCGGCGCCGCCAGTGTTGCCGCCGCGCAGGAGCGCTTCGGTCAGGGTCCAGTCGATGATGTCACGCTGCGCATGACTGCCGCCGTAGCTGTTGGCGATGAACCGCGCGGCGTGAAGATGCTCGGCCGAATCGGCGTAGCGGCCCTGCCAGAAGGCCCGGAACCCCTCGATCAGCGGCAGGCCGGTCTCGCGCGCCCAGCCAGCCGTCTCGGTCCAGTCCGGCTCGGCGGAGCGGTAGGCTCCGACGATGCGGTCGACCTCGCCGCTCCGGTCGGCGCCGAGATAGGCCATGGCGGCATGCCAGTCGTTGAAGGGATAGAGCTTGCCGTCCGCATGGGCGTCCCAGGCTGCGGCGACCTCGTCCCAGCGCGGCCCGACATCGTGCCCCTCGAGATGCATCCGCCAGAGCAGCGCCGAGGCATCGACGAGATCGAGCGCGACCGGGCTGGCATCGCCTCGGATGCGGGCGTCGTAAAGCGCGATCACCTCGCCGGACTGGCCGAGATCGAGATGGTAGAGCGCCTTGTGCCACCAGTTGTGCACCTTGAAGAAATTGTCGTCGCCCGACCAGTGCGGCTCGCGCGTGTCCATCCAGGCGAGGCCGTCTTCCGTGCGCCCCTGCATCTCGAGCACATGCGCGACCGCGTGATGCGCCCAGCAGTCCAGGGGATCGCGGGCCACCGCCTCCCGGCCCATGGCCTCGGCCCGGGCATAGTCGCCCGTCTCTTCGAGCCCGAAGGCGTACATGCCGAGCAGGGCGGCGTACCCCGGCATGTCCTCCGACCATTTCGGCAGGGCGCGCGCCAGCCTGTCGCGCAGATTGCGCGCGTTGGCACGATAGAAATCCATCAGATGTCCTGCCTGGAGCCCCAGAAGATCGTGCGGGAACGCCATGTTGTGATGATCGAGCCGAAGTGCGGCCTCCGTCCAGTTGCCCGCCAGAAGACAGTCGAGCGCTGCGATATGCGAGCGCTCCCGGTCGGTGGCGGCGAGGAGCTTCGTCGTCGCCACAATGGCGCGCGCTTCCGCTGCCGCCTCGGGCTCGGTCGCAAGCGCGAAGAGATAGGCCTTGAGGATGTGCGCCATGGCGAAGTCCGGCGCCGCGGCGATGGCGCTGTCGGCCATGGCCACCGGGTCCCCGCGATAGATGTTGAAGGCGCGCAGGGCCGCGTCGAAATGCTCGGCTGCCTCTGACGAGGCGCCGGTAAGCGGATTGTTCTGCCGGTCGGAATGCATCGGTCTTCTCCTTGATCGCAACGGTCGTGCGCGTTGGCGCACCGGGAGCGCGACAAGCCCGCACCCTGCGGAGGCCGCGAAACCCTGGGCGCAGATCTATCCATCGGCACGTGCCAGGATCAGTGAACTCATTGGTCAGGCGGCCGAATTTCCTGCTTTCTGTTTTAAATCAGAGGCTTGTGAGAAAATTGCGCCACGCTGCGCCGGGTCCGGCAACGGGTTTGACCGTGCGGACCGCACCCGTGGTACAGTACCGGCGGTACAGTTGAAGGCCGAGGAGGGCCGGTCGATGGCGGAGAAACTGGCGAACTCGCCCTCATCGACCAGGCAGCAGATTCTCCGTGCCGCCGAGGCAGCCGTGCTGGCCAAGGGCTTCTCCGGCACCTCGATCGACGAGCTGATCGCCGAGGTCGGCATTTCGAAGAGCGGGTTCTTCTACCACTTCCGCGACAAGGCGATGCTCGCGCAGGCGCTGATCGAGCGCTATGTCGAGGAGGACGGCGAGATCCTGAGCGGGATCTTCGCCGAGGCCGACACGCTGAGCGAGGACCCGCTGCACAGCTTCCTGATCGCGCTCAAGATGCTTGCGAAGCTGTTCGAGGATCTGCCGGCAACGCATCCGGGCTGCATCGTCGCCTCGGTCTGCTACCATGAGCAGCTCTTCGACCGGGAGGTGCGGCGGCTCACCGGAGAGGCGGTGCTGATCTGGCGCGCCATGATCCGAACGCGTCTCGACCGTATAACCCAACAGTACCAGCTGCGCATCGACATCGATCTCGACGATCTGGCCGACATGCTGTCGGTGGTGGCCGATGGCGGCATCATCCTATCCAAGGCGGTCGGTGACAAGTCGCGGCTGCCGCGCCAGATGCTGCTCTATCGCGACTTCATCCGACTGGTCTTCGAACCCCGGGCCACCGCTGCGGAACGCTGAACGGCACACCGCAATACAACCGCTCGGCGTATCTTCCGAATTTTGCCCAGCTGGGAAGGGCTTCCAGGGGCCTGCGAAGCGCTTGGCACTTCCAGATATAACCTTTATTTGGAAGATGGGCCGTTTGAGACCCTTCCGGAATGACATGTAGAGGAAGGCACTTGTATCCCGTCGGTGTGCAAGTGTAGTGATTTACTTCGGAACAACTCAGGAAATAACAGGTTAATTTTTGCCTTATATATTTATAAATTCTATAACCTTAGAGATGATTTCATCCCAGGTGCAGGATGAACCGAGGATGATGTGATTGTTGCTATGGATCAGCTTGAACTCTGCGCCTGGAATATTCGCCGCTAGCAGCCGGCCCTGGGCCACCGGATGGATCGCGTCTCCGTCGGCATGCATGACGAGCGTCGGCGCCCGCACCTTGGCGAGGCTCTCGGTCACGTCGAACCGGTCGATCGCCCGGCGGATACGCCCCGCCATCTCGGGTGTCGCCGAAGCGAGCTGGCTCCTGGCGATGCTGGTCCGCTCCTCGGGCGAGGCGTCGGGGCAGAACATCGCAATGAAGGCCGACATGAACCCGCTCTCGGGTTTGCCCCAACCCCTGTTGAGCAGCGTCATGAGCGCCTCCGCATCACCGTGCGACCGGTTGCCGCTGCGCAGCGCACGGCCCTGTGCGAAGCCGCCGAAGAGGACGAGCCGGCTCACCCGCTCGGGATGCGCCGCGGCCACATGCACAGATACCGGAACGCCTTGCGAGGTGGCGAAGATCGGGAACCGGTCGAGCCCCGCCGCGTCTGCCACGGCCAGCATATCGGCCGCATAGGCCTCGATCGACAGGTCGGCGACATCGGTCTGCGAGAGCCCCGTTCCGCGCTGGTCGTAGCGCACGAGGGTGTGGCGCGCGCTGAGCGCCGCGATGGTCGGGCGATAGACCGAACCCTGCCAGTCCATCTCGAGATGCGTGAGGAAATGCCCGGCGCGCAGCAAGGGCGGACCCGCGCCGGAGACGGCATAGGCGATCCCGGTGCCGTCCGACGAGGCAACCATGCGGACGGTCTGGCGCATCTCTGGCGCGCCCTGCGGCCTGTCATCGGACCCGCGCGACACCTCGGCGACCAGAGCGAAGCCGCGCCGCGGGAGCGTCCGGATCACAAGCTGGTGCCTGCCGCTGTCGCCAACCGCTGTGCGCGCCGCATTGATGCGCGACGCGATCGTTGCGTCTGACACGATGCGCCCGTTCCAGACGGCGGCGATCAGTTCGTCCTTGGTAACCAACTCGCCGGCGCGCTCCGCGAGGACATGCAGAAGATCGAAGACCTGGGGCTCGACTGGCACCGGCTCGCCGCTGCGGAGAAGCCTGTGGCGCTTGGTGTCCAGCACGCAATCGGCAAAGAGAAAGCGCATCTGATCGCCGCTCTCCTGTGACCCGCCCGCGCCTCGCTTCTAAAGGAAAATCAAGGGACTCCCAAGCGGTTCTGGAGGTTGCCTGCAAGCGCCGACTGATCGCCGAGCGCATCCTAACCGAAAGCCCGGTTCAGGAGGTGGCACCATGTTCAATCTCGAGACCTTCGTAGAGGACTGTAAGACCGCGGTCCGCAGAGGCCCCTCGCATGGCGCGGTCGGCGAGGTTCTGCGCCGCGCGATGGCCGACCCCACCGCCGTCACCGCCGCCCTCGGCGCGCCGCGATCCGGCGGGCTCAACGCGATCTACAAGTCGCCCGAGCTGACCATCCTCAATATGGTCTGGCGCCCGGAGATGGTGCTCATGCCGCACGATCACAACATGTGGGCGGTGATCGGCATCTATTCGGGCCGCGAGGACAACATCTTCTGGCGCCGCACCCGGGACGGGGCCGGCGGCCGAATCGAGGCGACGGAGGCCAAGGCGCTCGCTGCGGGCGACGTGGTGCTGCTCGGCCGCGACACCATTCACTCCGTGATCAACCCGCTCTCGAAATACACCGGAGCGATCCACGTCTACGGCGGAGACTTCTTCGAGGCGGAGCGTCTGGAATGGGAGGCCGAGGGCCTCACCGAGCGCCGCTGGGACCCCGAGCGCGCAAAGGCGCTGTTTGCAGATCGATGAAGCGCTCTGCAGGAGCCAATACAACTGAAATGGGGCCTGCGGTATGCGTCTCTCCGTCTTCCAGATCTCGCCCATCCCCGAAGGTCCGCGTGGGGGGGCCGCGGTGGTGGTTGGAACGGGTTGCCGGGCAGCGTTGCCGAGCCGTCCGCGCCGAAGAACGGCGCGCTTGCGGAGGCAGCCCGGTGTGCCGCTCGCGTTCCGCAGGCGGAGCGCATCGCCGCGCTCAGACGGGCGATGCGCGCTCCGGCCATCGACCGCGCCCGCCTTCATACGGCGGACGTGATACCGGACCGTCCCATCGCTCACCCCGAGAAACCGGGCGATCTCCGCACCCGTCGCCCCGCGTTCGTCCAGAACCTTGATCGTCATACGAGCCGCTTCGCTGTGCCGGCCCATTCATTGCCCCTGAGTTCTGATGCTCAGGGCCTTCCTGGCCGGAGGCGGCAGCCCGCAAAACTGGGTGTCGCCTTAGCTCGCCACTCGCATGTCGCCTTACAGCGTCTCCCTGATCGAGACCGCGAAGATCAACGGCGTCGAGCCCTTCGCCTTTCTCAAGGCAACCCTCGAGGCGATCGCCCGAGGTCACCCCAACGAGCGCCTCGACGATCTCCTCCCATGGAACTTCAAGCACGCGTCAAGCTGAATCCCCCTGTGGGCCCTCCGCACCGCTTACGGTTTCGCTGATTTCAGGCGGACTTATCCCATGGCGCGCCGGCGTTCATAATGGCCCGCCAGTTCTGGGCGATGCTGGTCAAGGGAGAGGACTACCGGGATCCGGTCGCGCCCGCTACCTGAGCGGGCGATGGCCGGCACGTCGGGGGTGTGAGGAGGTCACTGATACGTAAGGGCAAATGATCGACAAGATCCGGTCCGGCAAAGCCAGTGTCTTCGAATTCGTATGCCAGCACCCTTCGTACAAGAAATCAGATCAGACAGTGCGATCTGGGAATTCCATTCAGAATTTCCAGCGTATTCCAGTCATGAAGGACAGACCGTCTTCGTAGTTCGCGCCCGGATCATCGTAGGCGTGGTGGCGCACGATCCCGTAAAGATCAAACGAAGTGTCTGAATAAACAATGCTCTGGACTGCGGCGAAGGCGAAGCTGAGGCTGTCGGAGTTCAATGTGTTGAAATCCTGCCCATAATACACGTCTACCGCGAAGGAGGTCCGGCCCAACGACGTCAGCCAGGGCGGTGAGTAGCCGAGCTTTCCATAGAAATAGGCCGGGTCGCGTGCATTGTTCTCCTGTGCGTCGTAGCCGCCGGCAACGGTGAGTGACAGCCCGGTCGGTTTGAGGAGCACCGAGGCCGACGCACTAAAGCGGTCATCGACTCCCTTGGGGCGCGAGTAGGCGGCGGCCGCCGCGAAGGCAAAGCTCTCGCCATCCTCGTTGCGGCCGAAAGATGCCGCAATATCCCACTCGGCAACGTCGTCGCCACCGAGCGCATCGTAGCCTACTGAACTCGACACACGCGCACCGCCGAATGACGGTGTGTCGTAGCGCAAGCGCATTCGGCGGCTCAGCCCATCGAGGTTCGAATATGCATCGCCGATGGAGACGCCGGACAACCCGCCGCGTCCACCATCGAATGCGAACAACTGACCACCGGCCGTATCGGCGATGGAAGAGTATGCAATCAAGGTGGTTCCGGAGAGATCAGCCTCGGCGCTACTATCCGAGGCCATGGCTCCCTGACCGGCCCAGAGGCGGCCAAAGTCATCGATCTCGACTTGCAACTCGAACTTGCGCAAATTCGCATCGCCCCAGTCGATATCGCCCTTGTTGAGTTGATTGACGCTGTTCGAGGCATAGGGCTGCCACTCGCCCTCAATGTTTCCGTAAATTGTTACGTTTGGCCACCATTTCGCCTCGTATTTGATGCCGACGCGCGTCGAGGAGTTGTCGTTGTCGACCAGCGGGAAGAAGTTGGTGTCCTGTCCATCGGAATGAGCGAGGAATCCTTTATTGATCTGACCATACAAATAGGGAATTCCGTCATCGTTCGCGCCAAAGAACCCGTTTTCTGGCAAGAGGCGGGTCTCGGAAAGGTTCTCAGCGCGGGCGGAAGCGACGGTGAACGCCAGGGCGATCATTGCTGGAAACGCGATCATACTGAGTGCAATGGCACCGTCGCAGCGCAGGGGCGGATCTGCAGGTGAGAGGCGCAGATGGCGGAGCAGATCGCGACCGAGCAAGCGAAGGCTCCCTTCAAGCCATCGGTTCCGGTTTCGCCTCCTCGCCGACGGTATACCCGTCACCTCAGGGGTTGACCGGAGTTGCGCAGAATAGTGCCCCAGAGTGGGTTTGTGTCGAGTGCGTCGGGTCTGTAGAGCCACGGCAATTCTCCGTATTTCATTGGCACCGAGACTCCGAACCGGGAATGTCCAGAGAAGCCGCTGTATAGCACCACAACGGTCTTGTCAGAGCAGATTCCGCTGGGTCGATACACGGAAGTACTCTGCAAGCCGCCCCAATGTCCGGTCCGCCTCGAAGCCAGCCGCCCACTTCGAGCGCTCGGAGCTCCGTTAACCAATCACCCGGAAAAGGTTCAATCTGCGGCAGGTCGGCCGCATATGGTGGTTGAAAAGATAAAACTTTTCCGAAAGCCGTTGAGGTTGATGGTTAACACTCTTGCCAATTCTGTTAAGGTACCGATTGGACCTCTCCCGACATTCGGGGGAACTATGGATCTCGCCGGCGCAATCCCGTCAGCGGCCATTCGCGGCGGGTGCGAAAGCCTTTCTGGCGCGTGATGCCAAGCTGATTGGCCACCTGCTTTTGCGTGTAGGAGCGGGCGAAGTAGAGCCAAGCGGCGCGTGCCGCATCCTCCTTCTGATCGATCATGGTCCAATAGCATACGTCAGCCTGCCGAACCGCCACCGTGCGTTTCCGCATCGGCTGGTCCACCGGCCTGCCGATGCGGGACGGCTGCGTGGCTCCGCGCGTGATAAAATGCATAGAGTTTGGATTTTTTACTAACAAACGTTGACACGATTCACCCCGTTGACACGGTTCCCCCAAGGAAGCCTACTGATACACAAAATATAATGGTTCGGGAGGGATCGTAATGACTTTGCGAAAACTGTTGCTTGCCGTCGCGTCCCTGGCCATGGCGTCTGCCGCCTCTGCCGCCTCTGCCGCCTCTGCCGCCTCTGCCGCCTCTGCCGCCTCTGCCGCCTCTGCCCAGACGACCCTGACCATTGCGACCGTGAGCAATCCTGACATGGAACGGATGCAGAGGCTGTCCGCGTCATTCACGTCCAACAACCCCGGAATAGAGCTGGTTTGGGTCACGCTGGAAGAGAACATCCTTCGCCAGCGGGTAACCACGGACATTGCAACGGGGGCCGGGCGCTTCGACATCGTGATGATCGGAACGTTCGAGGCGCCGATCTGGGCCGAGCGGGGCTGGCTCACACCGCTGGTCGAAATGCCGGAAGGCTATGATGTCGACGACATTCTGCCGTCGATCAGGACAAGCCTGAGCCACGACGGCACCCTCTACGCGGCGCCGTTCTATGGCGAGTCCGCCTTCACGATGTACCGGACTGACCTGTTCGAGGATGCCGGACTAGAGATGCCTGACGCGCCCACCTGGGATTTCATACGGAGCGCCGCCTCGAAGATCAGCGAGCAGAACGACGATGTCTATGGCATCTGCCTGCGGGGCAAGCCGGGTTGGGGCGAGAACGTCGCGGTGATCACGGCGATGGCCAATTCCTACGGTGCACGCTGGTTCGACAACGACTGGAAACCTCAGTTTGACAGCGAGGCATGGGCGAGCGCGGTCAACGACTACGTAAGCCTGGTACGGGACTACGGCCCGCCTGATGCCACGAAAAACGGCTATACTGAGACGCTCAACCTTTTCCAGAACGGCAAGTGTGCGATCTGGGTTGACGCCACGGTCGCGGCGTCGACGATAACCGACCCCGAGACTTCGAACGTCGCGGACAGGGTAGGCTTTGCGCTCGCACCAGGGACCGGCCTCGGAAAACGGGCGAACTGGCTCTGGGTCTGGTCGTTGGGAATCTCTTCGAGTTCCGGGCACCAGGACGAGGCCATGCGTTTCGTCGCATGGGCAACATCGAGGGACTATACCGAACTCGTGGCTAGGGAGGATGGCTGGGTCAACGCGCCTCCCGGCACGCGGGCATCGCTCTATCAGAACAGCGACTATCTCAAGGCGGCGCCCTTCGCCGAGATGGTGCTCTCCTCGATCAAGGCCTCCGATCCGGCCAAGCCCACCGTCGACGAGGTGCCCTATACCGGCATCCAGTACGTCGCGATCCCAGAATTTCCCGGCATGGCGACGGCTGTCGGCTCCCGGATCGCGAAGGCGCTTGCAGGCGAGATTCCGACCGACGAGGCGCTGAAGAACGCGCAATGGGTGACCGAAAAGGTGATCGAGCGCGCGCGCTTCATCAGCGATGACTAGCTCCAGCTCCGGACGATCTCGACGCGGCACGTTCCAGACGCAAGGCTACGAGGGGAGGAAAACGTGACTCATACAGCGGACGCCTACCAGAAACCCGTCTCCGAATTGGACGACGAACAACTGCCGGTGCCGAAACACAGGCTGCATGGGCCCGGTCACTTCCTCGGCCTTTATGGCTCCGAACACGTCGCAGCGACCGAATTCGTCATCGGCGCCGCATTTGTGGCGATGGGCGCGACGATCGAGGACATTCTGATCGGACTGCTCATCGGCAATACGCTTGCTGTGCTGAGCTTCTGGCTCATCACGGCGCCGATCGCGGTCAAAATGCGGCTTAGTCTTTATTCCTATCTCGATCACTACATGGGCGATTTGGTCCCGCGGATCTACAACGGTGCGAACGTGTTGATTTTCGTGGCGATTTCCGCAGCGATGATCACCGTCTCGGCCACCGCGGTCCGTGTGCTGTTCGACATTCCGCCGCAGACCTATCCTTATCCCAGCAACGTCTACTTCGCGCTGATTGCTGGATCAGCGAGCATCATAGCCGTGGTCGTAGCCTATTACGGGTTCAACGTGGTGGCCGAGTTCGCAACCATTTGCACGCCCTGGCTGATGGTGATGTTCACGGCCGGTGGCATGGTGCTGATCCCCGCGCTTAACGAGACCCTGACCGGCTACACGACGCTATCGAGCTTCTCGGATTTCGTGAATCTTGCGGGGGCGACGGTGTTCACGGGTATCAATGCCGAAGGGGAACCTGGGATCGGGTTGATAGAGGTCATCGGCTTCGCTTGGGCCGCGAATACCTTCGCGCATTTCGGTCTCGTCGACATGGCGCTGCTGCGCTACGCAAAGAAATCGGTCTACGGTCTATGCACCGCGACCGGCATGATGTTCGGGCACTACGTCGCCTGGATCTCCGCGGCGCTGATGGGTGCAGCGACGGCGTCGATCATGAAACTGAGCGTTGCCGTGGTTTCGCCCGGTGACGTTGCCTATTATGCGCTTGGCGCCACCGGTTTCGTGATTGTCATCATTGCCGGATGGACCACGGCCAACCCCAACCTGTATCGCGCCGGTCTGGCGGCCCAGGCCGTCTTTCCGAGCGTTCCGCGCCAGAAAGTGACGCTTGCCGTCGGGGCAGTCGTCGTTGTCGGCAGCTGCTTCCCGTTCATCTACCGCAGCATCCTGCCCATCCTTGCCTATGCCGGTCTGGTCCTGGTGCCCATCGGCGGCATCGTCTTCGCCGAACAGCGCGTCTTTCAGCGCATGGGGTTGAAATCCAACTGGCACCGCCTGAAGGGCGCAAAGGACAACATGCCGGCGCTGATGACGTGGGGCATCTGTCTGGTGTTCGGCTTCGGCCTGGACTTCCTCAACATCATCCCCTTCGTTTACCTGTTCCTGCCGACCTGGCTTCTTTCCATCATTCTATACACCGTCTTGGCCAAGCGCGCGGGCGCTGGCCAAAGCTATCCGGAGGCCGAGAAACGCGAAGCCGACTTCAACAGGCGGGTCGAGGAGTACCATGCCAAACTGGCAAGGAAGGAAGGTCACTCCGAAGTCAAGGACACGTCTCTCCTGACCAAGGGCATCCGCGCAGTATGGATTGTCATCGGATTGCTGGTGCCGGCTGTCCTGGCGTGGAGGGTGCTATTCAACAGCCCTGACCTTTACGCCTACTACGTGAATCGAGAGCTGTTCTACGACGTCACCATCTGGTGCACCCTGATCTACTTCGTGTTCGCTTGGTGGGGCTTGCAGCGGTCGAAGGCGCTGCAGCGACAGGGAGAACCGTCCGTTTCGGCCGAGCCGGCGGAATGATGCGACGTAGACGCAATCGTAGCAACGGCCGTGGTGATGTCTGAGAACGCGAGAGAGCGCCGAGAGCGCCGGGATCGTTTACCGTAAACGTGCCGGACACCACGCCTCTGGTTATGAATATGCCCTACGCCATCACCGACGGGTGCACGGTCCGGGTGCAGGTTTTTACTGGAAAATAGCCGCTTCGGAGAGCGGTCAGCCGGATCTTTTGGAACTGTCCACTGAAACAGGGCAAGATGGGATGGCGTTCGACCATGGCTTCGCTCTCAATGTCCTACAACGCGCATGTCCGGCTGCTCGGCAATATTTCAATCGACTCGAGCTGCGCGGTCTTGAAGGTCGGCTCCTGGGAATTGTCGCCTTGCTGTTAGCATGCGCAGCAGATGGCCGGAACCCGCCCGTTCTCGAGTGGGGAGTACAATCACGTCCAAGCAGCGCAATTAATACTATGGCCCAGACCGTTTAACGCCACACCCTAACCCGTCTTCATCCTCTACCATCAGGCACCGCTGTGCAGCGGTCAATAGGCCGTCTCGGCGGCCGACCCTTGGACGGCGCGTCAAAGGCAACTCCGGACCGAGTGCTTGTGTCTGTCGGCCCGCCAGTGAGTGGTGGGTCAGGAGCAGTTCGCGCGACAAGGCCTTCTCTAGAGCATTCTCCGCGCGGATTGAATTGCCGGGGGGTCCCTCGGCCTGCTCGAGCTGATTCACCCTTCTGGCTGGGAAGGGAGGCCAGCATGCATGGCAAAGGGGCTTTCCGCGGATCTTCGCCGTCGGGTGATCCCGGCCGTCGAGGCCGGGATGTCGTGCCGCAGTGCCGCCGCACGGTTCGGCGTGAGCGCGTCGAGCGCCATCCGCTGGGTGCGTGAGTGGCGCGAAAGCGGGCGCATGGCGCCGCGCCGCCAAGGCGGCGACCGGCTCTCGGGGCGGATCGAGGCGCATGCGGGCTTCCCGCTCGCCGAGATCGAGGCCGCGCCGGACCGCACGCTCGAGGAGCGGCGCGCGCTGCTCGTCCGCGGGCGCGGGGTCCGGGTCAGCAGCAGCACGGTCTGGCGGTTCTGCCGCCGGCACGGGCTGACGACCAGGAAAAGTCCGGGCACGCGACCGGCAGGACCGCGACGACGTCCGCGCGGCGCGCGAAGCCTGGTTCGATGCCCGGCCGGAGCGCGACCCCGAGAAGCTGGTCTTCATCGACGGGACCGGCTTGAACACGAAGACGGGTCGCCTCCGCGGCCGCTGTCCCCGCCGCGAGCGGCTGCGCATGGGCCTGCCGCACGGCCACTGGCGCACCACCACCTTCGTCGCCGGGCTGCGCCTCGACGGGCTCGACGCGCCCATGCCGATCGACGGGCCCATGAACGGCGAGGCGTTCCTCGCCCATGTCCGGCAGGTCCTGGCGCCGACCCTCCGCCCGGGCGACATCGTGATCATGGACAACCTCGGCTGCCACAAGAGCCCGAAGGTCCGCGCGGCGATCGAGGAGGCGGGCGCCCGCCTGATCTGCCTTCCGCCATACAGCCCGGACGTCAACCCGATCGAGTTCGCCGTCTCCAAGCTCGAGAGCCTGCGCCGCACCGCCGCCGCCCGCACCCGCGACGCCCTCTGGACCACCGTCGGCATGATCCTCGACCCCGTAACGCCGAGCGAGTGCCGCAACCCATTCGCCGCCGCCGGCCATGAACCAGACCGAGCGGAAAGTGCTCTAGGGATGCGCGAGCGTCAGGTCAGCCGGGGTTTTTCGATCTCGATGAGCGGTACCGGGCGCTGTCGAAGAGCGGCGATCCGCTCGAGCGTCTGGCCAAGGTGGTGGATTTCGAGATGTTCCGGCCCGAGCTTGACGCGGCGCTGGCGCGGTCGGACCGCGCCCGGGGCGGTCGGCCGCCGATGGACGCGGTGATGATGTTCAGGATCCTCGTCATCGAGGCCCTCCACGGGCTGGCCGACGAGCGCACCGGGTTCCAGATCCGCGACCGGCGGTCGTTCATGCGTCTTCTCGGGCTCGATCTCCATGGCCGGGTGCCGGACGCCCGCACGATCTGGCTCGTTCGCGAGCACCTCACGAAGGCCGGCGCCGTGGAGCGGCTCTTTGCCCGGTTCGATGCGCATCTGAAGGAGGCGGGCTACCTCGCCATGGGCGGGCAGATGATCGATGCGTCGATCATGGAAGCGCCGCGCCAGCGCAACACCGACGGCGAGAAGGCAGACCTGAACGGCGTCGATCCCCAAGCCTGGTTGACCGATGTTCGCGGCCGGATCGCAGACCACCGGATCATCCGTCTCGACGAGTTGCTGCCCTGGCGTTACGCTACGGAAGCAGCGCAGCTGGCGCCGCCGACAACCCGCCAGAGCGCCTTCACCGGACGGTCACGGAGGAAAGCCGCCATGGGCGAAATCAAGTTCGTGAACAATCGGAAGAAGAGCTGGGATCTGATCGTCGACAGCGTCGCGAAATCGAAGAACCAGGGATGCGCCGCGATCTCGGGCTGGTCCGCCTATGCCAACAGGATCACGAGCCTCACGCATATTCGGACGCTGAGTTACAAGCGCACAGGGAATTTCGGTGAGGTCGCCTGCGATATCGTCTGCTCGGCCGAAGCGACGCAGTATGAGATCACCGACGATCCCAAGGATCAGGAGTTGTGGGAGATCCGATTTGGTTCCGACACGCCGAAAAAGTTCTGGGACCTCACGCGCTGCCAGATCTACGTCCCGGCGAAGAGCGTCGTGGTCGCGGCGGTCTATGGGCTCGCCGCCCGCGTCAAGTCGGTCCGCGCACTCAACAATGGTCGGGCAAAGGCGAACTGGGGCGGCATCCATGCGCTCTACACCGTCGACTGGAGCGGGATGGGCTCGACCGAGACCTATACCGGTGCGGTGTTCGCGCAGATGACGGCCTCCAAGCTCGAGATCAAGATCACCTGAGACGGCATCTCCCTCCGCATCCGACCGTCTTTGGCACGGGCAGCGCGAAAGCGATCATCCGAGGGTTGCATGCGCGCCGTTGCAGCAAAGGCCGGCTTGCAGCCCGAAGCAACGGATCTTGGGTGACGCATGAACGCAGGCTTGTCCGGTTCAATCGGTTGACCTGTGGCGACGGCGTTTGTTCTTCGCGTTGTGTTGGGTTCAGTTCCTGCCGGGGATCTTGCCTTCCAAAGCATTTCTCAGGCGTTGCGCCTGAGCGAAGAACGAAGCGGCATCGTCGCCAAGGGCCTTCGTCAAGATCCGATCCACGGCGGTCCACGCCTGCGCGATCCCATCGAGAAGGGCGCGCCCCCTGGGTGTCAGCTCAAGCTCGTTCTGGCGACGAGACGTCGGGCTGGTGGTGCGTGTGATATAGCCGGCGGCCAGCAGCCTGTCCGTCATCGTGCTCATGCTGGCCGAGGTGACGCCGAATTCCGCGGCAAGGACGGATTGCGAAACCGGCCCCATCCGATCCATCGCGTCGAGCACCAAGGCCTGACGTGTCTGGATGCCAAGCGGCGCCAGTTGCCGGCGCAGTTCTGCCTCAACGAGGTTTGCGCTGTGAAGGAGGCCGTGGAAGCCATGTCTGTCTACTTGCATACTAACAGTTAATGTCCTAATTCCGTGACTCGTTCAAGGGGCGATTGCCAGCTCCGGGACGAGATGGCGAAGCGAGCCCTGGGCAGAGGGCAGGCCGCCCGAGTACGGACCAAGGATCAATGCAATGAAACCAATACGGATCACGCTCTGGGCGCTGCTCATCGGCCTCAGCCTGCTGTGGATCGCAAGCAGCCCTCCGCTCTCCGAGGCACCGAGTTTCATCGCGCTGCGCAACCTGGCTCTCCAGTACTCCGGCGTGCTCGCCATCGGCTCGATGAGCCTCGCGATGATCCTGGCCGTTCGATCGCCTCGGGTGAACCGATGGTTGAACGGGCTCGACAAATCCTATCGTCTGCACAAGTGGCTCGGTATTGCCGCGCTGGTCGCGGCGGTCTTCCACTGGATCACGGCAAACGGGCCGAAATGGGCCGTCTCATGGGGCCTGATGACGGCGCCCGAACGGCGGCCGCACGGGAGCGAGCTGCCCGAGTTCGGCACGGTCCAGACTTTCCTGGTCGGGCTGCGCCACACGGCCGAAAGCCTGGGCGAATGGGCATTCTACGCGGCAGCCGCGCTCATCGCCATCGCGCTTGTCAAACGCATTCCCTATCGCTTCTTCGCCAAGAGCCACACCCTGATCGCCCTCGCCTATCTTGTGCTGGTCTTCCATTCGATCGTCCTCATGAACTTCGACGCCTGGACCCAGCCGGTGGGTGTCGTCACGGCCCTCATGATGCTGGGTGGCGTCGGGGCGGCGGCTTTGGCGCTGACCCGGCAGATCGGCCGCCGCCGTCAGGTGCCGGGCCGGATCGCCGCACTGCGCCGGTTTCCGTCGATGAAGGTGACGGAGGCCGAAGTCACGGTGGACGCGAACTGGCCGGGGCACGAGGCGGGCCAGTTCGCCTTTGTCACCTTCGATCGCAGGGAGGGTCCGCACCCTTTCACGATCGCCTCGGCCTGGACCCCGGCGAACCGGTCCGTCACCTTCATCAGCAAGGGCCTCGGCGACTACACCGAGCGTCTGCCGGAGACGGTTTCGGTGGGCGATGACATTACCATCGAGGGACCCTATGGCCGGTTCACCTTCGAGGACGGCAAGGAGCGCCAGATCTGGATCGGCGCCGGGATCGGGATCACGCCCTTCATCGCCCGGCTGAAACATCTGGCGACAAACCCGGACGGCAGAACGGTCGATCTGTTCCACACCGTGCCCGAGATCGCGGCGGAGCCAAAGGCGCTGCTGGAGGTCGATGTCGCCGGCGCAGGCGTGGCCCTTCATCTCATGGAAGATCGCAAGGATGGTCGGCTGACCGGTGCTCGCCTGCGCGAGATGCTGCCCGACTGGTCCAAGGCCAGCGTCTGGTTCTGCGGTCCCGCGGCCTTCGGCGAAACCCTGCGCCGCGATCTCGTCGCCCACGGCCTGCGCTCGGCCGATTTTCACCAGGAACTGTTCAACATGCGCTGATGCGTATGACCCCTAGGAGAATTCCATGCGCAGGCTCGTCATCTCCCTGCTGTTCTTCGCCGCCACACCGGCCCTGCCAGACGCGCCGTTCCCGGTGCCCGACACCATGTAGAGCACCTGCTAGGACGCGGCACAGGCGTTCGACTGCCCCGAGCCAGGCGAACCATTCGACGGGCAGAATGCGCAGCATTACGGCCCGCAGCAAAGGTACACGGTCAACGATGACGGCACCGTCACCGACAATGTCACCGGTCTGGTGTGGGTGCAGTCGCCTGATCTGAACGGCGATGGTGCAATCGACACCCATGACACGTGAACCCGTTCATCGGCTACCCTGTTCTCGTCACTCCTCGAGGCCCGCAACGTGCTCGCGGCATGGCATGTCGACTACAACCGCATGCGCCCCCACTCGGCCCTTGGAAACGCGTCGCCGGTCGAGTTCGCTGCGAAGGTGAGACTTGCCCAGGAGAGCTCCGGGGGCGTCGGTTGCAATCGACCAGGCCGGCTTCACCCTCGGCCTGGTAGCGGCGCCAGCATTTCCGCAGTGTCGGCCGCGACACGCCGCAGCGTCGGCAGGTCAGTCCAGCGTTCCCGGTTCGCTCACGTGTCCGGACCCAGATCCGCCGCGCCGCCGGTGTCATCGCTCTCTCCCCGTGTCGGTGGAAAGCGGAAATCGTAGCGCCGCACTCCAGCGAGCAGCGGTGAAACCATCTCCCCGAACTTCACACCTTGGCCAATCCACCATGGCTTGGATTGCGGTTTCGAGCCCACCAAAGCCGTCGAAAGCCGTGCTGTTAAGCGCCGTACGGGGGCAAGAGTCGCCATTATGGTGACGCCAGCGCGCCGTGGGGTGGCGCGGGACGCTCTGCCGTGGCTGTGTGCATTCCAGCAACCCGAGGACTTATCCCTTTTCCAACCGGAAGAAGCCTGTCAGCGTACCGCGACAGCAACGAGATACGGACAGAAAGAGATGATGAAAGCAGTTTCACGCATTTGCAGCCTCGGCCTCGCCCTGGTGCTGCTACAAGCCTGCCAGACAACAGGAACGTCGAGCGGCAACGCCAACCAGAGCACGCTGGAGCGCATTGCAGCCGCCGGGCAGATAAACCTCGGATATCGGACCTCCGAGCCGCCGATGTCATTCACTGATCAATCGGGCATTGCGGTCGGCTATTCGATAGATCTCTGCGGACATGTCGCCAATGCGGTGAAGCAGGAACTCGGGCGCCCCGATCTGTCGGTGAAGTTCGTGCCCGTCACCGCAGAGACGCGTTTTGAGGCCATCGAGAGGGGGGAGATCGACCTCCTCTGCGGAGCGACGACGAAGACGCTCAGCCGGTCGGAGCGCGTAGACTTCACGCAGCTGACTTTCGCCACGGGCGCGTCGCTCATCACCTTGGAGAACAGCGGGATCGGGTCTCTCAGCGACCTGCGCGGCAAGCGCGTCGCCGCCGTCGCAGGGACCACGACCATCGAAGCACTGCGCCAGCTCTTGTCCGAGAGAGGCATCGATGCCGAAGTCATCACCGTCTCTTCGGCCGCCGAGGGCATGGCGCAGCTTGATCAGGGAGCGGTCGCGGCCTTGTCCGCAGATCAGGTTGTGTTGATCGGCCTGGTCCTCGCCCGCCAGTCCGGTCAGGACTACGCGCTGGCGGATGAGGTATTCACATACGAACCCTTTGCCCTGGCCCTGCGGCGCGGCGACGCCGATTTCAGATTGATCGCCGACCGCGCTCTTGCGGAGCTGAACCGGACCGGCCGGATCGGTCAGATCTACCTCAAATGGTTCGGCCGGTTTGCGAAACAGCCGCCTGACGCCGTGGCTGCGGTGTATGCCCTCGGGGCCATCCCGGAATAGGCGCTGCGCCTGATCCGGGGCAGCTGTAGGACGGTGCGCCCAGACATGGAAGGCTGCAGGTCGCCAAGCCTCGCATGATGGTGGGGAGCTAACAGGGAAACGGCGGGCCAGAACGGCGCTGGAGCGTCGAGCCGCCGTTTCCCAGAGGGCGAAACTGTCCACGACCCGGTCGCAGGCCGTCGGAAGGTCTTGGTGATGGTGCCATTGGCCTGCTCACCTTCAGAGCCCGACTCGAAACTCGGTCAAAGATAACAATACCTTGCGAGGCGGCGGGAGCCGAGCCCGTCCACAGCAGCACGATCCTGAACGGCTCGACAGCAGGCTTCAGCGGCACCGGCCTTACCTCGTCCCGGGCATAGGTGAACGCGTTCGCCGTCACCATGTGGAGCAGAGAACAGCCGACGCCCTGCCCAACGAGGCTGCGCACCATTTCCAGCGACGTCGCGGTTGCAACGATGTCCGGCTCGACACCGGCAGATCGAGCAGCACGATCCGCTGATCGGACAGGTCGCGCATCGCGACGCTGGGCCGGCTGGCGAAGGGATGGCATGCCGGCACGAGCACATGGCCCGGGACCTCCAGCAGCGTTTCATAGGTGATGCCGGGCTTCATCGCATTGGCGACGCAGACGATCACGTCGAATGCGCCTGAGACGAGGCCGTCCTGAGCTGTCTGGTTGTCGCATTCGGAAAACCTGACGCAGACATCGTCGTTCTCGGCCAGCATCTTCCTGACGACCCTGGGCAGGAAGGCCGGTGCGGCGGGCGCATAGTAGCCGGCGCGAAGCGTGCCCGTCGGTCGGGTCCGCATATCGTTGCCGTCCCGCATCAGGATTTCGTAGTCGTCCAGAAGGCTCTGGATCTTTGCGACCATCTGCTGCCCGGTCGCGGTCAGGGAAATGCCCTTCGCCCGGCTTCGCGTGACCAGCTGCAGACCGAAGGCCGCCTCGACCTGATTGACGGCGGTATGAACGGCGGACGGGACGACGTTCACCACCTTCGCCGCCTCGGTGATGCCGCCTGCCCGAACGGCCGCCATGAAATAGCGGAGGGCCCTGAGGGTGATTTCGGCGGATACTGCGCATTCCTCGTTCTGATCCTCAGAAGAAGGTATTCTTTTAATTCAGTTTTTCGAGATCCGGCGTCTCGCCGACACTGCTCCGGCAATGCAGCGGCGAGGTTCTGGACATGCGCCGCTCGGCAAGGGTGGTGATCGTAGGCGGCGGCGTCAGCGGTCTGTCCGCCCTCTATCATCCGACCCGGGAGGGGTGGACCGACGTCGCCCTCGTGGAACGCGACGAGCTGACGTCGGGCACGACATGGCATTCGGCCGCGCAGTGTCCGCAACTCGCCTTCAACCAGCTGCTGTTGCCTTTGCGGCAGTACACCATCCGGCTGTACAAGGAACTTGCCGACGATCCCGAGTATCCGACAACTATCATCACCGCACCGGCGGGATGCGGCTGCTGACGGATCAGGACAATGTGGATGCGTCGCACCATATCATCTCGGTCGCGAAGGGGCTCGGCATCGACTTCGATCTGCTCGACCCGGCGGAGGCCGTCCGGCGCAATCCGCTGGTGAGCGGCGACGGCCTGCTCGGCGCCCTCTGGGACGATCTCGACGGCGATATCGATCCGGCGCAACTCTGCCAGGCTCTGGCCCGGCGAGCCCGGAAAGCGGGAGCGGAGATCAATCGCAACTGTCCTGTCACCGGGCTGACCCAGAAACCCGGCAATGAATGGATCGTGCATACGGACAGGGGCGACATCGCCGCGGAGCATGTGGTGATCGCAGCCGGGTACCGCGTGGGAGAGATCGGCGGGATGCTGGATATCGGCTATCCGGTCATCGCCATGGAGCACATGTACTTCCTGACGGAGGACATTCCCGATCTGGCGGGGCGCGAGGGCCGCGTGCCGATGGTCCGTTGCCCGTGCGATAGCTTCTACACGCGGCAGGAAAGGCAGGGGCTGCTGGTCGGGATCTACGAACACAACTGCAGGACGTTCGGGATGGACGGCATAGATCCGGATTTCGTGAACGCGCTCTGCCCCGACGATCTGGATCGCCTCCTGCCCAGGATGGCGCCGATCTTCGAGAGGCTTCCCTGCCTCGGGAACGTCGGGATCAGGTCCGTGGTCAACGGCCCCATCGCCTATGTGGCCGACGCGGGGCCCCTGGTCGGCAAGCAGCCCGGGCGCCGCAATCTGTGGTCGACGAACGGTATCCGTGTCGGCATCGGCGAAGGCGGCGGCTACGGCAAGATGCTGGCTCAGATGATGGTGCATGGCGAAACCGAGTGGGATACCTGGCAGCTCGACCTCCGCCGGATCACCAGCTTCGCCAACACCGAATACACGGCGCTGAAAGCGGTCGAAGACTACAGGCATCAATTCCGGTGGCACATGCCGCACGAACACCGCCCCGCGGGTCGCCCCGCCAAGACGCCGCCGCTCTATCCCCTGCTGCAGGCGAAAGGCGCAGCGTTTGGCGTGGTCAACGGGTGGGAGCGAACGAGCTTCTAAAAGCCCACTGCCGATTACGTGGAAGAGCACAGCTACCGCTTCTGCAACTGGCACGATGTGGTCGGGGCCGAAGTCGAAGCGGTTCGGACGCGTGTCGGCCTCGCGGAGCTGTCCGGTTCAACCGGTTCGAGATCACCGGGTCCGGCGCCGCCGGCTGGCTGGAGAGCCTGACATGCTCCCGGCTGCCCTGTGCTATTTCCTGAGCGACAACGGCAACATCGACGCCGAAGCGACCATCGTCAGGATCAGCGACAACCGCCTCTGGTACTGCTCCGCCGCCGCCGCCGAGTACCACGACATGGACTGGCTGACCGAGCGGTTGCCGGCGGGCGCGGACATTCGGATGGAGAGCCTGACCAACAGCCACACGGTCCTCGTCGTCGCAGGCCCGCCCGCACGCGCATTGATGGATGCCGTGTGCCCGAGAACCAGCTTCACCCGGACCGACTTCCCCTGGATGGCCGCCAGAACCTGCCTTGTCCGGCATGTCGAGGCGATGGTCATGGCCGTCGGTTTCTCGGGCGAGCAGGCGTTCGAAATGCACGTCCCGAACATCCAGCTGCACGCGGCCTATCTGGTGCTGACCCGCGCCGGCGCGGCCTATGGCCTTGCCCATCTCGGCTTGTACGCGATCGAACCGATGCGGATGGAAAGGGGATTTGGCCATTGGAAGCTGGACTTCATCACCGAGTTCAATCCGATCGAGGCAGGCGTCGGCCGCTTTGTCGACATGACCAGGGATTTTCCCGGAAAGCAGGGGCTCGAACGGCAGATCGCCCTGGGCGACCGGCGTCGAAGAGTTCTGCTCGAGCTGGATAGCGCGAGCGCGCCGGCCCAGGCGGGCGAGACCGTCTTTGACGGAGAGGAACCGGTGGGCGCGATCACCTCGGCAGCTTGGGGTTGCCGGGTCGGCAAGAACCTCGCGATGGCCTGCATCGATCCGGCAAGAACTCACATGGGGACCGTTCTCAACGTGTTTCTGATCGGCGCAGGGACAACGGCGACGGTGGTCGGGTCCTGTCCGTATGATCCGGATCACGCGATTGCACGCGGGCAGAGCAGGGGCTGACATCCGGACCGGCCGCCACAGGCTGCAGATTGGGCGCCGAGCGGCGCTTCGACGCGCCGCCCCCAGGTCGCGGCATCATGTGCCAGCCAAGGTCGGGCTGGCGATGTGGTGTGGCGCGGCGGGTTGGAGAACCGCCATGCGCATTGCGAACAAGGCTGCCCTCGCACAGTCGGTCCCATTCAATGTGAAGCGGCCGTTCGCAGGCTACCTCGGCTACCTGGCGACAGCGTCTCAATTCTGGATCCTATGCGGCGATCAGGAAGAAGCCGGCGACCACCAGTGCCGCGATCCATGCAAGATCCAGATTGACCCATCCACGCCGTAGGAAGGCCAGACCGAAGATTTCGTATACGGCCGAGGACACCGCCGCTGTAACCGCAAGCATCGCCAGCGTGTGGATGCCGATCGCGGCCAGGGAGATTGGCAGCGACCCGGCGGAGACCAGCCCCTGAGCCGGGGCCGCGGCTAGGCAGATCGGGATGAGCACCGGGAGCAGCATCAGCCCGGCGCCATGGGCCGTCGCCATGAGGAAGGACCATAGGCCGAGCCCGGCGAGCCCGGCGGTCATCCCGACCCGCACCCGGTGCCGGTGGGCGAAGCGCCAGTGATAGGCTGCCCAGCCGATCAGCAGGAGCGCTGCAACGATCTCTACGTGGCGTGTCTCGACCAGGGTGCCGAGGCCGAGCATCAGCAGCACGACGGCCGCCACCGAGAGGGCGTGCCCGAGGGCGATCGGGATGAGCGCCAGCCAGACGATCCCACGGCTCCGGCGATGCAACCCCAGCGCAACCGCAAAGAGCCAGCCCATTGCCGGGTTCAGGCCATGGAATGCGCCGAGCCCGGCCAGCGCCAGCCAGGGCGAGAGACTGCTCGACATCGGCGCCCACAGGTCTCACGGATAGCAGTAGGAATCGGACGAGCAGTCGCCGCCCTGAAGACGGATCTGATGGGGCCGGTGGGGCTTCGGCCAATTGACGAAGAAGCGCTCATCGAAGCTGATGCCGCCGCCCTCCCGGACATCGAGCTTGACCATCCAGCCGTCGATCCCGTCGGGATAGAATTGCGGATCCACCGCGCCATAGAGCGAGTTCGTGAAGTAGACGCGCCTGCCATCCCGGCTGACCTCTACCATCTGCGGGCCGCCATTGAGCGGGCCCCCGGCCTTCGGATGGCCGGCCCGGCTGACAATCCCGCCGATGCGAACCCGCCCGGTCTCCTTCGGGGCCAGGGGATCGGTTACGTCGTACTGGATCATGTCGCCTGTTCCCCAGCAGGAAACATAGAGATAGCGGTCATCCATCGAGAGATCGATGTCGGTGACCAGAGGCGCGACCGCCTTGAAGCCCTGCAGCACCGGCGGAAGCGTGTTCGGGTCAGCGGGCTCGGCGGGAATTTCTATGGTCTTCTTCACCTGCCAGCGGTCGCCGTCGCGGTACCAGGTCCAGATCGACGCCGAGAGATCCCTGAGGCTGATCACGCAGCCGACGAAGCCATAGGCCTTCGTCGGGTCGTGGGCGGGGCGCAGCTCGAACACGAGCTGATACTCCTCGCCGAGCTCGATCGTCTGTTGGTGCTTGCGGGTGTGCAGGTTCCAGAAATGCAGGCGCCGCCCGTATTTCGAGCCTAGCAGCACCTCGGGAACAAGGCCGTTCTCGAAGGTCGACGGCAGGCCCCATTCCGATGTGATCATCGTGTCGTGGCCAAGATGCCACCAGAAGTCATAGGCGAGCTCCTGCGGGCCGCGGTCGATCTCCCACTGGCCGCGCACCTCGAAGGTCTCGTGGTCGAGCAGCATGATGCCGCCCGGCGCGTTGCCCTCGGCGTCGGCCAGCGCGTTGGCATAGATCCCCTCGGGCCCGCAATGGATCGTGTGGATTCGCGAGTAGTTCGCCTTCTCGGCGATCTCCTCGGGCTCGATCACCTTCACGAGCTTCGGAGACTTCGGAGTGTCCTTGGTGTCGAGGATGTGCAGCCGCGATGACCTGAGCCCGGGAACGATGAGGTAACGCCGCTCGGTATGTGGATGCGATGCGTTCGGGCAGAGGCAGGACGAGCAGGCGTTCCAGCCGAAGTGGTGCAACTCGTCGCCGGTGTTGGGCATGTCGGTCTGGCCGACGATCTGCGAAAAGGTCGACGAGGCGGGATCGACATCGACCACCGCGATCGCGTCCGGCATCGCCCGCTCAGGATCGAAGGCGGCGACATAGGCGAGGCTCTCGGCCGGCGCCTTCGCGGCCATGCGTGGTGACGGATAGAAGGTGGGATCGGGTGCAATTGTCGGCATTTCGAGCCTCCTTCGGCTGCATCTCCTGGCCATCGGCTCGCCTTCAGTGCCCCGGTGCAACATGCTAGGATGGGACGCGGTTGCGAGACGTCCTGTGAGCATCGCGCGACGGCGTTGAACGCAGCGTGGTAGGGAGAATGGAAACCGAGCCTCGATCAGTTGATGCGCCCGACCGGTTGTCGCGCTCGACCGGCTATACGGTGCGGCTGCTCGGCAAGGTCGACCTCATTCACTGCGGTGCGCCGAGAAGGCTGCCGCGCTCGCGCAAGGTGAAGGCGCTGCTCGGCTATCTCGCGATGTCGCCGAAACCGGTGCTGCGATCCAGGCTTTGCGATTTGCTCTGGGACCGGGTCAGCGACCCGCGGGCGGAGCTTCGGTGGGCTCTGTCGAAACTGCGACGCATCTTCGGCGAGCATTCGTCGGCGGTTGTCGCCGAGGGCGATTGGGTCAGCTTCGACCGGGCGGCGGTGACGGTGGACGCCCTGCAGTTTCTGGATCTGGTCGCGCGGCTGAACCCTACGGCCACGATTGCAGAGCTGAATGCGGCGGACGCGCAATACGCCGGGGAGTTCTTCGGCGATCTTCAAGGCAGCCTCCCGCCCAGGTTCGACGCCTGGCTGACAGGCCAACGCGCAATGCTCGCCGCGGAGCACCGCTCGGTGCTCGAGCGGATGGTTGCTGCGCTCGGCCTCACGGCTCCGGCGCGCATGCAGGCCCTGCGGCGGCTGATCGCCTGCTGGCAGTTCGACGATGGGGCGCATATCGCGCTGCTTCGAAGCCTCGTCGCGTGCCGGGAGATCGGCGAGGCCAAGCGCCACCTCGAGGCGACCCGGCGGGCGTATCGGGAGGAGGGGATCAACGAGGACGGCCTGCTGAGGGCCTGGCATGACATGCGGCGGCAGGTGGCGGCGCGCGGCCGCGAGGCATCGGATCGCCACCCCGAGCGAGCATCCCCCGATGCCCCGCCCGACGGGCGCATCCCGTTGATCGCCGTCGCACCATTCGGCGCCGGCGACCCGGATGCTCAGGTTGTCGCAAACAGCCTCGCCCATGACGTCACGGTCGGGATCGCACGGCTCCGCTCGCCTTTCGTGCTGGCCCCGTCTTCGGCCCTGGCGTTGGCAGACCGTGGGCTCTCATTGACCGAGATCGCGCGCAGTGTCCGGGCCGACTACGCGCTGGCAGGCGAGATCGCTCGGATCGGGCCAAAGCTTTGCGTAGATCTGGATCTGATGGCGGTCGAGACCGACCGACTGATCTGGTCGGACCGGATTGCCTTCCACCACGAGAGGGCACCCGAGGTCACAAATGACGTCGCGGTGCGGATCACCGCCGCTCTGGCCGCCGAGATTGAGGTGAACGAGTGTCACCGGGCGTTCCAGAAACCCGTCGCGACTCTCACCGCGTGGCAGGCGCATCACCGCGGCCTCTGGCATCTGCACCGGTTCACCCGCGCCGACAACGACATGGCGATCGGCTTCTTCAATCGGGCCGCCAGCCTGGACCCGGTCCTGGCGCGGAATTTCGCGGGGCTGTCATATGCCCACTGGATGAATGCATTCGCCTTCCGGCCGGCGGAAAGGGCCCGGGAACTCCGTCATGCGCTCGACGCGGCAAGCCGTGGCCTGCACGCGGACCCGAAGGACCCAGCGGCGCTCTGGTCGATGTCGCGGGCGCTGTGGATGTCGAATGACGAGGCCGCAGCGTCCCGCACCATCGATCAGGCTATCGATCTCAGCCCGAGCTTTGCGCTGGCGCGCCATTCGCGCTCGTTCTGCGAGTGCCAGACGGGCGATCCCAAGCGCGCGATCGAAGACAGCCGGATTGCGGAACGCCTCAGCCCGTTCGACCCCTGGCGATATGCGATGCACGGTGTGCAGGCGCTCGCCAATCTGCGCCTCGGCAACCGGGCGGAGGCCGTCGAGGCGGCGCTCAGCCTGACGAGCATGCCGAACGCGCATGTTCAGGCCCGCGGTCTTGCGGCGCTCGTGATGGCGGCCTGCGGCGAGCTCGCAGACGCCCGGCGCGAGATTGCTGTCGTCCGAACCCTGCGCCCATCCTACCGCCTGGGCGACTTCTTCTGCGCCTATCACGTCTCCGGAGATCTGCAGTCGCTCTTCGGTCGGGTCGCGCCGCGGATCGGATTGCCGAGCTGACATGGGCGGCGTCGGCTTGTCGACGTTCCCGGCCTGCCCAAGCACCAGCCAGTGTTCTCCATCTTCGCAGCCGCCGCGGATGCGCATCCCGGGACCGTCTCCGCCACCCGCCAAACTCATGCGCAACGGTCGGGCATTGCATCAAGGCAGTCGCCTGGAGCATGCGCCGCGATGTCCGCATCGGGCTCGAAGCGGACTTGCGGTATGGCGGCAGGGCCAAGATCCGGCACAGACATCGACGCGGGGCGCTTCCGGCCCCAAGCCGACCTCGAGCGCTCGAACCGTTCTCGCGGTCGCGTCCTTCAGAACTGCCGTTCGATCAAGGTGCAGCATCCTGGAGCCCGGAGGCGCCGATATGCGGGACGAAGCGGGCATCGGTTCTGATTTCTGATAGGGTTTTTCAACGGATCATCGCTGGAGATCATCGATGCCCGAACGCCACGACGCCGTCGTCGTCGGAGCCGGATGGGCCGGGCTGAGCGTCGGCTGCATGCTCGGCCGGGCCGGGCTTGACTACGTCATTCTCGAACGCGACCGCATCTGCGAGACTTGGCGAACCCAGCGCTGGGACTCGTTCCGGATGAACACACCGAACGTGCTGACCATCCTGCCGGGCGATCGCTACGATGGGACCGACCCGGAAGGCTACATGACGCGGGACGAATTCGTCGACATGGTCGAGGGCTATGTCCGCCGCAACCACCTACTGGTGCAGGAGAAAACCGAGGTCAGGGAGGTCCGACCGGCGGATGGCGGATACGTGATCCGTACCTCGCGCGGCACGACCGAGTCGGATTGCGTGGTTGTGGCGACCGGAAACCTGAACCTGCCCAGATGGCCCGAATTGGCAAACCGGTTTCCTGCCTCGGTCAAACAGATCGACGGGACCGCGTTCAGGAGCGCTGCCGCGCTTCCGCCCGGCGCCGTGCTGGTCATCGGCTGCGGGAATACCGGCGGCCAGATCGCCGAGGAGCTGACCCGGGACGGTCGGCGGGTCTTTCTGGCAACCGGGCGAAACGGACGCGTTCCGCGAACCTATCGCGGCCGGGATATCTTCCTGTGGCTGACGGACAACGGGCGCATGGCGAAGCCGAGAACAACGGAAACCGGCCGCGGTCTGATTGGCGCGACCCACACGATCAGCCTGCAATCGCTCAGCGCGCAGGGTGTCAAGCTCCTTGGCAGGCTCAAGGACTGCACATCCGATGGGCGCCTCTCTTTCCACGACTCGCTCGCCGAGAGCGTCGCATTCGGCGACGAGATGTCGGCTATGCTGAAACGGGAAATCGACGACTTCGTCGCGTGCCGGGCACTCGCCGCGCCGGACGCCGTTCCAGACCCTGCGGAAACGGTTGCCGCCGAGTTCCCCGACCCGCCCATTACGGAGATCGACCTGAATGCCGAAGGCATCACCAACGTGATCTGGGCGGTGGGTCTCCGAGGCGATTTCGGCTGGCTGAAGGTTCCCGGGGCACTCGACGCGAAGGGAAATCCCGTGGAGGATCGCTGCATCTCGGTCCCGGGCCTATACTTCGCCGGGCTGGACTCGCTCGCATCGCTGCGCGCCGGAACGGTTCTCGCTGCCGCCGACGATGCCAATCGCATTGTCGATGACATCGTAGCAAGGCTGCCGAACGGCTAGGTTGGGCTCCGGGCGGAGCTTCGGCGCGCCGCCTCCAGGTCGCGGTATCGTGTGCCAGCCAAGGTCGGGCTGGCGATGTGGTGCGGCGCAGCGGGTTGGAGAACCGCCATGCGCATTGTGAACCTTCCCGCCATTCGGCTGAGCTTTCTCGTCCGGGATCCTCCGTCCTGGCGGAACTGTACCGCCCGGTCCGGCTTCAGGGGGCAAGCTCAGATTTTCGCTGGGTCAATGCACCTGCGCATTCCGGCCATCGACCGTACCCGCCTTCATCCTGTGGACGTGGCACCGAACCCTGCTTTCGCTCACCCCGAGCAGACGGGCATTCCCGGCACCCGTCGCCCCGCGTTCCTCCAGAAACCTAGATCGTCATGCCAGCCTCTTCGCCGAGCCGGCCCGTTCTCTGTCCCCGAGTTCTTCCGCTCAGGGCCTTCCTGGCCGGAGGCGGCAGCCTGAAAAACCGGGGGTCGCCCTGGCCCGTCACCTGCACGTCGCCTTACATGGCCGGATTGCCGGCTTTCAGACCACCCAGACGCCGACGTCGAGGTTCTCGATGTTGCGGGCGACGTTTTCGGGGCTTTCGGCGAAGAAGACCAGCATGTCGGCGCGGTCGAAGAGGCCGGTCTCGAAGGCGTCGAGCCAGAAGGTGCGCCCGCCGTCGTCCGGGTCGCGCAGCAGCACGTTGTTGAACAGCGCGTCGATGAAGTCCCCGTCGCTCGGGTTCGCACCGAACTTCTCGGCGAATTCCGGGCTGTCGACGAAGAACTGCGCGACGCCCTCGCGGCTGAAGGCGCCGGTGTTGATCGCGTCGTTCCAGAAGATGAAGCCGCCCTCGTCCGGCGTGCGCGCGAAGGCCGCGGCATAGGTGCGGTAGATGTAGCCGACATCGGCGCCGCCGGCATCGAAGATGAAGGCGCCGTCGTCGAACTCGGCGCGCTCGATGCCGATCAGCAGATCGGTGCCCTGGGGGCCGTCGAAGGCGACGCCGTCGCCGGCGAAGGCGCGCTCGGCCTCGCTGCGGGTGCCGGCGAAGACCACGGTGTCGCGGCCCGCGAGCCCGTCGAAACACTCGTTGGCGGCGCTGCTCGAGAGCCGGTCCGCGGCGCCGGTGCCGCCGATCTCCGCGCAGTCCGCATCCGTGACGATGACCCGGGCCTCGGCGACGGCGAGCCCGCCATTGCCGTCGCGCAGCGCGTAGACGAAGCTGTCGACCCCGGAAAACCCCGGATCCGGCGTGTAGATGACGCGGTTCTCCACGATCGCCGCGGTGCCGTGCTCCGGATCGGTCGGGATCATGTCGAGGGCGAGGGCATCGCCGTCCGCATCGGTGTCGTTGGCGAGCACGTCGATCCCGGTCGGAAGGCCGGCGGCGGTGCCGAGCATGCCGACGGTGTCGCGGCCCGCGACCGGGCCGGCGTTCGGCGTCGCGTCGGTGCCGTTCTCGATCGAGAACACGCCGATCGAGGCATTGCCCGCGGGATCGCGCACCCGGTAGAGGAACGAGCTGGTGTCGTTCGGAACCGCATCGATGCTGTCGACATCCTCGTCGAGATCGATGGCGAAGACCATCTCGCCGCCGATCTCGAGATCGAAGGTGAGGAAGCCCTCGTCGTTGACCGCGGCGGCGAGGACATCGATCAGATCGCCCTCCGCCAGCTCGGCGACGGTCATGCCGTTGACGGAGAAGTCGGGCGGCGCGACGCCCTCGCGCTCGAGCCGGGCCCGCTCCGCGTCGCCATCGAAATCGAAGCCGAGGAAGCTCAGGAAATCGCCGCCGGTGTCGTCCGAGAGCGTGCCGATCCCGCCGTTCGAGAAGGCCAGCGCCGCCCCGAGCGAGAACTGCGCATCGAGCGGGCTGGCCACCGGGTTGCCGGTGTCCCAGCCGAGATAGCCGATGCGGCCGGTCTCCACGGCAACCCCGTCCGAGAAGGTGTAGGACAGCAGCACCGGGCCGTTGTAGTCGGGGTCCGGGCTGTATTCGAGAACATCGCCGGAGCGGGAGACCGTGCCGAATGCCGGCTCGTCGATCTCGACCGAATAGCCCGTCGCGATGCTGAACCCGCCGAAATCGAAGGCGTAGAACACGCCCAGGTCGAAGCCGAAGCCGTCTGCGGTCGCGCCCGCGCCCGCAGCGGCCGCGCCTGCGCCCGCGCCGCCCGAGTTCGGCCCGAGAAAGGCATCGCGGCCGGCCGGCAGCGAGGCCCCGCCGGCATCGACGGTGACGGTGACGGTCGCGCTGTCCGTGCCGCCCATGCCGTCGGAGACGGTGTAGGTGAACATGTCCGCGCCGCTGAACCCGGCGGCCGGGGTATAGCGCACCTGGCCGCCCTCGATCGCCGCGGTGCCATTGGCCGGGCTGGTCACGCTCACGATGGTCAGCGCATCGCCGTCGCCGTCGCTGTCATTGCCGAGCACGTCGATCAGCACGGCGGTCTCGAAGGCGGTGGCCGCGCTGTCGTCGCTGGCCGCGGGGGCGGTGTTCCCAGCCCCGGCCACCGTGACCGTCACGGTCGCGGTGTCGGTCAGAACGCCGTCGGAGAGGGTGTAGGTGAACTCGTCCGGCCCCGAATAGCCGGTATCGGGCACATAGCGGATCGTGGTCTCGGAGATCCTGGTGGCGGTGCCGTTGGCCGGCGTGCCGACGCTCTCGATGGTGAGATCGTCGCTGTTGGGGTCGCTGTCATTGCCGGTGACGACGATGTCGCTGAAGCTGTTGAACCCCACATCGGCGCTGTCGTCGACCGCATCCGGCGGGCCGTTGACGCTGACCGTCACGGTTGCGGTGTCGAGGCCGCCCATGCCGTCGGCGATCGTGTAGGTGAACGTGTCGGTGCCCGCGAAGCCGCCATCGGGGGTGTATCGGATCTCGCCGCTCTCGACCGCCGCGCTGCCGTTGGCGGGGATGCCGGCGCTGTCGATGCTGAGCATGTCGCCGTCGGCATCGCTGTCGTTGTCCAGCACGTCGATAAGCACCGAGGTCTCGAAGCCGGTCGCGGCGCTGTCGTCCGCCGCCACCGGATCGGTGTTGGTGTCCTCGGTCAGATCGCCCGCCGCGATGGTCTGGTCGGTGAACTGGAAGCTCTCGATGCCCTCGAAGCGGTCGGTGCCCTGGGACGACTCGATCACGATCGCATCGCCGTCGAAGGTGACGATGGCGTCGGCGCGGGCCACGCCCACCACCGCGGTGTCGGTATCCGCGCCGCCGTCCACCGTGTCGTCGCCCAGGCCGCCCTCGAGCGTGTCGTCGCCCTCTCTGCCGCTCAGCGCGTTGTCGCCGGAATTGCCCGTGAGGATATTGTCGGCGGCGTTGCCGGCGGCGCCGAGATCCGAACTGCCAAGCAGCGTGAGGTGGTCGTTGTAGTCTTCGGCGTAGTCGTTCCCCGGACCGACCACCGTCCTCAGGTCGACCGTGACGGTGGAGCGGATCTCGGCGCCGCTCCCCGGGGCGGAGGGGACAACCACGTCGCCAGGATCGTCCACCATGATGACGGAGCCGGACGCGCCGTTGGGCCCGCTGAAATTCCAGTTGAACGTATCTGCGCCGGTCCCGCCATCCATGAAGAACGGCCCGTCCGACGAAAGCGCCGGCGGACCGGGATTTAGGGAGAAGGGGTCCGCAAAGATGTAGTCGCTGCCTGGCCCGCCAAGCAGGCGATCGCCGTAATACCCGTAAATTGTGTCATCGCCCGAGCCACCGTCGAGCGTATCGACGAAACCCTCGGTGCCGGCTCCGTCCAGCCGGTCGTTGCCGCCATTGCCGTTGACGACGTTGTCTTCGCCTTCCGTGCCTTCGAGCGTTTCGGGACCGGAGCCCCCGTTGATCACGGCCATGTCGTGTCTCCTCGCCTAGCAAGCTCGGACGACACGAAAGGCCATCACCCAAACCACACCCAATCCAGACTCCGACCTCGGAGCTCCCGGGGAAAGCATTGATGGACCAACGGCAGACCGTCAATCATTAACACCCTCGACAGTGCATATCGGAGAACGGGCATTGTGGCTGTCCGGCGGGCTTCATGACTGCCTGATCGCGGTCTTGTCTAGGCTGTGTTGGCGAAGTCCTGCTGCCACGGGCGGATTTACAGGAGCTGGACGAAGCCGGGGACGCTCGCGGCGGTGGTGTCGTCGCGGGTGCGTGCCGCTGCGGGCGTTCCCGAGGGGGCCGACGCATCGCTGAATGCGGCTGCGCAGGGGGCATGTGTGACCGCCGACCGTCTGGCGGTCCCGCCAGCGCTTCCCGGCTGGGATGAACGCCGCGTCGCCGCCGTTCGTCCGGAGGCGGACCCGGTCGAATGGCCCCCGCGAGAGCGCCCGAGAGCCCGGCGCCGAGCCCCCCGTTGCGCCCGCGGCCGGCTGATGGGCGGGGACCGAGCCCTGACTGCAGAGCGCGCCACGGCGCACCCGCCCTCGCGATCCGGGGCGCGCCATCCGGCACGCGCCGATGATCCTTCGGCGGGCGGCACCGCTCCGGTCCCGTCCCGATCACGAAGGGCCCGAAGAAGGTCCATTCCCGGCGGCTAATCAACCCGCGAAACACGCTGTCCCCGCCTGCAGGAAAGCACCTGAACCTCACCGCGGCCGGAAGGGGAATCCACGTCCTCGACACCGCCCGGGCTTCAGCGGCTCAGACAATCGTTTCAGATCGGGAAGGCCCGGGCCTGCCTCTCTGCCGCGCCATCGTCGGGATCGCGGATTGCGGTCGAAATCGCTTGTTGGACAGGATCGGTAGGCACTAGGCTGTCGCAACGGAAGTCTGCTGGCCGATGCCAGGGAGTACCGTGCCGGAACCGTAACCATGGGTAGTGAGAACGGCTTTCTCGACCCGGTGCTCAGGATGCATCGCAGCCGGGTCCAGACAGAACTCGCCGGACAGATCGAGAGCGAGCTCTCCCGGCGTGTGACCAGCGACCCCGACCTGATCTACGCGAAGAAGGACGGAACCGCCGAATTCAAGCGCTACAAGCCCGACTGGCTCAAGAAGGAGCGGCTCACCGGCATCCGGAAGGCGATCGACAAGATCAGGAAGAAATACGAGCGGACGCTGGTGATCGATGCGGAGATCAAGGTCACCGTCCGGAAATCGCAGTCCAAGATCAAGGTGAAGCGGCCGCGGCCGCAGCCGCCGCCGCTGCATTCGACCGAGCACACGCTCAAGCTCTCGGTCGACTGGGCGGGGGCGACAAAGGGCGGCGGCACCCATGTCACCCGCGAGGGCGACACGGTTGCCCAGGTCGCCAGGCTGATCTATGGCAGCGATGTCTACGCCGCCGAGATCATCAAGGCCAGCGACGGCGCCCTGCTGGCGTTTGACCGCAAGATCCTGATGTGCGCCAAGCTCACCCTGCCGCGCCTGTTCGTGCCCACCGTGGTGTCGGACTTCGAGGGCAAGCGCCGGCCCGCACCGGTCGCGCGGATCCCGATCGCGCTCACCTATCCCACGATGGCCGTGAAGATCGGCGGTGACGTGCCCTATGCCGTGCTCACCGTCGTGCAGGGGCCGGTGATCCTCAATGCCAGGCTCTATATCGGCGGCAACGTGACCGCGACGCGCAACGGCCGCATCACCGCGCAGTTCACCTGGCCGAAATACGAGACCGAGGTCAAGAAGCGGGTCGCCGGCTTCGATTACGGGTTCACCTTCGACAGGATGGGGGCCACCAGCGCCAAGATCGGCAGCACGATCGGCAAGCTCGAGCTGAGCCTGAAAAGCTCGACGAGCAGGGGGGAGCTGGTCTTCGAGGGCCAGAGCCCGGTGTTCGAGCGCAGTTCCGGCCCGTACTCGATCAAGGGAAAGATCAAGGTGAAGATCGAGGTGCAGATGATGCCGAACCCGCGCTACCGGCCACCCGAGCCGGCCTGGTACGAGAAGGTGTGGGACTACAAGTGGGAGGCGCTCGGGGCATTTGCCGTCGCGGGGCTGCTGGTGATCTCGGCGCCGGCCTGGACGATCGGCGGCGTCGCGGTCGGCACCGCGACCGTGCTGTAGCCGCTGCCGGGGGGGCAGGGCGGCGGGCCGGCAAGCCGGCACCTTCGCGGCCGGACATGCCCGCGATCAGGAATGGCGGCCGGCTGGAGGCGACGGTCCCTTGCATGCCACGCATTTCAGGGCGCTGCGGCTGGAAAGCTGCCGCCGATCCTCGACTAGCCGGACTTTGGTCTGAAGCTTCCGGGATGGAACGGACCTAGCATCGGCAGGAGGCGGGCGCTCCGGCGCCCCGGTCACGGACCCGTCGCTCGACGAAAAAACTGGGAGGATGACAGAATGATACGCGCTGCAGCCATGCTTGCCGGAACCCTCGCCGCCCTTGCTCTCCTGCCCGGCCCGGCGGCCGCGCAGGAGATGGGGTTCTTCGTCACCAGCGTCGGGATGGGCGACGGTGCGAACCTCGGAGGGCTGGACGGGGCGGATGCCCATTGCCAGAGCCTCGCCGAAGCGGCCGGCGCGGGTGACCGGGAGTGGCGCGCCTATCTCTCGACGCAGGAAGACGGCAAGCGCGGCATCTCGGCCCGGCAGCGGATCGGCGACGGGCCCTGGTACAACGCCCTCGGCGAGCTGATCGCGGTCGATCTCGATCAGCTCCACATCATGCCGAACATCTATTTGCGCACGGCGCTCGACGAGAACGGCAACCGCGTCATGGGCCGCTATGACGAGCGCAACGAGCACGACATCCTGACCGGCACGCAGGAAGACGGCACCGCCTATTTCCCCTGGCAGGAGGGCGACAAGACCTGCGCCAACTGGACCTCGAACGGGGAGGGATCGGCCACCGTCGGCCATCATGACCGCCACGGCGGCGGCAACACCTCGTGGAACGCGGCGCATCAGTCGCGCGGCTGCAGCCAGGAGGCGCTCCGCTCGAGCGGAGGCAACGGCTACTTCTACTGCTTCGCTGCGGACTGAGGCAGCGTGAGGCGCCAGCTCACGCAGGAGCGGCCGGCGGACGCGACCATGGACCGGCTCGTGCGCCACACCGCGCGGCGGGTCTCGGACACCTGGCGCCGGGCGCCGCTGCATCTGCGGTTTGCCGCGATCGGCAGCGTCGTCGTGCTGCTCGGCATGCTGGTGATCGGATGGTGGGTCGGCCGCGAGATCGAGAACAGCGTCACGCGCAATTCCGCGATCTCGACGGCGCTCTACATGGAGAGCTTCATCGCGCCGCTCTCGCAGGAGCTGAACTCGCAGGACACCCTGTCGCACGGGACCGCCGAGCGCCTGCGGGACCTGTTCCGCGAGCCGACCTTCGCCGAGCGCATCGCTGCGGTGAAGCTCTGGAAACCCGGCGGGCTGGTCGCGTTCAGCACCGATCCCGGCCTGATCGGAAAGACCTTCGAGCCGACGCCGCCGCTCGCCGCCGCCTGGAAGGGCGCGCTGAGCGCCGAGTTCGACGATCTGGCCCATCCGCCGGACTACATCCGGGACGCGGGCGACATTCCCTATCTCGAGGTCTACAACCCGATCCACTCGATCTACACGGGCAGGATCATCGCGGTCGCCGAGTTCTACCAGATCGCGACCGAGCTGGAGCGGGACATCTTCGATGCGCGGCTCAAGTCCTGGGCCGTGGTCGGCAGCGTGTCGCTCTCGATGTCGGTCCTGCTCTTCGGGATCGTGCGCCAGGGGAGCCGGACGATCGAGCGCCAGACCGGGGAGCTGCGCGCCCGGATATCGGAGGTCAACGAGATGGCGGTGCAGAACACGCGGCTGAGGCGGCATATCCAGGGCGCCTCGCGGCGCGCCGGCGAGCACAACGAGCGGCTTCTGCGCCGGATCAGCGCGGAGCTCCACGACGGCCCGGCCCAGGAGCTCGCCCTTGCGGCGCTCAGGCTCGATTCCGCGTTCCGGCATCTCGAGCCGGATCGGGGCAGGGCGGACCACGAGACCATCCGCGCATCGCTCGATGCCGCGATGAAGGAGATCAGGGCGATCTCCTCGGGGCTCAGCCTGCCCGAGATCGACGGGAAATCCGTGCTGGACACGCTGACCCTCGCGATCGAGACGCATGAACGGCGGACGCGGAGCGAGGTCGGCGCGGCGCTGGATGCCCGGACCCTCGCCGGGCTGCATCTCGATCATCCGAGCCTGATCTGCGTCTACCGCTTCGTGCAGGAAGGCCTGAACAACGCCTGGCGCCACGGCGCGGGCAGGGAGCAGCGGGTTGCCGCCAGGCTGGACGGCATCGAGCTGGTGGTGACGGTGGCCGATCGCGGGCCGGGCTTCGACCCGGGCGACCTCTCCGCCGCAAGCGACCGCCTCGGCCTGCTCGGGCTGCGCGAGCGCATCGAGAGCGTGGGCGGCCGGTTTGCCGTTGCGAGCGCGCCGGGCGCCGGCACGACCCTGCGGATGGCCCTGCCGATCGAGGACGGAGAATGACCGTCGCAATCCGCGTGGTGATCGCCGACGACCATCCGCTGTTCCGCGACGGCGTCGCGCGGACCCTCGAAGAGAGCGGCGCCCTGCAGGTCGTGGCCGCGACGGGGACCGCCGAGGCAGCGATCCGGGCCGTCGAGGAGCATCTGCCCGACATCGTGTGCCTCGACATCTCGCTGCCCGGCAACGGGCTGGACGCAGCGCGGGTGATCGGCGAGCGGTTTCCGGCGGTGCGGATCGTCATGCTCACGGTCTCCGAATCCGACGATGACGTGATGACCGCCTTCAAGGCCGGCGCGAAGGGCTATGTGCTGAAGGGCATCGGCGCGGCCGAGCTCGTCGAGGTGCTGACCGGCGTTGCGGCAGGCGGCTCCTATGTCTCTCCATCGCTCGCCGCGCGGGTCCTCGGGGCGATGAAGAGCCCGCGAGCCGACGGCGCGGCGGCGGACCCGCTCGACTCGCTGACCCGCCGCGAGGAGCAGATCCTGGATCTGGTCGCGAAGGGCCTGAGCAACAAGGAGATCGGGCGCGAATTGGCCCTGCAGGAGAAGACCGTCAAGCACTACATGACGAACATCCTGCAGAAGCTGCATGTGCGCAACCGCGTCGAGGCGGCGCTCCTCGCGGCCGGCCGATCCCGCTGAGCGCTCGGCAGGGTGCTGGCGCCCCGCCCGGGTTTCGGGAGCGCGCGGCATGCAGCCTGCGCCGGCCGGGCGCGTGCCCGTCGCCTTAGCCGGCGATCTCCCACTCGCCGGGCGACACCTCGACGAGATTGTCGAGTTCGGGCGTGTTCGCGCGGTTCTCGTCGCTGATGACGAAGGCGACGACGAGTTCGGCGCGGGCGCCGCCGCCATCGAGGAAGGACGTCCAGAACAGGATGCCGTCGGTGTCCGCGGCGCGCTCCAGCAGGTCGTCATAGAGCGTCTCGACGAAGGCGCCGTTCTCCATGCCGTCCGGATCGCCGACCGCCTCGGCGAACTCGAACGAGTCGAGAAAGGCTTCGGCCAGGTCGTCAAGGTCGAAGCGGTCTTCGAGCGCATCGATCCAGAAGTTGAGCCCGGTCCTGTCCGGCGCCCGCCCGAGCGTCTCGGTGTAGAACAGCGTCACGTCCTCGGCCATGCGCAGCGCGTCGCCGGGGCCCTGGTCCGGGGTGCCGTCGTCACCGCCCGGCATCGGCGTGTCGTCCGATCCCGGCGTGCCGGGCGCGTCGCCGGGCCCCTGGTCCGGGGTGCCGTCGTCGTTGCCCGGAGCCGGGGCGCCGGGCGAGAGATCGGGCGCGTCCACCCCCGCCGGCAGGAGCGCCGTCAGCCCGTCGATATCCGCCTGGGTTGCCGGGCGCTCGACGATCGTCGTGCCGTCCGCCGCCTTCTCCTCGTAGATGCCGCCCTCGATCTCGATCCTGCTTCCGTCTGGGAAGGTCTGCTCGATCCGGTTCGGGCCGGTCTCGAGGATGCTGCCGTCGGCGAGGGGAAACGCCTGCGCCACGACCGCCGGGTTGCCGGCGGCGATCCCCTCGAGCCGCACGCGGTCGGTGGCGGTCGCCGGGCGCTCGAGGATGGTCTCGCCGGCCGGGTCCTTCAGCTCGTAGACACCGGCCTCGATCTCCTCCTTCGAGCCGTCGGAATACGCGACCTCGATGGTGTCGCCGAGGATCTCCACCCCGGTCACGGTCGCATCGGGGGCGGGGAAGGCGGGGCCGCCCGGCATGCCGTCCCCCGGGTCCACGGGCGTGCCGTCACCCGACACCGCATCCCCGATCGAGAGGCTCTCGAGCCGGGTGCGATCGGCCACCGTCGCGGCGCGCTCCTCGACGGTGTCGCCCGCCATGTCCTTGCGCTCGTAGATGCCGAACTCGATCTCCTCCCTGGTGCCGTCGGAGTACTCGACCTCGATGTTCGCGCCGAAGATCTCGATCTTCGTGACCGTCCTGTCCATGCCTGTGTCTCCCGCCGGCTCCCCGCCGCCCGTATCGCCGCTATCGTCGTCGTCGTCCGGCTCGCCCGCGAAACCCGCGGCGAGATCGAGAAGCCGCTGCCGGTCCGCATCGGTCGCCGGCCGCTCCTCCACCGTCTCGCCCGAGGCGTCCTTGCGCTCGTAGATGCCGGCGTCGATTTCTTCCTCGGAGCCGTCGGCGTAGGCGATCTCGATGTCCGCGCCTTCGATCTCCACGTCCACGACCTGCGCGTCCATGAGCGCACCTCCCGCTGGCTGGGTGTCGGGATCACCCTACCGGGCGCGTGGGCGCCCGACAGGGGCGGCAGTCCCCCGATCGATCGGACCAAGGTCCGAAACCCGGTGGGAGCGCTCACCGTTGCCGGCGTCATGGGCAAGGCCGGAGGACCGGCACATCCGGCCGGTTCGCCGCGGGGGCCGCTAGAGGAACGGGCCGAAGATCGCGGCGCCGGCCTCGAGCGCCTGAGACGTGCTGAAGCGGTAGCCGGAGACCGGCTCGCCACCCTGCGCGGCATCGAGGTGTTCGGCAGAGCAGTAGAAGACCATCGACCGGCATTGCGTGTCGGCGGCGCAGCCATGGATCGGCTCGACCCCGGCCCAGACCACGATGCCCGGCGGAACCTGCCCCGTGATCGACCGCCCGTCATTGCCGGTGCCGATCCGCAGCTTTCCGGCGCAGTGCGCGCAGCGCGATCGGATCAGCGTCGGCCGGCCGAGCAGGGCACCGATGCCAAGGGCATCGATCGCGCACATGGCGTTCACCGACACCTCTCCGATCTCGACGACATGCCCGGTGTCCCGATCGGTGAACGGGTAGGCGCCCTCGATCTCGCCCTGCCGGCACACCACCAGATCGCGCGCCACGAGTTCGTCGAGATGCCGGGCGATCGCAGCCGCGGCAAGCCGGCGACGCTCGGCGAGCCACGCAAGCCGCGGCGCGCGCCCGGTCTCGCGAAAGCTCTGCAGGATTGCGCGGTGCGTATCCCGCGCCGCCTCCCCGAGACCCTGCCAGCGCGCGAGCATGCGATCCTCTCGCAGGAGATCGAGAAGCGCTGCCTCGACCAGCGGAGAGGTCACGGCCGACCAGTCCGGGAACCGGGTGTTCGGGCCGATGGTCAACGCGAACCGCGGCATCTCGCGGCCTCACCCTGCACAGCACGAAAGCTTGCCGACATCCCGGTCGAAGGTCTGCGCCGCAAGCTTCAGCCCCTCGACCGTGGTGAGGTAGGGGAAGATCGTCGCGCCGAGCTCGTCATGGGTCATGCCCGCCCGTATCGCCAGCGCAGCCGTCTGGATGCTGTCCGCGCCCTCGGGGGCGAGGATATGCGCGCCGATGAGCTTCCTTGTGCCGGCATCGGCAACGAGCTTGATCAGCCCGCGGGTGTCTCTGGCCGCCAGCGCGCGGGGCACATGCTCCAGCGCGAGAACGCTCGTCTTCGTCGCGATGCCCGCCGCCTTGGCGGCCGCCTCGGTGTAGCCGACCGTCGCCAGGTTCGGGTCGGTGAAGACGACCGCCGGCATCCCGGTCGCATCGTAGCGAAGGCTGTCGCCGTTCAGTGCGTTCGTGGCGGCGATCCTGGCGCCATAGGCCGCCATGTAGACGAACTGGTCGCGGCCGGTGACATCGCCTGCCGCATAGACCCCGGCCCTGGTCGTGCGCATCGCATCATCGACCAGGATCGACCCGCGCGCATCCGTCTCGATTCCGGCATGGCGGAGGCCGAGCGCCTCGGTGTTGGGCCTGCGCCCCGTCGCGACCAGGACGGCCGACGCCTCCAGGGCGCGCGTCTCCCCGCCCGCGCGCACCCGGAGCGCCGCTCCGGCTGCGGTGCGCTCGATCCGCTCGTATGCAATGCCGCTCACGCTCGCGATGCCCTCGTCGCCCAGATATCCCGTCAGGGCATGGCTGATCTCCGGCTCGGCTTCCGGCAGCAGCCCGCGCCGGCTCACGAGCGTGACCCGGGCGCCCGCGCGGGCGAAGACCTGCGCCAGCTCCGCGCCGACATAGCCGGCACCGATCACCAGCAGGGAGGGCGGCACGGTCTCCAGATCGAGGGCCGAGGTGCTGTCGAGAACCGGCACCGTCTCGATGCCCGGAATGCCCGGCAGGGCCGGCCTCGACCCGGTGGCAACGACGATCCTGCCCGCCGCGACGGCATCACCGCCGACGACAAGCCTGCCGTTCGCCTCGAAGCGCGCAGCCCCCGGGAGGTAGCTGATACGGTCGTAGGACGGCAGGAGGCCGACGTATTTCGCGGCGCGCAGCTCATCGACGAGCGCCTGCTTCTGCGCGACAGCGGCCCGCCAGCCGGTCACGCGGGCTTCGGCCTCGATCCCGTCGAAGCGTGCTGCCGCCCGGGCCTGATGGATCGGCTCGACGGCACGGATCAGCGCCTTGGAGGGCACGCAGCCGACATTGACGCAGGTGCCGCCAATCGTGCCCGAGCCGATCAGGGCAACCCGTGCGCCTGCTTCAGCAGCGGTGATCGCCGCCGAGAAGCCGGCCGACCCTGCGCCGATGACGGCGAGGTCGAACGTGGTTCGCGCGCCCGGCGCGCCGCGGTCTGACATGTCGTCTCCTTTAGGAGTTCGCGCGGCTGCGCCGCCAGAGTGCATAGGCCGTCAACCCGGCGAAGATCGCCAGCGCCGGCAGCAGCACATAATCGAGATAGCCGGTCAGGGCCGACAGCCCGACCGCGCCGAGAAGAACGACGAGGATCGGCGTGAAGCAGCAGAGCGCGGCAACGATCGTGCCGACGATGCCGAGCTTGAGAAGGCGACGTTCGTTCATCTGGCGCTCTCCTTCGGCAGCGGTTTCAGGATGGCCGGACCACGCCGGCGCATCGGCAGGGTTCTCCCGTCGGCGAAGGCCAAGCCCGCTGCGGGGGCTTCGGGGGATGCCTCGGCGTTCAGGGCCCCTTCGGCCGGTTCCATGCGCTTGCAAACCCTGGTCGGGCAGGCCGGGCGGGTCGCGGCGACCGCGTCTGCACCGGCCCTCGGGGCCAGTGCAAACGCACCGGGAGCGAGAAGCCCCGCTGCGAGCAAGTGCTGCGATCCTGCCGACATGGCACGCCTTTCATCCGGCCCGGAGGGCCCTGGGACCGGCAGGGCTGTCTTCGCCGCGACAACCGGGGTCGTGGCGATACGATCGAGGGCATGGTGGGTCACGGCGGCGATCCTCGAACCTGCTTGCCTTGGACTGCGATCGCCATAACCTAGGCTCTGTAGTGACTACAGGTTCAAGGGGTCATCCGAATGGAGTTCACGCCCACGTTCATCCCGATCACCCGAGGCGTTCTGGCCAAACGCTCGGGCTGCAACCTCGAGACCATCCGGTACTACGAGAAGATTGCCCTGCTGCCCGCCCCGCGCCGCAGCGCCGGCGGGCAACGGCTCTACACCGATCAGGACCAGAGGCGTCTGCGCTTCATCATGCGGGCACGGGAGCTCGGCTTCAGCATCGACGAGATAAGAAGCCTGCTCTCGATGGCGACCGCCGGCACCTATACCTGCGCCCAGATCCACGGTCTGACGGTCGCCCACCTGCAAGACATCCGCAAGAAGCTCGCCGATCTCGCGCGGCTCGAGCGCACGCTCTCGGAGATCGCCGACAGGTGCGCGTCGGACACGGCCCCCGACTGCCCGGTGATCGACGCGCTTTGGGAAGATCAGGAGCAATCGTGATCGCGACTGCGCCCGGACACGGCAACCGAGGCTTTCGCAGAGAGATGGAAGGCGGGCGCCGGCGCCAGGCCGTTTCCGGTGCGCCCGTGGCCCGGCCCGCCCGTGGGGATGGTCCGGCATCACACGATGTGCCAGCGGCGGCCGCTCTCCCCCGACGGGCCAGGATGCCCGACAGGCCCGGCGTCACCGGAGAGACAGGCAGGCGGCGCCGCGCCATCAAGCTGCGGGCAGGCGAGCCGCATCGGCGCCAGAGGGCTCTCCGGCGACGGGGCCTGCGATGAGGTCGTCCATGAAGAGGGACAGCAGCTCGGCGCGGCTGGCGACGCCCGACTTGGCGTAGACGCGCGCCAGTTGCGCCCGGACCGTGCCGGCGGCGGCGCCGCGGAGCCCGGCGATGGCGGCGACATCGAAACCCTTGAGTGCCAGGAACGCGACCTCCGTCTCCGCGGGCGTCAGGCGCCACGCCGCGAAGCGGGCCTCGATCAGGTCGGTCATCGCGCCGCGGGCGGCGGAGAGGGCGGTCCGGCTCCGCTCGGCCTCCTCGAGCGTGCGGCGCATCTCGAGGGCGCCGAACAGGACGCCGAGAACGAGCGCGAGGGCGACCGCCGCCTCGAGCACGAGGTGGAGGTCGGCCCCATCGAAGGTGATGTCGGCAAGCACGTCGCCGACGAAGAACACCGCCGCCATCGCCTGAAGCGCCAGGACCAGCGCAAGGGCGGTCTCCCGGCGACCGCCCGGCGCCTCGCTCCACCGGCGCTGTAGGCGGCGCAGCATCACGACCCCTTCAGCATCGGGCGAACGAGGTTCCGGCCCGACAGCCGGCTCTCCAGCGCGACACCGCCGACATGCATGGCCGCGAGGAGGAGGAGCAGGTTCGCCGCCACCTCGTGCACCTCCTCGAGCGCCTCCCCGGCCGCGCTCTCCGCGCCGCCGTGTTCCTCGGCCGCTTCGTCATGCCCGGCGACGACCGCTGCGCGCCCGTACCCGGCCTCATCGCCGGGCCGCGGCGCAAGCGGCGAGCCCGCCATGGCGATGCCGGTGGCCGTCACGACCGCCAGCATGGCCCAGAGCGCATAGACCATGAGCGCGCCGAGCGGGTTGTGCGAGCGATGCACCCGGTGCCGGCCGGAGAGCATGTCGGAGAGATGCGCGCGGGCTGCCGAGAGGCTCGGCGGAAAGGCCGAGAAGCGCGCCGGCCCCGTGCCGGCCAGCCCCCAGACGAGCCTGAGCGCCAGCATCGCCAGGGCCGCGTAGCCGATCCAGACATGGATCGCTCCGCCCTCCTCGATGACAAGGCCGTTCAGCAGCACCGCCGCGGCGATGCCCCAATGCGTCAGCCGCACCAGCGGATCCCAGCGCGGGCCGGCCGGCATGGCGGTCTCTTCGCTTGTCCCGGTCATCAGTCGTCCTCCGCCTCGATCTCGGCGATCCGCCCGTCGCGCGGGTCGATCTTGAGCTCCCAGCGCCGTCCCGCGCGGTCGGCACGGACCTCGATGCGGCCCCGCTCGCGCTCGTATTCCACGATCCGGTAGCCGTCGGCCTCGAGCTGCGCGCGGAGCGCGCCATCGTCGACGCCGGGCAGCGGCCAGGGTCCGCGACGACCGCGGGACTCGAGGCGGGTCACCGCGCCGCTTTCGGCATCGAGATAGGCCTCGACACGCAGCCCGTCCTTGACCGCGATCAACGCGATGCGGCCGTTCTCGCGCGCGAACTTGGTCAGCGCGTAGCCGCTCTCTCCGAGCGCCGCCGATATCTCGCCCGGCCCGGTTCCCAGCCGTGCGCCTTGGGCGGGTTCGACGGCGAATGCCGCAGGCGATGTCAGCGCCGCGAGAACGGCGGCGACGAAGATGCTCCGGGTCATGCTGGCCTCCTGTATCCCGATCTGCCGGCATCGATGCGGCCGGCCTCCAGGGGGATGGGAAGCGATGCGCCGCGGAGCCATCCATCGGACGCTTACCCCGCGGCCCATAAGCGCCCGCTTACGGGCTGCCAGGGCTCGTGCGTCACGGCATGAGATCGTCGATCCTGCCGTGCATGTGGACGGCGCCGATGCGCTCGAGGATGTCGCTGGGGCAGGCTGTGGATCGGGATGGCATGCTGTCTCCCTGAGCGGGGGGCGGCTTCCAGAACTTGTCCACTGGAGGGCTCGAACGGGCCTGCCGGTTCCGTGGTCCGGATGGGCGGGGGATGAAGCTCGTGGATGCGATCGCGGCACTGCGCCGGGAGCATTTAGTCCGCGGCAGGGCGACCGGGGAGATCTGCCGTGAGCGGCA
>NZ_BSYI01000038.1 GCF_030270585.1 Paralimibaculum aggregatum
CGACGGCGATGCCCCGCCGCCGGAAACGCCCGCGCGCCCGGAAGCCGCCGACGCGCCCGGGATACCGCAGCCCGGGCGGAAGGGCCGGGACCGGGCCGAGAGCGATCCCAAGGGACCGCCCCCGCCCAAGGGCAAGGCCACCAGCAAGAAGAACAAGGCGCGCAAACAGGCCGCCAGGCAGGACGGGAAACCGGCAAAGGGGAGACCGGCAAAGGGGAAACCCGAGCCGCGCGGTCGCGGGAAGACGTGACCGAGGCATCTCCGCCTGCGCCGCCCGCGAAGGGTCGCGACGCGGCGCGCCGCGCCGCCGCATGACCGGCCCGCCAGCCGGACGCCGCCGGCCGGCCGATCCGGCGCGGCAGGGCCGCGAACCGCGCCGCCGCAACCGATGACCTGAGGGAGAGTGTCCCCGTGGCCGGAAGGGCGATCCCGGCAAGACCGAGGCCGACCCGGCCCCTGCGCAGGAAGCCGGTGCCGATCCCTTAGCGGACGGCATCGGCAACCGCGGACGGCATCGGCAACCGCGGCCGTCACCGCAAGCAACGCCGGCGCGCGCAGGCCGGTTGTTGCCAGCGAGACGGGAAGCGCAACGGCCAGCGCGCCGCCGGAGACCGGCTCCCGCTCCGGTGTCGCCGCCGGGCAGAGCGTGACCGGCACGGCCGCCGGCATCAGCCCCGCGCCCTGGCCGGCTTCCATCGCGAAGAACCGGAGGCCGCACCCGGCGTTCCCCGCCCTCATGCCGCCCTGCCCCCGGTTCCGACGGCCACGGCGCCGATCGAGGACCGCCCGGCCGACCGCCAAGGGGCCACCCGCAACCCCCACCAGCCGCAGATCGACCGGGCCGCCGAACCCGGCCGCGAGGGCACGGCCGCCAGCACCGACAGGGCGTGGCAGAGCACAACCGGACCGAGCGCGCGCCATGCCGCGCAACGGCACCGGCGGTGCAGGCCGAGCACGACCGCAACCAGCCATCCCGTCGCGGCGCTCGCGCCGCGGACCGCACCGGGCCCAGCCAGCGCAAGCCCCCGGCGAGAGACCGCCAGGCACGCACCGCCGGCCGGGCCGGGAATGGCAGAGGGAACCGGCCAAACTGCCCCCCTTCGAGACGCACCTGCTGTGGACCGCATTCCCCCGGCGAATCAATGCAATAGCGCCCATCGAAACTGCCCACCCGCCGCGCCGGCATCCAGCCCGCGCGATCCCGTCCGGGCAAAACTTCGGGCCGGCAGCGCCTTGGAGCGCAATCGAAAACGTCGAGGCCCACCGCCGCAGCCGGTCTCCACAATCCCTGACCCATCATCGAGACTCCCGCTCATCTTCGAATGCAGCGCCCGGCTCACGACCCCGCCGTTGCGCGTCCGCCCGTCCCCTGGGCGGGAAAGGCGACGGAAGCGGCCGTTCGACGGCGGATTGCTGACGGTGACAGGCGTCCCCGCCGCCCCGAGCCCCTCGAGCGCCGGCGGCAGCACCTCCGGAACCGCGGACCCGGCCATGGTTCCGTTCGCCGCCCGCGCCGCCATCTCCCGCCGCCGCCGTGCCAGAGGCGGAGGGGCCCCGAGGCCAATCACGCATCCGGCGAAGCCGCGGCCCTGGTGAGATCCCCCGTGCGGCGCAGATCGATGGCCCGAGCCTTCCCCGAGATCGGTGGTCTGTCCGTGCCCTCGGCCGTAGCTGCCGAGAAGGTGCGAGCCCCCCGTATCCAGCGCCAAGCGGCACCTCCGGCACCCGCCGGTTCTCGAACTCTCCGCCCCGCCCGCGTTCCGGGTCGACCGTCTCGTCATGGCCGAGAGCCCCAGGACACAGCAGGCGCCCGCCCGCGGGTCGCGCCGCTCGAACGTCACGCGGTCGCGCGGCACAACCCCGCCCTGCGCCCTGCCGGGGGCATCGGCCGGCGTGTGCACATTGGTCCGCCCGGCCCGCATTGATTCCCGCGGTGGCGGTGTGGCTGGCCCGCCCGCCGATCTCCTCCGACTCGATCACTCTAGCGATCCTCGGGGGCGTCGGACCGGGCCCGGCGTCAGGAACATCGACCTGCGACGACCGCAAGCAGGAAGCGACCAGACGGTGCCGCCCGGGATGCGAATGCGGCACATTCCGACACCGCAAGAAGGGGCAGGCGCTCCGGCCGACGTGGCGGAGCCCGTCGCCGGGGTTCCGTATCCCCGTCCCACTGACACTTCGGAAGCAGGGAGTGACCCCGATCAACGTCGATGGCCGCGAGGGCAGCGGGCGCCCTGCGGTCGGGGCCAAGGGCCGCCATGCGGGCCATGGTCTCCAAAGGCGCCAGGATCGCGATCCGGGGCGAAGAGCGGACGCTTCAATCCGGTGAAACCCCGGGCAATTCGGGCCCCCTTCGGCTGGAACGGGTTGCCCGGCGCTCGCCATCGGTGCTGCTTCGTTGGGTGTCGCCCCCGAAGGCCCGCGCGGCTTCGGGACCGGATCTCGCGGGGCCCTAGACACGGCATGGCGGCAATGGAAACCGGCCCCCGATCCGCCGAGCCGGTCGGCACGCGGGGTGCGCCGTCAGGCGGGCGATCCGGCTGCCGGGCCGGCTTCGGGCCCCGCATCGCGGCGTTGCCGCCGAACGGCGCCGGCCGCGCAAGGTGAAGGCACGGCTCGGCCATCCCGCGATGGCGGCGCGGCACGCCCTGCGGCCGTGGCCCTCCGATCTGCTCCGAGAGACCCGCGGGTCGAACGCCGATGGCGGTTGTCGGACCTGCGCCGCTTCCCGGGGGGGGATCTTGCCGCCACGGCTGTTGCCGGACAGGGAGCGGCAGCGCTCGACCGCGCGGCGCTGGTGGTGGACGCGGCGGCATTCCGGTGCCGGGGATGCCGCACGGGATCCCGTCGCGGATCACCGCCGCCCTTGCCGCCGGGATCGGGCTTGGCGACTGCTGCCGGGCGTTCGTGGCGCCGCGCGCATCGCGCAATGCCTGGCAGGCCCGTCAGCCCGCGCTCCGGCATCTGCACCGGCTCACCGGGGCCGACGACAACTTCGGGGTCGGCTACTGTAGCCGGGACACTACCCTCGATCCCGCAAGCCGCGGCCTACGCGCGGAGCCGAGGAACCCAGCGCGCTCCGGGCGATCTTGCGGGCAATACAGATGTCGGATGGCGAGGCGGCGACATCCCGCACGATCGGGCAGGCCATCAACCTCTCCCCGGGCCCTTGCTCTCCCCCGCATTCGCGCTCGTTCTGCGATTGCCGGATCGGAGACCCGGAGCGCGCGATCCGCGGCATCCGGATCACCGAGCGCCTCGGCCCCTGCGCCCCGTGGCGATCTGCGATGTATGGCATCCGGGCGCGCGGCCTCGCGGCCCTCGCGCCAGCCGGCTGCGGCGGACTCGCCTGTGCCCGGCATCGGCTGGCTTATATTCGCACCCTGCGCCCCTCCTGCCGCCAAGGCAAATTCCGATCGGCCTTCATGTCTCCGGCGCGGCGGGACGGAGGTTCGGGCGGGTGGCGCAGTTCAGCGGTCTGCTGAGGCTACCCGGCAACAGCCTTGTGCCTCCTTGCGAGATGTCGACCCCAGCCGTCCGTTCCGGTACGCCGGGGGACGAATCGCCCGGCCGGATATCGACGGGTTTGGACCCCGGCGCATGCACCGGCCCCGAGCGGACCAAGGCTGATCGCGCGGCCTCTGTCACGCGCGGATGCCCTGCCACGAAATCGCCAACATCCGGCCCTCCCGGCCGGTGCATCGATACCCGAACTTGGGCCGCCGCGGCCCGGACGGGAATGCAGGCGCGGGATCACGAGACCGGACATGGCAGGCCGGTTCCGGCCTGCCTGGCTCCGCGGTCCCCGGCGGCTGTCGTGTTCGCGCCGCTCCGACACCGTCCCCGGATTGCCTCCTAGGTCCGGCCCGGCTCCGAGGGCGAAGCCTGCGCGCGCCGCATCTCAGCCCGGATGGCGGGCCGGGCCACGGCGGGGCGGTGCAGGATCTGACCCGGTGCGCCTCCTTCAGGTCGCCAGAGAGGACCGCACCGCCGGACCCATGCTGCGACCGAACGGGGCGCGGATCATGCGGAGAATGCCGATCCTCGGTCTGCAAGATCGATCTCCGCTCCTAGACGCGGCACGCGGCGAAGCCTTCGATGACCTTGAGACGGACCGGATCGCCGGGACATGCTCGGCACGCAGCCGGCGTTCCAGCCCGAGGGGCAGTCCCCGCGAGACACCGCGGATGCGGGTCCCGGCACGGCTACATGCGGCGAAGGCCACTGGTGCATGGCGCCGATCGACGGCGACAGTCCGAAGCGTAGCCGTCTCAAGGACCTCTCGCAGATCGTCAGGCTGATTGGCCATGGGTACAACCTCCAGACCGTGCTGCGGCGACCGACATCGGCCGGCGCCAGTCGATCTCCATCGCCGGCTACGCCCCCTGTTCCGACCGCGACGCATCCTTCCCCACCGGCTGGCACGCCGCGACGATCCCGATCGCCGCCGTGCTGGCCAACTGCGCGCCGAAGGGGATCACCAAACGCGCCCGAGCAGGACGCCTTCCGGGATATCGCGACGATGCGCGGCAGCGGCGCTCCCGGACGGTGGTGCTCGTGCCGCTGGAGTCGCATGACAGCGAGGGCCGGCCGATGGTGTTCGCGGCGATCGCCCGGGCCGATCCGCAGCCGGATCGCGACGAGAGCGGCTTCCTGGGGGCCGGTCGCCGACCTGACCGACATCCCGCCCGAGAAGCTGCGGCACGTGGAGCGCGAGGCGGCCACCGCGGCCCGGCTCCGCAGCCCCGGCCAGAACCTCGCGGACGCGATGAAGGATGCGGTGGGCGGGCGGCTCGATGACCGGCCGACCGCCGGGCCGAGCCGGATCTTCCCGCGCCCCCGGCTCGCGGCGGACCTCACGGCGGGCCGCCTCGTCGGCGATCCGGCGTGCTCCCTGGGGATGGGCGCGGGCGCTACCGGCCGATGCCGCGAGCGCCGCGGCGCGGAAGATCGCCGACCGCGGCTTTCCGGGCGGGATCACGCTCAGGACCGGCGACAGGGAGACCCCTGTGCAGGCAGCCTCCATCGAGATCGGCGGCAAGCGGGCCGGTGCCGTGTTGCCGGATGGCACCGCACCGCCTGCGGGGCGGAGGCACTCCCGGCCGAGCCGGAGCTGATGGCGCACACCGCCTTCCTGCTGCGGGCGTTCGTCCTGTCCCTTGTCCCGGCTCCTCTCGAGCGATCAGATCATGCGCCGCCTGCTCGACGGCGGCTGGCACGACCGGCACGAGATCGGCGCCATGCCCGGGCGATCGAGCTCGGTCTCACGCCGCCCTTCCGGTTCGCCGCGATCGGCGCCGCCGGCAGGGCCAGCCCCGACGAGGCGTTCCGGCGCAGCGCCGTACGCCCGGCGCAGCGCCGCATCGGCCCCTCGCTCAACCGTGTCGAGGGCGAAGACGTGCCGCTGCGCGCACGCCGTGCCGGAGTTCGAGCCGGAGCGGCTACGGGCGCGGTTCATCCGCGAGCACGCCTTCCATACCGAGAGCGTGCCGATCATCGGCTGTCGCCCGCCATCGGTGCGGCAACGGAGATCGCGCGGCCGGCGCAGCAGACCCTGCGCCGGCTGCGCATCGCGCGCGCCCTCGGACATCAGGGCTGGACCACGACGATGCGCCTCGGCGTCGGTCTCTCGGACCCCGATGCCCGATTCGTCGTCAAACTCGCGATCCGGCTCCTCCGGCTTCAGAATTCCTACGATTCACAGGAATTTTCCCCGGTGCTCTCGTCAACCACCTCGGAAGCCCGCGCCTGAGTCCTCTGTCCTGCCGAAGCAGCGCCGGCCATGTGAGCGCCGGCCCGAATTCGGGATGACCGATGGGCGCCTCCGGTTGCCAGACCCCGCCCGGCGACGACCCGATGGCCCAGCGCCGGGCCTTCGGCGCCTTTGCCGCCGGGCTGACCGGGGTGACCGTGGAAACGACCCGCGAGACCGACGGTGCGCCGCGCGGCTTCACGGCCAATCCCTTCACCTCCGTCGCGCTCGATCCGCCGCTCGTGCCGGTGTGCATCGCGACCTCCGCCGGATCAGGCGAGACCTTCCGGGAGGCGGGCGGCTTCGCGGTGAACATCCCTGCCGCGGGTCAGTGCAATGCGGCGTGAGACCACCCTCCCGGACTTTCGGGCTCCATGTCGGCGCTTCGGGCGCGGCCGGGCATCTCGCTAGGATCGCCGGCGAACCGTGGCCTTGGCTCGCCCATTGCCGCAGCCTGGGTGAAGACTGATGAAGAAACTCGACGTCGAGGCCATCGAGGGCACCCGGCTGCCGATCGACATTGCCGGTGCCTACAGGAACTCCGCCGGCACCCCGGTCCCAGGCCACGATCCCGCCACGGGCGCGCCCTGGACCGAGATCCCCGACTGCACGGCCGGGGAGGTTGGCACGGCGCGTAGCGCGATGGACGACCCGGCCTGGCGCAACCTCAGCCAGAGCACCCGCGGCGCCTCGCTGCTCCGCTTCGCCGACATCGTGGAGGCCAATACCGGGCGCCTGGCCCGCATCGAGACGCGCGACAACGGCAGGATCCTGCGCGAGATGCGGGCGCTGATGCGCTCCCTGCCGGTGGCGCTGCGCCAATGCGCGGGCATGGCCGACAGGGTCGAGGGCAGTACCATCCCGCTCGGCAAGCCCGACATGCCGACCCTCACGCCGCGCGAGCCGATCGCGGTGATCGCCGTCAGCATTCGCTGGAACTCGCCGTTACAAATGATGATGCGCGCCCTCGCGCCCTGCCTCGCGCCCTGCCTCGCGGCCGGCAACGCGGTGGGGGTGAAGCCCTCGGAGCTTGCCTCCGCCGCGACTATCGGACTTGCCGAGCTCATGGGCGAGGCGGTCTTCCGGAGGCTGTGCACCCGGATAGAATCCGGCGCGCCGGTCCGAGACGTGGTGGACGTGACCGGCTTGTTCCTGTTCGCTAGCGAGGCGCTCTTCGAGACCCTCCGCACGGAGATCGCGGACCCGAGCGCGCTCGACCCGGCCCATGTGCATGACAAGGGGATCGGTGCCACGGTCTGGTCCTGCAACATCGCCTTCAACACCGAGGTCACGGGAGGCGCCAAGCCGCAGGCCTGGGCCGATGTCTTCGACACGAGGACGTTCCCCGGCAAGCGGGCGCTCCGCGACCGGGCCCATCCGATGATGGGGAACGCGCTGCTGGCCGACAGGGTCGCCCGGAGGATCTGTGCCCGCTCGACATCGCCCGTGCCTTCGCGAAGCCCAATTCCATCAAGGAGGACGTGATCCGGTACAGCGCGAACTCGGTCTCGCAGCAGCTCTTCGCCGACGGCGAGGTCGGTGTCGGCGTGATGCTGAACGACCGAGCCTTTGGCGTGGTGAAAGAGGGCGCGCCGAAGCGCGAGGTGGCCATGAATTTCATGAATGCAGCCGCCGAAGCCGACAACCGGGCGCGCAGAGCCAACGCCATCGCCCATTTGCCGGTAAACCCCGCCGCCTTCGCCAAGATCGACCCGGACGCGATGCCCTGGCCCACGAACGCCGCGAATGTGCGGGGGATCGCTCCGAGCTGCTGGCGCGAGAATCTCGCCGAGCTCACGGCGCGCAGGACCGGGTGGAAGCTCTCCTGAGGACCCGGAGCCGCCCCCCGGGCGGGCGGCTTTAGAGGAACCGCCAACATGATCGGACGCCGACACACCCTCATCCTGCCCGCTGCCCTCCGCGTCGGCGCAGGTTTCGTCTATCCCGTGATCTGGCGCCTGATCCGCAGCGTGACCGTGCCGGGCCTCGGATTTCAGAACCATGTGGCGATCTTCGAAAAGGCGATCTGTCCCAACGTTCTCCGGAACACCGAGGCGATCGCCGGGGCCACGACAGCGCTCTGCATGATCCTCGGCATTCCGGAGGCCTGGTCGATGGTCCATGCGCGGCCCTGGATGCGCCGCGTCCTGATCTTCGCGGTGCTGATCCCGGTCCGCTCCTCGATCCTGCTGCGCAGCTTCGCCTGGCCGGTGATCTCCTTCTCCTCGACGCAGTACCTGAGCTTCCCGCTGCGGGGCTCCTCCTGGCAGCAGTACGAGAAGATGATCTCGGACCCCGCATGGCTCTCGTCGCTCGGGACCAGCGCGGAGATCGCGATTCGACCGCCCTCGGCAACGCCACGGCGCTGGCGCTCAGCCGCAGGGAGGGGCCGCCCACAACCCTGTTCCGCGCCCGGATCATGGCGCCGCTGGCGATCCCGGCGATCATCACGGCGGCGGCGATCCTGGGGGTGTTCCGGATCTTGGGGCTCCACAGATCGCTCGCCGGGCTCGTGCTCGCCCATGTGGTGCTGACCCTGCCCCACCTGCTCTCCACGCTCAGCGCGACGCGCAACCTCTTCGACCTCCGCCTCGATGATGCCGCCGCCAGTTGCGTCGGCGCCCCGGCCATCACCTTCCGCCGCATCACCCTGTCCCTGATCGCGCCGGCGGTGGTCTCCGGCCTGCTCTTCGCCAAGGTGATCTCGTTCGACGAACCGATCGTCTCGCTGTTCCTCTCGAGCCCCGCCGTGCGGTCCCTGACGGCGCAGATGTGGTCCAACATGCGGGCGACACCGATCCCAGGCTCGCGGCGATCGCGACCGTGCTGTTCCTGGTCTCGCTCTGCGCGCGCTGGCACGATGGCCTCGCCTGGCGTCGCTCCGGCCGCCAGCCAGGCCTCCGAGGGAACCCCATGACCGCACCGCTGCTCCGTCTCGCCAGTGTCGAGATGACCCTGGCGCCTGTCGGGATCGGGGGCTTGGCGGGCGCTATCCCGAGGAGATGTCCGGCGCGCAGCAGTGGCGCGTGGCGCGGGCCCGGCCGATGGTGTTCAAGCCGCGGCTGCTGCCGATGGACGAGCCGCTCGGCGCGCTCGACAGGAAGCTGCGCGAGGACATGCGGATCGAGATCATGCGTCTGCACCGCAATCTCGGGATCACTCCTCAATTTCGCCCATGACCGGGAGGAAGCGCTGGTGATGTCCGACCGCATCGCGGTGTTCGACGGCGGCCGCATCGAGCAGGTCGCCACCCCGCACGTTCTCTACGGGACACCGGGGCCCATCTTATGGCGGATTTCATCGGCGAGACCGGTTTCTTCGCCGGCGCGCTCGGCGAACTGGCGGACGGCATGGCCAGCCTCGCGCGTGCAGATCGGCCGAGGGGCGCCGCCGCGCATCGGCTGCAACCGGGGGCGCCGGCCGTCCTCGCCATCCGGCCGGAGCGCCTGAAGATCGGGGGGGGCGGCGAGAACCGGGTCGAGGGAACGGTGGCCGGCATCATCTATCCCGGCCGGTCCCGCAAGGTGGTGGCGCGGCTCGCCGACGCCGCCGACATGACCGCGCTCGAACAGGCCGGAACGCCCGGGCAGGTTCCGCGCCGCGAGAAAAATGCCGTCACCTTCTCCTGGCGCTCGGAAGATGCGGGGGTGCTTGCCGATGGCTGGGATCTTCTGCCGCTCCGACCGGGTCGCCCTCATCTGCCGCGACGAAGGCAACGGCCCCCGGTCCTCTCCATCCACGGCGTCGGCGCGTCGCTCCAGGGCCGGGACGGGGTGCTCGCCGCCCTCGGCCCCGGCCTGCGCGCACCCGTTTCGACCTCCGCGGCCACGGCGGATTGGCGCGCATGCCCTGACCATGCGCGCTGTCGGAACTCGCCAAGAATGCGGTCGCGCTGCGCGACCATCCCGCGCTCGACCGGGCCGCGCTGGTCGGCTTCTCCCTCGGCGGGCTGATCGCGCAGGCCGCCGCGCTCGCGCATCCCGGCCGGCTCGCCGGCCTCGCTCTCGTCGCCTCCGTCGCCAGCCGCACCGGGGAGGCGCGCGCAGGGGTGATCGCCCGCGCCGAGACGCTGGCCCGCGAAGGCGCCGAGGCGCATCTCGCCGCGGCCGTCGAGCGCTGGTTCAGCGACGCCGTCCGCGTGGCCCACTTGGAGGTCCTCGAAAAGCGCCGTCGCCAGTCGCTCGCCAATCATCCCGCCTGCCATGCCGCAGCCTACCGCATCCTCGCCGGCAGTGATCTCGGCGCCGAGCGGCACCGGATCGCCCTCCCCGCCCGAGACATGACCGGCGAGCACGACAGCGGCGCCTCGCCCCGGATGGCGCGGCTGTTCCATCACCGGATCGCCGGGGCGGAGCTCCGGATCCTGCCGGGCCTCAGGCATGGCGTTCTGCTCGAGCCGCCGGATCTCGTCGCTTCCCATCTCGACCGCGTCTTCCGGGCACGCCTCGCCATCTGGCAAGGAGCCCACCTGATGACGGAAATCCGGAAACTCGTCGCCCATGCGGCAGAGGCCCGCATCGAGGGCGGCCGTGCTGCATCCCCGCCTCTGGTCATCGCCTCCGTGGCAAGCGTGCTGGCAATCCCCTGGGCCGGGCGCGGCTTCGTCGAGGATTGCGCCCCGAGATCCACGCCATCGCGCCCGTCCTCGGCGCCGAGATGGTCCCGCGCCCGCTCGATCTCGTCGGCGGTGCCGACCGGGTCGAGACCCTCGGCAAGGCCGCGGTCGTCGGCACCGATGGCGAGGCTAGGCTCGGCGCTCACCATCTCGCTGCGCTTCGGCATTCTCCTGCGCGAGGCGCTCGGGCGCAGCGCGTTCATCCCTTTCACCAACACCCGGTGCGGACGCGGCAGCCATATCCCGGTGCCGCTGAAGCACATCGCGCAATCGGACGCGCCCGCATTTCCTGACCTTCGACTTGGCCGTTGCCTATGCCCCCGCCCCCGCCCCCGCCGAGATCATCGTGGCGACCGGCGGCCGCCCGCACGCCAGGATCGGTGACCGCCATGCCAACATGGAAACCCTGCAGCATGACCGGACGGTCCGCCCCTCCGCATAGGCGACAGACGCCCCGCCGGCCGAGGCGGCGCGGGCCGCCGCGGCCGGCCGGCTGTTCGCTGGCGAACTGGCAACGCGAGAGCGGACTTTCGGAGCAGGAGCGCCGATGCGCAGGCCTCGACGCCGACGCGACCCGCCGGACGATCTGCGGGACGCCTGCACTGTGCCGGCCCCTCGCTCTGAGGTGGGACGGGATGTGCCGGCCCGGCGCTCTCGGTGCCGGAAGGGACGGCACCGGCCCGCTGAACGAATGCGCGGCGGCGATCGCTGCGCGGGCGGCCTGCAGGTCGCCGGGCCCAAGGGATAGGGTCTCCGAAGGGGCCTCTCCGCAAGACGGTCGCCGGGAAAGGTGCGCGGGCTCGGCGGCGTGATGCTGGTGATCTCTGGCGTGCATACCAGCCTCAAGGCGGACATCCGGGGCGTCTCTGACGTCAGGTGGCAAAGATGCTGCGTGCACTGGGTGAGGAACGCGCTCGCGCATGTGCCCCGCTGCCGGCACACCGCCGTCACCGCGACCCACCAGGCCTTCGGCCAGGGCGACTGCGGGCAGGCAAGTGCCGCCTGGCACCATGTCGCCGACCAGACCCGCCGGCGCTGGCCGAAGCTTGCCGCGCTCGTGGATGAGGGCGAGAAGGGCGGGCTGGCCCTATTGGCGCTCCCGGCGCTGTACCGCACCAGGCTGCACCGCACCGGCCCGGTCGGGCGGCCCAACAGGGAGATCATGCGACGCGCCGACGTCGTCGGGCTTTCCCGAACGAGGCCTCGGTCATGCGCCCGACCGGTGCCGTGCTCGCCTGGCAGAACGGCGAATAGGCGGCCCGGCACCGCGACAGGCAGGCCGAGGGCGTCTCGCGTGCCGATGCCGCCGAGATCGACTCAGTTCCCGGCATGACCACGGAAGCTGAGCGACCAAGCCTCAGGCCATCCCGCCCTTCCCGCCACCCCGACCGGCGTGAAATCGGTTGGCCGCCTGCTGCCGGGCTTCGGCGATAGACATGCTTATCTCTCAATTTATCCATAGATATTTTGAGTTATGCAAAACTGATCTCCCCCACCATATGAACCTGACGGCGGCTGCTCCGGCTCCGAACGGGCCGCTGCGCCTGCCCAGCGATTGCAGTTCATCGCGCCAACCGATCCCCACGGCTCCAGAGAAGAAGGAGAAGATCATGACGCGCTTTACCAGTGCACTGGCGCTTGCCGCCGCTCTGCCGTTCCTCCTGCCGGCCCAGGGCCTCGCCCAGGGCGAAGGGGGCGATGCCCCGCAGGCGGAAGCCTCCGTCGAGGACCTGGCCGGCGAAGGCATGGCCACCGTCAAGGCCGCCACCGACGCCGTCGCGCGCCTGAACGAGCGCCCGCGCTTTGCCGAGCTGGCCAAGCGGGCGAAGGCGATCGTCATCTTCCCCGATGTGGTCAAGGCCGGCTTCCTGATCAGCGGCCAGTTCGGCTCCGGCGTCCTGCTCGTGAAGCAGGCCGACGGCACCTGGTCGGCGCCGGCCTTCTACGGCATTCAGGCGGCCGGCATCGGCCTTCAGGCCGGCGCCGAGCTGAGCACGCTCGGCCTCGCAGTGATGACGGACGAGGCGCTTGCGGCCTTCTATGACGGCGGCTTCAAGCTCGGCGGCGGCCTCGATCTGACGCTTGCGGCGCTCGGCGGCACGGCCGAGCTGGACACCGCGGCCGACATCGTGAGCTTCTCGGTCGCCAAGGGCGCCTTCGCCGGCCTCTCGCTCGAGGGCAGCAACTTCGTGGCCGACGGCCCCCGGAACGCCGCCTATTATGGCCGCGACGCGATGACGACGGAGGAGGTGGCGGGCGAGCCCGGGCTCACCAGCCCGGAGATCACCGCGCTGCACGAGGCCCTGAAGAGCCTCTAGGCGCCGCTTCCGGAAGCCCCGGCGGGGCGGCGGCCGTTCGACGCCCCCCGGTGACTTCGCGGACCGGCTCCGAGCAAGATCGAGGCGCCTGCCCCAGCGATGGGGCGGGCGCATTCCGCTTGCGGTCAGGACGACGAGCCCGGGAGCGTCTCGACATGATCGCCGAGGGTGGCCACCTCTCCGTCCTCGGACAGCTCGGCGAGATCGCCCATGACCGCCTCCTGCTCGGCATCGGCATTCGCCGCGACATGGCGAAGCTGGGCGAGCGCTTCGGCCAGGATCCCCTCGTCCATGTCCTCGCGCCAGGCCGCCCAGGCCGGGTAGGGAAAGCTCGGCGCTCCGGGCACCAGATGCAGCCGGCCGGAATCGAGATGCGTCTTGACCGCCCGCGCCGGCAGATAGGCCGCCAGTTCCCGGCCGATGATGTATTCCGCGGAAAGCGCGCCGAGGGCGAGCGTCAGGCCCGGATTGGTCAGCTCGGGCAGATGCAGCGCATGGGCGTGCACGAATTCCGGCCCCCAGTCGACGAAGGCATAGCGCCCGGCGATGTCCATGTCCGGCTCGGGCCAGGCGGCCACGAGCACCAGCTCCTCCTCCAGGATCTGCTCCAGCTGCAGGCCGGGGCGCGCCTGCGGGGTGTAGAGCAGAGCCATCTGGGTGACGCCCTCGATCAGGAAACGCGTGAGCCGGTCGGGCATGCCCAGTTCGGCGCGGATGCTGATCTCGGGCATGGCGCGGCGCAGCGCGTCGATCCACCGGAAGCCGAGGCGCGGCCAGAGCGAATACTGCGCGCCGATATGGATGCTCTCGGTGAAGCCCTCGGGGATCGCGATCTGCTGGCGTGCCTCTTCCCACACCTTGAGCATGCTGAGCGCATAGCGCTCGAACTCGCGCCCCGCGGGCGTCAGCTCCGCGCCCGCCTTGGAGCGCTCGAAGAGCGTGCGGCCGAGCGAGGCTTCCAGCTTCTGCACCCGCAGGCTCACCGCCGACTGGGTCACGAAGAGCCGCTTCGACGCGGCCACGAAGGAGCCGGTTGCAGCGATCTCGAGGAAGGTGCGCACCAGGAGGATGTCCATGCCCCATGTATTCATGAAACTCGCTTGAAAGCCAATTATTATTCGTTTTCCAGAATGTTCACGAGTGACTATCTTACCTGTGCGGCAAGGGAGAACGCGCCGCGCAAGCGCGCGCTCCCCGCGATGTCCGCGGCACGGACGGGCGGCCCGATGGGCCCTCCGGCCGCGCTTTCCCTGACCCGGGCCCGGCCTTTCCGGGCGCGCAGATCGAACGAAAGGAAGAGACCGATGAAAACGCTCCTGCACACCACCACGATGCTGGCCGCGCTGGTCCTCGTCTCTGCCTGTGCGAACGGTCCCGATCCCGAGAGCTTCGGCGGACGCCTCCAGGCGGAGGGCGGCGAGGTGGCCAGGATCGGCGAGACCTGGACCGAGGGCGAGGCGGCCATCCGCAAGGGCCGCGCCATGATCGATGACGGTGAGGACGACATCGACGACGGCGAGGACCTGATCGCCAGCGGCAAGAAGAAGATGCGCCGCGGCGAGGACCTGGTCCGCAAGGGCGAGCGCATGAAGCGCGAGGCCGAGGAAGCCTACAGCGTCCGTGGCGCGAAGCCGGCCCAGAGCTGAGCCGGCCGCGCCGCCCCCGCACCCCGCGACAGCAGATCGGCGGGGCCTGACCCGGAGAGGAGATCAGGCCCCGGCCGCACGCCGCATGCCCGCGGCACCCCGAGACGAGGCCCCGCATCCAGATCGGAGACCCGCCATGACCGCACCGAACGCGACCACGCCCATCGGACGGCCTGACGCCACCCCCGTTCTCGTGAACCCCGGCATGACCTGGGCGCCCGTCCGCGCCGCCCTGCCCGCGCTGGGCGTCGCGGCGCTGCCCTATCTGATCGTTCCGGGTGCGGCGCGCTCCTTCCTGACGGTCTCCGCCCTCGAGGCTTTCGACACGGGCGGGCACAGGATGCTGCGCCTGAGCCTGACGGGCGGCCGGAGCGAGGGCACGAGCGAGCATGTCGTTGCAGCGCATGAGGTGCACTCGGTCGTCGTCGAGGATGGCGGCTCCCTCGAAGCGTGCCATTCGGTGCTGACCCGTGTCGTCATCGCGGGCCGGGCGCATGTGGTGGAGCTGGTGCTCCTCGAGCGTCCCGGCCGCACCGGCCTCCTGCATCTGGGCCGCAATGCGCAGCGCGTGCGGCCGGCCGCCTGGTCGCATTGAACGCCTGCGCAGCCGCTGCGCGGGGGCCGGCCGTGATCCCGTGCCACCGCGCGGATGCACCCCGCGGTTCCGGCAGGCCGGCGCGCCCGGGGCGCCGGCCTCCGATCGCGGCACGGCCGGGGCAGCCGCGGACAACGGCGGTTCCGGCGGCACGGGTCGGCACCGCACGCGCGGCGCGCGGCTGCGCGACGCCCGTGTCTTCCGCCCCGGGGCTATGGTGGGTAGGATAGGCGCTCCCGGTTCGGCTCGAACGGCCCGCGCGCCCGGTTCCGGGCGGCACCCGCGTCATGCGCCGGGAGAAGCCCCATCCCCTGCCGCTCATCCGGCCAGATGCGGTGTCCGGCAGCGCGCCCGATCAGGCCGCCATCCGGCCGGCCTAGAGGTTTGGCCTGTAGAATGCGAGCTTCGCGCCGAAGCCGATGAAGAAGACGCCCGTCACCCCCTTGAGCCACCTCTGAAACCTGCCGTTTTGCGCGACGGCGGTGAGCCGGGACATCACGAGGATCATTGCGCCGAACCACACCGCGGCAATCATCGAGTGAACGAAGACCAGCATGAAGGCAGCCGCGGTGGTGGTGTCCCCCGAACTGATGAATTGCGGGAACGCGGCGAGATAGAACATCGAGACCTTCGGGTTCAGGGCGTTGGTCAGGAGCCCTTCGAGATAGGCGTTCCGGAGCGTCCGCCGTTTCGCGGAGGGCCTGGTCTCCCGCTTCGCGTCGATGCCGTGCCAGGCAGACAGGAGCGCCCTGACCCCGATCCAGAAGAGATACGCCGCCCCGAGATACTTCACGATCGCGAAGGCTGTCGCCGATTGCACCAGGATGATCGACAGGCCGAGTATCGCCATCGCCCCGTGCAGGTAGAAGCCGGTGACAAAGCCCGCCACATTCGCGAATCCGGCGCCGCGTCCGGATGTCGGAACGGTCCTGGCGATCAGCACGCCGTTCGGCCCGGGCGACATGACGAGAAGCCCCGCCACGAAGGCAAATGTTACGATTTCGGACCATGTCATGTCTTGTCTGCCTTCCATGCGGGGCGCTCAATCTAGGTCGGGCGGCGGCACCTGCACAACCCGGCAATCCGGGCTCGAAACCGGCATCGGCGGCTTTCGGACACCACGAGACCCGGCGCCGCCGGTGCGCTGCGACGACACAGGCCCTCGGTGCTCGCCGCCGCGGACGCCGCCGCCGGCATGGCTCGCCGGTCTCGCGGCGGACGCCGGCGGGCGCCGGGCCGATCGCGCCGAGCCTGCACCGATCGCGCCGGCAGGGCTGCGGCCCGCCGCAACCGGTCTGCTGCGCGTTCCGGGTCATCCGGCGGCTCGAAGCGCATGTCTCGGCGGGCCGTTCCGTTCCCGTCGGAGACCGGGGCCGGCTGGCGCGGCTGGCACCCCTGGGGCGGTCTCCCGCCCAAGGGAGAGGCGGACGCCCGTTTCGGCATCGTTGGCGTCGCCTGCAAACCGCTGGCCGGCGGGATCAGGCGCGCGCCTCGAGCACCATGTTGAACGGCGTCTCGCTGGCCCGGCGAACCCGGCCGAGCCCGCCGGCCCGGATCACCGCGCGCAGCCGCGCCTCGCCGGCCTGGGCGCCGAGGCCGGCGGCCTCCTCCTGGGCGAGCGAGGTGGGCAGGCAGATCATGGTGGAGGCGGCGTAGTAGAGCCGGCCCACCGGGTTGAGATTGCCCGCCACGGTATCGGCCGCCATCGGCTCGACGATCATCAGCGCCCCGTCCGCGCCCAGCCGCTCGCGGGCATGGCTCACGGCGCCGACCGGATCGCCCATGTCGTGCAGGCAGTCGAAGAAGGTGATGAGATCGAAGGGGCCGCCGGCGAAATCCTTCGCCGCCGCGACCTCGAACCGCAGGTTCGGCAGGTCGTGCGTGCTGGCATGGGCCCTGGCCTCGGCGATCGAGGCGGCGTGGAAGTCGAAGCCGACGACCTCGGCATTTGGGAAGGCCTCGGCCATCATCAGGGTCGAGTGACCGTGGCCGCAGCCGATATCGGCGATGCGGCCCCCCTTGCGCAGCCTGTCGGCCACGCCGTCGAGCGACGGCAGCCAGGTCTCGATCAGGTTGGCCCGGTAGCCGGGGCGGAAGAACTTCGCGACCGCACAGAACATGCAGCTCGCCTGATCGCCCCAGGCGACCCCGTCGCCGGTGCGGAAGGCGGCCTGCACCTTGGGCTGGTTCTCGATGCCGGAGATCGCGTTGTCGAAGGCGCCGAGCATGTAGACCGGCCCGGCCGGGTCCGCGAACACCGCCACCTGTTCGGGGGTCAGCCAGAAGGTGCCCGCCGCCGCGTCGTGCTCGACATAGCCGCCGGCCGCCTGGTTGGCCAGCCATTCGCGGATGTAGCGCTCGGCACAGCCGGTGTTGTCGGCCAGCTCGCCGCTGGTCTGCGGTCCGTGGTCCCGCAATGCGGCGTAGAGGCCGAGCTGCTCGCCCATGCGCACCAGCGGCACCGAATAGGCCGCCCCGAGATCGCCGACGATCCTGCCGAGCAGCGCCATGAGTTTCTCTTCGTTCATGATGTCGTCTCCGTCGCTATGGGGGGGTCAGGCCGCGCGGCCGGGGCGTGCCGCCTCGTCGGCCGTCCAGGCAAACGGCCCGAAGCGGTCGTCGAGCGGCAGGGAGAGCAGGATCGACAGCGTGTTGGTGAAGGTCTTGACGGCGACGCCGAGGATCACGTCGAGCATCTGTTCGCGGCTGTATCCGGCCTCCAGGAAGCTCTGGCAGGCGGCATCCGCGCCGTGGCCGTTGCCGGCCGCCAGCACGCCGGCAAGCCGCCGCAGCGCCTCGTGCCCGGGATCGACCAGGGCGCGACCGGCCCGCAACGCCGCGATCTCGGCCTCGGGCACGGCCGCCTCGCGGGCGAACAGGCTGTGCCCGGCGACGCAATAGCCGCAGCCGTTCCGGACGCTCACGGCGAGCTGGACGATCTCGCGCTCGGCCGGCGACAGCCGGCCCGCGCCGAACTGCGTGTTCATGGCCACGAGCGCGTCGAGCACGTTCGGCGCATTCCCCAGAACCGCGACGACGTTGGGAAGGAAGCCGCGCGCCTCTGCGACGGCGGCGAGGGTTTCCCGGGCCGCGTCGGCAGCGGTCTCCGGCGTATGGATCGTGTATCGTGACATGGCGTTCTCCAGTTGCTCTCGAACCGGCACTCCGGGATGGAGCGCGTAGCCGGAGCAGTAGGAGACGCACGCCGGGCGCGGAACTTCACATGACCGAGCGATCGGCTATACAAGCCGTAGCAGCGCAATACAGATTGTGGAGTTGGCCTGGTGCCGCAACAGTACGGTCAGTTCTGCCCGATCGCCAAGGCGACGGAGATCCTCGGCGAGAAGTGGACCCTGCTGATCGTCCGCGAGCTGCTGATGGGCAGCCATCGCTTCAGCGCGTTGCAGCGCGGGCTCTCCCATATCTCGCCGACGATCCTGGCCAGGCGGCTCGAGACGCTGGACCGCCACGGGCTGGTCTACCGGCGCCGCATCGAGGGCCAGCGCGGCTACGAGTACCTGCCGACCGATGCCTGCAAGCAGCTCCTGCCGATCCTCCTGGCGCTCGGCCGCTGGGGGATGGACTGGACCCGCGGCAACCTCGAGGACACCGACTACGATGTCGAGCTGCTGATGCTCTATCTCGAGCGGAGCGTCCGGCCGGAGAAGCTGCCGAACGCCAGGGCGGTGATCCGGTTTCGCTTCACCGATGTGGACGCCATGCCGAACTGGTGGATCGTCGTGGGCGGCGACGCGATCGACATCTGCATTGCCGATCCCGGCAAGGATGTGGACATCTACATCACCACCAGCGTGCGGACGATGACCGAGGCCTGGATGGGCCGGATCACCTACCGCCAGGCCAGGGCCGACGGCTCGTTCGAGGTGCATGGCCCGCCGGCCCTGACCCGCAACATCAGCACCTGGCTCGCCGACTGCATCTTCGCCGACCTGCCGGAGCCCTCCGAAATCCTCGGAAACGCCGGGTTGTGACGGCCATGCCGGCCTGACTGGCGCGAACGCTCCCGGCCGGCCTGCCGAAACTGCCCGCTTCCCCTATCGCTCCATCGGCCGACCCGCCGGCAGGCCCTGCCCCGGCAAGGGCGCGCCGTGGCCGGGCCGCGCCCCGAAAGGCGGCGCCGGGAGCCCGGCCGGAACCGTGCCTGCCGCCGATATCGTTGCGGGGAACCGATGCGGCGGCGTGCCGATGGGCATATCGTCTGCTCCCGTAGAGGCCGCCGTCCGGATCGCGATCTGAAATGGAGGATGCCATGACAGACGTAAACCGCATCGCGATGGAAGTCAAACACCTCAAGAAATCCCTGGATGTTCTCAAGAAGGAATTTTCCAACAAGATAAACAACAACAAACTTCATATCAGTGATAACGTCAGCGAAATAAATACACTCGACAAGACCACCACAGAGCTCTCGAAGGTCGATCTTGCGCTGTCGAAGCGCATCGATGCCGCGGACGTCAGAATCGCGAAGCTCGAACAGGCGAGCACGCTGTATCGAAACGAGATAAATTCGCTCAAGCTACAGCATGGGGCGCTCGAGCAACGCCTCCTCAAGCACGAACGGGATCAGGAGAAGGAGCTCGATGATCTCGAGAAGCGGCTCCGGGCAGAGATCAAGGCCGCACAGCGCGGCTAGACCGGCGATCGAGCCGCTCCGGACTGCGCGCTGCGATCCGTGCCGAACGGGATGCCCCGGCCGCGGCCGGCAGGGGCAACGGGCCTCTGCCCGCTGACCTGGCCCGCACAGCGGGACAGGTTCATCCCGGATCAGGGCGGACCTGAGACGGCTGGCGTCGGCTCCAGGGCTGGGCGAAAGGCGCCGCCTCCGGTGCGGGCAGGGATCGCGGCATTGCCAGGGCAGACCGACGGGCCTGGTGCGTGCAGGCCCACCGATGCGCTGCCCCGGCCGTCGATGCCTACGAGGCTTCCGCGCCGCCCTTCTGCCCGAGGCGCACCAGGACGCGCCCATCCTCCACCCTGGTCTCGAAGACCTCGATGGCGACGGTGGCCGGCGCGCCGACGGCGCGGCCCGTTCGCGCGCAGAACCGGCCCTGGTGAAGCGGGCATTCGATCACGCCGTCGATCACCATGCCGTCGGTGAGCGGCTCGTGCTCGTGGCTGCAATACCCCGATGTCGCGAAGATCTCGCCGCCGGAGAGGCAGACCGCCACGAGGCGGCCATCGACCTCGATGGTCTCGATGAATTCCTCTTCGAGCGCATCGACCGCCAGGGCGTCGTGCCATTCGGCAGCAGTTCCGGATTCCGACATCCCGCTCACTCCGCGGCGACGGCGCCGCTCCGGCCCCGCTCGCTCTTCCAGGTCACGCCTTCGTGGCGGGAGATCTTCGACAGCACATCGGCATGCACGGACGGATAGCTTTCGCCGATCGGGTGCAGCCGGTCGCCGACCTCGTCATGCAGCCGCGCCAGCGCGTGGTAGGGCACCATCGGGCAGATGTGGTGCTCGGCGTGATAGGACATGTTCCAGTGCAGGAAGTGGACGAGCCGGGTGGTGCGGGTGGTCCGCGTGTTGCGCCGCAGGTCGCCGCCCTCGTCGCATTCGGCGTGCTCGGCGATCCGGAAGAAGCGCATCAGCGGCTCGCCGACGAGCCGCGGCACCACCCAGAGCCAGAGCGGCAGCAGGCTGCCCGTGGCGATCGCCGCGGCCGCGATCCCGCCATAGAGAACGAGGATCACGCGGGCCTCGAAGATGACCTTCGGAACCTCGCTCTCGGGCAGGAAGCGGCGATGCTCGGGCTTGATGTAGCCGAAGGGATGCAGGAGGAACCAGCCGAGCCCGCGCTTCCAGAACACATAGCCGCTCAGATAGACGACATAGTCCCAGACCGTCATGCGCTCGGGCATCATGTCGGGGTCGTAGCCGCGGATCTGCGTGTAGGTATGGTGCCGGGCGTGCTCGTAGCGGAAGATCGTCGGCGGCACCATGTAGATCAGGCAGACGATCCAGTAGACGGTCTCGTTCAGCCACCTCGTTCGGAACGGCGTGCCGTGGCTGCATTCGTGCACGGGCGCGAAGAGGAAGGCCATGACGACCGCATGGGCGAACATTGCCGGCACCACCCAGAGGGTGCCGAGCGCCATCCAGGTCAGCGTTCCGGTAAACGCGATCAGGCCGATATGCCCCGCGAAGTGGAGAAGGGCCGTGCGATCCGTGCGCTTGGTGTAGGGTTTCAACGACTTGCGGTCGATCACCAGCTCTCGCCCGAAGGCGCGCTCGGTCTGTTCCTGCATCGTTTCTGACATGCTGTGGTTCCTCATGATCGTCGGTGCGCGGGTGGGCTCAAGCGGGCGACGGCCGGAAGCTCGGAGCGCGATTCATCCCTTTTTCTAATCTTTGTCGTGAAGGCGCCGTCTGCATGGCTTCGCGCGATTCATCGAAGTTTCCTCGGCCTCATCCATGAGCCTCCGCCGGATTCACCATCAATGCCGCCCGGCGGGCAAACCAGTAATCCCAAGGATATATCAATCCATCTAATGCAAAGGCTCAGACCCGATCGATCTCCATGAGAAAGTCCTCGAGTTCGCCCTCGGGCATCGCGACGCCGTGGGCCTTGGCCGGAAAGCCGCCCGAACCGACCTCGTGGCGAAACTCCCGGAAGGCGTCGATGCGCTCCTGCTGCAGGCGGCGGTGCTCGGCGGCAAAGTCGCGATAGGCCTTGGCGTGGCGGGGCAGACGGTCCGTCCCGCTGCCGAGCACGTCGCGGGCGAAGAGGCATTGCACGTCGCAGCCCGCCCCGGCCCCGAGCGACATCGTGATCAGGGTCGTCCGGCGCGTGATCTCGGCCGCGACCGCTTCGGGAACCACCTCGATCTCGATGCCCGCGGCGCCGGCGGCTTCATAGGCCTTCGCCTGGCGGAAGAGCTCGATCGCCTGCTGCGCCGTCCGGCCGACAGCGCGGTAGCCGCCGGTCCATGTCCGCCACGGCGGCACGAGGCCGATATGGCCGATGACAGGGATGCCCTCGCGCGCCATTTCCGAGACCATATGGATGCTGGCGGCGGTGTAGACGGTCTCGGCGCCGTCCTCGATCGCCCGGAACGCCTCGCGCATCGCCTCGGTCGCGGTGACATGGCGGCCGTAGGGCAGCCCGAAGCGGAAGTGGCGCGACGGGGCCGCGCCCGGCAGGTGCCGGGTTTCGGGAGCGTAGACGGTGCCGATCATGTCGATCCCCGCCGCCTCCGCCGCGGCCGCGTCGTCCGCGCTGTCGATCCGCAGGAATGTGAGCTGCGGCCCGCCCTTGCGGTCGCGCAGCTCCTTGATCGTCAATCCTGCCATGGGTGTTTCCCCTCTTCATGCCGCACCGGGCGGCGCATTCACTTGGCGGTGAACCCGCCATCGACGAACAGCATCTGGCCGGTCACGTAGTCGGAGGCCGGCGATGCGAGGAACAGCGCGGGGCCAACCATGTCGCCGAGTTCCCCATTGCGGTGGACGGCGGTCCTCTCGGCGTTGCGCGCCATCAGGGCACTGTCGCGATAGAGATCCGCGGTCATCTCGGTCGGGAAGTAGCCGGGCGCCAGCGAGTTGCAGCAGATGCCGAAGCGCGACCATGCCTCCGCCATGGCGCGGGTGAGCTGGGCGACGCCGCCCTTGCTCGCGCCGTAGGGGATGCTGTCCGGCATCGCCCGCACGGCCTGCACGGAGGCGATGTTGATCACGCGCCCCCAGCCACGCTCCTGCATGTCCGGCACGAGCGCGCGCGCCAGGAAGAACGGCGCCGAAAGGTTGAGCCCGATGGTGGAGGACCAGCTTTCCGGCGTCACCGCGTCCCATGGCTGGCGGAAGTTGAGCCCGGCGGCGTTCACCAGGATGTCCGGCGCGCCGAAGGGGGCCCGCGCCCTGCCGGCCAGGTCGTCCATATCCGCCCAGGCGGCGAGATCCGCCGACATGGCCGAACCGCGGCCGCCGGCAGCCTCGATCTGCGCGACCGTGTCGGCCAGACGGTCCTCGCGCCGCGCGAGGGCGACCACCGCCGCCCCGGCGCCCGCCAGCGTGACCGCGAGGGTGCGGCCGATGCCCGAGCTCGCCCCGGTGACCAGCGCCACCCGGCCGCCCAGATCGAAGAGATCGGGGATACCGGCCATCACCGCACCGCCCAGAGCGAGAGGTTGGGCAGGAAGGCGAGGATCAGGGTGGTGGCGAGCATCGCCAGCACATAGGGCACCGCCTGGCGCGCGACCGAGAGCACGGGCGCCCGGGTGAGGCTCGAGACCACGAACAGGTTGAGCCCCAGCGGCGGCGTGATGAAGCCGACCCCGAGCGCCGTCACCATCACGATCGAGAAATGGATCTCGTCCATTCCGATCTCCTGCGACAGCGGATAGAGGATGGGAGCCAGCACGACGATGTTCGGCGCCGCCTCCATCACGCAGCCGGCAAGGATCAGGATGCCGATCATCATCAGGGTGATCAGGGTCGGATCGTCGGTCAGCGAGGTGACGAAGACGACGAAACCCTGCGGCACCTGAAGCGCCGCCAGCGTCTGGGCGAGCGGCAGCGACATCGCGATGATGGGCAGGATCATGCCCACCACCTTGGCCGAGCTCTCGAGCATGCTCGGGAAGTCCGCGACCGTGAGCGTGCCGATCGCGAGCCCGATGAGGATCGTCGTGACCACGGCGACCGCTGCCGCCTCGGTGGGCGTGAAGATCCCGGTATAGATGCCGCCGAGGATCACCACCGGCACGATCAGCGCATAGCGGCCCGCCCAGATCGCCCGCGCCACACGGGCGAACGAGAACGCGGCGGCCTGGTTCTCGTAGCCGCGCATGCGGTTGATCGCGACATTGGTGAGCATGATCGAGACCATGATCATCACGCCGGGCACCGCGGCGGCGATGAACAGCGTCGAGGACGAGATGCCGAGGATCAGGCCGATGATGATGTAGGCGATGGAGGGCGGGATCAGGATTCCCGTGCAGGCGCCGGAGGCGACCAGGGCGCAGGCATAGTTCCGCGGATAGCCCTGCCTGACCAGGCGGTCGATGGTCATCCGCCCGATCGCGGCCGCACCTGCCGCATCGGAGCCCGAGATGCAGGAGAAGAACCCGCAGCACAGGACGGTCGCCGTGCCGAAGCCGCTCCGCAGCGTCCCGGTGAGCGCATCGGCGATGTCGAGCAGCTTGTCGGAAAGCCCGCTGCGCACCAGCACGTCGCCGGTCAGCACGAAGAGCGGCACGGCGATCAGCGCGAAGCTGTCGATCCCGTCGAAGAGGGACTCCCCGAGCAATGACAGCGGCACGACCTCGGTGGCCAGGAGGAGCGCCAGCGCGCCCAGGCCCAGCACGACCCAGACGCGGACGCCCAGCACCAGCAGGACCACCATCCCGATCATCGGCAGATAGAAGGTCCAGCCGAGCTCGGCGGCGCCGGCTTGTTCGAATTGCAGGTAAATGGCTCTGTCTCCTCAGTCGAAAATCTGCTCGCCCTCGTAGACCGGACGGCCGTGGCGCAGATCGCTCACGTCGCGGCGGATCGACTGGACGAGCCTGAGCATGATCAGCAGGAACCCGAACGGCACCGCCACGAGGAACCAGGCGAGGCTGATCTCGAGGCCATGCGTCACGGAGCCGAACCGGATCGAGGTCAGCACCGGGTCGATCGACCAGTAGAGCGCGAAGACGGCCAGCAGGACCGCCATCAGGTCGCCGAAGATGTTGGCGACGGCCCGCGCGCGCCGCGGCAGCAGCCGCACGGCGAAGTCGATCCGGATGTGGCAGCGGTCACGCACGGCGACCGCACAGCCGATCCAGGCGAGATAGACGAAGGCGTAGCGGGCGGCCTCCTCGCCCCAGAGCGAGGAGTAGGACAGCGCGAAGCGCCGGATCACCTCGACCGCGATCGTCAGCACGATGAGCGTGTAGAAGGTGAGCAGCAGCCATCGCTCGCCGTTGCGGTCAATCGCCCGCAGACAGCGAGTGAGGCGGGAGCCTTCCGGCTCTCCGCCCCCGGCACGATCGGGCTGCATGCTCAGACGTCGTGCACGTAGTAGACGCCTCGGGTGTTGGCGGCCTCGTTCAGCTTCTCGAAGACCTCCAGGGAGCCCGCGAGTTCCTTCTTGAACGCGTCCCAGGCCGGGAGGTGATGGCCGGCCTTCGCGACCCATTGCGCGAGCTCGTCCTCGGTCGGCACGTAGAACTGCACGCCGCCGGATGCCAGATCGGCCATCGAGTAGGCCCGCGCTGCCGGAACCTTGGCGAGGTTCTGGTGCATCGTGGTCTCGCTGGCGAAGACGATGCCCTCCCGGATGTCGGACGGCAGCCCGTTGAACCATTCGAGATTGCAGGAATAGACTTGGGTGTTGGGAACCGTCTGCGCGAAGGTGACCCAGGAGAGGGTGTTCCTGAAGCCGAAGATCTGCAGCCCCTGGACCGACGGATCGAGCGCGTCGGCAACGCCCTGCTTCAGCGCCGAGGGGGTCTCGCCCCAGGCGATCGGCGTCGGGTTCGCGCCGAGCAGCTGATAGAGTTTCGAGAGGATCTTGGATCCGGGGATGCGGAACTTCACGCCATCGAGCTGGTCCGGTGTCCGGATCGGCTCCTCGAAGCCGCGCCGCAGCGACACGGTGCGCGGATCGACCGTCACATACCAGAGCGCCTTGAAGCCGCGTGCCTCGATCATCGGGTTCACCTCGTCGGCCCAGGCCTTCGAGGTCACGAGGTTCACCGCCTGCTGGTTCTTGCCGCACCAGTAGGGAATGTTGACGAGATCGACCACCGGCGCGAAGGGCGCGAAGTTCGACAGCGAGTGCTGCGCCGACTGGATCGTGTTGGCCTGCACCTTCTGCGCGAGCTGGCTGCCGGCGCCGAGCTGACCGCCGGGCACGAGCTTCACATAGACCCTGCCGAGGGTCATGTTCTGGATGTTCTCCTTGAAGTCGAGCTGCATCAGCGGCATGCCGCGGCTCGCCCCGATCACGTAGGGCGTGGCCACGATCATGGTGTGCTCTGCGGCGGCCTTCCTCTCGCGCTCCTCCTTCGCGGTCTGCGCCATCGCCTCCGACGACAGGAGCGCGCCCCCCGCCGCGCCCACGAGCGCCGCCGTCAGCCCGTACCGCCCGCTCGCCCGCAGGAACGCGCGGCGCTCCTCCGATGCCAGGCCGGTGTTCTTCGTATCTGCGTGATGGTCCACGCTGTCCTCCCTATACTTCGTTTGTTGTTGTCCGCATCGCGCGCCGCCGCTCCGCCTGCAGGGTTCCCCTCACGAGCAGGGCGGACGAGACGACCAGGAGGAGAAACTCCCCCACATTTCCGACCAGCGCCGCCGGGATCTGCTCGTCGCCCCGCGTCGAAAGCCTGGTCACGACATTAGCGCCATAGATGAAAAGGCAGAGCCCGGCGGCATGGATCGATGCCGGGAGCCGCCGTCTTCTTGCCTCGGCCTCGCCATCTGTCTTCTGTTCTGGTGAGCCCAAGACCTACCTCCAGCGTTCAGCGCCACGATCGACAGGACTGCCATCCAAGGCCGCGGGATCTCTGCAGAAACGTGACACGACGCAGCGAACCCGAGGCGATCGAGGCAGGTCGCAGGCCGGTGAGCGAGCGCCTGTCATCAGTGCGCCCAGCTTCCGTATGGGCGCCAGCTTGACAAGCGAGAATTCGCCGATAATTTTTAGAAAAACTAATGAATGGAACCGGGATGAAGCTGCCATCGCTGAAAGCGCTCCAGACCTTCGAAGCAGCCTCGCGCCACGGCAGTTTCACCAAGGCGGCGGACGAGCTGGGCGTGACCCAGGGCGCGGTGAGCGCCCAGATCGCCAATCTCGAGGACGCGCTCGGCGTGAAGCTCTTCATCCGGAGCACGCGGCAGGTTCATCTGAGCGACCGCGGCAGGGGCCTCGCACGGGCCTGCCGGCGCGCCTTCGACGGGATAGCCGAGGAGGTCGCGCTCATCAGGGCAGGCTCCTCGGAGAAGGTGCTCACGATCTCGGTCAGCACCTTCGTCACCACCAAATGGCTGTCCCGCCGCCTCTCCTCCTTCCTCGAGCGCTATCCCGACATCGCGGTGCGGTTCCACCATTCCGTCAACGAGCCGGATTTCTCGGCGGAGAATGTCGATCTGACCATTCGCTGGGGGCGGCAGGACGACGAGGCGCTCGGCGGTGAGCTCTGGCTCGAGACCAGCAAGCGCGCGATGTGCAGCCCGCAGCTCTGCAAAGGCCCGGTGCCACTCGAGGCATTGGCCGATCTGCGGTCCCACACGCTGCTGCGCGACGTTCCGCGCATCGATCTCTGGGACCGCTGGTTCGAGCTGGCCGGCCTCGAGCTCACGCCCGATCAGCCCTCGAACGTGCTGAAGGACCCGGTGGTGCGCGTCCAGGCCGCGGTCGACGGCCTCGGCGTGGTCCTCGCCGACGACCTCGCGCTGGACGACATCGCGGCCGGCCGCCTGGTCGAGCCGTTCGACATCGAGGTCACCGGCTATGGCTACCACCTGATCCCGGCGCGCCAGCCGGACGAGAGACCCGCGCTCCGAAAGTTCCGGGCCTGGCTTCACAGCGAGATATCGGGCCTCGGCTGAATGATCCGGCGGACAAGCCTGCGCCCCGTGCTGCACGCCGCGGCACCAACCCCCGGCCCTCCGGACAGCCCCGGAGCGCTCAGGCGCCGCCGAGCCATCCTGCACGCGCGTCCTCCTCGCGTACACCGATGCATCCGGACAGGACCTCCGGGGCATCCGGACATCCTGACCGCTGCGGCAGGGCGAGACTTCCCGATTTCAGCCGGCTCCTCCCTGTCCAAGGGTCCGCGCGGTGCCATCGAGGCAGCCGCGCGCGGCGCAGCATACGCACCAAGGCGCTGGCGATGCGTCGCGCGCGGCGGGCTTCTGAGCGATGCGGTTCGGATCATTCGCTGCTTCCGCCCATGTGCGCATCACGGGCTTTCCGATCGGGGGGTCGTCAAGCGGGAGCCTGTGGGTGTTGTGGATCAAGCGATCGAAGACGGCGTCCGCAGAAATGGGCACGTCCCGCCGGAGACGGGGATCTTCGAGAACAATCGCTGCCAGCAAGGCATCGACGGGAAGCTGGTTGGTGATGAGCATGGAGCCGGCCCGGTAGTGGTCCTCGACAATTTCCATGAGCCGACACAGCTAGCGCCCGTGAGCATGGATCGTGACCGTGACCAGAGAAGGCGTGGGCGCGCTGGAGCGATGAGGAGAGGGCGATCATCCGGCTGATGGTGGGTCTGGCCCCTTTGGCGGCTGCCTTGGAGCGACGCGCTGAGCTTGGAGGAAGAGCTGTGAGCCCCATTGCTGTCTACGCGACTGAGGCGACATATGAAACGTTTGAACGACCCCGGTTTGAACTGACAGGTCCTTGAATACGGCGTGCTGCTGCCCAAAGAACCAGGTTGGCATCGTTCGGTTCGAAACGTCTGACCTTCACGATGGCGATCATGGGCCAGCATTGTTCGGTGGGAGGCTCTCCAAGTTGGAGGAACGCGCACTTCCAGGTTGTCAGCGTGACACAATGCGCTCTACGTTTCATACCGCAACACGCGAGAATGCTGAACCGGGCTGAGTTGCCTCGTCATTCGTGCAGTTTCCACATTGGTGTGAAGGCTTGATTTTCATGAAGGTTTGCGCGGCAGATGTTTGATCTCGGTTTCCTCGGCGCTATCGGACCAAACGTTCGGGACATCATCCTCCAGTCAGCGAGCCACCTGCGCGAAGAGCACGTGCCCGGCTGGGTTGCATTCTGGCTGCTGCTTGCGCTCGCCCTCTTTCTGGCATCGCTTCTGGTCGTGACATGGCGCAAGCGATCAGCGCTTGCCTGGCTAAGGAAAATTGTCCGGCAGACGAGCGGCGAGAGCGATTTCAGCGCACGGGTGAGCGAACTCGATCAGAAGATCGAGAAGGGTGCCCGGCGGGGCCCTCGACGCCAGGTTGCCACCGCCTGGGCCGAGTATCGCGAGACGCTTGTCGCGCATCCCGAGGGCGACGAGATCATCCAGCGCAATGCGGTCCGCCCGGGCGTCTTCTTCAACCTGGAAGATCTCCATTTCGGTCCCGGCTTCTGGCGGATCCTGCCCGGTCTCTTCGTGACGGTCGGCCTCTTCCTGACATTCCTCGGCCTGATCTCGGCCCTTCAGGCCATGGGCGAGGACATGTCCGACATGAAGGGCGCGATGACCGACCTCCTCACTGTCGCCTCCGCAAAGTTCATCATGTCGCTCACCGGGCTCTTCTGCTCGATCGTGTTTACGGTCGGTCTCCGCCTCTGCATGGGCCGGATCGAAAACGAGCTTCATGGGCTCAATCACGACATAGAGCGGCGCCTCAGTTTCATCAGCCTCGAGGATCTCGCGGTCGAGCAACTCGCTGCGATGCAGGAACAGCGCGAGCATTTCCGCAAGATCGGGCTGGAACTCGTTGCCGAGCTCGGACGGCCGCTGCGGGAGGAGGTTCCCCAGGCGATTTCCAGCTCGATCGCGTCGGCCATGGAGCCCGTCCTCAGGCAGGTGGGACAGATCGGCTCCGACGGCATGAACGAGATGGTCGGCGATCTTTCGGAGCGCTTCTCGCGGGATGTCGGTGAGGCGCTCGCCCAGTCCAGCCAGCGCCTGACGGAGGCTGGCGAGCGGATTGGCGGGCTCGTCGATCGGTTGAACGCGAGCTCTGGCCAGATGGGTGGGCAGATGGAGGCCGTCGTAGAGCGACTCAACCTGGCCGTCGAGGATTTGCGCAAGACGATGGCGGAGAGCGCAAGCTCCACCACCAGCGCCTTTGCCCAGGGCGCCGAGAGCATCCTTGCTGCGATGAACCAGACGCTAGACGGAATTCGCGAGAACACCGGCGAGGGGGCCAGCGCCATGCGCACGGCCGCTGCCGACATGAGCACAGCAGCCGATGCGATCCGATCGCAGCTGGCCGCTGCGGCGGAAGACGCCGCACGGGCAACGAAGGCACAGATGGTTGCTGCCGGCGCGGAAGCGGGCACGGCGATCACTGAGGCCGGTCAAGGGGTGCTCGGCAGCTTCGGCAAAACCGCCGAGGAGATCGCGCGCATCTCGGCCGAGATGACAACGGTCGTCGGCCAGGACGTGCTGGAGCCGATGCAGCGGATCGGCGCAGAGATCGACGCGACGGCCAAGGCGCTCGTCCATGGCTCCGATCAGGTCCGCCGCGCGAGCGACGGTCTGCGGCTCGGCGCCGAAGCGACCACCGACGCGGCGAACAGTCTGCGCAGTTCGGCGCAGTCCGTGGCCTTGGCAACCGAGCCGGTTCGAGCCTCCGCCGAGCGGATCGAAGGCGCGACCCTCGCCCTGGCCGAAAGCACCTCTTCGGTTGCCGAGACTGCGCGCACCAATACCGAAAGCGCCCGCGACGCGCTCGAAGCGGCAAACGAGATCCTCGGCGGACAGCGAGAACAGCTGCTGGCAACGCTGGCGCACCTGCAGCAGGCGCTCCAGCGGATGCAGGGCCAAGGCGACCGCATCGACCAGCTGGACGAGAGCCTAGGCGCGGCGTTCGAGACCTTCACGAAGCATGTCAAGGAGGCGGTCGACGGGCTCTTCGGTCACGTTCGCGAGATGCAGGAACGGCTGAGCCCGGCGCTCGACACCATGCGCGAGATCGTCGATCAGGCCGAGCGCTTCAGCCCGCAGCAGCGGGGCCGCTGATGCGCGGCGGCGCCGTTCGCACCAGGCACGAGGAGGAGGAAGAGTCGGTCTTCGTCTCGATGACCGACATGACGGTGAGCTTCCTCTTCATCGTGATGATATTGCTGGCCTTCTTCGCCACACAGTTCAGCGACGAGGACCTCGTTCCGCGCTCTGATCTCGTGGCCATGCGCAAGGAGCGCGATACGCTCCAGGACGAGGTCGAGCGTCTCCGACGCCAGCTCGAAGTGGCGCAGTCGGAACGCGACGAGGCGATCGAGGCGCTTGATGCGACGCGGGCCGAGCGCGACATGCTCCAGGAGGAGCGTCACAGGTTGAGCGCAGAGGTCATCCGGCTCTCCACCCTGCTCGAAGCCGCCACGCGGGCCCGCGATGAAGCCGTCGCGACACTGGACCGGGTGCGTGCAGAGCGCGACCTCCTGCTGGAGGACCGAAGGAGGCTGAGTGCTGAGATCACCCGGCTCTCCGCCCTGCTGAATGCCGCGATGCAGGCCCGCGATGAAGCCCTCGAGGCGCTGCTTCGGATGCGCGCAGAGCGCGACCTCCTGGAGGAGGAGCGTGATCGGGCGCTGGAACGGGAGGAACTCGCCCGGAACAGGATCGCGAACCTCGAGAAGAAACTCGCAAAGCGGGACAGGCACATCCGGGAGCTAGAACGGAAGATCGAGAACCTGGAGGCCACCCTCGCAAAGCTGAAACGGCGCGATCCGCTTGAAGCCTATATGGCACGGGCGGCGGCGGCACGGGCGCGCATCCTCCAGGAGCTGCGCAATGCCCTCTTGCTCGACTTCCCGGATCTGATGATCGAGATCAGCGCAGAAAGCGATGCTCTGCGTTTCCAGGGTGAGGGACTGTTCGACAAGGGACGAGACAACCTCGCACGGGGCAAGGCACAGATCGTGCGGGCGGTAGCCGACAGGCTCGCGGATATCCTGCCCTGCTATACCCTTGGCCCGCGCATGGACTGGCGCGAGGACTGCAACCCCGGTCTCGCGATCATCGAGGCGGTACAGATCGAAGGGCATACCGACAAGGTGGGTGGTGACATCTACAACCTCGGCCTCTCGACGAGGCGCGCCAACACGACCTTTGCCACGATGTGGACCCATCGCAAGGAGCTGCTCGACTATCTCAATATTCGCGAGCAGCCGGTCCTTTCGGTCGCAGGATACGGACGAATGCGCCCCGTGGCATTCGGCGACACCGCAGAGGACTACGCCATTAACCGGCGGATCGATCTGCGCATCATCATGCACACGCCAGCAGGGTCGGACGAGATCGAGCGCATTCGCGAGGCACTGGACATGAGGGAGGCGGAGGAATGACCCCTCTTGGGCGGTTCGCGCGGCTGGCGAGTTTAGCGCCCCCTGCCCTGCCGGCGCTCAATCATCTAGACCGCTCGGTACGGGCAGTGCTGCAGCGTTGGCCCGATGCTCTTCCGGAGGTCTCGGAACGGAATCGGGAAGCCATCGTCATGGCCTTTCGCGAGCGGTTCGAGACCGGAACCTGGGAGAACACGCGCCTGTCCTTCGTGACCCGTGCCGCGCGTGTGCTCTTCGAGCCGGATTTCCGCGACCGGCCGGAGTTCGGGTCTCTCCGCCGCTTCTGCATCGACGAAGTGCGCGCCTCCACGAGGGCGGGCTTCCTGAACCCGATGTTCTCCATATATCTCGCAAGTTACCTCCCCGGCGCTGCGCATACGCGGGCTCTCGCCACGGCCCTGGCCGAAGCCCGGCCACGGCTCGGCACGCGCTGGAAGCGGCTGTTCGAGAGCTTTCCGCGCGTTCTCGATCCGGTGGAAGCTCCGGAGGACATCGCCCGCGTGATGATCAACATGGCGCGTCCCTGGGCCGAGTTGAAGGCTCTTGGCATCGTCAGCCCGCACGGGCCGGGGTTGATGCAGCACGCCCATCTGGCCTATCTGCGCCTGCTCCGTCCGCACCTGCGCGAGCCGGAGCGCATCGAACGCCTGCTTGGCTGGCTGAAGCCCGAGGGTCAGAGCGCCCTGGCTTCCGGCGCGACGGAAGCGATCGAGGCATTGCTCGAGCCCTGGCTCACCGACTACCCGCCGGAAGCGGTGCGTGACCTGCTGGTCGAGCGGCTCCTGTCGATTTATGGCGACCCGCGGCTCCCATCGGCCAATCACTGGGCGGGGGTGGGAAAGGCGCCGAAGGCGCTCATGCTCCGCTGGCTGACCCGCGCGGACATGCAGTTCTTCATGGGTGTGGTGACCGCAACGCAGGATAGCCACATGTGGCCACCGCGACGAGATTTCTGGATGAAGCTCTATGAGCAGGGCCGTATCGATGCCGCCTGGGTTGCCTTCTGTCCCTCTGCAGCGGAGTACGCCCGCAAACACCTGATGCGCGAAGAAGGCCCCAGCAACGGGATGAGGTTCGGGCGGCAGACCGCGCGTGCCAATCGCGCCAACACCTCACTTCTAGTCATGAAAATCGGGCGGAAGATCGTGATCGACGGATGTCACAACTACAAGACGCACATATTTGATGAATCTGAAGAAGCTTGCCCACAGTTGTTCAGGAGTTCTTACGATTGCGAGAAGGTGCGTTTTTCGTCGACCAGGTCTAGGTCACACTCTCCGTATCCAGCTTGGGAGCGCTGGGTAATGATGAACATCTGAAGAATATGGCTTTCGATTTCTCTCATGATGCCAATGGCATAACGCTCACGATGCTGCCGGATCGGCGATCGGTGATCGGGCGGCTGCTCGCGCCGCGCGCACCGGTCAGTCTCGATGCGCTCTCGGCAAATGATCGGGCACTGGCCTTTGCGCTTGCCGATCTGCGGGCGCTCGCAGACAGCCATCCGGGCGAGCTCACCATTGGCACCGACCGCATTCAAATCAGCCACAGGATCGCCGCTGGACTCGATCAGCGCGCTGCCGAGGCACTCGGACTGCCGCCGCTGGTGGATCTTGTCTTCCGCACGGATGTCGAGGGATCCCTCGGCACCTCCAGTTTTCGCCTCAGACACGAATGGTTGAAGCTCGGTCGGCGGCAGGCGCCCCGACGCATCGGGGCAATCCTCGAGACCTCCGACGGGCCGCGTCGCCTGCCCGCGTGGCTGCTCGAGGCCGTGGAGGTCGCTGAAGCATTCGTTCCGGGAAGCGACGAGGCGGCGCACTGGGAGGCGCTCGCCCGTTTCCGGCAGGCCCTGGACCCCGGCATCCGCATCTCGGCGAGGGACAGGGCCGCGCGCGTATCGATCACGGATTTCCTTCAGGGGTTGGAGGTGCGGCTCGCGGACCGCTTCTCCATCTCCCCCGGCCGGAATGCACGGGGCGAGGAGGACTTCGAGATCGTCCCCTTCTCGGAGCAGGCATTGGCGGCGCGCTCGGACGGCGAGACCGGGATCTCCGAAGCCGAGGGCGAGCTTGGCGGTGCGCAACTCGGTCGCTTCCAACGGCGCGTCCGGACAAGCGGAGCGCTTGCAGCCTATCGGGTGGGAGACGGCAGCTACCTCGTGGTCGACCGCGGCGCACGGCCCGTGCTCGAGGTCATGTCGCGGATGCAGAACGCGCCGCACGCCGAACGCGCGGCCTTCATGCGGAACCCGGTGCCACAGATCACCGAGGCAGTGGAGAAGGCCCTCAGAGAGGCCGGCAAGCTCGAGGGCCTGTCACCGGCCGGCGAGGAAGAGATGATCGAGGCTGCGGTCGGTCCGTGTCTCGTCGAGACAGAAGAGTATGGCGCATACTCCGCGAGGGTGACGGGCAAGACGGCCTATGTGCCGCCCGCACAAAGCGTATCGGAGAGTCAGACCACCTGGCTGCCAGAGCACTTCCCCGATCCGCTCATCCGCAAGATGCGCGGAATGAGCCCGGAGGCACTGGACGCAACCTGCGAGGGCATTCGCGAAGCGATCGCCGAAGGCCGAGAGACCGTCGATCTGGACGGTCATACATTGCCCGCCGACGAGGATACGCTCAACGCAGTCAAGCTGCAGGCAGATGCCAATCGCGCGGCCGCCGAACAACCGCCTGTGGACCAGGCGGAGGCGGCTGAAGCGCTTGCAGCCTCGGAAGAAGCGGCGCCCGATAGGGGCCCTCCCATCGTCGTCGCCACACGGGACAATTTCGAGGAGCTTGGCTGGCGCCCGGAGCGCGGACCGCGGACAGCCCTCATCGCGCCGACAGAGCCCGAAGGCATCCGCTCAACCCTAAAGGCGCACCAGTCAGAGGCCCTCGCCTGGCAGATCGCCGCCTGGCGGGCTGGCTTGCCGGGTGTGCTCAATGCCGACGAACAGGGCCTTGGCAAGACACTGCAGACCATCGCCTTCCTCCGCTGGCTCAAGAGCCACATGGCCAGGCCCGAAGCAGAGATGCGGGGGCCGGTGCTGGTGGTCGCGCCGACATCCCTCTTGGAGAACTGGGAAGCCGAGGTGGCCCTGCATCTCGAGGAGCCGGGCCTCGGTCATCTCATGCGGCTCTACGGCTCCGCTCTCGGCGGTTTCAAGAAGACCGGCGCGCGCGGTTTCGACACGCAGTCCGGCGAGGAGCGGCTCGACTTCTCGCTGCTGCACGAGGCCATCGCCGAGGGCCGCGCACACCGATTCTGGATCCTCACCACCTATACGACGCTCGCCAACTATCAGCACTCGCTCGCCCGAATTCCCTTCTCGGCGGTTGTCTTTGACGAGATTCAGGCACTCAAGAACCCCGCCTCACTTCGTGCCGTCGCCGCGCGCGCGGTGAACGCGGATTTCCGCATCGGGCTCACCGGCACGCCTATCGAGAACAGCGCAGTCGATCTCTGGGCGATCATGGACCAGCTTTGCCCCGGTGCTCTCGACACGCTTGCGGAGTTCCGCGGCCGATACGGAACGCCCAGCGCGGACAACATGGAGGAGCTGCACGGCCGCGTCTTCCGGGCGCAAGCCGATCTTCCACCTCTTGCGCTACGCCGCCTGAAGGAGACCGTTGCCCGCGACCTGCCCAGCAAGACCCGCCGTCTGCATCCGAGGCTGATGCCGCTCGCACAGGCTGCCGCCTATGAGGGCGCCCGCGACAAGCTCGCCGAAGGCGCGCGCGGCTCGGCTCTCAAGATGCTCCACCACATCAGAACGGTTTCCGTCCATCCCGACCTCGACGCCGAGTTGTCGGACGACGACTTCATCGCGACCTCGGCGCGGCTGCGCGCGAGCTTTGCCATCCTCGACGGTATCCGTCAGCGGCGCGAGCGCGCGCTCGTCTTCATCGAGCACCGGCGCATGCAGTACCGCTTTGCCGAACTTGCACGGCAACGCTACGGGCTCAACCGTATAGACATCATCAATGGCGACACGCCGATCCGCGACCGGCAGGCCATCGTCAGGCACTTCCAGCGGCACCTGGTCGAGGACAGCGGGTTCGACCTTCTCGTGCTCGGCCCGAAGGCCGCTGGTACCGGCTTGACGCTCACCGCCGCCACGCATGTGATTCACCTCTCGCGCTGGTGGAACCCCGCGGTAGAGGAGCAATGCAACGATCGCATCCACAGGATCGGACAGACGCAACCCGTGACGATCCATGTCCCGATGGCGATCCATCAGAGCCGCCGCGAGAACTCGTTCGACTGTCTCCTGCACAGCCTGATGACACGCAAGCGCCGCCTCGCGAGTTCCGCACTCTGGCCAATGGGCGACACCAGGGAGGATGCCGCGGCGCTGCAGAACGGCTTGTCGAGCGGTCAGGCCTCGACCGAAGGCGATCCGATCGTGGCATCGATCTCAGCGATGTTTGCGCGCGACGGTTCTCCGCCACCCGATTTCGCATCCGACGGGTCAGTGGTGTTTGACTGATCCACCCATCTCCGTGGAGCGCCATCAGGGGGCAAGGTTAGAAGGACCGGGGCAGGCGCCGGACGCTGAAGCGGGGCCGGAAGAAGAGGTCATATCCCGGTGCGTGGTGTAGCTGGGGCGGTCATCGGGATGCTCGGTAGGGTGGGATTGCGAGAGCCAGCCCGAACCGTGCTGTGACCCCCGGTATTCACCCCTTGAAGCCAGAGTCCGACGGTCAGCATGGCGCTCGCGCGCCGACGGAGCAATGGGCGATCCGCGCAGCGGTTCTGTTGCGCGGAGCGGTTCGCCCATTGCGGTGAGTTGGGCGGCGTAGGCCGCGGGTGTGGCGTATCCCAAGGCCGAAACTGGGCAGTGCTGGTTGTAGTCGGCAACCCAACGCGCGACGGCCTCTCTGGCTTGGTCGAGGCCTAAGAACAGCGTCTCGTTTAGATGGCGCAATCGGGACTCAGTCCTCGGGATCGCCGGTAGTCTCCTTGCCGGTAGTACCATGACCGGGAGAACGACCACGACTAAAGTATTGTTCGCGGGCCTTGATGTCTCGCTTGAAATGACCAGCATCTGCGTTGTCGATGCTGACGGCAGAATAGTCTTTGAAGAAAAAGCGGTTTCGGACCCTACGGATATCAGTGAGGCGTTTCCGCCGGTCGGTGCGATCCTGCGCGCCGGCCGGCTGCATCGGGAGGACATGGCGTGAGCAGCCCGGCGCTTCACCGAGACCCGGCCGCCGCCGTCGCGGAGGCCACGGAGGCAGCGCTGGTGACCGCCGCCCGGGCCGGCGACGAGGCGGCGATCCGCGAGCTGGTCCGGCGGCTCAACCCGCGGCTCTTCCGGGTGGCGCGCGGCATCGCCCGGAGCGATGCCGAGGCCGAGGAGATCGTGCAGGAGAGCTATCTCGCGGCCTTCGGCGGCCTCGCGGCGTTCCGCGGCGAGGCACGGTTCTCGACCTGGATCACCCGGATCGCCGTGAACGCGGCGTTGCAGCGCAGCCGCCGGGCGCAGGCGGATCCGGCGCATGAGGGGTATGACACGGTGACCGAGAGCGACGTGACGCGGGACACCGTGCTGCCGTTTCCGGGCGGCGGCGCGGCGCAGCCGGAGGCCGAGGCCGGCCGGCGCCAGGTGCGGGAGATGCTCGAGCAGGCGGTCGCCGAGCTGCCGCCGGAGCTGCGCATCGTGTTCCTGCTCCGCGAGGCCGAGGGCATGAGCACGCTCGCCGTCGCCCGCGACCTCGCGCTCAACCCGGTGACGGTGAAGACGCGGCTGTTCCGCGCCCGCCAGCGCCTGCGCCGCGCGATCGAACGGCGCCTGCAGGGCGGCTTCGACGCGATCTTCCCCTTCGCCGGCCGCCGCTGCGCCGCCCTCGCCGACCGCGTCATCGCCGCGCTGCCGCCACCGCAGCCGGGCACCGATGAGCGCTCGCTCTGACAAAGCCGCCATGAGCCAGGACGGGTGCGTGGTCACACTCGATGAGCCTGTCTCCGCGAGTGCGGGGTAGCACCTATCTCCAAGCTCCTGCTCGACGGCTACGACGGGCTATCCCCGCGAAGCGGGAAACACAGGAGATCTACGAGGCTCGGCGCGAGCTGGGCCGGTTCACCCCAGCGGTGTGACGAACAGGAATGTTGAAGAATGCTGAAATCTCTGCCGCGCGGTTTATCCCACAGGTGCGGGGAACACTCGCGGACCTGCCGCCCGAGATCGGCGAGACGCGGTTCGTCCCTGCGGGTGCGTGGAACACTCATCGGCGGTCTCCTGCGCCTTCTGCGCCAGCGGTTCATCCCCGCGGGTGCGGCGAACACCGCCTTGCCGTGCGTGGTACCGGCCGGTACCACAGTTCATCCCCACGGGTGCGGGGAACACCTGAAGCAATCGGAGACTTCCATTTATTGGCCGCACAAGGCCACTGATGGTCTGGTTCCGTGTTTGGCGGTTGACGTTCCTCAACCCTGGCAGTTCGTCCGGCTTCTGGGCACCCCGAGTTACGCTGCGGCCGCGGTATCGAGATGGAGGTAGCGGCGGAGGTTGTAGACGAGGTTGGCGAGGCCGATCCTGGTGCGCGCCCTTGCGATGCCGATTGTCCTGACGAAGAGGCCCATGCGGTGCTTCTGGTCGGCGAAGGCGTGCCCGATAGCCGATCCCGCTCTCGATCGGGCCGCATTCGCCCTCTGACGGTTCGCCGGCAGCAGTGTGCCCGGTGCGCGGCGGAAGTGGATCTTCGAGATCAGCCCGGCGACGGCGATCCGCTTCTCGTTTCTCTGGCTGCGATAGGCGGTATCCGCCCGGACGCCCGAGCCGGTGTTCGACGTGCCGAGCAGAACTGGCAGCGCGCGGCCGTCATGCGAAGCGGCGTCGCTGACCGACCAGGTGCGGATGAGCCGGTGGCGCCGGTCGGCGCCGATATGGCTCTCGTAGCCGTGGACCGGCACCGCGATCTGCATGGCCTGGCCGCCGTCGGGGCACGTCTTCTTCCGGCCCCGCTTCAGCGTCCAGCGCCTGTCCCGGTCCTTCTGGCGCGGTTTCGCGGGCTTGCCCTTCCACTCCTCGGGGATGCCGCCGCCCTTGACGGTCTCGCGCTCGGCATCGGTCATGCGCTGGCGGGGCGCGGCCACGATGGACCCCTCGATCGTCTCCCGCCCGTGGCGCGGCAGCCAGCCCCCTTCAGATGCGCATCGAAGCGGGCGAAGAGGCGGTCCACGGCGCCGGCCCCGGTCAGCCGCTCGCAGAACAGCCAGATCGTACGCGCATCCGGCACCCGGCCGTGCAGGTCGAGCCCAGGGAAGCGCATGAACGACAGCCGGTCGCGGATCTGGAACCCGGTGCGTATGTCGGCGAGCCCGTAGAGCGCCTGGATCGCCAGAACCTTGAACATCATGACGACATCCATCAGGGGGCGACCGCCCTGTGCGCGGTCAGCACGCGAGAGCGTCGCGTCGAGCTCGGGACGGAACATCTCGAAATCCACCACCGCCGAGAGCCGCTCGAGCGGATCGCCGCTCTTCGACAGCGCTCGATACCGCTCATACAGATCGAAGAACCCTGGCTGAACTGACACCCGCGCCTCCCTTGCAGACCGACGCCAGTGAATCAGCCAACCGCGGGAAACGCGAGGTTTCTAGAAGCCTCCATGCGTCAGCTCCCCGAGAAGGACCGCGCGATCCACGCGGCCTTCGAGGCGAAGGGCGATATCGAGGGCGAGATCCGCTACCTGGAGGAGGAGATCAGGAGGCTCGAGGCGGAGACGCTCAGGGAGGGGAAATGATCGATATTTCGAATCCCGGACGCCTCATCATAATTCTTGACGATCATGTTGAAAAAGTTCGGAGGAGTCTTGAACTCTTGTTTCTGTTCCACGCCTCATTCCACAACCCAAGCGCTGCTCGTGCTGGATCCTCTCGGACTGCATTGGATCGGCGGTAGTGTTGACGGTGCGCGGGGCTCTCAGGTTCCCGGGCGAGCCGATCAGGTGAAACGGCGGTCGCGCGGGGCCTCTGCATTCTTCAACATGCGCCCCTGCTCATGGCTGCAGGTGGGGCATAGGTTTCACTCGGCTTCGCGGCGCGGCGGTAGTGTCCCGAGAGGTGGTGCAGGAGCGGATGTCCACCGGCCTCTTCACAGCTGGTGGCGCTCTCTCGGCCTGCGGCGATCATTGCCGCCTGCTCATGGGCGTCGCAGAGGCCGCTCGGCCTTTCCGCCGGCATGGAGCGGCGGCGGTCGGCCCACTCGTCATACTGCTCGAGCATGAGGGCGCCGGCCAGGCGGTGGACGGCCTCGCGGTCGGGGAATTTCCCGACGGCATTGGTGCGCCGCCCGATCGCCTTGTCCGCGCGCTCGGGCGGATTGGTGCCGTGCAGCCTGGCGCGCGGGGTCTCATCGAGGGCCATGCAGGCCAGCACGTTATGCTCGGCTTGGTCCATCGGCTCGATGACCTAACGGAACCGCCCGCGCAGGCTGCCGGCGACCTCGCGCCAGCCGGCATGGGCATGGTCGCGGCCCTTCCCGGCGAGGACCGTCATCACCGCGGCGCTCGCCATCGGCTTGCCGGTTTTGCCCGGGCGGGCCGGCAGGTACCGCTGGACATGCACGCGGCAGCCTTGCCAGCCGGCGCCGGGAAACTTCCCTGCGGCGGCCTTCGGCCCTTCCTGCGCGGCGCCGGTCACCACCTGCAGGCCACGACGGGTCAGGGAGCGCAGAACGTCGGACCAGAAAATCTCGGCTTCGGACGGCATCGCAGCGATCCTTGGCATTTCGCGCCGCCCGTCGGTGCGCACCGCGACCGTCACCATCACCGCCACCATCACCGCCATCGAGACGATCCGATGGTTCCCGCGCAGCTTCACACGGGTCGCGCCCGGCCAGGGCAAGGGCCGGTCCTCCCTGGGTGGGCGTTCGAGGAACGCGGTCGCCCGCCCGTCCCTTCGCCATTCTCCTCAGACCAATGGCGGTCAATGGCTCGGCCCTGCAAGGCCACGAAACCCGGCTCCGCGGGGTGCCGGCCAGCCCCGCGGCCCGAACGGGGCCATCGACGGCACGGGCGAGACGCCCTGGATGCAGGCCTCCCGGATGACCGCCATCGGCGCCTTCTCGGCCATCCGGCGCGGCTCGAGGACGCTCGGGAAGCACGGGCCGCTGCGGGCCGCAGCGCAGCTTCGAGATGTTCGGCCCGATCCTGCCAGCCCGGGCGTCCCGCTGTCGGGGCTGGCAGCCGTTGCGCCGGTTCTCCCGCTCCGGCGTTCGCTCGCCCTGGCCGGCGCCGCATGCCGCGGTTACCGCGATATCCACAAGCCACTGCGCCGCGTCCCGGATCGGCTCACGCAGAAACCCGGTGTCGTCGCTCCCGGCGATCACGCCGGGGGGGAGGCTCGATCATGGTCATGGTCATCGTGCCCTCCTTCGCCGTCTTCGGCTTCGACAACCTCAGACTGCGAAGAAGCGCGGTCGCCACAACGGCCGCACGCCGCACCACGCAGATCGCTCCGCACGCGGCCGCCCGGGACACGACCCCCGCGATAGTACCAGTCGCGGATAGGCTGAACTGATGCGATGGATGCCCCCACCCAGCGGCATCACATATGCCATGGCCTTTGTGGATGCCCCCTGCTTGGCGAGCGTGTTCTTCGGTCTTTCGGCGAGTTCTCCGATCGGAGGTGTGCCAGGCCTCTGGTGTGGCCTTGATGACGCCTCGGGCCGGTCTGCTGTTCGGAAGGCTGGGGTCACATCGGTCCGGAGAACTGCAGGCGCTCGGGCACCGGGTCTGGATGTCCCTGCCTTGACCTTCGAAGTCCGTGTCGCCTGCTCCTCGTCTATCGCCCGCCCCGGTCTTCCGGCCATGCCGCGCTGGTGCCCCCGGGCTCCGCTCACGCCATTCGATGATCCTTGCCCCGGGTCGTCAACGTCCGGATCACGCGCGCCATCTTGCTGGCGGGCGCCACTGCCGCGACCATCTCCGGCTTGCGCGTCACGAGATAGGCGCGCCAGCGGTCGGGGCTGCCGCCTCTCCTCGCCACCCATCATGTCACGCTCAGGGCGCCGACGATCGGGCGCCGTCCGATGTCGGTCCGGCCCATCCTGCTCACGGCACCGGGCTGGGCCTTTCCGCCTGTGGATCGCTCTGCGGATCGCTGCCGGAGCACCAGGCCAGGCCGGGCAGCGAGGTTGCGCCCGCTGCCAGACCTGTCGAGATCGGGTGCGAAGGCGGCAACCGCACCCGCGGTCACGGGGCCGATCCCCGGCATGGTGCACAGCCGCCGCGGCGCCTCGTCCGTTCTTGATGCAGTCTCCGGGTTGCCTGCCAGCCGCTCGACAACCTCCGCGAGACGGGCGACCCGGTCGAGGTGGATCCTGCCCGTCTCGCGGACCGCGGCGGACAGGTCGCCGGCCTCGTCGGCACGGGCGTTCTCCAGAACCTCGAGGTTGGCCGGCCCCTTCGGCACGACGAGGCCGAGTTCGGCGCCGAACTCGGCGAGGTGGCTCCTGGGCGCGCTTATCAGCTGTGTTCGCTGCCGAACGAGGCACTGACGGGTGCGGAAGGCGGCCGCCCGGCCCTGCGTCTCTGCGCTCCTGACAGCCACGAAACGCATGGCCGGACGCGACGCGTCCTCTGCGATCGCCTCTGCATCGGCGCGGTCCTTCTTCTGCCTCTTCACGAACGGCTTCACATGGGCGGCCAGCACGAGCCGGACCTTGCGGCCGTGCGACTACGCGACCGTGCCCCGGTGATGTGCCGTCGCGCAGCCCCCCCATCGCCACGATGCAGGCAGGCTGCGCGGCCGGCGGTGTCGCCGGGCGCGTCCTCGACACCGCGCGGTCGAACCGGAACGCCCAGTCCGGCCCCACGCCGCAAATCTAGAGGCTGCCCTTCGCCTGGTTCCCGTAGAACCGTCATGGCATGCGCGATGCCGCCGGATTGAGGCATCCACCGCATCAGTTCACCGCGTGATCGTCGCGAACTGGGTGGAGGGGCGGATCTGATGCCAGGCGGCTCTTCAGCCCAGCGTCGCGCGCATGTTGGCCATCGGAATGAATGCGCGCCGCGGGGTCTCGGGGTCGCCGAACGGCCGGAAGCCGAGCTCTCGGTGGACGTTTCAGCGGCGTTCGGAGTGGTCGTCCTTGAGCACGGCGAGGACGATGGCCGCAGCGCCCGTCTGATCGGCGATCCCAAGACAGAGCCGCATCGCGTCTACGACGAGGGCGTTCCCGAGTCCCTTGCCATGCATGTCCGCGCGTACCGCAACCGCCCGGATGTAGATGACCGGGATGTCGCGGACACCGGCGCTTTGCCCTTTCCTCGGACCGAGATCCGACCGGGCGGCCATTGCGCCCGGGGTATGGAAGCCCAGCACTGCAGGATCGTCGCCTGCCGTGGCGATCCACGCAGCGACCATTCCATTCTTGATCTGGTCCGAGAGCGACGGTTTCAGGAAGTTGTCGATGGGGCCAAAGCCACAAGAGAAGGCGCTGCGGTCATGCAGCGCCCTGTCGAATTTCGCGATCGTCAGAGCGGGCGCGTCCGCCGCGGCCTCAGCCGGCGTCCTTCAGGAGGCCCTTCGACGTTTCTGCGGCACGAGCCAACCCGGACACGACCTGACCGGGCGCCCCGACGGCTGCCCTGAAAGCATCGAACGCCTCAACAGGCAAGACGGAGAGGGGCACATGTTGCTCGACCTCCTGCGCACGCAGAAGGGCCGCCTGACGAACGAAGCCGGCTTCCTGCAGGCCGGTTGCAGCGGCAGCGGCAGCGGCCCTGATGCGCTCTTCATCAGCGCGGTGCATGTGCAATTCCTTGCGCGCGTCCAAAGGGCATCAGGGACAGCGCTGACGGCGCCGCGGATGCCCGGGCGCTCGTCGAGACACTGGTCACGGTCGTGATCGCCCCGGCAAGTCGCGTGGCTTGGGTCGGGTCGCCAGGAAAACCTGCGAGGGGCGCCCAAGCCTGCCTGCCACCCACCAGTGTCTGGTCGACCGCGTGGATGCGTGTGGCCGCACGCCCGGCCATGGCGGATGGCGGCGCGACATGCCGGCGTCGTCCTGGGGGGAGGAACAGGCGATCCAGCCCATGCGGTGCACCGCGTCGCCGATGCCCGGCATCTCCCGCCGGTGGATGACCCGGTTGCAGGCCGGGCTGGCCTGGTCCACGTCGCCGGATAACCGGGCTTCCGGATCCCGGTGCCGGTGCAAATCGCGGTGATGCAAGGCAGCGTCTCCCGCGGCGCCCTGATAGCGTCGGCGGGGGAGGCATGGCCGGGTTCCCAGCAGTCCCCGGCTCAGGCTCCCATCCGGTCGGCAATGGCGACGATGCGGTGCATTTCGCGCAGCACCGGCTTCTCGATCAGCTTGCCGTCGATCACGACCAGCCCGGTGTCCGCCGCCTCGAACTCCGTGATGACCCGGCGCGCGCGCGCGATCTGGTCCGCGGTCGGCGTAAACACCTCGTTCAGAGCGGGGATCTGCTTGGGATGCACCGATCCCTTGCCGGCAAAGCCCAGGTCACGCGCCTTCTCCGCCTCGGCGCGCATGCCCTCGGGGTCGGCGAGGTCAAGGTAGGGCACGTCGATGACGTCGAGCCCCGCGCCGGCCGCCGCATGGACCACGCGCGAGCGGGCATGGAGCAGCGGCTCCCAAGCGTTGCGACAGCGCAGTTCCGCCGCCATGTCGACGCCGCCGAAGAACAGCGCGTCGATGCGGTCCGAGCAGTGGGCGATGTCCTGCGCGGCCTCGAGCCCCGCATTGGTCTCGATGATGACATGCAGACGGGTGGCATGGCCGGCCTCGGTCAACAGCCCGTCGAGGATCACGACCTCGTCCGGCGTGCGCACCTTGGGCATCATCAGCGCGGGCGGCGGCGTCCGTGTGGCCAGGATTGCGCTCACATCCTCGATGCCGAACCGTTCGCGCATCGAGTTGATCCGGACGATCCGTTCGACCCCGTCGTCCGCCTGGGGCCTTTCGAACAGCGCGAGGGCGTTGCGCCGCGCCTCCGCCTTGTCCTTCGGCGCGATGCCGTCCTCCAGCTCGACGCAGACGATATCGGCGCCGCTGTTCAACGCCTTGGGGAACATGTCCGGCCGCAGCCCGGGCGTGAAGATGAAGCTGCGGCGCGGCCGCGGCGTGCGTCCGGTCATGCGAACCGCCCCCAGAACCTGTCCTTCACCACCGCGTCACGCGGGCCCACCGGCGTCTGCACCACGAGTGCGGTGCCCGCGTCCCAGTGGCTGCTGGCGATCAGGCCGATGGCGGCGTTGCAGTCCCAGCTGTAGGCGCGGCAGGAGGACGAGATCCTCCCGACACTCCGGCCGCCTGCCGTGACGTCCCAGAACGTCTGTTGCGGCGGAAGCGGCGGACCAGCGATCTCCACCGGACGCAGCTGCCTTCGCGGCTCGCGCTCTCGCCGCAGCGCCGCCCAGCCGAGGCAGCCCAGATCGCGGTCCAGCTCGCAGATTCTGCCCAGCCCTGCCTCCATCGGCGTCATGTCGGGCGTGATGTCGCTCTGGTACGACAGCATCCCGGACTCGATGCGTTCCGACTGGTGCGGCACGCCGGTGCGCACATCGAGGTCGCGCCCGGCTTCCATCAAGCGGTCCCACAGCGCCTCGGCGCCCTCGGCCCCCTCGAAATACAGCTCGAATCCACCCTGGGTCGAAAAGCCCGACCGGGCGAGGATCATCGGCCTGCCGTCCACATCCACCGGCATGTAACGGAAGAAGCGCAGATCGCGCACCTCGTCGCCCCAGACCCTGGCAGCGAGCTCGTCCGCCTTCGGTCCCTGGATGGCCAGCGGATACACCGGCGGCTCGGACACGCGCACGTCCAGATCCAGCGCCGCCGCGGCGCCCTTGTAGAACAGCATCAGGTCGCTGACGGAGATCGAGACCCAGAACCTGTCCTCGCCCAGCCGCAGCAGCACCGGATCGTTGGTCATGCCGCCATCGCCATCGACGGTCGGGATCTAATAGCACGTGTCGTTGCGCATCCGGCCGATGTCGCGGGGCGTGGACATCTGCACCAGCCGCGCGGCGTCGGGGCCGGAAATCTCGATCTGCCGTTCGCAGCCGACGTCCCACAACTGCACCGCCGACTTGAGGTGATGGTACGTCTCCTCGGCCTGTCCGAAATGCGAGGCGATCAGCATGTGATTGTAGACCAGGTAGCCATTCGGACCCTGCGCGTGGCTCCTGGCCCAGAACGGCGATCGGCGCATCCGCGCCGTCAGTGGCATGGTGGCGGTGGCCGAAGGGCTGCCGGCGTCCAGAGACATCACACCTCACTCCCGAAGCGCGGCGGCGTACTGCGCCGCCTTTCGCAATAGCGCGCCGAGAGTCCGCCGCTCCCCGGCGTCCAGGCCGGCCAGCACTTCTTCCTGCCGGGCCGCCATGTAGGCCGCGGCCTTCTTGTGCAGCGCGCGCCCGGCCGGGGTGATCCGCAGCCGCGCCTGGCGCCCGTCCTCGGGGTCCGGCGCGCGTTCGATGTAGCCCTCGGCCAACGTCCGGTGCACGGCGCGCGATATGGTGTTGCGCGGCTGGCGCGAGATCGTTGCCACGTCCTGCGCGGTGAGTTCGGGGTAGTGCGACAGGCAGGCCAGCACCGTGTATTCCGGCCGGATCAGCCCGAAGTCGCGTTTGATCGCGTCGTAGACCGGGTTGATGATCGCGTTGCCGAGATAGGTGATCCGGAACGCATCGGGAAACTCGACGGTATCGAAAAGCGCCGTGAGGTCCCGGGACCCCGAGGGATCGCTGCTGCCGTCCGACATAGCTGTGACCTCGCTGCCGTGAAACGCTGTCGGGCAGAAGAGCATCGCCACGGCCTCCGGACAATGGGCATTGGACATATTGTTCCAAATGGAACAACATTGGATATCGGTCAAGCGATTCGGTTGAGGGGAGAGCCGTGCCGGGGGAACGCGCGAAGCTGACCATTCCCGACCTCGCCGCGAAGAAGGCGGCGGGGGAGCGGCTGGTGATGGTCGCCGTGGGCGAGGTGCTGACCGCGACCTGGGCCGAGCGGGCGGGCGTCGACATTGTCGGCGTCGGCGACAGCCTCGGAATGACCCTGCACGGGCACGAGAACACGCTGGCGATCACCGTCGACCAGATGATCGACCATTGCCGCGCCGTGCGCCGCGGGGCGCCCAGGACGCTGGCCCTGGTGTCGATGCCGTTCGGATCCTATGCGACACCGGACATCGCCGTGCAGAACGCCCTTCGGCTCATGAAGGAAGGCGGTGCGGATGCGGTGAAGCTGCAGGCCGGCCGGGAAGGCGCTCACATCATCAGGGCCGTCGCCGATGCCGGCGTGCCCGTGATGAGCCATGTCGGGCTCCTGCCGCACAGGGTGCACATGCTCGGCGGCTTCAAGACGCAAGGCCGCACCGCCGAGGCGGCGATGGAGATCGTCGAGAATGCCCGCGCCATCGAGGCGGCGGGCGCCATCGGGCTGGAGATCGAGGCCATGCCCTACGAGGTGGGCAAGGCGGTCGACGAGGCGGTGTCGATCTTCACCTTCTCCATCGGCGCCGGGGCGGCGGGCACCTGCCAGCTCCTGAACGGCTACGACCTGCTGGGCGCCTTCGACACCTTCAAGCCGAAATTCGCCAAGCGCTAAGCGAACATGGCCGAGATCGCGACCAAGGCCTTCGCCGATTTCGCCGCCGAGGTGCGGGCGGGCACGTTTCCCGATGCCGACCACAGCTACCAGATGAACCCGGAAGAGGCCGAGCGCTTTGCCAGGATGCTCGCCCAGGGAGGATGAGATGAACAAGCCAACGGACGTGCAGCCGAACGGCCAGCGCATCCCCAACGGGATGTTGCAGGACAACTACCCCCGCAACATGTGGTGGGTCGCCGCGCACGCGGACGAGGTGACGACGAAGCCGCTGGCGCGCTGGCTCCTGGAAACGCCGGTGGTGCTCTACCGGCTGGAGGACGGCTCGCCCGCGGCGCTCTACGACCGCTGCCCGCATCGCTGGGCGCCGCTCAGCGAAGGCCACGTGGCCGGCGACAGGATCGTCTGCCCCTACCACGGGATGGAGTTCGACACCGGCGGCAACTGCACCAAGGCGCCGACACAGAAGATAATGCCGAAGACGGCGCAGATCCCGTCGTTCCCGGTCCGGGAGGCTGGGGCCTACATCTGGATCTGGATGGGCGATCCCGAGGCCATCGATGGCGAGCCGCCCGACGTGTCCTACCAGGTCGACCCGGACTGGAGCTTCGTCCACGGCTACTACGAGGTGGCGGCAAACTGGGTGCTGATCCGGGAAAACGTTCTGGACCTCACCCACATCGCCTTTCTGCACAAGAACACCTTCAAGCAGGACGACTGGATCACCGCCCCCGACACCTACATGGAGGGCGAGACGGTGTGCTACGAGCAGGAGTTCGACCTCGCGCCCCTGTCGCCGCTGTTCTGCGCCGGCATGGGGCTGCCCGAGGACAAGCCCATCAAGCGGGTCCAGAAGGGCCGGATGCCGTCGCTGGCGATCTCGTTCTCCGACTGGAACGTGCACGACCCGAACCCGGAGCCGGGCCGCCGGGCCGACTTCATCATGCGCGGCTGCCACATCGTGACCCCGTCCACGCGCGGGCACACCCACTACTTCTGGGCCGCGGCCTTCGACGTGCCGGAGATCTCGGACGAGGTGGCGGCAAAGACCAAGGCCAGTGTCACGGCGGCCTTTGACGAAGACAAGCACTTGCTGGAGCGCCTGCAGGACAAGATCGCGAAGGACCCGCGGGGCCTCGATTACCTCGAGGTGACGCTCGGCGCCGACGGCGCCGGCATCAAGGTGCGGCAGATCCTGAACAAGAAGCTTGCGGCGGAAGGCCGGTCGCTCTGACCCGCAAATCACGACGCAGCCGCCCCGGCGGTGCCGGGGAACACAACAAAAACGGCATGGGAGGAGATCATATGCGCGCGAACAGACGGACCCTGTTGGGACTGGCCGCCGCCGCGGCGTTGGCCGCCGCGGGCGGCGTACAGGCGCAGGAGACCACCGAACTCAAGATCCAATCGATCTGGCAGGCCGGGTCGATCAACCAGCAGGTGTTCGAGCGGTTTGCCGAGAACGTTGGCAAGGCCAGCGGCGGCCGGCTGACCGTGACGCCGCTGCCCGTCGGCGCGGTGGTCGCCTACAACGAGACGCTCGAGGCGGTCGGCAGTGGCATCCTCGAGGGCCAGCATTCCGCGCCCGCCTATTTTGCCGGCCGGGAGCCAGGCATGGCGCTGCTCGCCGACCTGAACGCGGCCTACGAGAACCCCTACCAGCTGACGGACTGGGTGTACGAACATGGCGGGCTGGAAATCGCGCGGGAAATGTATGCCGATTTCAACCTGTTCTACGTCGGCCCGGTGCTGTGGGGCATGGAATCGATCCCCTCGAAGAAGCGCGTGGCGACGGTGGAGGACTTCCAGGGCATGAAGCTGCGGATGCCGGAGGGTACGGCGTCCGAGATATTCCGCAACATCGGCGCGGCGCCGGTGAACATTCCCGGCGCCGAGGTCTACACCTCGCTCGAACGCGGCGTGATCGACGGGGCGGACTGGGGCACGCTGTCGATGAACCAGGATCTCGGGTTTCACAAGATCGCGCCGTATCCGATCTACCCTGGCCTCCATTCGATGCCGATGGGCGAGGTCGCGATCAACCTCGATACCTGGAACGGGCTGCCGGACGACCTGAAGACAATCTTCGAGATGGCGGTGCGCGACTTCAACTATGACATGATCCGCACCATGGCGTCGGCGGACCTCGAAGCGGTCGCGGCGGCCAGGGCCGACGGGGCCGAGCTGGTGGACTGGTCGGACGAGGAGCGGCGGAAACTCCGCCGCGTCGCGGCCGAAGTCTGGCGCGAGTTCGGCGGCCGCAGCGAGATGGCCGGCAAGGTGGTCGACAGCCACGTCGCCTACCTGAAATCGCTCGGGCTGATCGAGTGAGTTGAGACCGGGCGGCGGCGGTCTCTCCCTCGCCGCCGCCCGGCGCCCACATGCAAGCCAACTGACCCGGGGAACCCGCGCATGCCCGACCTGAGCGTCGTCGACCGGCTGCAAGACCTGCTCGGCCGCGTCATCGCCGTCGTCTTTCTCGCTGTCGCCGCGGCGATCGCCTACGAGGTCGTCGCCCGCTACCTTCTCAACGCGCCGACGATCTGGGCGCACGAACTGACCGCGACGCTGGTCGCGGTGGCCTTCCTGTTCGGCGGGCCCTACGCGATGGTGCGCGGCGAGCATATCCGGATCACCTCGCTCTACATGCACTTCCCGCCGCGATTGCGGCTGATGGCCGACATCGTCGCGGCGCTGGTCACACTGTTCTACATCGGAGCGATGATCTACGCGGCCTGGATCGTCGCCGGCCGGGCCTGGTCGCGCATGGAAACCTCGGCTTCGGCCTGGAACCAGCCGACGCCGGTGGTGATCAAGACGGCGCTGGTGGTCGCCTCGGCACTGATCGCCGTGCAGACGCTGTTGCAGCTGGCGCGGCACCTGGGCCTTGTCCGCCCGGCACCGGCACCGACGGACTGAGCGCTTGGACATCGGCACCATCTCGCTGCTGATCGTCGCGGGGATCTCGATCCTCCTCGCGATCGGCGTGCCGCTGGCATTTGCCACCGGCGCCGTGGCGATGGTGACCACGCTGCTCGCCTACGGACCCAACGGGCTGACCATCGTCGCCAGCCGCTCCTACACGCTGGTCAGCGAGTTCGTGCTGGTCGCGGTGCCGATGTTCATCCTGATGGCCTCGATCCTCGAACAATCCGGCGTGGCGCGCGATCTGTTCCGCGCCATGCACCTTGTCGCGGGGCGGCTGAAGGGCGGGCTCGGGCTGCAGACGCTGGCTGTCGCCGTCGTGCTGGCGGCAATGACCGGGATCATCGGCGGCGAGATCGTGCTCCTGGGTCTGATCGCGCTGCCTCAGATGCTGGCGCGCGGCTACGACCGCAAGCTCGCCATCGGCATCGTTTGCGCCGGCGGATCGCTGGGCACCATGATCCCGCCCTCCATCGTCCTTGTTATCTACGGGCTCACGGCCAACGTCTCGATTGGGGACCTGTTCGTCGCCTCTCTGGTCCCCGGCCTGCTGCTGGCCGGGCTCTACGCCGCGTATGTGCTGATCCGCTGTCACCTGGACCCGGCCGCCGGCCCGCCGGCCGGCATCGAGGAGCGGCAGATACCCCTCGCAGAGAAGCTGCGCCTCGCGCGCGGGCTGGTCCTGCCGGTGCTGGTGATTGTCTGGGTGCTCGGCACGATATACGCCGGCATCGCCTCGGTCAGCGAGGCGGCGGCCATGGGCGTGATCGGCGCCGCCGCCTCGGCCGTGATGCGCGGCGAGATGACATGGGCAATGCTGCGCGGCGCGCTCTGGCGCACCATGAGCACCTCGGGGCTGCTGATCTGGCTGACCATCGGCGCCAATGCACTGATCGGCGTTTACAACCTGCTGGGCGGGGCGAAGTTCATCCAGAGCTCGATCACGGGGCTGGAGCTCGACCCGCTGGGCGTGATCCTGCTGATGATGCTGGTCCTGATCGTGCTGGGCCTGTTCATCGACTGGATCGGCATCGTCCTGCTGACCATGCCGATCTTCGTGCCGATCGTCGAAAGCTTGGGCTACTCGGCGGTTTGGTTCGGCGTCCTGTTCTGCATGAACATGCAGATTTCCTATCTTTCGCCGCCGTTCGGCCCGGCCTGCTTCTATCTCAAGTCGGTGGCGCCGCCCGAGATCGAGCTGGGCGAGATCTTCCGCGCAATGTGGCCCTTCATCGCGCTTCAGGCCATCGGGTTGATCCTGGTCCTCCTGAACCCGGGCATCGCGCTGTGGCTGCCCAGCGTGCTGTGACGGCAACGCCCGTCATGCAACCCGCAGCCGCCGACGCCCCGGTGTCGACCAGAGCCGATAGGCTTCAAGCAGGACAAGCGGCGCGAAATGCACCATTGCCGGTCCCACGCCGCCCCAGTCGTGCAGCGCGGCCCAGTGCAGGAGCGTCAGCACCGCTGCGCCATAGACGAAGCGTTGCAGCATCTTCCATCGCGGACCCAACCGTCCGTAGAGGTCACGGCGAGCGGCACGAATATCAGGAACGCGATCCAGCCGGTCCAGATGTAGAGATTGGATAGCTCGCCCCGGGGTGAAGGCCACAGCGCCCTTGTCGATCAGGTAGAGCACCATGTGCAGCGCCGCGCAGCCGAACGCGGCGACGCCAAGACGGCGGCGCCGTTTCATCATCCAGCGCGGTCCGCGCCAGCCGCGCAGCAGCACGGTCATCGGCGCTATAGTCATCGCGACGATCATAAAGCGCGCCGCGAACTCCCCCGTGGGGTGCAGCATCTCATGCACCGCGCGCGGGTCGTCCGAGGCGAAGCCCGTGACGATGGGGATGGCGGGCAGGCTCAGCAGCGCCCAGAAAGTGTGGGGTGGTTCCAGATCGATTCCAGACGTTCCATGCTCGCATCTCCGGCGCGCTGCAGGTCTTATGCCACAGCGCAGCAAAGCCGTCGTTCGAATCGCCAGCGATCCGAAGCGGTCGTCCCGGTTCAGGCGCGGGCGGCCCGCCACGGCCTCGAGATCGCCGGGCGGGTCATATGCGCCGCAGCGGATGCCGTCATGGATCCCGCCGATTATCGGACCGAAGAAGGGGCCCAGGGCGTCGGTCCGGTCGGCGCCATACTCAGTTGGGGTTTAATCGCGGCAGGTCAGCCTCGTGCCGAAGACGTCGTTGAGGCGCTCCGCCAATTGCGACTGCGTGATGGGTTTGTCGAGCAGTTCGACCGTCTCGCCGTCAAGCTCGGAGCGGGCCGGCAGGCGCGCATAGGCGAGCGCCAGTTCGCCGCGGGTCGTGTAGCCGCTCCTGCCGTCTCCCGCGCTGTTGGCGATTTCACCCGCGGCACGGCAGTCGTCCAGGGCGTCGATGTCGGGTTCGATGTAGATGGCGCCGCGACCTACGGCCCAGGCGAGCCCGCTGGCTCGGTTTCTCCGGCAACCGGGCCAGCCCGACGACGTGATTTTCGCCAACCCTGCTGATCGGGTGAGCGGCGATCATCCGGCCAAGCCGGCCGGAAACGGCGGTGACCGCGTATTGCATGGCTCGGGCTCCTTCCCCCAAGAGACGCGCCGGCACGTCGGTGAGCCGGCATGGGGGGTCGACGGCGCGGGGGTTCGACGGCGCGGGGCGTTCCTGACCCAAGAACTGCCGCAGCGCGCCGGCCCAATCCCCGACCTGCCAGGAGCGGACGATCTTGCCGTCCTCCAGTTCGTAGATGTCGATGGTCAGGATGTCGAAGCCGCGGCCCTCCGGAACATGTTCTGGAAGTCGTCGACCAGCGCGGCCGCTTCGGCGCGTTGCGGCACGCCGTGTTCGATCTGCGCGACGGTGAACGCCTCGTCCCTCGTTAGGCGATCCCTGCGCAGTGTCATCATGCGGGCAATGGCACGCGCGGAGGGGCGTTTCCGGGAACGGCCATCAGGCGCCATCTCGGAGCGGCGGCGGCGCGTCGCCCACTGCGTCACAACCCGCAGGCTGCCGCGGAAGCCTGCGGCGCGCAGGCGCCGGCAGAGCCCGGCACCGTTCCTGCTTCCGGCGGTCCATTCGGCGTCCAATGGCGGCGTCACGACGACACCGTCCGACCCCACAGCGCCCGCGGCTAACGTCCATCGGCGCCGGCGGCCGTCATCGCCATCGACAGACCCGCCCGATCACGGAAACGGGAGATGGCCCATCAGGTTCGCCAGCGTGGTCTATACCGGCTGACGGGCCCTCACCACGCCATCCACGATCAAGGGACGGTCACGATAGCGGCATCAGCCACGCCATGTTGTTAAGAGCGATGGCGCCACGCAATCTTCGCCCGGAATTCGCTCAGCGTCATCATGGCGTCATGTAAGCCGGCATTCGCCCTGCCGAATGTGGAACGCCGCAAGGCCGACGCCGCTTAATGGGTAAATGTATGGGATCGCAGCTACAGTATTGGAAATTTCTCTTATAAATCAGATATTTCCGCCGAAACAGTGGCGGAGTGGATGTCCGCCATGTTGTTTTCCAGAACGATCCTCAGAAGTCCATATCATTCTGATAACACACAGATATACAATCTTTCCTTGGAATTCCC
>NZ_BSYI01000039.1 GCF_030270585.1 Paralimibaculum aggregatum
TGTTCTGTCTCCCTGTTCTTCCGGTCCGGGGCCTTGGCCGGCCCTCAGACACCCTCCACGATGGTCTGCACGCTTGTCGAGGCCCGCTGCCTGAGCAGCTTCGCCGCGGCATAGTCCTCGGAATGATACCAGTCCCGCGCCGCCTCGAAGCTGGGGAAGCGGATCACCACGGTGCGCCGGCCCGGCGGCTCGCCCTCGTGATACTCCGCCCGGCCGCCGCGCACGAGGAACTCGCCGCCGAACCGCGCCACCACCGGGCCGACCATCGCGACATAGTCGGGATAGGCCGCCGGGTCGGTCACGTCGATCTGCGCGATGACATATCCGAAGGGCATCGGCCGGGCGCGCTCCCTCAGGCCTCAGACCGGACTCGGATCGGCGGCGCTCGCCGCCCAGTCGGGCTCGAAGCCGAGGATCACCGTGTCCGGCGCGAGCTGCGGGTTGAAGAGGAAATTGTGCCACCAGGTCGCCTGGTGCAGCGGGTGGTGCTCGGCCAGCCGCCAGACCCGGCAGGCGAGCTCCCAGCGCTGCGCATAGGCCTCGAAGACCAGCCGGCAGCGCCCGGCCTCGCGGATCCGCGCCGCCCCCTCCGAGCCCGGCGGGAAGGTCGCCGTCAGCATGTCGGAGAATTCCTGGCCCTTCTGGTAATAGGTCTGCGACAGGAACTCGAGCGCCTTGCCGCGCCGCTCCGCCGGGTCGGCGGTGCGCTTGGCGATATGCATCAGCTCCGGCGTCTTCGAGGCGTTGGGCGCCTTGTTGAGCACGGTGATGACATGGCCCATCGGCGCCTCGGCGCCCTCCAGCCAGAGTTCGGGCGTGACCGCGTCGTCGGGCCGGCCGAGCCCCTCGCGCATCGCGATCTGGCGCACCCGGCACTGCCATTTCAGGAAGGCATCGCGCAGCGGGTGACGCACCGGCGCGATGCCGAGGGCGGCGGTGAGCTCGCTCATGCGACCTCCTTTGGGTCTGTCGGGCCGTGTCCCGCACGGCCGGTTCCGGAAGCCCCTGCCGGGGCGAAGGCGCGGTCATGGGTCAGGCTCGGGATCTTCGCCCGCGCCTCGGCCACCGCGTCGAGATCGATCGTCGCCGCCACCACGCCGGGCTCGGTGCCGCCATCGGCCAGCACCTCGCCCCAGGGCCCGACGATCAGCGAATGGCCATAGCTCTCGCCGCCCCCCGGCACCGGGCCGATGGCGCAGGGGCTCACCACGAAGGCGCCGTTCTCGATGGCGCGCGCCCGGTTCAGCACGTGCCAGTGCGCCTCGCCGGTCCTGCGCGTGAAGGCCGCCGGCACCGCGAGGATCTCCGCCCCGGCCTGCGCCAGATCGCGGTAGAGCGCCGGAAAGCGCAGGTCGTAGCAGATCGTGTGGCCGATCCGCGCGCCGGCGGCCTCCGCGAGGCAGGCCGCCGCCCCCGGCGCCACCCGGGCGCTCTCGCGGTAGACCTCCGTCTCCGAGAGCTGGATGTCGAACATGTGGATCTTGTCGTAGCGCGCGGCGATCGCGCCGTCCGGCGCGATGGTCAGCCCGCGGTTCAGCACCCGCCCCGCCGGCCCCGGCACCGCGACCGAGCCGACCAGCAGCCAGACGCCGCGGTCCCGCGCGAAGGCCCGCAGCCCCTGCACCACCGGATGGTCCGCCTCCGCCGCCGCGGGCGGCGCGATCATGCCGCCCTCGGTGGCGAGCCCGCCGCAGTATTCGGGCAGCGCGATGAGCTGCGCGCCGCCCGCGGCGGCCTGCCCGGCCAGGCCGAGCGCCTCCGCCAGCGCCCCCTCGAAATCGGCGCGGGGGCGCGTCTGCAGGCAGGCGATGGCGAGACGGCGCGCCATCAGAACTTCGTGTAGGCCTTGCGCAGCGTGACCAGCGGATGCCGGTCCGACATCTGGAACTTGATCAGCAGCTCGCGCGCGATCATGTCCCGGTCCTGCTGGTTGTCCGGCAGCGAGATGCTGTCCGGCACCCGGACCCAGCCGTTGATGTTGCGGTCGAACACCGCCGGCTTGCCCTCCTCGTAGCCCATGTGCACGTCCTCGAGCCAGTTCAGGTCGTCCCATCCCATGAACTCGACATAATCCTTCAGGAACGGCGTGATCCGGTCGTAGTCCGGCACGAGGTTCACGTCGTAGCGATAGCCGATATGCTGGCCGATCTCCTTCTCGCGCGCGGAGGCGAGCCCCTCCGCATCGGTCAGGAACTGGTCCACATCGGTGATCTCGGAGCCCTTGTAGCTGGTGCCCGCCATGTCTCGAATTCCTTGCGTTTGTCAGAGGCGCCCGCGATCCCCCGCGGGGATCGCCGCGGGGCCGGGGGCTCGATGCCCCCGGTCCCGCGGATGCCCTCAGAGATGGTGATAATCCGCGATGCCCACGGTGTGCTCGGTGCCGGCCAGCGGCACGCCCGCCATCGCCGAGGCTTCCATGGTCAGCGCCGCCAGGTCCTCCGGCTCGAGGCTGTGCAGGTTGGTCTTGCCGCAGGCGCGGGCGAAGAGCTGCGCCTCGATGGTCAGCGTGTGCAGGAAGTTGTAGACCCGCTCCGCCGCCTCGTCCGGGTCGAGCCGCTTGCGCAGCGCCGGGTCCTGCGTCGCCACGCCGACCGGGCAGCGCCCGGTGTGGCAGTGGTAGCAGTAGCCGGGCTCCGAGCCGATCTCCTCGGGATAGTTGGCCTCCGGGATGTCCTTGTTGCAGTTCAGCGCCATCATCACCGAATGGCCGAGCGCGATGGCATCGGCACCCAGCGCGATCGCCTTCGCCACATCGGCGCCGTTGCGGATGCCGCCGGCATAGATCAGCGTGATCTCGCCGCGCTTGCCGAGATCGTCGATGGCGCGCCGCGCCTGCCGGATCGCCGCCATGCCGGGCACGCCGGTATCCTCGGTGGCGAGGTGCGGGCCGGCGCCGGTGCCGCCCTCCATGCCGTCGATATAGATCGAGTCCGGGTCGCATTTCACCGCCATGCGCACGTCGTCATAGACGCGGGCGGCGCCGAGCTTGAGCTGGATCGGGATCTGCCAGTCGGTCGCCTCGCGGATCTCCTGGATCTTCAGCGCGAGATCGTCCGGGCCCAGCCAGTCCGGGTGCCGGGCCGGCGAGCGCTGGTCGATGCCGGCGGGCAGCGAGCGCATCTCGGCGACCTGGTCGGTCACCTTCTGGCCCATCAGGTGGCCGCCGAGGCCGACCTTGCAGCCCTGCCCGATGAAGAACTCGCAGCCATCCGCCAGGACCAGGTGGTTCGGGTTGAAGCCGTAGCGGCTCTGGATGCACTGGTAGAACCATTTCGAGCTGTAGCGGCGCTCGTCGGGGATCATGCCGCCCTCGCCCGAGCAGGTCGCGGTGCCGGCCATGGTGGCGCCGCGGGCCAGCGCGGTCTTGGCCTCGTAGCTCAGCGCGCCGAAGCTCATGCCGGTGACATAGACCGGGATGTCGAGCTCGATCGGGCGCTTGGCGCGCGGGCCGATCACCGTCTTGGTGTCGCATTTCTCCCGGTAGCCCTCGATGACGAACCGCGTCAGCGTGCCGGGCAGGAAGGTCAGGTCGTCCCAGTGCGGGATCTTCTTGAACAGCGAGAACCCGCGCATCCGGTAGCGGCCGAGCTCGGCCTTCACATGGATGTCGTCGATCACCCGCGGCGGGAAGACGAAGGAATTGCCGAGCCGGTACGGGTCCCGGTCGAGCGGCTTCTTGGTCGGTGCTCCGTCGGCCATGATGGTCTCCAGACTTTTGACTTGGCCGGGGGCACCATAGCCCCCGGCAGACGGGTGCATGCCGTCAGAGGATCAGCTTCTTCTCGGAGGGCTCGAGGTTGTCGTAGTTCCAGAGCTGCTTGCCCGCCACGACCTTGGTGAAGTGGTCGACGCCCTTGTCCGGCATCAGCCCGTACTGGGTGAGCTTGCGGGTCAGCCACTTGCGGTCGAGATCGGTCAGCTCGGCCTCGACGGCATCGACGCCCAGCGAGCGGATCGAGCCGCCGATGAAGATCGTGCCGTCATACATCGAGTCGCCGAGGTTCTTGCCGGCATTGCCGCAGACCACCATGCGCCCGCGCTGCATCATGAAGCCCGAGAGCGCGCCGGTGTCGCCGCCGACGATGATCGTTCCGCCCTTCATGTCGATGCCGGTGCGGCTGCCGACGGAGCCCTTGCAGACCAGGTCGCCGCCGCGGATCGCCGCGCCGAAGGTGGAGCCGGCATTCTTCTCGACCACCACGGTGCCCGACATCATGTTCTCGGCGCAGGACCAGCCGACGCGCCCGTTGATGCGGACGTTCGGCCCGTCGATCAGCCCGGTGCCGAAATAGCCGAGCGAGCCCTCGAAGATCAGGTTGAGCCGGCTCAGGATGCCGACCCCGAGGCTGTGCTTGCCGCGCGGGTTCTTCACCACGATGGTGCCGAAGCCCTCGCGCATCAGGCCGCGGATCTTCGCGTTGACCTCGGTCGTGGTCATCGCGTCGGCGTCGATCTCGGTGCGCTTGTTGAAATCGACATCCGGCGCCCAGGGATAGCCGAAGCGGGCCTCCTCCCCCGGCTTGAACTCGATGAACATCGAGCGCGAGGTCAGCTGCTCGGTCATCATCCCGAGGGCGCGGGCGCGCTCCTCCTGGCTCATGGTCTTGAGCTCGGCGTCGCTCACGCTTGCCATACCCGGACCTCCTCATCGTAAGGATCGGTGGTGTCGATTTCCTGCGGCAGGATCGAGCGGATCGCGACCTCCTCCGAGGCCATGGCGATCAGCTCGTCGGATTCGTAGAGCACCAGCGGCTTGGCGGCCATGGTGTCCTTGGCCATGCCGAGCTGGTCGCTGGTGGCCACGAGATAGGTGAACACCCCGTCGATCTCATCGATCGACTGGCGCAGGCTGTCCTCGAGGCTCACGCCGTTGGCCAGGTTGTGCGCGGTGTAGACCGCGAGCAGCTCGCTGTCGCAGTTCGACATGAAGCGGTGGCCCTTGCGCTCCATCTGGCGGCGCATGATCCAGTAGTTGGTGATCTGGCCGTTATGCACCACCGAGACGTCGTTGTAGGGAAACGCCCAGTAGGGATGCGCGGAGCGGATGTCGACGTCGGATTCGGTCGCCATCCGGGTGTGCCCGATGGCATGCGTGCCGGCGAAATCGCCGAGCGCGTACTGGCCCGAGACCACGGTCGCGTCGCCGAGATCCTTGATCAGCTCGAGCGCGTTGCCGAGCGAGAGGATCTCGACGCCCTCGACCTCCTCGATATGCTTGGCCATCGCCTCGGTGTCGCCGGAATGGCCGAGCACGTAGCGCAGCGCATAGGGCGTGACCCGGCTCTGCGACTTCACCTGGGCGTCATGCGAGGCCAGGCGCTTGTCGACCTCGGCGATGCGCGCCTCGATCAGGTCGCGCACGCCCGAGCCCTTGCCCATGTCCTCCTGCTCGGCAACCTTCAGGCGCATCACGTAGTCGCCCGGGTTGCCGGAGCCGTAGACCGCGAAGCCGGTCGAATCCGGCCCCCGATGCTTCAGCGATTGGAGCATCGAGGTCATCTCGCCGCCCACGTTCGAAGTCTTGCCTCGATGGATGAGGCCTGCAATTCCACACATTGCGTTTGACCCTTGCTTGCAGCCGTTCCGGGCCGCGGCCAGCGGCGTCCCCGCAGGGATCGGGGCGCTCTTCGCCACGCCCCGGAACGGCGGTTGTCCTTCCCGACAGGCCCGAGATCAGGGCAGGCAGTCGAGATAGGTCTTCTGATCCCAGTCCGTGACGGTGTGGTTGAAGCGCTCCCACTCGTCGGTCTTGTACTCGTGATAGAGCCGGTACATCTCGCCCGGCATCGCGCTCTTGATCACATCGTCCGCGGCCAGCGCCTCGAGCGCCGCGCCCAGCGTCATCGGCAGCTTGGCGACCTGCTTGCCGGCCTCCATGGCGGCGTAGATGTTGCGCTCCTCGGGCTTGCCGCAGTCGATCTTGTTGGAGATGCCGTCGTCGCATGCCTGCAGGATCGCCGAGGCCATCAGGTAGGGGTTGACCATCGAGTCCACCGAGCGGAACTCGAACCGCCCCGGCGCCGAGATGCGCAGGCCCGTGGTGCGGTTCTGGAAGCCCCAGTCCTTGAAGACCGGCGCCCAGAAGCCGGTGTCCCAGAGCCGGCGGTAGGAGTTGACCGTGGAGCAGCCGATCGCGGTCATCGCGTCGAGATGCTTGACGATGCCGCCGATCGAGTGCTGCCCGACGATGCCCGGCATCTGCCGGTCGTCGCCCTCCGGGTCGAACAGGTTCTCGCCGCCCGAACGATAGGTAAACACCTCGTCCATCGCCGCGCGGGTCTCCTGGCCGAGCTTCTTCGGCGCGTCCTCGCCGCCGGTCCACAGCGAGATGTTGTGGTGGCAGCCCGAGGCCGAGACGCCCATGAAGGGCTTGGTCATGAAACAGGCGATCAGGTTGAACTCGCGGCCGACCTGCGCGCAGATCTGGCGATAGGTCGAGAGCCGGTCGGCGGTGCGCTCGCAGTCGTCGAAGGACCAGTTCAGCTCGAGCTGGCCCGGCGCGTCCTCATGGTCGCCCTGGATGATGTCGAGCCCCATCGCGCGGGAATACTCGATCACCTTCATGTAGACCGGGCGCAGGCTCTCGAACTGGTCGATGTGGTAGCAGTAGGGGTTGGAAAACCCGCCGTTCGGCTGGCCGTTCTCGTCCTTCTTCAGCCACATCATCTCCGGCTCGGTGCCCGAGCGCAGGTGGCAGCCGTGCTTCTCCTTGAAGGCGGCATGCAGGCGGCGCAGGTTGCCGCGGCAGTCGGAGGTCAGGTAGGCGCCGGCGTCCTCGCGCTCCTCGCGGTTGCGGAACAGCGTGCACCAGATGCGCGCCACGCGCTTGTCCCAGGGGAGCTGGCAGAAGGTCTCGGGCTCGGGGATGCCGACGAGCTCCGCCGCCTCCGGGCCATAGCCGAGATACTCGCCATGGCGGTTGGTGAACAGGTTGACCGTCGCGCCGTAGACGAGCTGGAAGCCCTTGCGCGAGATGCTCTCCCAGTGATCCGCGGGGATGCCCTTGCCGCAGATCCGCCCCGTCACCGAGACGAACTGCAGATAGAGATACTCGATGCCGAGGGCGTCGATCTTCTGACGCACCTCCCGTACCAGTGCCTCGCGGCCGTCAGCCTCGACGAAGGCTTCGATATCCTGCTGTGCCAATGCTCGCTCTCCCTGTTCTGGACCCATTCCGGACCTCCCAGGAGTTGGCGAGGCCCGCGCTAGGCGACGGGTCTGTTCGGCTGCTGGAAACGCTACTCGATTCGCACCGGAGCGCAACCTCTTTTGAGCCAATTGCGGACAGAAAACTTGCCTCACGCCACGTTCGGTATATTATTGGATCAAAATCAAGGGAGCCACCATGGAAAGTGAAGGCCGCCGGCGCATCGGCTCGAGCGAGGTCACCGCGAGCCTCCGCAGGGAGATCATGTCGGGTCACCTGATGCAGGGCGACCGCCTGCCCCCGGAACGCGCGCTTTCCGAACGATTCGGCGTCGCCCGCGGCACCGTGCGCGAGGCGCTCGGCCGGCTGGCGCGCGAGGGGCTGGTGGAGATCCGCCCGGGCAGCGGCGCCTATGTCCGCAGCTCTGCCGTCGGCGCGGTCAACCCGGTGATCGACAACACCGGCCCGCTCGAACTGATCGATACCCGCTTCGCCCTCGAGCCGCATATCTGCCGGCTCGCCGTGCTGCATGCCCGGCGCGAGGATCTCGACCGCTACGAGGCGCTGCTCGGCCAGATGGAGGAGAGCGAGGGCAACCCGGAGCGCTTCTCCGATGCCGATACCGAGTTCCACACCCTGCTCGCCCAGAGCACCGGCAACGGCCTGCTGATCTGGATCGTCGGCCAGATCAGCTCGGTGCGCGGGCGCGACCAGTGGTACCGGATGCGGACCCTGACGCTCGACCGCGAGATGATCGCCGCCTACAACCGCCAGCACCGCGAGATCGTCGCGGCGATCCGCGAGCGCGAGCCGGAGCGCGCGGCGGAGGCGATGAAGCGGCATCTGGAAACCGCCCGGCTGTCGCTGACCCGCGCCGCCAGCACCTGACCGGCCGGCACCTGACCGGCTGCGCGGGGCGCGCGCCGCGCCTGTACCAAAACCCCACCGAAATCGGACCAAAGCCGGCGCAGGACCGCGCCGGCACCCGCCCTCCGGCCGGGCTCAGACCCGTGCCGCGGTCTGCATCCAGTTGATGTAGACCCGCTCGGCGAGGCGGTTGAACTCGGCCATCCGCGCCGCGCAGTCGGCCGCCAGGCGCGCCGGCCCGTCCGGCCCCATCGCCGCCTCCAGCGAGGCGCGGTATTCCGGGATCGCGAGCCAGTTCGCCACGGTGTCGGGCTCCACCTCGATGTGGAACTGCGCCGAATAGGCGCGCGGGCCCCAGGCCATCGCCTGCACCGCGCAGGCCGGCGAGGTGGCGAGGCAGCTCGCCCCGGCCGGCATCTCCAGCACCTCGGCGCCGTGCCATTGCAGGCAGGCGAAGACCTCAGGCAGATCGTCGAAGATCACCGTGGTGGCGCCGACCTCGGTGAGGCGCACATCCATCACGCCGATCTCCGGCGTCGCCGAGGGGCCGACCCGGCCGCCGACCGCCTCCGCCAGCAGCTGGTGCCCGAGGCAGAGCCCGAGGAAGGGCATGCCGCGCTCCTCCACCGCGGTGCGGATCAGCCGCTTCTCCGGCGCCAGCCAGGGATGCGCCTCCTCCTGCCAGACATCCATCGGCCCGCCCATCACCCAGAGCGCGTCGTTGCCCTCGAGCGCCGATGCCTCGGGCACCGGCTCGCCCTCGTCGAGATGCACCGGGTGCCAGCTGTGGCCGTCCTCCTCGAGGAAGGGGCGGAAGGCGCCGGGGTGCTCGGCGCGGGCATGCTGCAGGACGAGGATCTTCATGTCGGGGGGTCCCTCTCGATGGGCGCGCCGGGCAGGCCCGGGGCGGCGCGGGAATGGAATTGGCGGCGGGTCCGGCGGGCCGCGGCCTCAGCCGGCGGCGGGGGCGGCCCCGCCCGGCGGGAGCTCGTCCAGCACCCGGTCGATCACCGCGGAGAGCTCGTCATAGCGGATCGGCTTGGCGATGTAGGCGTCCATGCCGGCCTCGAGGCATTCCGCCATGCAGCGCGGCATCGCATCGGCCGAGACCCCGACCACCGGCAGCACGCGGCCCGAGGCCGCCTCGCCGGCGCGGATGCGGCGCACCAGCTCGATCCCGTCCATGCCGGGCATCCGGACATCCATCACCACGAGGTCGATGCCGCCGCGTGCGAGCCGTTCCAGCGCCGCAGCGCCGCCATCGGCCGGCTCGGAGGTGATGTTGCAGAGCTTCAGCAGCTCCTTCATCAGCATGGCATGGGCCGGGTTGTCCTCGACGCAGAGCGCATGGGCGCGCACCGGCGTGGTCTCGACATCGGCGCGCAGCGGCAGCTCGACGCTGACCGTGGTGCCGGCGCCCGGGGCGCTGTCGATCTTCACCGTGCCGGACATCCGCTCGACGGTGTTGTGCACGATGGCGAGGCCGAGGCCGAGCCCGTCCCGCTCCTGCACGCCGGCGGAATGGTCGCGCAGGAAGGGCTCGAAGGCGCGCGCGGCGAATTCCGGGCTCATCCCGATCCCGGTGTCGATCACCGCGATCCTGAGTCCCGCCTCGGCGGGCGCGACGGTGACGCGCACGCCGCCGGTCTCGGTATAGTTGATCGCGTTGGAGAGCAGGTTGGTGACGATCTGGCCGACCCGCATCGGGTCGCCGAAATGGCGTTCGGGCAGGCCCGGATCGAGATCGATTCCCAGCCGAAGGCCCTTCGCGATCGCCTGCCCCTGCTGCTCTGCCAACACGCTCTGCATCAGTCGCTCCACCTCGAACCATTCCTCGTTCAGCGTGAGTTGCTCGCTCCAGCCGCGGGCATAGTCGAGCACCTCGTTGATCAGGCCGAGCAGCGCCCGCCCCGACTGGTCGATCAGGCCGAACATCCGCTTCACATCCGCCGGCAGCGCGCGCTGCGCGGCGAGCTGGGTCATGCCGAGGATGGTGTTGAGCGGGGTGCGCAGCTCGTGGCCCATATGCGCGACGAAGCTGTTCTTCGCCGCATTCGCCGCCTCGGCCGCCTCCTTGGCGGCGCGCAGCTCGGCCTCGAGCTGCTTGACCGCGGTGATGTCGATCATCACCCCGCGCAGGCGGCAGCCGCCGGCGCCCTCCTGCATCACGGTGACGATGTCGCGCAGCCAGAGATAGCGCCCGTCGGCCGCGCGCATCCGGTATTCGAGCTCGTGGTCGCGGCCCTCGGCGGTCTGCTCCATGCAGAAGGCGAGCGCGCGCTCGCGGTCCTCCGGGTGGATCATGCTCTCCCAGAAGCCGGGGCGATACCAGGCCGCCTCCGGGTGGCCGAGCAGCGTCTCGGCAAAGGCCGACACGAAGGTGAAGTGCAGATCCGGAAGCTGGGCCTCCCAGAGGATCGCCTTGGTCGACTCCACGATCGCCTCGAGATCGTCGACGCTCCCCGCCCGGTCGGCTGCCTCGGTCACGCTCAACTCCAACGCCCGTTCGTCGCACCAGCCTGCTGGCACCCGCCAAGTCTTGCCCGCCGCGGGGAAAAACTGCAAGCGCGGGCTCCGCCGGGCGGGCCGGCGGCGGTCAGGGCGGGCCGGGAATGTTCTGCGCCTCCGAGGGCGGGTGGCGGAAATAGCGGCGGAAGTCGCGGCTGAACTGCGAGGGGCTCTCGTAGCCGACCGCGTGGGCGGCCCGGCTTGGCGTCAGATTGTTGTGCAGGATCAGCGCCTTGGCCCGGTTGAGCCGGAGCTTCTTGAGATATTGCAGCGGGGTCTCGGCGGTCACCTCCTTGAAGGCGCGGTGAAACGCCGAGACGCTGAGCCCGGCCTCCTCGGCCAGCTCGGCCACCGGCAGGCGCCCGGTGAAGCCGGTATGGATGCGGCCGATTGCCCGGGCGATGCAGGCGGCGCGCGTGTCGGCCCGGGCCAGCGCGCGAAGCGCCGCGCCATGCCCGCCGGTGAGCGCGCGATAGACCACCTCGCGGGCCAGCCCGGGGCCGAGCGCGCGGGCATCCGCCGGGTTGCCATGGGCCAGCAGCAGCCGCTCCACCGCATCGGCCATCCCCGGGTCGAGCCGCACCGGCTCGGCGCCGAGCCAGCCCGGGTCGCCGGCCGCCGCGCCGGCGGCCCCCGGCGCCGTGCCGTCGATGAGGTCCACCAGCTCGCCGAGCATCGCCCGGTCGATCCCGATGAAGACCCCCATCAGCGGCTCTTCCGGGGTGGCGAAGGTCTCGCATTCGAAGGGCATCGGCACCGAGACCACGAGATAGGTCTGCGGGTCGTAGCGGAACTCGCGCGCGCCGAGGCGCCCGATCTTGTAGCCCTGCCCGATGATCACCAGCCCGGCATCGTAGAGCACCGGGGTGCAGGGCACGTAGTCCTGCGCCCAGTAGAGCCGCACGCCGGGCACCTGGCCCTCGACCATGCCGTTGGGCGTGCCCGCCGCGTGCTCCGCGAGCAGCTCCCGCAGGAGCGATCCGATCCGCGTCATGCCAGCACCTCCCGTCTGCCGCCCGGCCCGCCCGGCCCGTCCGGCCCATCCTGCCCATCCGGCCCGTCCGGAGCACAGAATAGACAGCAAGCGGGCGCTCCGCCGAGCCCCGGCGGCGCATCCGGGCAGGATCGGGCAAGAGATAGAGAGGAACCGACCCGCCATCGCCGTCGCTGCGCCGCGCCGCCGCGCTATATCTCCCACCATCGCCCGGACCGCCGGGCAGAACCGAGGAAGGGATGCGGCATGACCGATTTCAAGCTCAACGGACGGGAGGTCTCCCTCTCGATTCCCGAGGACACCCCGCTTCTGTGGGCGCTGCGCGACGAGCTGCGGATGACCGGCACCAAGTTCGGCTGCGGCATCGCGCAATGCGGCGCCTGCACCGTGATGATCGACGGCGTCGCCAGCCGCGCCTGCGTGACCCCGGTCGCGGCCGTCGCGGGCTCGGAGGTCACCACCATCGAGGGCCTCGAGGGCCGCGAGGCGGCGGCGGTGCGCGAGGCCTGGGTGGCGATCGACGTGCCGCAATGCGGCTACTGCCAGTCCGGCCAGGTGGTGGCGGCCACGGCGCTGCTGCGCGAGACGCCGAAGCCGAGCGACGAGGACATCGACTTCGCCATGGAGGGCAATGCCTGCCGCTGCGCCAGCTATGTGCGCATCCGCCAGGCGATCCACGACGCCGCCGCCAAGCTGGAGGGCTGAGCCATGACCAAGATCGCACCCAACCGACGCGAGATGCTGGCCGGCGCTGCCGGGCTGGTGATCGGCCTGGCGCTGCCCGGGGCCGCGCGTGCGCAGTCCGGCGCCGCCGCGGTGATCCGGGGCGAGGCCGACGCGGTCTTCGCGCCCAACGCCTTCATCCGCGTCGCGCCCGACAACACCGTCACCGTGCTGATCAAGCATATCGAGTTCGGCCAGGGCCCGATGACCGGGCTGGCCACGCTGGTCGCCGAGGAGATGGATGCCAGCTGGGACCAGATGCGCGCCGAGCACGCGCCCTCGGACCCCCAGATCTATGCCAACCTCGCCTTCGGCATCCAGGGCACCGGCGGCTCCACCGCCATCGCCAACGCCTATCTGCAGATGCGCCGGGCCGGCGCCGCGGCGCGGGCGATGCTGGTGGCCGCGGCGGCCGCGCGCTGGGGCGTGCCGGCCGGCGAGATCGCGGTGGCCGAAGGCATCCTCTCGCACCCCTCCGGCAAGTCCGCCAGCTTCGGCGAACTGGCCGAGGCGGCGGCCGGGCAGGCCGCGCCGGAGGCGCCCCGGCTCAAGGAGCCCTCCGAGTTCCGCCTGATCGGCACCGACCGGCCGCGGCTCGACAGCCGGGCGAAATCCACCGGCACGGCCAAGTTCACCATCGATGTCTACCGCGAGGGGATGCTGACCGTGGCGGTCGCGCATCCGCCGAAATTCGGCGCGGTGGTGGCGAGCGTGGACGAGACGGCGGCGCTGGCCGTCGCCGGGGTCGAGCGGGTGGCGCGGATCGGCGCGGGCGTCGCGGTCTATGGCCGCAACACCTGGGCGGCGCTGCAGGGCCGCGATGCGCTGGAGATCGACTGGGACGAGAGCGCCGCCGAGACCCGCTCGACCGACGAGCTGGCCCGCATCTTCGCCGAGGCGGCGCGCAGGCCGGCCACCCCGGTGGAGGGCGGCGGCGATGTCGATGCCGCCTTCGCCGCGGCGGCGACCACCCATGAGGCGGAGTTCGAGTTCCCCTATCTCGCCCATGCCCCGCTCGAGCCGCTGGATGCGGTGATCGAGCATCGCGGCGACAGCGCCGAGCTCTGGATGGGCTCGCAGCTGCAGACGGTGGACCACCAGGTCGTGGCCGGCGCCCTCGGGCTCGACCCGGCGCAGGTGCGCATCAACACCATGCTCGCCGGCGGCAGCTTCGGCCGGCGCGCGCAGCCCACATCGCATCTCGCCGCCGAGATCGGCGAGATCGCCCGCGCCGCCGGGCCCGGCGCCTACAAGCTGCTCTGGACCCGCGAGGACGACATCACCGGCGGTCACTACCGCCCGCTCACGGTGCACCGGCTGCGCGGCGCGCTCAATGCCGAGGGCCGGATCTCGGCCTGGGAGAACACCATCGCCAACCAGTCGATCGTGGCCGGCAGCCCCTTCGAGATGCTGATGCAGGACGGGGTCGACGCCACCTCGGTCGAGGGCGCGCGCGACATGCCCTATGCCTGGCCGGCGCACCGGGTCTCCTGGGCGCGGATGGAGGCCGGCGTGCCGGTGCTCTGGTGGCGCTCGGTGGGCCACACCCACACCGCCTATGCCACCGAGGTGTTCCTCGACGAGCTGCTGGCGAAGGGCGGGCAGGACGCGGTGGAGGGCCGGCTGCGGCTGATCCGCGGCGACCGGCCGCGCGACCGGGCGGTGCTCGAGCGGGTCGCCGAGATCTCCGGCTGGCAGGGGCCGGGCCGCGGCGACCGGGCGCTCGGCGTCGCGCTGCACAAGAGCTTCGGCACCCATGTGGCGATGATCGCCGAGGTCTCCGAGGCGGACGGCATGCCGAAGGTGCACAAGGTCTGGGCGGCGGTGGATTGCGGGGTCGCGGTCAACCCCAACATCATCCGCGCGCAGGTCGAGGGCGGCGTCGGCTACGGCCTCTCGGCGGCGCTGCACAACGAGCTGACCCTCGAGGAAGGCGGCCGGGTGGCGCAGACCAATTTCGACACCTATCCCCTGCTGCGCATCCCCGAGATGCCGGTGGTCGAGGTCTCGATCATCGCCAGCGCCGAGGCGCCCAGCGGCATCGGCGAGCCCGGCGTGCCGCCGCTGGCGCCGGCGGTCGGCAATGCCTGGCGGGTGCTGACCGGAGCCGCCAAGCGGCGCCTGCCCTTCGCGGCGCCCGAGCGCGATCTCGGCCGCGCCTGACGCCGCCGCGGGGAGGGCCCACCCCTCCCCGCACCCCCTCTCCCGCGACATCCGGCAATTCCTGTCGATCCCGGGTGGCGAGCGGTCGCAGACCGGTGGCCGGCCGCGGCGGCGCGCGCTAGTCTGGCGCGGCCCCGCTTCCACCTGCCGGCCCGGCCCCCGCCGGGCAAGACCGAGGAATCACCCGATGAATGCCCCCGCGCCCCATCCGCTGATCGCCGCCGCCGCCGCGGCGCTCGAGGAGATCACCGCCGCCGGCACCCGGAAATCCGAGCGCGAGATCCTCTCCCCGCAGTCGAGCCACATCCGCGTCGCCGCCGATGGCGGCAGCGGCGAGGCGATCAATCTCTGCGCCAACAACTATCTCGGGCTGGCCGACGATCCGCGGCTGATCGAGGCGGCCAAGGCGGCGCTCGACAGCCACGGCTTCGGCATGGCCTCGGTGCGCTTCATCTGCGGCACGCAGGACCTGCACCACCGGCTCGAGCGGCGCATCGCCGGCTATCTGCGCACCGAGGACGCGATCCTCTTCCCCTCCTGCTTCGACGCCAATGGCGGGCTCTTCGAGCCGCTGCTCGGGCCGGAAGACGCGATCATCTCGGACGCGCTCAACCACGCCTCGATCATCGACGGCATCCGGCTCTGCAAGGCGAGGCGCCTGCGCTATGCCAACAACGACATGGCCGAGCTCGAGGCCCGGCTAAGGGAGGCCGAAGGCGCCCGGCACAAGCTGATCGCCACCGACGGGGTGTTCTCGATGGACGGGATCATCGCCGACCTGCCGGCGATCTGCGACCTCGCCGAGCGCTACGGCGCGATGGTGATGGTGGACGACTGCCACGCCACCGGCTTTCTCGGCGCGCGCGGCGCCGGCACGCCGGAGCTGACCGGCACCGAGGGGCGGGTGCAGATCCTCACCGGCACGCTCGGCAAGGCGCTCGGCGGCGCCTCGGGGGGCTATGTCGCGGGGCCGGCGGCGATCGTCGAGCTGCTGCGCCAGCGCGCCCGGCCCTATCTCTTCTCCAATGCCGTGGCGCCGCCGATCTGCGCCGCCTCGCTCGCCGCGATCGACATCGCCGAGGCCGCCACCGGGGCCCGCGCCCGGCTCGAGGCCAATGCCGCGCGCTTCCGCGAGAAGATGACCGCGGCGGGCTTCACCCTGGTGCCGGGGCGCCACCCGATCATCCCGGTGATGGTCGGCGATGCGGCGCTGGCCGGGCGGCTGGCTGCCGACCTGATGGCGGCCGGGCTCTATGTCGTGGCGTTCTCCTACCCGGTGGTGCCGAAGGGCCAGGCGCGCATCCGCACGCAGATGTCGGCCGCCCATACCGAGGCCGAGATCGACCGCGCGGTGGACCTCTTCACCGCCGCCGGCCGCGCCCACGGCCTCGTCTCCTGAGCCCCCGAGAGGAACACCGCCATGCGCGCACTGGTCAAGGAAACCGCCGCCCCCGGGCTCGCCCTCCGCGATGTCGACCGGCCGGAGCCCGGCCCCGGCGAGGTCCGCATCCGGGTCGAGCATGTCTCGATCTGCGGCACCGACCTGCACATCTACAACTGGGATGCCTGGGCCGCCGCCACCGTGCCGGTGCCGATGGTGATCGGCCACGAGTTCGTCGGCCGCATCGAGGCGCTGGGCCCGGGGGTGGAGGACTACCACATCGGCCAGCGGGTCTCCGGCGAGGGGCATATCGTCTGCGGCCATTGCCGCAACTGCCGGGCCGGGCGCGAGCATCTCTGCCGCGCCACCAAGGGCGTCGGCGTCAACCGCCCCGGCGCCTTCGCGGATTACCTGGTGATCCCGGCGCATAATGTCTGCCCGATCCCGGACAGCATCGCCGATGCCCAGGCCAGCGTGCTCGACCCGCTCGGCAATGCGGTGCACACCGCGCTCGGCTTCGATCTGGTCGGCGAGGACGTGCTGATCACCGGCGCCGGGCCGATCGGGCTGATGGCCGCCGCGGTCTGCCGCCATGCCGGCGCGCGCCACGTGGTGGTGACCGATCTCAACGCCGAGCGGCTGAAGCTCGCGACCCGGATGGGCGCCTCCCGCGGCGTGGTCGCCGGCGAGGAGAGCCTGAAGGACGCGATGGCCGCGCTCGGCATGCTCGAGGGCTTCGATGTCGGCCTCGAGATGTCCGGCGCCGGGCCGGCGCTGTCCGAGATGATCGAGGCGATGAACAATGGCGGGCGGATCGGGCTGCTCGGCATCTTCAAGGGGCCGGTGCAGGTCGATCTCAACAAGGCGATCTTCAAGGGGCTCGAGTTCAAGGGCGTCTATGGCCGGGAGATGTTCGACACCTGGCACAAGGCGCTGGCGATGCTGGAGAGCGGGCTCGACATCACCCCGGTGCTGACCCACCGCTTTCCCTTCGAGGACTACGAGCAGGGCTTCGCGGCGCTCAACCGGGGCGAGGCCTGCAAGGTGGTGCTGGATCTGGTCTGACCGGCGCCCCCCTTCCCACGGGACCTGAACCGATTTAGACAGCCGCTCCGGCGGCCTTGGCAAGGGACGGACAGCATGGCACGGATGCTCGGCGCGGTGGCGGACGATTTCACGGGCGCGACGGATCTCGCCTCGATGCTCACGCGCGGCGGGCTCGCCACCGTGCTGCAGCTCGGGGTGCCGGAGGCCGGCGCCCCCTGCCCCGAGGCGGGCGCGGTGGTGGTGGCGCTGAAGTCGCGCACCGCGCCGGTGGCCGAGGCGGTGGCCGAGAGCCGCGCGGCCTGGGCCTGGATGGCCGGGGCGGGCATCGGCCGGGCCTATTTCAAGTATTGCTCCACCTTCGATTCGACCCCTGCCGGCAATATCGGCCCGGTGGCCGAGGCGCTGATGGCCGATACCGGCGCGCCCTACACCGTCTACACCCCGGCGCTGCCGGAGAACGGGCGCACGATCTACATGGGCAAGCTGTTCGTCGGCGACCGGCTGCTCTCCGAGACCGGGATGGCGAAGCATCCGCTGACGCCGATGACCGATGCCGACCTGGTGCGCGTGCTGGCGCCGCAGCTTGCGCCGGGCGCGGCGGCGGGGCTGGTCGGCTGGCCGGTGGTGCGGCAGGGCGCGGCGGCGATCCGCGCGGCGCTGGAGGCGCATGCGGCCGAGGGCCGGCGGCATCTCGTGGTCGATGCGGTGGCGCAGGGCGATCTCGATGCGCTGGCCGAGGCGGTGCGCGATCTGCCGCTGGTGACGGCAGGCTCGGGGCTCGGGATCTCGCTGGCGCGGGTGCTGACCGGCACCGCGGGCGAGGCCGATCCCCCCGCCCTGCCGGCGGTCGGCGGCCCGGCGGCGCTGCTCTCGGGCTCCTGCTCCGAGGCGACCAATGCGCAGGTGGCGCGCTGGGAGGCCGATGGCGGGCGCCTCTTCCGGCTCGACCCGCTGGCGCTGGCGGCCGGCGACGAGACGGTTCCGGACGCGATGCGCGCGGCGCTGGCCGAGGGCCCGGCGCTGCTGGCCGCGACCCAGCCGCCGGAGCAGGTGGCGCGGGTGCAGGCCGAGCTCGGCACCGCCCGGGCGGCGGCGCTGGTCGAGGAGGCGCTGGCCCGCACCGCGCGCCGGCTCCGCGCCGAGGCCGGGGTGCGGCGCTTCATCGTCGCCGGCGGCGAGACCTCGGGCGCGGTGGCGCAGGCCCTCGGCGCGACCCAGCTCCGCGTCGGCCGCTCGATCGCGCCGGGGGTGCCCTGGTGCACCACGCTCGGCCCGGAGCCGGTCGCGCTGGCGCTGAAATCGGGCAATTTCGGCGCCGTCACCTTCTTCGCCGATGCGCTGGAGACGGCGCCATGAGCCACCGCATCGGCCCCGAGGAGGCGAAGCTCCGCGAGGAGATCTGCGTCCTCTCCGCCTCGCTGTTCAACCGCGGCTATGGCTGCGGCGCCTCCGGCAATGTCTCGGTGCTGACCGAGGCGGGGATGATCGTCTCGCCGACCGGCAGCTCGATGGGAAGGCTCGACCCCGAGCGGCTCTCGCTGGTGGCGCCGGACGGCACGCATCTGGCCGGCGACAGGCCCTCGAAGGAGGCCTTCCTGCACCTCGCGATGTACGAGGAGCGGCCGGAGATGCGCTCGGTGGTGCATCTGCACTCGACCCATTCGGTGGCGCTCTCCTGCCTCGAGGAGATCGACCCGGAGGACGTGCTGCCGCCGATCACCGCCTATTACGTGATGCGCGTCGGGCGCTGCCCGCTGGTGCCCTATTTCGCGCCGGGCGACCGGGCGCTGGCCGAGGCGGTGCGCGGCGTGGCGCGCCATGCCCATGCGATGCTGCTGGCCAATCACGGGCCGGTGGTGGCGGGCAAGGGGCTGGATGCGGCGGTCGCCGCGGCCGAGGAGCTGGAGGAGACGGCGAAGCTCTACCTGATGCTGCGCGGCGAGAAGACGCGGTTTCTCACCCAGGCCCAGGTGGCGGATCTCAGGCTGCGCTTCCCGTCGTGAGCCGGCGCCGCTCAGGCGCCGGGATCGAGCGCCCAGATCTCGACCGTCTTTTCCGTCACCATCGGCGCCACCGCCCGGTCGAAATCGCGGAAATGCGGGCTGGCGAGATGGCTCTCGAAGGCGGCGCGGTCGTCGTAGATCTCGTAGAGGAACACCCGCTCCGGCCGCGGCGGGTCGAGGCAGATCTCGAAGCGCCGGCAGCCCGGTTCGAGGCGCAGGCTGTCGGCCGCCTGCCGCCGCATCCGGCCCAGGAAGGCCGCGGCCATCTCGGGCTCGATCTCGAAACGCACGGTCACGACATACATGCCTGCTGTCCTCCCTTGCGGAATGGGGCTTGTCTCCCTCCGGCATCCTGATCTAAATCGATTTAAATGCCAAGCTGAAAGGGGCAGGCCGATGAGATTCCCGATCGGGCCCGATGCCATCCGCTTCCACGGCGCCGGGCTCAGGCGGCCGGAATGCGTGCTCGCCCATGCCTCGGGCCTGCTGATCGCGCCGGACTGGACGCCCCCCGGCGGGGTCAGCCTGATCGCCCCGTCCGGGCGGGTGCACCGGCTGCTGGCGACCCGGCCGGAGCCGGGGATCGACCTGCCGGTCCGCGCCAACGGCATCGCGCTCGAGCCCGGCGGCACGATCCTGGTCGCCCATCTCGGCGAGACCCGCGGCGGCATCTACCGCCTGCACCCGGACGGGCGCTGCACGCTGGTGACCGACAGCATCGCGGGCTGCCCGATGCCGCCGGCGAATTTCGTCGCCGCGGATGCCGAAGGCCGGCTCTGGATCACCATCTCGACCACCCGGGTGCCGCGGGCGCTGGACTATCGCCCGGATGCCGCCTCCGGCCTCGTCGCCGTGCACGAGGGCGGCGAGACCCGCATTGCCGCCGAGGGGCTCGGCTACACCAACGAATGCCTGATCGCGCCGGATGGCGGCACGCTCTGGGTCAACGAGACCTTCGCCCGCCGGCTCACCGCCTTTCCCCTCGCCGGCGCCCGGCTCGGCGCCGGCCGCACCCATGCCGGCTTCGGCCCCGGCACCTTCCCGGACGGGCTGGCGCTCGACGAGACCGGGGCGCTGCTGGTCACCTCCATCGTCTCCAACCGGGTGATCCGCGTCGCCCCGGACGGGCAGGCCGAGACGCTGCTCGAGGATGTCGACCCGGCGCATCTCGCCTGGGTCGAGGCAGCCTTCCAGGCCGGCGAGATGGGCCGGCAGCATCTCGACACCGCCGGCGGGCGCCGCCTCGCCAACATTTCCAACCTCGCCTTCGGCGGGCCGGACCGGCGCACCGCCTGGCTCGGCTGCCTGCTCGGCGAGGCCGTCGCCGCCTTCGAGGCCCCCGCACCGGGCCACCCCCTGACCCACTGGGAGGCCGAGATCGGCCCCCTCGCAAAGCTGATGGAGACCGCCTGATGAGCAGCAATTCCGGATTTCGCGTGGCGGTGTTCCCCGGCGACGGCATCGGCGCCGAGATCACCGAGCCGACGCTCCGCCTGATCGAGCGCGCCGCCGCCCGCGCCGGCGCCCCGCTGCCCGACTGGTCGCATTGCGATGCCGGCGCCGTGCACTACCGCGACCACGGCACCGCGCTGCCGAAGCGGTCGATCGCCACCGCCGACGCCGCGGACGCGATCCTGCTCGCCGCCATGGGCCTGCCGGCCGTGCGCTATCCCGACGGGCGCGAGATCACCCCGCAGATCGACCTGCGCATGGAGTTCGGCCTCTATGCCGGGGTGCGCCCGGTGAAGCCGATCCCCGGCGTGCGGCGCGTTCTCGCCGACCCGCGCGCGCATGACATCGACTATGTGATCCTGCGCGAATCCACCGAGGGGCTGTTCGCCCCGCAGGCCCCCGGCACCCGCGACGGCGACCGCGAGGCGCGCGAGACCATGGTGATCACCCGGCCGATCTGCGAGAAGCTGTTCGACTTCGCCTTCCGGCTCGCCGATGCCCGCGGCGGCCAGCGCAAGGTGACCTCGGTCGACAAGGCCAATGTCTTCGGCGCCTTCGCCTTCTGGCGCGAGGTGTTCGAGGCGCGCGCCGCGGCGCATCCCGGCATCGGCGCCGAGAGCGTCTATGTCGACGCCTTCGCCATGACCATGGTGCAGAAGCCCTGGAGCATCGACGTCGCGGTCACCGAGAACATGTTCGGCGACATCCTCTCCGATCTCGGCGCGGCGCTGATGGGCGGCATGGGCTATGCCCCCTCGGCCGATATCGGCGACACCCATGCGGTGTTCCAGCCCTGCCACGGCTCGGCGCCGGACATTGCCGGCAAGGGCCTCGCCAACCCCACCGCGATGATCCTCTCGGCGGCGATGATGCTCGACTGGCTCGGCACCCGCCATGCCAGCCGCGAGACGGCACGGGCCGGCGCCCTGCTGCGCGCGGCGGTCGAGGCGGCCTTCGCGCCGGGGCGGCTGGTGACCTGCGAGCTCGGCGGCGATGCCGGCACGGCGCAGGTCTTCGCCGCGGTCGGCGATGCGCTGGAGCGCCAGGATGCCTGAGGCGGCGCTGCCGGAGCGGGTGCGCGTCGGCGTCGTCGGCGCGGGCTATTTCGGCCGCTTCCACCTCGATGCCTGGGCGCGGATCGGCGGCGCCGCGCTGGTCGCGGTGGCGGAGCCGGACGCGGCGCGGGCAGCCGGGGCGCTCGCCGGCCTGCCGGAGGGCGCGCGGCCGCGGGTCTATCCCGGCGTTGCCGAGATGCTGGCGGCGGAGGCGCTCGATCTCGTCGACATCACCGCGCCGCCGGCGGCGCATCCGGCGATCCTCGAGGCGGTGCTGCCGCGGGTCTCGCACGCGATCTGCCAGAAGCCGTTCTGCGGCGGGCTCGAGGCGGCGCGCGCCGCCTCCGCCCTCGCGGCCCGGCACGGCACCCGCCTCGCGGTGCACGAGAACATCCGCTTCCAGCCCTGGAACCAGGCGGCGCGGGGGCTGATCGAGGCCGGCGCCATCGGCGCGCCCTACCAGGTGACCTTCCGCCTGCGCCCCGGCGACGGCCAGGGCGCCCGCGCCTATCTCGACCGGCAACCCTATTTCCGGGCGATGCCCCGCTTCATGGTGCACGAGACCGCGGTGCACTGGATCGACACCTTCCGCTACCTGCTCGGCGAGATGACCGGCGTCTGGGCGCAGCTCCGGCGCATCAACCCGGCGATCGCCGGGGAGGATGCCGGGGTGATCCTGTTCGACTTCGCCAGCGGCGCGCGCGGGCTCTTCGACGGCAACCGCTGCGCCGACCACGGCGCCGAGAACCGCCGGCTGACCCTCGGCGAGATGTGGATCGAGGGCGCGGCGGGCACGCTCCGCCTCGACGGCGCGGGCCGGCTCTGGCTCCGGCGCTTCGGCGAGACGGAGGAGGCGCAGCAGCGCTTCGCCTGGCAGGACCGGCATTTCGGCGGCGACTGCGTGCATCGCTGCGCCGCCGGCATCCTGGCCGACTGGCGCGCCGGGCGCCCCTCGCCGATGGAGGCCGCCAGCTACATCCGCAACCAGGAGATCGAGGCGGCGGTCTACGAGAGCGCCGCGACCGGCCGGCACATCCCGCTCTGAGCCCGCCCCGGGCCCCGCGCCAGTGGCGTCACGCCGCCGGCCCCGCGCCAGCGGCGTCACGCCGCCGGCCTCACTCCACCGCCGGCAGCGGGCGGTGCGGCAGCGGCTCAGGCAGGCCCATCAGCCCCTTGCGGGCGTGCAGCAGCTGGTCGATCTCGTGGCGCACCGCGGTCCAGACGAAGGGCACGCAGTCGTCCAGCACCCGCTCGCGCGTCTCGAGATCGCGGAACTTCTCGCCATGCTCGCGGATCAGCGCCGAGTTGTCGAAGAAGAACCGCTCGGCATAGCGCACCCGGTCGACCGAGGTCCGCACCGCGTTCGACGGATGGCCGAAGACGTATTCCGACATCACGAAATACATCTGCTCGAGCAGCGTCTCGGCGACGGCGCGGGGATAGCGCGCCTTGCTCCAGCTCTCGGTCTCGAGATGGAACAGCAGCGCCACCCGGCACATCCGGAACTGCGCCTCGCCCGGCGGGATCTCGACCTGCGCGGCGGCCGGCGCGCCGCCCAGCGCCGCCGCCAGCCCGAGCGCCGCCAGCCCCTTCGCCAGCCGCTTCGCCAGCCGTTTTGCCGGCCGCCTCAATAGGTCGCCCGCCCGCCGGAGATGTCGAACACCCCGCCGGTGGTGAAGCTGGTCTCGGCCGAGGCCAGCCAGCAGATCATGCCCGCCACCTCATCCACCGTCACGAAGCGCCCGCGCGGGATCTTCGAGAGCATGTAGCCGATATGCTCCTCGGTCATCTGGTCGAAGATCGCGGTGCGGGCCGCCGCCGGGGTCACGCAGTTGACCGAGATGTCCTGGCCCGCCAGCTCCTTGCCGAGCGATTTGGTCAGCGCGATCACCCCGGCCTTGGCGGCGGAATAGGCCGAGGCGTTGGGGTTGCCCTCCTTGCCGGCGATCGAGGCGACGTTGACGATGCGCCCGTAGCCGCCCTCGACCATGCCCGGCACCACCGCCTTGCAGCAGTGGAACACCGCGTCGAGGTCGATCGCCAGCACCCGGCGCCACTCCTCCACCGGATACTCCGCCACCGGGGCGTTGAGCCCGGCGATGCCGGCATTGTTCACGAGGATCTCGATGCCGCCCATCTCCGCCGCGGTGCGGGCATGGGCCGAGCGCACCGCCGCCCAGTCGGTCAGGTCGACATCGACATAGCCCGCGCCGAGCTCCTCCGCCGCGGCCTGGCCGAGCGCCCGGTCGACATCCCAGATCGTCACCTGCGCGCCGCTGGCGATCATCCGCTCGACCACCGCGCGGCCGATGCCCTGCGCGCCGCCGGTGACGATGGCGCGTTTGCCCTCGAGATCGATCCTGTTCATCCGGTCCCTCCCTGACAGGTTTGGCGCGAGCTTACGCGGGCCGGCCGGCACGGGGCAATCCGCGCTCTTCACGCGGCGGGAGGATCGGCTAGCCTCGGAGCCATCAAGAACGCTCCGGGAGGACACCCATGATTCGCGCAACCACCGCGGCCCTTGCGGCCGCGCTCCTCGCCGTCCCTGCCCTCGCCTACGAGCCGCTGGTCGAGAAGCAGGTCTTCGAGGCCGAGAGCTTCACCACCCAGGGCGGCAGCGAGATCGCCGGGCTGCGGCTCGGCTGGGAGGCCTATGGCACCCTCAACGAGGCCCGCGACAACGTCATTCTGATCACCCACTACTTCTCCGGCAACTCGCACGCCGCCGGGCGCTACACCGAGGACGGCGCGCGCGGCTACTGGGACAGCATCATCGGCTCGGGCAAGCCGATCGACACCGACCGGTTCTACGTCGTCTCGATGGATACCCCGGTGAACCTCGGCGCCCATCTGCCGGATGTGACCACCACCGGCCCGGCCACCACCAACCCGGCCACCGGCGAACCCTGGGGGATGGACTTCCCGATCCTCACCATCCGCGATTTCGTCGAGACCCAGCGGATGCTGCTCGACAGCCTCGGGGTGGAGAAGCTGCACGCGGTGATGGGCGCCTCGATGGGCGCGCTGCAGGCCTATGAATGGGGCGCCGCCTATCCCGGCCGGGTCGGCCGGGTGATCCCGGTGATCGGCTCGGGCTGGGCGGATGGCGACCTGATCGCCTGGCTCAACATCTGGGGCGCGCCGATCCGGCTCGACCCGAACTGGAACGGCGGCGACTACTATGGCGGCGAGCCGCCGCTGGCGGGGCTGGCCGAAGCGCTCAAGATCGTCACCCTGCACGCGCAGTCGGCGGAATGGTCCAACGGCGTCTTCGGGCGGGCCTGGGCCGATGACGGCGCCGACCCGGCGGCGAGCTTCGACAACCTCTACCGGATCGAGGCGGTGCTCGACGGCGCCGGCATGGGCCGGGCCAAGACCTCCGACGCCAACCATTTCCTCTATCTCGCCAAGGCCAACCAGCTCTTTTATGCCGGCCATGGCGACAGCCTCTATGCCGGGCTGCTGGCGATCGACGCGCCGGTGCTGGTGATCCACACCGACGAGGACCTGGTGTTCCCCGGCAATGCGGTGCGCGAGACCGCGAGCATCATCCGGTCCGACGGCACGCCGGTGACGGTGGTCGAGCTCGAGGGCACCCGCGGCCATCTCGACGGCGTGCTCGGCATCGCCCAGGCCGGCGCGGCGATCCGCGCCTTCCTCGAGAACTGAGCCGCCTGCACCCCGGGGGAGCCGCCCTGCCGCGGCTCCCCCGCTTGACCGCGCCGCCCCCGGCCCGATAAATCGATTTAACATCCGACCGAGATCCGCCGGCCCCGCCGCGCGCCCTCCGAAACCGGCCCCAGGGGGACCCGACCTCATGCAGATCCGGCACAATTTCTACTCCGACACCCAGACCCGCCCGCCGCGGGCCATGCTGGAGACCGCGCTGACCGCCGAGACCGGCGACGAGCAGGGCATGCTCGACCCCACCACCCGCGCGCTCGAGGAGCGCGTCGCCGAGCTGCTCGGCATGGAGGCGGCGGTGTTCCTGCCCTCCGGCAGCATGTGCAACGAGATCGCCGTGGCGGTGCATTGCCGGCCCGGCGACGAGGTGATCTGCCACCGCGTCTGCCACCTGATCGAGGCCGAGGGCGGCGGCCCGGCGGCGCTCTCGGGGGTGATGATGCACCCGCTCGACAGCCCCGACGGGCAGTTCGGCGCGGCCGAGGTGACGGCGGCGATCCGCGAGCCCTCGCGCTACAGCCCGCGCTCGCGGCTGGTCGCGGTGGAGCAGACCTGCAACCTCGCCGGCGGCACGGTCTGGCCGGTCGAGCGCCTCCTCGAGACCGGCCGCGCGGCGCGCGCCGCCGGCCTCGCGGTGCATATGGACGGCGCCCGGCTGATGAACGCGGTGGTCGCCTCGGGCCGCCCCGCCGCGGCGCACACCATGGAATGCGACAGCGCCTGGATCGACCTGACCAAGGGCCTCGGCTGCCCGGTCGGCGCGGTGCTCGCCGGCAGCCGCGGCTTCATCGAGGAGGCCTGGCGCTTCAAGCAGCGCTGGGGCGGCGCGATGCGCCAGTCCGGCGTGCTCGCCGCCATGGGGCTCTACGCGCTCGACCACCATGTCGAGCGGCTCGCCGACGACCATGCGCTGGCCGCCGGCATCGCCGACCGGCTCGGCCGCTTCGATCTGGTGACCGACATCCTGCCGGTGACCACCAACATCGTGATCTTCGACCTGCACCCGGCGGGCCCGGATGCCGAGACCGCCGCCGCCCGGCTGCTGCAGGACGGCGTGCGGGTCAGCGTGTTCGGCCCGCGCCGGCTCAGGGTGGTCACGCATCTCGATGTCGGCGCGGCGGATGCGGAGGCGCTGATCGCGGCCTTCGCCAGGCTCGACTGATGGGGCAGCCCCCCGCAAGAACAGGGACCGAGAGGGAAGGAACCAAGCGATGAAACTGTTGCGTTACGGGCCTGCGGGCGCCGAGAAGCCCGGCATCCTCGATGCCGCCGGCCGGATCCGCGATCTCTCCGGGGTCTCGCCGGATCTCGAGGGCGAGGCGGTCGGCCTCGCGGCGCTCGACAGGCTGCGCGCGATCGACCCGGAGAGCCTGCCGCCGGTGGCCGGCGAGCCGCGGATCGGCGCCTGCGTCGCGCGCACGCCGACCTTCCACTGCGTCGGGCTCAACTATGTCAACCACGCCAAGGAGAGCGGCATGGCGCCGCCGACCGAGCCGGTGCTGTTCAACAAGGCGGCCTCGGCGCTGTGCGGCCCGTTCGAGCCGATCATCCAGCCGAAGGGTTCGACCAAGCTCGACTACGAGGTCGAGCTCGGCATCGTGATCGGCGCGCGCACCCAGCACATCTCCGAGGCCGATGCGCTCTCGGCGGTGGCCGGCTACTGCGTGATCAACGATGTCAGCGAGCGGGCCTTCCAGAACGAGCGGCTCGGGCAGTGGGTCAAGGGCAAGTCCTCGCCGAATTTCGGGCCGACCGGGCCCTGGCTGGTCACCGCCGACGAGGTGCCGGACCCGCAGGCGCTGGGCTGCTGGCTCACCGTGAACGGTGAGGACCGGCAGCGCTCCAGCACCGCCGACATGATCTTCTCGGTGCGCGAGATCGTCTCCTACCTGTCGCGCTTCATGGTGCTGATGCCGGGCGACCTGATCGCCACCGGCACGCCGGAGGGCGTGGCCATGGGCATGACCCCGCAGGCCTGGCTGACCCCGGGCGACGAGGTCCGTCTCGGCATCGACGGGCTGGGCGAGCAGGCCCAGACCGTCGTCGCCTTCCCGGGCTGAGCCGATGCGCGTTCTCATCATCGGCGGCGGCGGCTTTCTCGGGCAGAAGCTGGCCCGCCGCCTCGCCGCCGCGGGCGAGCTGGCGGGCCGCGCGATCACCGCGCTGACGCTGGCCGACCTGGCGCCGCCGGCGCCGGTGACCGGCCGCGTCGCCTCGCAGTCGCTGGCGCTCGACATCACCGACATGGCCGCCACCGGCGCGTTGATCGGCGCCGGGCACGACGTGATCTACCACCTCGCGGCGGTGGTCTCCGGCCAGGCCGAGGCGGAGTTCGACCTCGGCATGGCGGTCAATCTCGACGGCGCGCGCCATGTCTTCGAGGGCGCCCGCGCGCTCGGCGCCGCCGAGGGCAGCCGGCCGATGGTGATCTTCACCTCCTCGATCGCGGTCTATGGCGGCGAGCTGCCCGAGCCGATCCCGGACTGGGCGGGGCTGACCCCGACCAACTCCTACGGCGCGCAGAAGGCCGCCGGCGAGCTGATGCTGGCGGACTATTCCCGCAAGGGCTTCCTCGACGGGCGCGCGCTGCGCCTGCCGACGATCTCGATCCGCCCGGGCAAGCCGAACAAGGCCGCCTCCTCCTTCATGTCCTCGATCTTCCGCGAGCCGCTGCAGGGCGAGCCGGCGATCTGCCCGGTGAGCCCGGACTACACGCACTGGTTCCTCTCGCCGCGGGCCTGCATCGAGAACCTGGTGCACGCCGCGACGATCCCGGACGAGACCTGGGGCCCGCGCCGGGCGCTGGCCCTGCCCGGGCGCACCCACCGCATCGGCGACATGGTCGAGGCGATGCGCCGCGTCGCCGGCGACGCGCCCTGCGAGCTGATCCGCTGGCAGCGCGACCCGGAGATCGAGAGCATCGTGCTCGGCTGGAAGGCGCGGCTCGACCCGGCCCGCGCGCTCGAGCTCGGCTTCGTCGCCGATGCCAGCTTCGAGGACAACATCCGCTACTTCCTGGAGGACGACATCCTCCCCGCCAGCCATTGAGGCCCAGATGACCGACCGAACCGCCCCCCTCGTCCTCCTCGTCACCGGCGCCTCCAGCGGCATCGGCCGCGCCACCGCCGAAGCCGCCGCCCGCGCCGGGCACAAGGTGGTGCTGGCGGCGCGCGGCGCCGAGAAGCTCGAGGCCGTGGCCGCCGAGATCGGCGGCGGCACGCTCGCGGTGCCGACCGATGTCGCCGACCCGGCCTCGGTCGAGGCGCTCTTCGCCCGCATCGGCGAGACCCATGGCCGGCTCGACGCGGTGTTCAACAATGCCGGGGTCTCGCTGCCGACGACGCTGGTCGGCGATGTCTCCTGGGAGGACTGGCGCCGGGTGGTCTCGATCAATCTCGACGGCGCCTTCCTGATCGCCGCCGCCGCGTTCCGGATGATGCGCGCGCAAAGCCCGCAGGGCGGGCGCATCGTCAACAACGGCTCGATCTCGGCGCATGCGCCGCGCTACGGCTCGGTCGCCTACACCGCCTCCAAGCACGCGATCACCGGGCTCACCAGGTCGCTGGCGCTCGACGGGCGGGCCTTCTCCATCGCCTGCGGCCAGATCGACATCGGCAACGCCGCCTCGGCGATGACCGCGCAGATGACCGGCGGCGTGCCGCAGGCCGATGGCGAGATCCGCGCCGAGCCGGTGATGGACGTGACCCATGTCGCCGCCGCGGTGCTCTCGATGATCGAGCTGCCGCTGGCCAGCAACGTGCTGTTCCAGACCATCATGGCAACCAACATGCCCTTCGTCGGGCGCGGCTGAAGCAGAAAGAGGGAGGGCGGCATGACGTACCGGCTCGATCACGTGAACATCCGGACGGCGGACCCCGAACGGCTGGTGGAGTGGTATGGCCGGGTGCTCGGGCTCGAGAGCGGCTGGCGCCCGCCCTTCGATTTCCCCGGCGCCTGGCTCTATGCCGGCGAGCATCCGGTGATCCATCTCGTCGGCGTCGCGGTGACCCCCGGCGCGGCGGCGGATGCGGTGCGGATCGAGCATTTCGCGCTGTCCGGCGACGATCTCGAGGGGTTCCGCGCGCGGCTCGCGGCCGCCGGCGTCGAGAGCCGGGAGCGCCCCGTGCCGGGGACGGATATCCTGCAGTTCAACCTGCGCGACCCGGACGGCAACCACCTGCATATCGACTTCCGCACCGGCGAAACCGGCTGAGGGCGGCCGGCGCCGGGTGAAATGGCCGGCCCGTTCACCGGATCTTAACGCCGATGGGGTGTAACGGGGGCGTCGCGCGACACGTGCGGCGGGTCGGGTGCGATACGTCCCGTTGCAGAGAGGCTCCTGGCAAGAGCCTTCCCCCCCCCGGGCGGCCGCCCATTCTCTCTCTCCCCCCCTTGGTCCCAAGGACCGCCGGACGGCCGATTTCCCCCCGCGAGCCCCCGTTCCAGAGGCCCGGCCCCCGCCGCGCCGCGCGCAGCCCGTGGCGCCGCGCCGGCCGGGCTGCGCCCGCAGACCGGCATCGGCAGACCCGCGCCCGCGGACCGGCGCCCGCGGACCGGCGCCCGCGGACCGGCGTCGGCAGACCCGCGCGCGCGGATCGGCGCCCGCAGACCAGCGTCAGCAGACAGGCGTCGGCAGACAGGCGTCGGCAGACCGGCGCCCGCAGACCCGCCTCAGCAAACCGGCGCCCGCGGACCGGCGTCAGCAGACCGGCGTCAGCAGCGGGTCGCCGGCGAAATGCGCCGCCATGTTGCGCACCACCAGGTCGCCCATCGCCATGCGGGTCTTCACCGTCGCCGAGCCCTGATGCGGCGAGAGCACCACGTTCTCCATGGCGTAGAGCGTCTCGGGCACCTGCGGCTCCTCGGCAAACACGTCGAGCGCCGCGCCCCCCAGCCCGCCGGAGCCGAGCAGATCGACCATCGCGTCCTGGTCCACGATCGAGCCGCGGGCGACATTGACGAGGCAGCCCTCCGGCCCCAGCGCCTCGAGCACGGCGCGCGAGACGATCCCCTCGGTCGCCGGCGAGCCGGGCGCGATCACCACCAGCCAGTCCACCGCCCGTGCCATCTCCTCGAGATCGGCATAAAAGGGATAGGGCTGGTCGGCCTGCCGGCTGCGGCCGTGATAGACCACCTCCATCCTGAAGGCCTGGGCGCGGCGCGCGATCTCCTTGCCGATGCGCCCGAGCCCGAGGATGCCGAGGCGCCGCGCGGTGAGCTCGCCGGTCAGCGGGAAGTTCCCCTCCGCCGCCCAGCGCCCGGCGCGGACATAGGCATCGGCCTGCGGCAGCCGCCGGCAGAGCGCGATCATCAGCCCGAGGGTCATCTCCGCCATCGCGTCGTTGAGCACGTCCGGCGTGTTCGAGACCTTGATGCCGCGGGCCTTGCAGGCGGCGATGTCGATCGCGTCGTAGCCCACGCCATAGGAGGCGATCATCTCGAGCGCCGGCAGCGCCGCCATGATCCCGGCCTCGAGCCCGGCATGGCCGTTGGTCGCCACCGCGCGGATGCGCGGGCCCGCCTCGGCCAGCAGCGCCGCCCGGTCCGGCAGCTCCCAGAGCCGGTGGACGGTGTGCGCCGCGCCGAGCGCTGCCTCCACATGGGGCATCATCGGCGCGATCTGCAGAATCTCGGGCATCGGGTTCTCCTCTTCTAAATCGATTTAAAAAACACATTGACCGAGCTTTGCCCCGGTCTCAATATCCAATTGGCCGCAGGCTGCGAGCGGGCGCCAGACCCGCCGCATGGGAACGGAGACCAGGGGAGGGCGGCGGCGTCATGGCGTCAGTCACCATTGAAAACGTGCGCAAGGCCTTCGGCGAGACCGAAGTGATCCACGGCGTGGACATCGCCATCGCCGACGGCGAGTTCGTCGTGCTGGTCGGGCCGTCGGGCTGCGGCAAGTCGACCCTGCTGCGGATGATCGCCGGGCTCGAGTCGATCACCGCCGGCGAGGTGAAGATCGCCGAGCGGGTGGTCAACCGCCTGCCGGCGAAGGCGCGCGACATCGCCATGGTGTTCCAGAACTACGCGCTCTACCCGCACATGACGGTGTTCGAGAACATGGCCTTCTCGATGCGGCTGCGCAAGGCGCCGGCGGCGGAGGTCGAGAGCCGGGTGCGCGAGGCGGCCGGCATCCTCGGCCTGCAGCCGCTGCTGCAGCGCTTTCCGCGCCAGCTCTCGGGCGGGCAGCGCCAGCGCGTCGCCATGGGCCGGGCGATCGTGCGCGACCCGCAGGTGTTCCTGTTCGACGAGCCGCTGTCCAACCTCGACGCCAAGCTGCGGGTCGCCATGCGCACCGAGATCAAGGCGCTGCACCAGCGCGTCGGCGGCACCACGATCTATGTCACCCACGACCAGATCGAGGCGATGACCATGGCCGACAAGATCGTCGTGATGCAGGGCGGCAATGTCGAGCAGATCGGCGCGCCGCTCGAGCTCTACGACGCGCCGGACAACCTCTTCGTCGCCGGCTTCATCGGCTCGCCGGCGATGAACTTCCTGCGCGGGCGGGTCGAGGCCGACGGCGCCGGCACGGTGTTTGCCTCGGCCGACGGCGCGCGGCTGCCGCTCGGCGAGCGGCGCGGGCTGGAGGCGGGGCGCGAGGTGGTGCTCGGCTTCCGCCCGGAGCACATCGCGCTCGGGCCGGACGGCACGGGCATCGGTGTCGAGGTGGTGGTGACGGAGCCCACCGGCTCGGAGGTGCAGGTCGTCGCGCGCCATGGCGGCGACGAGGTGGTCGCGGTGTTCCGCGAGCGCCACCAGCCGGCGCCGGGGACGCGGCTCAGCCTCGCCCCCGATCCGGCGCAGATCCACGTGTTCGACGCGGAGACGGGCCGGACACTCAGGGCCTGAGGGCCGCATCGCCCGGGACCCGCGGAAGACGGGCGCCGGGCCGGACTGAGGGGGCGCCATCCGCGCCCGGCAAGCCAGGGAGGACGACCATGATCTCACGCCGTTCACTTCTGAAGGGCTCTGTGGCGCTCGGCGGCGCTGCGGTGACCCTCGATCTCGCGGGCTGGGCCAAGGCCTGGGCCGCGGACGACATGATGTACGCGCCCGAGGAGGGCGCGAGCCTGCAGCTGCTGCGCTGGAAGCGCTTCGTGCAATCCGAGGAGGACAGCTTCCTCGCGCTCGTCGCCGCCTTCACCGCGGCCACCGGGGTCGCGGTCGAGGTGCTCTCGGAGAGCATGGACGACGTGCAGCCGAAGGCCTCGGTGGCGGCCAATGTCGGCACCGGGCCGGACATGTTCTGGGGGCTCTACTCGCTGCCGCACCTGTTCTCCGAGAAATGCATCGACGTCACCGATCTGTGCACGCATCTCGGCGAGAAATACGGCGGCTGGGCGCCCTCGGCCGAGGTCTACGGCACCTCGGGCGACAAGTGGATCGCGGTGCCGGTGGCCTACAACGCCAACCTGATCAACTTCCGCATCTCGGCGATGAACGAGGCCGGCTTCTCGGAGATGCCGGGCGATCTCGAGGGCTTCCTCGAGCTCAACAAGGCGCTGAAGGGCATCGGCAAGCCCGGCGGCATGGCGCTCGGCCACGCCTCCGGCGACGGCAATGCCTGGGTGCACTGGGTGCTCTGGGCGCATGGCGGCTACCTCGTCGATGCCAATGACGAGGTGATCATCAACAGCCCGGAGACCGAGGCGGCGCTGGAATACGCCAGGCAGCTCTACGAGGCCTGGATCCCCGGCACCGCGTCGTGGAACGACGCCTTCAACAACAAGGCGTTCCTGGCCGAGGAGGTCTGGCTCACCAACAACGGCGTCTCGATCTATGCCGCGGCCAAGCGCCAGGCGGCGGAAGACCCGAAGATGGCGATGATCGCCGAGGACATGGACCACGCCTTCTGGCCGATCGGGCCGGCCGGCAAGCCGACCGAGTTCCACATCTGCTACCCGCTGCTCGGCATGCAGTACACCAGGTATCCGAACGCGGTGAAGGCCTTCATGCAGTTCCTGATGGAGGCGGAGCACTACGAGCCCTGGCTGGAGGGCGCGGTGGCCTATCTCAGCCATTCCTACAAGGCGGGCGACGACTTCGCCTTCTGGAGCGCCGATCCCAAGCTGGTGGCGGCCAAGCCGGCGGCCTGGCGGACCTCGACCGCCGGCCATCTCGGCTCGGTCGGCGAGAAGGCGGCGGCGGCGCTGGCCGATTTCATCGTGCTCGACATGGTGGCCAATGCCTGCTCGGGCCGCGAGAGCGTCTCCGGCGCGATCAAGATCGCCGAGCGCCAGGCCAAGCGGCTGTATCGCTGAGACGCAGCCGGGGCGGCGCCGCCGCCCCGGCCATCCGACCCGACCCGGGAGACAGGCCCGATGGCCGAAACACCGCTCGAGACCGCCCGCCGGGCCGCTGCCCCGGACGACGCCGCCTCCGCCTGGACGCGGCTGCAGTCCAACCGCAACTGGCTCGGCTTCTGGTTCATGCTGCCGGCGGCGGCCTTCCTGATCCTGTTCCTGGCCTATCCGCTGGGGCTCGGGGTCTGGCTCTCCTTCACCGATGCCAAGGTCGGCTCGGAGGGCGAATGGATCGGGCTGGAAAACTACGAATGGCTGCTCGGCGTGGCGCCGGTCTCCGACTTCCTCGGGATCATCGCCAACGAGCTCTTCGGCACCGAGTTCGAGCTGGAGGGCGACACCACCTTCTGGCTCTCGGTGTTCAACACGCTGCTCTACACCGTGGTGGCGAGCGCGATAAAATTCGCCATCGGGCTCTACCTGGCGCTGCTGCTGAACCGGCACATGCCGTTCAAGGCGATCATCCGGGCGGTGGTGCTGATCCCCTTCATCGTGCCCACCGTGCTCTCGGCGATCGCCTTCTGGTGGATCTTCGACACGCAGTTCTCGATCCTCACCTGGATGCTGCAGGGGCTCGGCGCGATCGCCGAGGACCACCAGATCAACTGGCTGGGCGACGAGACCATGGCGCGGGCCAGCGTGATCTTCGCCAATATCTGGCGCGGCGTGCCGTTCATCGCGATCACCCTGCTGGCCGGGCTGCAGACCGTCTCGGCCTCGCTCTACGAGGCGGCGGTGATCGACGGCGCCACCCGCTGGCAGATGTTCCGCTACATCACCTACCCGCTGCTGACCCCGATCATCGCCGTGGTGATGACCTTCTCGGTGCTGTTCACCTTCACCGATTTCCAGCTGATCTGGGTGCTGACCCGCGGCGGTCCGTTCAACGCCACGCATCTGATGGCGACGCTCTCCTACCAGCGCGCGATCCTCGGCGGCTATCTCGGCGAGGGGGCGGCGATCTCGACCGCGATGATCCCCTTCCTGCTGGCCGCGATCATGTTCTCCTGGTTCGGGCTGCAGCGGCGCAAGTGGCAGCATGGAGGCCGCGATGACTAGAACCGGCGAGCCGAGGGACAGCGCGGTGCAGGTCACCGGCGATGCCGCGGATCACCGCGAGGGGATCGACCATCTGGAGACCCGGCTGTCGCGGATGGTGACGCTCTGGCTGCCGCTCGGGATCATCATGCTGGTGCTGCTGTTCCCGTTCTACTGGATGACGCTGACGGCGATCAAGCCGGATGCCGAGCTGATCGACCTCGACACCACCAACCCGCTCTGGACCTGGCACCCGACCTTCAAGCACATCTACGTGCTGCTGTTCGAGACCGACTACCCGGTCTGGCTGTGGAACACGATGTCGGTGGCGATCGGCTCCACCGTGCTGTCGCTGATCGCCAGCGTCGGCGCCGCCTATGCCATCGTGCGGCTGCGCTACCGCGGGGCCAACTGGGTCGGCGGGGCGATCTTCCTCGCCTATCTGGTGCCGCCCTCGATCCTGTTCATCCCGCTGGCCAAGGTGGTGTTCGACTACGGGCTCTTCGACACCCCCTTCGCGCTGATCCTGACCTATCCGACGATCCTGATCCCGTTCTCCACCTGGCTGCTGATGGGCTATTTCAAGACCATCCCCTTCGAGCTCGAGGAATGCGCGCTGATCGACGGCGCGACGCGCTGGCAGATCCTCGTGCGGATCGTGCTGCCGCTGGCGATCCCGGGGCTGATCTCGGCCTTCATCTTCTGCTTCACGCTGTGCTGGAACGAGTTCATCTATGCGCTCACCTTCATCTCCGACCAGTCGAACAAGACGGTGCCGGTGGCGATCGTGACCAACTTCACCGATGGCGACATCTTCCGCTGGGGCTCGATCATGGCCGGCGCGCTGGTCGGCTCGCTGCCGCTGGTGGTGCTCTACGCCTTCTTCGTCGAGCACTACGTGGCGGCGATGACGGGGGCGGTGAAGGAGTGAGACGCCCCGCGCCGCCGGCTGCGCGGCGCGCCGGGGGGTGCGCGGCGCTCCAGGGGTTTTGCGCGGCGCTCCGGGGGTTGCGCGACGCTCCCGGTGCCCTGGCGGGCACCGTCCGCCGCCGCGCGGTGGCCCGCCACCACCCCCGCCGCCGCCCCGCGCTGCGCGCGGTCTGGCGGCCGGGCCGGCAGGGGGCGGATGAACCAGCGCGCCGGCCCGGCGCCGCCGGATGGAAAGGCGCGGCGCCTGCCGGGGCGGGAGGGGTTGCGGGCACGGGTGGCGGGCACGGGCGGCCATCCCGCGCCCCGCCAGTTGAATTCTGAATCGGAACTGTTGCCAATCCCGGCCGCCGGCAGCAGGATGCGGCGCATGACCTGGTCCATCCATCACGTGAACCTGCCGGCGCCCGATGTCCGGGCCTCCGCCCGGTTCTACACCGAGATCCTCGGCCTGACCGAGGGCACCTGGGTGTTTCCGCCGGCCGGCGAGGTCGGCCAGATCTCCGCCGATCCGGCCCGCCTCACGGTCTTCCCCTGCCCGGCCGCGGCCGAGGGCGCCAATGCCGGGCTGCACCTGATCCGCCCGGAGCCGGAATTCGCCCGGAAGAACGGCCTCGACCACAACCCCTCGATCGGCGGGCATGTGGCGATCCAGGTGCCGGATCTCGACGCGGTGATCGCCCGGCTCACCGCCGCCGGCATCCCGTTCTCCTTCGCGCCGACCTACGCGATCCCGCGGATGCGGCATGTCTATGTCTACGATCCGGCGATGAACCTCTTGGAGATCAACGAGATCGTGCGATGATCCGGTGACGGCGGCAGGCAGCGGCCGCCGCGGCATCACAGGGGAGGACGCGATGAAGGTTGGGTTCATAGGGCTCGGCGCCATGGGCGGGCGGATGGCCGCCGTGCTGGCCGGCGCCGGGCATGGCGTGGCGGGCTTCGATCTCTCCTCCGAGGCGCTGGCCCGGCTCGAGGCGGCGGGCGGCATCCCGGTCTCGAGCGCCGCGAGCGCCGCTGCCGGCGCCGAGGCGCTGGTGCTGATGGTGGTGAACGCCGCCCAGGCCGAGACCGTGCTCTGGGAGGCCGGCACGCTGGCGGCGCTGCCCGAGGGGGCGCTGGTGATCTCCTGCGTGACCATGCCGCCGGCCGATGCCGCGCGGATCGCCGGGCGGGTGGAGGCCGAGGGCCGGCGCTTCCTCGACGCCCCGGTCTCCGGCGGCAGCAAGGGGGCCGAGACCGGCACGCTCACCTTCATGGTCGGCGGCGCGCCGGCGGATCTGGCCAGCGCGCAGCCGCTGCTCGAGGCGATGGGCCGGCATGTCTTCCACATGGGCGAGAACGCCGGCGCCGGCAGCACCATGAAGATGGTGCACCAGCTCGCCGCCGGCGCGAACCTCGCGGTGGCCGCCGAGGTGATGAGCTTCGGCGCGCATCTCGGGCTCGCGCCGGCGCAGCTGCTCGAGGTGCTCAACGTCTCGGCCGGCGGCTCCTGGATGATCGCCGATCGCGGCCCGCGGATGATGGAGGCGGGCACCGAGGCGCGCTCGGCGGTGGACATCTTCGTGAAGGATCTCGGGATCGTGACCGATGCCGGACGGGCCGCGCGCTTTCCCCTGCCGGTCTCGGCGGCGGCGCTGCAGGTGTTCCTCGGCGCCTCGGGCGCGGGCTTCGGCGGGCATGACGACAGCCAGGCGGTGCGGTTCTACGAGGCGCTCGGCGGCAGGCGGGTGCGCCGCGGGGACTGAGGGGCGGGGCCAGAAGGCTGGGGCCGGAAGGCCCGCCGCGCCCCACCCCTGCGCCGTCGCGGCGGCTGCGCGGGCAGCGCGGCCCACCCACGGCGCGGCGGGCCGGGCCGCGGGGCCGGGGCGGGCAACCTCCGGGCAGGGAACCGCCCGCGGCATCCGGCAGGAGGGTGCGATGGCCCCCACCGGCGCGCGCCGCCCCGGATGCGATCCGCCCACCGGGCGCCCCGGGGCAGCGCGGGACGGAGCCTGCCCGGCGCCGCATGCCCGGCAGCCGAAAACCGGGCCGGGCCAGGACCCTGCGCCGTGATACACCAGGGGCCGCCACGAAGTCGCGCCATGCCAGTCCGTTCCCGGCACCCGGGCGTGCCATGGGTGGGCCGCGCTGCCGGCGCCGCCGCCGCGACGGTGCAGGGGCGGGGCGCGCCCGGGCGCCGGCCGGCTCAGCCCGGCGGCGCGCCGCAGCTCGCGCGGATCACCAGCTTCGGGTCGAGCGCGATCCGGCGCGGCGGCGCGCCCGGCTCCTCGAGCCGCTGCAGCAGCATCTCCGCCGCCAGCCGGCCGATCTTCGCCGGGTTGTCGAGCACCGTGGTCAGCGCCGGGTGATAGGCCGCCGCCTCCTCGGTGCCGCCGAGCGCGACCACGCCGAGATCCCGCCCCGGCTCGACCCCCATCGAGCGCGCCGCGTTCATCGCGCCGAAGGCCACGAGGTCGTTGAAGGCGACGAGCCCGGTCACCCGCGGCGCCTCGGCGAGCAGCGCCCGCGTCGCCGCGCCGCCCTCGATCAGCCGCGGCCGGCACTGCCGCCAGAGCCGCGCGTCCCAGCCGATCCCGGCGCCCTCGAGCGCCTCGCGGAACCCGGCCACGCGCTCCTCGGCGACGGTGTTGCCCGGCTGGCCGCCGACCAGCGCGATGTGCCGGTGGCCGAGCGACAGCAGCCGCCCGGCCGCGCGCGCCATCGCCGTCCGGTCGGCATTGACCACCCAGTCGGCCCGCTCGTCCTCGCGGATCCGGCGCGAGACATAGACCACCGGGGTGCCGCGCTCGGCGATCGGCGCCAGGATCTCCGGCCCGACATGCGGCGGCGGCGACACCAGCAGCCCCTCGGCGCCATGCGCCGAGAGCGTCTCGACGAAGCGCGCGAGGCTCGGCGCCTGCTCGCCGTGATTGTTGATGAAGACCGAGAGCCCGGCCGCCCCCAGCGTCTCCTCGATGGCGATCAGCATCTCGGCGAAGAACTGGTGCGCGATGTTGTGAAAGCTCACCCCGACGATGCGCGAGCGCCCGGTGCGCAGCGCGGCGGCGGAGACATTGCGGACATAGCCGGCCTCGGCGATCGCCTCGCGCACCAGCCGCCGGGTCTCGGCCGAGATCATCGGGTTGTCGCGCAGCGCCAGCGAGACCGTCGCCGGCGAGAGGCCGAGGCGCCGGGCGATCTCGCGCTGGGTCGGCCGGCGGCCGGGGCGCTCCGGTCGGTCGCCGCGGCTCACCCGGTGGCCCGTTTTCCCGCCGTCACAGCGGCGCCTCGCCATAGGTGATCGGCGCCAGCTCGCGCGGCACGCGATAGCGCCAGACCAGCTGGCGGGTGCGGGTCTGGGCGGTGAGGATCAGGCATTCGCCCTCGTATTGCTGGCCGGCCGCGGTGCCGCCGTAATGCGCGCGCACCCCGTCGACGCATTCCGCCAGGCGATACTCCTCCCAGGCGCGCTGGGCGATCAGCGCATGCTGGGCGAGCACCGGGCCATCGGCGCCGCCGACCGCGTCGATGCGCCGGCGCGCGGCCTGCCAGACCTTGTCGAGCTCGGCCTCCACGCGGGCCACCTTCTCGGCATAGCAGGCGGCGAGCCCGGGCTCGGTGGTGGCATCCTCGCAGGCCGCCCGCGCCGCCCCCGGCAGCAGGCCGGCCAGCGCCGCCGCCACCAGCGCCGCCGGCAGCGCCCCGCGGCGCGCGGCGCTCACGGCGTCGCCCGCATGGCAAGCGGCGCGGCATCGGGGTCGATGTCGTAGCGCCGGACCAGCTCGCGGGTGCGCCGGGTGGTGGCGGCGTGCAGGCAGCCGGCGATCGCGCTGCCGGCGCCCGAGCCGCCCCACCACTCGTAGCCGACGACGTCGTGGCAGTCGGTGTCCTTGAAGGCGATCCAGCTGCGCTGCGCCGCGACCAGCCGGGCGCGCCAGTCGGCCCGCTGCCCGGCCGAGAGATGGTCCATCTCCGCAATCCGCCCGAGCACCAGCGTCCAGATCCGGTTGAGCTCGGCATCGGCGGCCTCGGCCTCGCCGGCCATGCAGGCGGTGAATTCGAGATTGTTGCCGGTGTCCTCGCAGAGCGCCGCCGCCGCAAGCGGCGCGAGCGCGAGCTGAACTCCCAGACAGGCGCCTGCGATGCGCATCCGATCCCTCCCGCGGGGCCCGGCCGGCGGCCGCGCGGACCCCGGCGGGCCATGCCCGTTTGCACTCCTGACGGGCATGAGCTTAAATCGTTTTAGCGAAGTCAGGCAAGCGGAGGGGACGATGAACGGGAAACCTGTGGTTGGCTTCATCGGGGTCGGCCTGATGGGCTGGGGCATGGCGAAGAACGCGGTGGAGAAGGGCTTCCCGCTCCGCGTCGTGGCGCATCGCAAGCGCAAGGCGGTGGAGGATCTCGTCGCGCGCGGCGCCGAGGAGCGCGCCGGCGCCGCCGAGCTGGCCGCCGAATGCGACATCATCGTGCTCTGCGTCACCGGCTCGCCGCAGGTCGAGGCCAACATCGCCGAGATCCGCGGCCGCGCCCGCCCCGGGCTCACCATCATCGACAGCACCACCGCCGATCCGGGCTCCACCGAGGCGCTCGCCGCCAGCCTCGCCGAGGACGACATCACGCTGATCGACGCGCCGCTCTCGCGCACCCCGGCGCATGCCTGGGACGGCGAGCTCACCACCTATGTCGGCGGGCCGGCGGCAGAGATCGAGCGGATCCGACCGCTGCTCGAGACCTGGGCGAGCGCGATCATCCCCACCGGCGGGCCGGTCGGCTCGGCACATGCGCTGAAGCTGGTCAACAACCTGATCGGCATCGGCTATGCCGCGATCTGGTCGGAAGCCTATGCCATGGTCGAGCGGCTCGGCGTGCCGCCCGCGGTGCTGCACGAGGTGGTGACGAATTCCGGCATGACCTGCGGCAACTTCCAGAACTATTCGAAATACGTGCTGGAGGGCGACAACTCGGCGCACAAGTTCGCGCTGGCCAACTGCCTCAAGGATCTCGGCTATTACAGCCGGCTGGCGGCCGAGCACAACGCCCCGACGCTGGTCTCCGACGGGGTGCTGCAACTGCTGAAGATCGGCGTCAATCTCGGCCATGGCGAGCGCTACATGCCGGAGATGGTCGAGATCGTCCGCGCCCTGCACCCGCAGGACTGAGCGCCGCCGGCTCCGGCTCCGGCCGGGCCCGCCGCCTCCCATGGGTGGGCCACGATGCCGGCGCAGCCGCCGCGACGGTGCAGGGGCGGGGGAGGCGGCGGGCCCGGCCGGAGCCGGCGCCCCGCCCGGTCCCCCTGCCCCGCCCGCTGCCCGTCAGGCGCCCGCGGGGCGCGCGTCAGGCGATGGTCTGCTCGATCCGGTCGAGCGCCTGGCCGAGCGGCCCGCGGATGTCGACCTTCACGCCGAAGGGGTTCTTCTCGCAGAGATCGACCAGCTTGTTCGAGCCGAGGAAGCCGCGATAGCTGGAGACCTGCTCGCGCAGCTTGGTGGTGGCGGTCTCGCGCGCCGGGCCGGCGGCCATGTTGTAGTCGAACAGCGCCTTGGTCAGCGCGGTCTGGTTACCCTCGGTGGCGCCATTGAGGCCGAACTCGGCGATGCGGTCGAGATCCGGGTGGCCGATGCCGCGGATATGGCTGGTCAGCGCCGCGATGCCGGTATCGGCGGTCTCCTTGGCGCTGCGCCAGATCGCCAGCGGATCGCCGCCGTCGCCCGGCTCCGAGGCCCCCTCGGCAGCCTCGATCTCGGCCACCAGCGTCTCGATCGACGCCTCGGCATCGACGAGCTGGCCGGCGCGCAGCATGCTCTGGATCTCCTTGGCGCGCGCCGCGAAGCCGCGGGCGAGCTCGAGCTGGCCGGCCTTGCCGAGCGCCGCGATCCGCTTGCCGAGCCGGACCAGGATCGCCTCGAGCCGCTTGGCGGCGTCCTCGGGCGGCGGCGGCGGCGCTGCCGCCGCCGCGAGGCCGGCCTCGAGCCGCACGATCACCGGCTCGGCGCCGGCGCCGTCGCCGGCCTTCAGCAGCGCACCGGCCTCCTTGGCCAGCTTGGCGAGCTCCGGGCCCTGCGGCGGCGGCACCGCGGCGATCTTCGGCACCGCATCGGTCAGCCGCTTGCGCAGCGCCGCGATGTCGATCTCCTGCGGCGGCGGCGGCGGCGCCTCGGGCGGTGCCTGCTCCTCCGGCGGCGCCTGCTCCTCCGGCGGCAGATCGGCGGTCTCCTCCTCGAGCACCTCGTCCTCGGGGTCCACCGTGTCGAGATCGAAGGGCTCGAGCTTCTCGTCGACATCCTCGTCGGCGCCGTCGATCTCCTGCCCGCCTTTCAGGATCTTGACCCGGCCGAAGGAGCTGATCTTCATCTTCTTGAGCATCAGCTTCACGCGCTTGGCGAGGCCGGGGATGTTGCGCCCCTCGAGATGCAGCACCAGGGTGCGGGCGCCCTCCTCCTCGCCGCCGAGCTCGCTGCTCAGCGCCTCGGTGCCGGCCTGGCCGAAGGTGAACTTCTTCGCCCCCACCGCCTTCTTCAGCTTGCCGGCGAGGCCGCGCCCGGCCTTCTTCGGGTGGAACAGCATGCGCATGTCGCCGGGCTCGTTGGTCGGCAGGCCGACGGCGAAGTTGAACACCCGCTTCTTCAGCTTGCCGGCGGTCTTCTTGAGATAGGCCGAGTGCAGCCCCGGATCGGCGATTTTGTCGCCGCTCTCGTCCTCCTCGTCGAGGTCGGGCATGCCGGAGAGCGCGGCTCCGATCTCGCGCGGCAGCGCCTTCTCCATCACCGAGATGGTGTTCTTCAGGTCCTCGAGCCGCTCCTTCTTGGCCTTGGCCTTCTTCTCCGACTTCTCGAGATCCTTGGCCTCCTGCGCGACCTTGCGGCCGGCATCCTCGAGATCGTCGAGCGCGCTCTCGAAGGCCTCGATCGCCTTGGCATCGGGATTGCGCAGGCCGGCATTGGCCTTGGTGTAGGCATCCAGCGCCTTCTCGAAGGCCGCGCCCGACTTCTTCAGCCCGTCGGGGGCCTCCTTCTTCCACCAAGCCTTGTTGAGCTGAATGGCGTTGCCGCTCTTCATCGCCGATCTCCCTGGGGTGGCATCTCGGCGCCAGTGTGCCCCAACTCGGGGCCGGCTTGAAGACCTTATGACGCGGCGGCAGAGCCCGGCGGCGCGGGCAGGATGCGGAAGATCTCCACGCTGCCGTTCCCGAAGATCCGCCCGAAGCGGGCCGGGTCGTCGAAGCAGCCCGTGCCGGAGGCGTCGAGCACATGGCTCGCCGGCGGCACGATCGGCGCCATCGCGCGGTGCAGCGCGCGGCAGCCCTGCGCGCCATTGATCGCGCGCGTCAGCGCGACGGTCCGGGCGAAGGCGCGGTCCGGCAGCCATTCGGTGCCCTGCACGATGTTCACCCCGACATGGCCGGAATAGTAGGGGAACCACTCCGCCACCTCGTCGACCTGCCAGGCCTCGCCGGAGATCACGACGAAGCGCCGGCCCGGCGGCAGCGTCTCGCGCGCCCAGGCGGTGGCTTCGAGATAGTCCGGCGTCGCCTGCTCGAGATTGCGCCCCGGCGGCGAGAGCACGACCGAGATCGCCAGCAGGATGCCGACGAAGATCGCCGCCGCCGCCAGGCCGAGCGCCCGGCGCGGCGGGCCCGCCGGCCCGGGCGGCACCGCCCAGGGCGGAACGTGGCGGTCCGGCGAGACGGCGCGCACCAGCCGGTCGATCCCCGCCACCACGCCGAGCGCCACCAGCACCGCCTGCGGCAGCACCGCCACCGTATCGAACTGCCGCGGCGTGAGGGCGAGGAAGCCGAAGAGCAGCGCGGGCCAGAACCACTGCCGGTGCCAGAGCGCGGCCGCCATGCCGGCGACGAAGGGCAGGACGAGCAGCGCCGGCGCGATCTTGAGCGTGAGGGGCGCGAAGAACTGCCCGAGGCCGAGCCAGCTGCTGGTGCCGGCGGCATGGTCGAAGGGCGCGGTGCCGTGGATGCCCAGCACCGTCGCCGCCCAGGGCGCGATCGCCAGCGCCGCCACCGTGCCGGCGAGGCAGAGGCGCAGGAAGTCGTGCCCGGGCCGCGGGCTGCGGTAGAGCATCACCAGGCTCACCGCGAAGGCCCCGGCGATGCCCCATTCGAGATGGCTGAGGATCGCGCCGCCCACCGCGAGCCCGGCCAGCCCCGGCAGCAGCCAGCCGCCGCGCCGCCGCGCCCGCTCCGCCGCCAGCAGCGCCAGCGCGAAGCAGAGCGCCCCGGTGGCGCGCGAGATCCCGCCGCCCATCATCAGGAACTCGAAGGACCGCGTGACGAAGAGGAACACCGCCGCCGCCAGCACGAAGAGCAGGTCGCGCGCCAGCAGCCGGCGCAGCAGCAGCAGCACCGCGGCGCTGTAGAGCGTCGTCATCAGGAAGGGATACCAGGCCGCGAACAGCAGCGGATCGGCGCCGAGCCGCACCAGCCCCGCCCCGATCAGGAACGACAGCGGCGGATAGGCGAAGGGCAGGCAGTGGCCGTTGAAGTCGATGCAGGCGGGAAAGCCCCCGCCCGCCGCCAGCGCCTCGATGAAGACGACGAAGAGCGCGCCGTCGCTCAGCGGCAGCCAGCTGCCGCCGAACACCGAGAGGCGCTGCGCCATGGCGGCGGCGAACAGCAGCGCCACCGCCGCCGCCGGCCTCCAGCGGGCCGCCGGCGCATCGCTCCGCTCCGTAGCTGGCTCCCACATCGCCGCCCCCGCCTGCCTGCGCGCCCGATCCTAGGGCGCGCCCGGCCGCGGGGCAACGCCGCGGCAAGATCGGGGGCGAGACCCGGGGTCAGACGAAGTCCCAGTAGCCTTCCTCGACCTCGAAGAGCCGCTCCACCGCGGGCAGGTCGGCGATGTTCTCGGCGCTCTGCGCGAAGGAGAGCAGCAGGTCGTCGCGGCCGAAGCCCTCGATCTCGAGCTGGCCCTCCCAGAAGTCCTGGCCGTCCTCGTCGCCCTCGCGGCCGAGGATGTTGAGATAGAGCCGCCCGACGAATTCGCTGTCGTCGAGATTGTCCGGGTCCTCGCCGACCAGCTCGGCGAACTCGGCGGAGACGAGGAAGGTGGCGGCGAGCTCGACCTCGGTGAGATCGCCGGCCTCGCGCCGGTCGATCCAGAAGTTGAGCCCGGCGATGTCGGCGATCCGCCCGAGCCCGGCCTCGTAGATCCGGGCGACGTCGCGCGCCTCCTCGACGGAGATCCCGTCCTCGCTCGGGCCGAGCCTGAGCCGCGTGCCGCCGGCCTCCCCGGTGACGGTGATGAGATCGGCATCGGCGGTCTGGCCGAGGAAGATCGTCGCCGCCACCGCGCCGCCCTCGGAGATCTGCAGCGTGCGCCCGCCATCGGTCAGCGACACCGCCCCGCGCCCGAAGCTCTCGCCGGTGAACAGGATGCTGTCCTCGGGGGCGAAGTCGAACAGCGTGTCGAGGTTGAGCGCCTCGAAGCTGCCGCGCACCTCGTCGGCCGCGCCGGCGCCGGTGGCGATCAGGTCGCGCCCGGTGCCGGGGGCATAGCTCTCCGCCCTGCCGAAGGCGCCGATCAGCATGTCCGGCCCGCCGGCGCCCGAGGGATCGCCGAAGATCATGCCGACCCCGCCGGGGTTCTCCGCCAGCCCGTCGGCAAAGCGCTGGCCGAGCCCGCGCAGCGCCACGTCGATCAGCATCTTCTCGAGCTCCGGCCCGCGGATCTCGCCCGAGCCCTCCGGCGCGAAATCGGCGACCTCGGCCTGCACGCGCACCATCAAATCGGCGAAGAGCTGGTAGAACGGGTCGGTGATCAGCAGCGTGATGATGAAATCCTCGACCGTCAGCAGCCCGCCCGGCGCCACCAGGTCGGCATTGTCGAGCCGGGCCAGCAGCCCCGGCAGCGCGGTGGAGAGGGTCTCGAGGCTCGGCCGGCTGTCGCTCGCGCGGATCTCGCTGTCGAGGGTCAGCGTGACCAGCTCCGGGGTGTGCATGGTGAAGGGGTCGGCCAGCACCGCGCCGAGGTCGATCTCGCGGTCGAGCCGGTCGCCCGCCGGCAGGTCGAGCGGGCTCGCGGTGAGATAGAGCCCCTCCACGAAGCTGCCCTCGAGCCGGTAGGTGTCGGCGCTGTCGGCCAGCAGCTCCGCCGGCGCGGTCGCGGTGTCCCAGCCGAAGGCGGCGGGGTCGATGCCGGGCCGCGCGGCGAGCATCTCCAGCGCCTTGTCGCGGGCGAAATCGAGCAGCGCATCGGTGTTGTAGGGTGCCGGATCGAACAGCGTCACCTCGATGCCGAGCGCACCGGCCACCGCGGCGGCGGTGGCGCCGCCGAGCGAATGGCCGGTGACGCTGATCGCCATCCCCGGATTGGCCGCGGCCACGTCGAGCACCGTGTCGAGCGCGCTTTCCACCTGGTTGCGCAGCTGCTGCTCGCCGATCCGGGCCAGCGCCTGCACGCCCTCGTCGAGCCCGAGCTCGGCGAGGATGTCGAGCACGTCGTCGAGCGTGTCGGCATCGTCGCCCTCGAGGTTGAAGGTGTCGCGCAGATAGGTCGGCAGGTCGCCGTCCTCGTCGAAGAAGTCCTCCAGCGTCAGGCCGTCGTCCTGATAGTAGCCGAAGAAGGTCAGGATGTCGTCGTCGAGATTGGCCTCGCCGATGTCGCGGATATCGCCCTGCCCGACGGCCTGGAAGAAGCCGTCGAACTCGGTGCCGCGGAAGGCGATCACCACCTGCCCGCGCGCGGCGTTGACATAGACATTGGCGTCCATGCCGCTGGCATAGCTGGCATCGGCGTTGCGCGCGTTGCTGGCCTGGCCGGTCGGCTGGTGCACCCAGCCGGGGAAGAAGCTCTCGACCGCCGGGTCGGCGAAGCTCGGCGCGCCGGTGTCGTTGATGCGGCTGCGGGAATCGTAGGCGTCGAGCGCCATCCAGCTGAGTTCGCGCAGGGTCGGTTCCATGGCAGCCTCCGGGCATTGCTGTGGCAGCGGGTCGGGGAAGAGAAACGGCACGGGGTCGGCGTCGGCAAGGTCAACCGGGTCCGGGCGCAGGGTCTGCCGCCCGCCGGACGTCGCCTACCCGCAGCGGCGGGCTCAGCGGCGGGCTCAGCGCCGGGCGATCCGCGACGGCAGATGTTCGGCGAGCAGCACCCGGGCGAAACCGAGCCCGCCCGCCAGATAATGCACCGCATGGGCCGGAACCGCCACCGCCGCGACCGCGGGCCCCGCCACGCGCAGCAGATAGGCCAGCAGCCGCGCGCTCGCGGTGAGATAGAGCGCCGCCCCCGCCCCGGCAAGCCAGAGCGCCCGAGAATCGACCGGCGCCAGCGCCAGCCCGGCCAGCGCCAGCCCCACTCCGGCCACCCCGAGCCGGTGCGAAAGCCCGAGATTGAGCCCCGCCCGCGGCACCCGCCCGGCGAGCAGCAGCCGCGACCAGGGGATCGCGCGGAGCCGCAGATCGGTGCGCCACATGCCCGCCCAGCTCCAGCGCTTGAGATGCGTGCCGCGGATCTCCGGGTCGAGCCGGATGCGGCCGCCGCCGGCCGCCAGCCGCGCGCCGAACTCGACATCCTCGACCCCGGTCCAGGCCGGGTCGAAGCCGCCCGCCGCCTCGAAGGCACGGCGCCGCACCGCGCCGAGCCCGGTCCAGAAGCTGGCCACCTCGCCGGCGGCAGCGTGATGCACATGGTGGTGCAGCAGGTTGCGGTAGCGGCTCACCAGCCCGGCATCGCGCGGCGCCGCGTCATAGGCGCCGAAGATCGCGCCGAGCCCGGGCTCCGCGGCGAAGGCGGCGAGCATCCGCCGCCGCACGTCCGGCGCCATCACCACATCGGCATCGACGAAGACGATGATCGCGCCGGCGCTCGCCGCGACGCCGCGGTTGCGCGCCGTGGCCGGGCCTTCGGAGACCGCACGGGAGATCACCCGGACGCCGGCGCGGCGCGCGATCGCGGCGGTGCCGTCGCGCGAGCCGTCATCCACCAGCACCGTCGCCGCCGGGTCGAACCCCGCCGCGCGCGCCGCGGCCAGCACCTCGCCGAGATGCTCCGCCGCGTCGCGTGCCGGGATCACCAGCGCGACATCCCCGCCTTCCTCGCTCTCCGGCTGCGCCATCGCCCTCCCCCTGCTGCCGCAAGGTTATCGCGTGCCGGGCGCCGCCGCACAAAGGCTTTCTCGCCGGCGCCGGGGCCTATCGGGGCCAGAGCCGCTCCCACCAGGCATCGCCGTCCGGGGTGATGCCGGCGGCGCGCATCTCGTTGCGGATCGCGTCGAGCTTCCAGCCGGTGAGACCGGCGAGCAGCGCCGCCTCGCGCTCGAACCGCCCGGCGAGCCCGGCCTGGTAGTTCCGCCCGGCCGGGCAGCTCGCCGCCGCGGTGAAGGGGTGGCGCAGCACGTAGCGGCCCTGGAAGTTCTCCCGCTCGGACGTCACCCGCAGGCGCAGGTCCTCGGGGAAGCGCGCCGCATCGTAGCGCGCATGGAGCCGCGTGACGAAGACATCCGGCGCCGCGCCCGCCCCGGCCCAGGACACGCCGAGCTCCTGCAGCTCGTGCTGGCTCAGCGGATCGGCGGCGCAGGGGTCGCACCAGGCCATGTCCCAGGCATATTCGAGCATCACCGCCGCGCCGCCCTCGCGCCGCACCGCCTCGGCGAAGATCGCCTTGTAGGTCTCGCCGAAGCGGTCCCGCACATAGACCGGGATCTCCTGCCCGGTCGGCATCCGCGACACCGCATAGTTCTCGGTCTCGACCCGGCCGGTGCGGGTCAGCGTCAGCAGGATCAGGTCCTGCAGCCCGCGGGCGTTCACCATGCCGAGGCGGATCGGCAGCATGAAATCGTCGCTCTCGAAGGCGATCTGCAGCGGCCGCAGCACGCCGCCGCCGGCCGCCGCATGCTCGGCGAGGTTCACCCGGGCGACGAAGAACTTCATGCCCATGTCGATATAGCCGGCCAGCACCGGGCCCGCGTTCTCGGGCATCGCGTAGCCGTTCCGGTCGAGCCAGGTCACCAGCCCGTCCGACTCCGCCGCCGACAGGATCGCGATGTCGTATTCGCCGACCGTGTATTCCGCCTCGACCGTCACGCCGAGCGAGTCCTCCACCGCGGGCGGCGCGCTGTCGGACACGCTCATGCAGTTCGGGCAGCTCGAGGGCAGCGGCAGCGGGAGGCAGGGATCGGGGTCGAAATACTCCACCAGCCGCGGCGCGGTATAGGCATCGAGATGGTCGATGATCGCCGCCTCGACGACGCGGATCTGCTCGCGCGCCAGCACCTCGGGCGCCGGCACCACCATGGCGAATTCCCGCGCCTCGCCGGCGAAATCGCTGACCATGGTGATCACCGTGCGATCCTCGTCGCGCACCATCACCACCTTGGAGGCGTCGTTGAAGAGCCGGGCGTCGCCGCGCGCCGCGTAGAAGCCGCAGAACGCCCCGGCGGCGGGGGCGATCAGCAGCGCCGCGAGCGCCAGGGCGATCGCGAGCAGGTTGAGCAAGGGGCGGGCCATGGGGCATGTCCTCCGGCAGACTGGGCGCAGGATAGCACGGACAGCGCCCCGGCGCAGCGCCCTGCCCGCCCGGACCGCCGCGTCTCAGCGCGTCACAGGCAGTCCTCGAACAGCCCGCGGGCGCGCTCCACGGTCAGCTCCACCGGGTTGCCGCCGGCGGTCGGGTCGACCACCGCCATCTCGGCCATCTCGCCGATCCGCTCGGCGCCGACCCCGAGGCCGGCCAGCGTGTCCGGGATGCCGAGCTCGGCGCGCAGGCCCATCACCCAGTCGTAGAACCCGTCGAAGCCGCCGGGGATGCCGAGATAGGCCGCCGCCGCCGCGATCCGGTCCTCGATCGCCGGGCGGTTGAAGCGCAGCACCGCCGGCATCACCACCGCATTGGTGGTGCCGTGATGGGTGTTGTAGACCGCGCCGACCGGATGCGACAGCGCGTGGATCGCGCCGAGCCCCTTCTGGAACGCCACCGCCCCCATCATCGCCGCGCTCATCATGTGCGCCCGCGCCTCGAGATCGGTGCCGTCGGCATAGGCCCGCGGCAGGTTCTCCCGGACCAGCCGCATGCCCTCGAGCGCGATGCCCTGGCTCATCGGGTGGTAGAACGGCGAGCTGTAGGCCTCGAGGCAGTGCGCCAGCGCGTCCATGCCGGTGCCGGCGGTGATCGCCTGCGGCATGCCGACGGTCAGCTCCGGGTCGGCGATCACCTGTTTCGGCAGCACCTCGGGGTGGAAGATCACCTTCTTGGTATGCGTCGCGGAATTGGTCAGCACCCCGGCGCGGCCGACCTCGGAGCCGGTGCCCGCGGTGGTCGGCACCGCGATGTTGGGATGGATCCGGCCGGCATCGGCGCGGGTCCACCAGTCGCCCACATCCTCGAGATCCCAGACCGGGATCGCCTGGTCGGCCATCAGCGCCACCAGCTTGCCGAGATCGAGCCCGGAGCCGCCGCCGAAGGCCACCACGCCGTCATGCCCGCCGGCCTGGAAGGCGGCGATGCCGGCGGCGAGGTTCACCTCGCTCGGGTTCGGATCGACCTCCGCGAAGAGCCCGCGGCCGAGGCCCGCCGCCTCCAGCCGGTCGAGCGCGGCGGCGGTGATCGGCAGCGCCGCGAGGCCGCGGTCGGTCACCAGCAGCGGGCGCTTGATCCCGGCGGCGGCGCAGGCATCGGGCAGCTCGGCGATGCGCCCGGCGCCGAAGCGCACATGGGTCGGATAGGACCAGGTGGCGGTGGGACAGGTTGCTCGGCTCATGGGGCCCTCCCTCGCGGCTCTCGTGACGGGTCTCGCCCGACCACTCCGCATAACGCCCCCCCGCGCCGCTGCCTAGGGCGGAAACGCGGCCGGCCCGGGCCCGGAAACCGGGCATGTGGTCTCGGCATGGTTCGGGCGTGTCGTCGGCGGGTCGGGGTGTCGGCAGGACGGGGTGTCGGCAGGACGGGGTTTCGGCAGGTCGGGGTTTCGGCAGGTCGGGGTGCCGGCGCCGGCCGGGCCGGCGCCGAGGCGGATGGCGGGCGGCGCGCGGCGGGCGGGGAGCCCCCGGCACGGAGGCCCCCCGCCGCGCCGGGCTCAGCCGTAGCGGTAGGGCCGGCCGGCGTCGCGCATCACCGCGTTGTAGTCCTTGATGATCTCGATCACCCTGGTCTCGACCTCGCCCTGCCCGGCGATCTCGTCCCAGAAGCCCTTGGCGGCCTCCTCGACCTGGGCCCATTCGGCATCCGGGATCGCGGTCAGCTTCATCTTGTCGCCGCGCACGCGCAGCTCGGCCTCGCCGCCCCAGTACCACCACTGGCGGTAGTAGTGGCTGGCGTCGAAGCAGACCCGGACCAGCTCCTTGAGATTGTCCGGCAGCTCGTCCCAGCGCGCCTGGTTGGCGAAGAAATGCCCGATCCAGGCACCGGAGATGTTGTTGGTGAGGAAATAGTCGGTCACGTCGGCCCAGCCGACGGTGTAGTCCTCGGTGATGCCCGACCAGGCGATGCCGTCGAGCTCGCCGGTCTGCACCGCGACCTCGATGTCCTCCCAGGGCAGCGTCACCGGCACGACGCCGAAGCGGCTGAGGAAGCGCCCGGCGGTCGGGAAGGTGAAGACCCGCTTGCCCTGCAGGTCGGCGAGGCTGTTGATCGGGTCCTTGGTGGCGAAGTGGCACGGGTCCCAGGAGCCGGCCGAGATCCACTGCACGCCGACCTCCTTGTACTGCTCCTCCCAGATCTTGCCGAGGCCGTACTGGTTGAACAGCACCGGCACGTCGAGCGAGTAGCGCAGCGCGAAGGGGAAATAGCCGCCGAAGACGCGCACCGCGGTCGGCGAGGCCATGCTGTCGTCGTCCGACTGCACGGCGTCGATGGTGCCGTTCTGCATGGCGCGGAAGAGCTCGCCCGTGGGCACCAGCTGGTCGGCATAGTAGAGCTCGATCTCCATCTGCCCGGCGGCGATCCGGTTGAAGCTGTCGACCGCGGGCTTGATCACGTGCTCGGCCAGCGCCGGGCCGGCATAGGTCTGCAGCCGCCACTTGATCGGGGCCTGCGCGCGGGAAACGGCGGGGGCGGCGAGCGCCGCGGCACCGGTGGCCGCGGCCCCGGTCAGGATATGGCGTCGGGTGGTCATGTGTCTCTCCTCTGTCGGGTTGTCGGTCTTTTGTTTGGCGTCGTTGCGTCGTTGCGCGCGGGCCGGGCTCACTTGCCGTAGACATACTCCGGCAGCCAGAGCGCGATCTGCGGAAAGACCGTCACCAGCACCAGCGCGAGGATCATGACAAAGACGAAGGGGATAATCGAGCGGTAGATGTCGCCCAGCGAGATCTCCGGCGGCGCCATCGCCCGCATCAGGAACAGGTTGTAGCCGAAGGGCGGCGTCATGTAGGCGATCTGGCAGGTGATGGTGTAGAGCACGCCGTACCAGATCAGGTCGAAGCCGAGCGCCCCGACCAGCGGCACGTAGAGCGGCGCCACGATCACCAGCATCGCGGTGTCGTCGAGGAAGGTGCCCATCAGCAGGTAGCTGAGCTGCATCAGGATCAGGATCTCCCAGGGCCCGAGCCCGAGCCGGTCGACGAAGAAGCCCTCGATCGCCTTCACCGCGCCGAGCCCGTCGAACACCGAGCCGAAGCAGAGCGCGGCGAGGATGATCCACATGAACATGCAGGAGATGCCGAGGGTCTGGCGCACGCTGGTCTCGAACACCTCGCGGGTCAGCCGGCGCTTCAGCACCGCCGCCAGCAGCGCGGTCAGCGCGCCGATCGCCGAGCTCTCCACCAGCGAGGTCCAGCCGTTGACGAAGGGCACCATCATCGCCGCGAAGATCCCGAGCGGCAGCGCCCCGGCCCAGAGCAGCGAGAGCTTCTCCGAGAGCGGCACCCGGCGCTCCTCCTCCGGCAGCACCGGGCCGAGCTCGGGCTGCAGGCGGCAGCGGACGAGGATGTAGAGGATGAAGAGCCCGGCCATCATCAGCCCCGGGAACACCCCGGCGAGCCAGAGCTGGCCGACCGGCTGGCGCGCGATCATCGCATAGAGCACCAGCACCACCGAGGGCGGCACCAGGATGCCGAGCGAGCTGCCCGCCTGGATCACCCCGGTGACCATCCGCTTGTCGTAGTTGCGCCTGAGCAGCTCCGGCAGCGCGATGGTCGCCCCGATCGCCATGCCGGCGACCGAGAGCCCGTTCATCGCCGAGATCAGCACCATCAGCCCGATCGTGCCGATCGCCAGCCCGCCCGGCACCGGCCCCATCCAGACATGGAACATCCGGTAGAGATCGTCCGCCAGCCGGCTCTCGGAGAGCACGTAGCCCATGAAGATGAACATCGGCAGGGTGAGCAGCGGATACCACTTCATCACCTTCATCGCCGCGGCGAAGCCGAACTCCGCCCCGCCCTGCCCGTAGAGCAGGATCGCCGAGACCACGGCGACGAAGCCGATCGCCGCGAAGACCCGCTGCCCGGTCATCAGCATCAGCATCATCGAGCCGAACATCAGCAGCGCAATGGCCTCGTAGGACATCAGATCTCCTCGCCGCGGATGGTCGCGATGTCGCGGATCAGGATGGCGATGCCCTGCAGCAGCATCAGCAGCACCGCGGCGCACATCAGCAGCTTGATCGGCCACATCATCGGGCGCCAGGCGGTGGGGCTGCGTTCGAGGAAGCCGAGCTTCTCCTCCGCCGCGGCCGAGCCCTCGCTGGCGAAGGTGGCGGCGACATCCCAGAGAAAGCCGAAGGGCTCGCCCTTGAAATGGCCGAGCGAATAGGCCAGCGAGCTCAGCCCGCCATAGAGCAGCACGCCGAGATAGAACAGCATGGCGAGCACGGTGAAGCCGTCGACCCAGGCCTTGGTGCGCGGCGACCAGCCGCTGTAGAACAGGTCCATCCGCACGTTCGAGCCGAGCTGCAGCGCATAGGGCCCGCCCAGCAGGTAATAGGCCACCATGGTGAACTGCGCCATCTCCAGCGTCCACAGCGTCGGCATGAAGAAGGTCTTGGAGATCGACGACCAGAGCAGGATGCCCATCATCGCGAAGATCAGATACATCGCGACACGGCCGATCCGGCGGGTGACCGCCTCGACGATGCGCACATATCCGCGAAGCACGGCGGGCATTCCGCGTCACCCCCTCTGACAGATCCCTCTGCGCACCGGTTCCGGAACGCCGGCGCATGCGTGCCACGCCGCCACCCGATCCCGCAACAGGGGCACCGCCCCGGTCAAGGCTTTTTTGCGCTGCAGGGTGACGGGAAGCCCGCCCGCCGCGCCCGCCGCCCCCCGGCAGGCGGCCTGACGCACCGCCCCGGCCGGCGGCCTGGCGCTCCGCCACGGCGCACGTCCTGGCGCACCGCCCCGACGAGCCGCCTGACACTCCGCCCCGGCGGTCGGCCTGACACTCCGCCCCGGCGGTCGGTCTGGTGCACCGCCCCGGCGCACGGCCTGGCGCGCCGCTCCGGCGGGCGGCCTGGCGCACCGTTCCGGCGGGCCGCCTGGCGCAGCGCTCCGGCGGGCGGCCTGGCTTGCCGCTCAGGCAGGCGGCCTGGCGCACCTCCCCGGCGAGCCGCGTGGCACACCG
>NZ_BSYI01000040.1 GCF_030270585.1 Paralimibaculum aggregatum
TGGCAACATCGCCAAGGCGCTCGACATCGACAGCCACAAGGTGATGGAGATCTTCTGCGTGGACCGCAAGCTCAACATCTCCCCGGCCTATCTCAGGCCCGGCTTCGCCTTCGGCGGCTCATGCCTGCCCAAGGATCTGCGCGCGCTCACCTACAAGGGCCGCGAGCTCGATCTCGAGCTGCCGGTGCTGGAGGGCCTGATGCGCTCGAACGCGGTGCAGATCGACCGCGCGGTGGGGCGCGTGCTGGAGGCCGGGGCGCCGACCGCGCGGGCGCCGCCCCCGCCGCCATTGCCGCCATTGCCGCCGGCGCGGGGGGCGCCCGCGCCGCCGCCGGCGCTCTCCTCGGCCAGCAGTCGGCGCACCAGGTCCTCCGGCGGCGGCAGGTCGGCGACATGGGTCAGCCGGATCAGCGCCATCTCGGCGGCCATCATCGCATTCGGCGCCAGCGCCAGCTCCTCGAGCGCCTTCAGCAGCATCTGCCAGGCCCGCGTCAGCACCCGCATCGAGAGCCGCGCCGCCAGGTCGCGCCCGCGCGCCCGCTCGTCCGGCGCCACGGTGGGGTCCTCGGCCATCTCCGGCGAGACCTTGAGCACCGAGACCCAGTGCGTCAGCTCGGCCAGGTCGCGCAGCACCGCGCCAGGGTCCGTCCCCTCGGAATACTGCGCCGAGAGCTCGGCCAGCGCCGCCGCCGCATCGCCCCGCATCACCGCCTCGAAGAGGTCGATCAGCCGGCCGCGGTCGGCCACCCCCAGCATCGCGCGCACCGCCTCCGCCGTCGCCGGCCCGGAGCCCTGCGCCAGCGCCTGGTCGAGCAGCGAGAGCGCGTCGCGCACCGAGCCCTCGGCGGCCCGCGTCACCAGCGCCAGCGCGCCGGGCTCGACCTCGGCCCCCTCGGCCTCGGCGATGCGGCCGAGATGCGCCATCATCGCCTCCGGCTCGATCCGCCGCAGGTCGAAGCGCTGGCACCGCGAGAGCACCGTCACCGGCACCTTGCGGATCTCGGTGGTGGCGAAGATGAACTTGGCATGCTCCGGCGGCTCCTCCAGCGTCTTCAGCAGCGCGTTGAAGGCCGAGGTGCTGAGCATGTGCACCTCGTCGATGATGTAGACCTTGTAGCGCGACTGGCTGGCCCGGTAGCGCACGCTCTCGATGATCTCGCGGACATCGCCGACGCCGGTGTTGGAGGCCGCGTCCATCTCCAGCACATCGGTGTTGCGCCCCTGCGAGATCGAGCGGCAGGCCTCGCATTCCCCGCAGGGGTCGATGGTCGGCCCCTCTGCCGCCTCGCAGTTGAGCCCCTTGGCGAGGATCCGGGCGGTGGTGGTCTTGCCCACCCCGCGCACCCCGGTCAGCACGAAGGCATGGGCGATGCGGCCGGAGGCGAAGGCGTTGGTCAGCGTGCGCACCATCGCCTCCTGCCCGATCAGGTCGCGGAAATGGGCGGGGCGGTACTTGCGCGCGAGCACCTGGTAGGCAGGGGCGTCGGACATGGCGCTGGGCTCCGGTGCAGGGGGCGTGCGCCCTACCCTATCGGTCGGGGGCCGGCCTCCGCAAGCCGCAGCCCCCTTGAGATCCATGCCATGCGGCATAGCTAAAAAGTCTCCGGACACAAATGAAAGGAGACCCGCAGATGACCGACCGCAAGCAGTTCATCGAGAGCATGAAGGCACAGCTCGACAATATCGATGAAAAAATTTCGACCTACGAGAAGAAAATGGCGGAGGCGAACGAGCGCGCCGCGTCGGAATACGCCGACCGCCTGGACGAACTCAGGAATATACGGGCGGATGCCGCGGAATCACTGACCGAGGCGCGGGACAAGGCAGACAGCGAATGGGCCGAGTTCCGCGACAATGCCGAGCGCCGCTGGAACAAGATCACCGAGGCGTCCTCCGATGCCTTCGCCCGCCTGCGCGAGGGCTTCACCGGCTGACCGCCGCGGCGCCGGAACCCGGCGGCTGGCCGGGATGGCCGAAGCCCCGCCGGCCGCGCTATGGATGACCCACGCGGCAGGAGGCAGCCGGCGGAAGGCGGCCGGCAGGCGGGAGGCGCAGGCGATGAGATGGCTCGTCGATATCGACCGGGGCGTGGCCGAGGGGCTGCTCGCCCCGGAGGCCGGCGAGGCGCTGAAGGCCCGCGCCCGCGCCGAGGCCATGGATTTCGGCATCAACGTCCTGCTGATCGGCGGCATCTGCACGGTGCTGCTCGGCGTTCTGGCGCTGTCGCCCACCGCCGAGGGGCTGACGCTGACCGGTGCCGCCCTGACCCTGATCTCCGGCGCCGCGCTCGGCCGGCTCGCTGCCCGCCACCGCTTGCCGGCCAGCGCCGGTGCGGTGATCGGGCTCGCAAGCCTTGCCGGCGGGCTGGTGTCGCTGGCCATCGAGATGGCGGGCGATACCGGGCCGGCGATCTGGATCGGGCTGGCCATCCTCGCCGGCGGGCTGGCGCTGCGCCAGTTCGGGCCGGCGCATCTGCGGCCGATGGGCGCCTGGGCGGCGGTGTTCGGCGGCGCCGCGCATCTGGCCGGCACCTTCGGGCTCGACGATGCCGCGGGGCTCGGCTGGCTCGCCATGCTCGATGCCGCGGCGGTGCTGCTGCTGCTCGGGCTGGCGCTGGATCTCAGGCTGCTCACCGCGCTCGCGGTCTTCGCGCTGGCCGGCACGCTGGCCACCACCGCCTATGACCATGCGAGCTATCTCCTCGCCGTCTACGAGCCCGGCATCGCCATCGTGATGATGGGGGGGCTGGCGCTCCTCGCCGCGCTGCTCGCGCCGCGGCTGGCCGAACGCTGGGCGCGCCACGGGCGGATCTTCGGGCTGATGGCGCTGATCTGGGTGAACCTCGCCTTCTGGGTGGGATCGCTCTGGGGCGACCGGCCGGGCGAGAGCCTGCGCGCGCCGCCGCGCAGCGCCTTCGCCACGGCGCAGGACTACCGGGAGGCGCGCCGGGCCTTTCGCGAGACGCTGGTGGAAATCCCCGAGGGCGCCTTCGCGCTCGGCTGGGCGGTGCTGCTGGTGGCGGTGGCGGTCTGGGCCGGGCTGACCGGCCGGCGCTCGGTGCTGAACGCGGCGGCGGTCTTCGGCGCGATCCATTTCTACACGCAGTGGTTCGAGCGGCTGGAGACCGAGCCGCTCACGGTGATCGCCGCGGGGGCCATCGCCATCGCCGCCGCCTGGGGGATGCTGCGGCTCAATGCCTGGATGGAGGCGCGCGCGGCAGCCGGCGGCGGCTGAGCTCCGCTCAATGCTGGCGGAAGAAGGCCCAGGCGCGGTCGCTCAGCCAGGGGCCGATGTCGAAATACCAGTGCGTGTGCCCGGCGATCTCGGCCAGCATCACGTCGTGCCCGGCACCGGCCAGCGCCGCGGCGCTGCGATGCACGGCCGGCGCCGGGAAGACCGCATCCTCGGTGCCGACATAGAGCGCGATGGCGGGCAGCGGGCCCTCCGCCGCCGCGACCTGCGCCGCCGGCACCGCGCCGCCATGCACCGCCACCGCGCGCCACATCCCCGGCATCGCATTGGCCAGCGCCAGCGCCTGCCCGGCGCCGCTGTCATGGCCGAAGAGATAGATCCGCTTCGGGTCGATGGCATAGTCGCGCGCCAGGTCGGCGAGCAGCGCATGGGCAAACTCCGGCCCGTCGCGGCGCGGATGCCAGCTGCCGCCAAACGCCTCCGGCGCGACGAGAATCAGCCCCGCCGGCCGGGCGATCTCGCGCCACATGTCGAGCATCGCCGCGGCGCCGCCATCGGATCCGTGCAGCACCACCAGAACCGGGCTCGCGACCCCCGACCACGCCCGCCGCGGCACGAGAAGGCTGTAGCGCCGCTCGCGCCCGCCCACGCGCACCTGCCCGGACCGCAGCCCCTCGGTCCGGGGCACGTGGCGGCGGCGATAGCGCTCGGCGGGGATCGGCGCGGTCAGCCGGCGGACGGCATAGTCGCCCACCGGCTCCGGCGGCCGGCGCAGCCGCACGGCCCGGGTCACGGCAGGCCCTGCCGCCGCTCCGGACAGCGCGCGGTGATGCGCGGCGAGCCGGGTCTCCAGCACCACGTCGAGCGCCAGAAGCCCCGCAGCCAGCACGAGGCCGCCGATGATACCCATGAGAAAGTCGAACACGGCGCGCATGGGGCGATCCTCGCTGCCCGATTCGGCGCCGTTTCCGGCCAGGACGCCCGAGCCGCGGCCCGTGCCGCGCATGGCCCCGAATCGCCCGAGGCGCCTGGGGTGAGAGGCTGGAACGCGACCCAAGCGGGCCTCGTTACGGCTGCTTCCTTCCGGACCTGACCGGGTTGGCGAGGAGCCTGCCCGCGCCAACCTCTCGAGCACAGATGTAGCCAATGGCGGCGCCGAGGACAAGGACCCCGGCGCAGATCTCCCGCGCACCGATCTCGCGCCCGTGCCGACGCGGCCATTGCGAAGCGCCACGGCTTGAGGCAATGAGGGCGCTCTGAAATGGAATGCATCCCATGAGCCTGTCACACCCCGTCACCTTCGCCTCCGGCGGCGCCAAGCTCGACCGCGCCACCCATCTGCGCGGCGCAACGAAACGGCTGCTGCGCGACAAGCAGGCCCGGCTGCTGCCGCTGTCCGAAGGCCGCGTGCTGATGGAACAGGGCGACGGCTGGCACCGGCTCGCCTGGGTGCCGACCACGCCGGACACGCTGAAGCTCACCCGCGAGGCGCCGATCTTCCTCGGCCTCTTCGAGGACACCCCGGTCTTCGCGGCGGATTTCTCGAGCATCGCGCCGGAGCGGCTCGAGCGCAGCTTCATCGCGGGGGCCAAGCTGCACGACCTGCGCAGCGTCGCCGGCGAGATCTCCGCCGGCGAGGCGAGCGTGGCGGCCACCGCGAAGGGCGTGCTGGGCTGGCATGCGACGCATCTCTTCTGCGCCCGCTGCGGCGCCGAGAGCAGGCCCGAGGAAGGCGGCTGGCGCCGGCGCTGCGTCGAATGCGACGGGCTGCACTTCCCGCGCATCGACCCGGTGGTGATCATGCTCGTGACCCATGGCGAGCGGGTGCTGCTGGGCCGCCAGGAGGCCTGGGCGGACCGGGTCTTCTCGCTGCTCGCGGGGTTCATGGAGCCGGGCGAGTCGATCGAGGACGCGGTGCGCCGCGAGACCCGCGAGGAGGCCGGCATCGAGATCGGCCGGGTGCGCTATCTCGCCTGCCAGCCCTGGCCCTTCCCGTCCTCGCTGATGCTGGCCTGCGCGGCCGAGGCGCTCTCCACCGAGATCACCATCGACACGCAGGAGCTCGAGGACGCGACCTGGGTCAACAAGTCCGACCTGCCCGACATCCTCGCCGGCAAGCACCAGCAGTTCGCCGCGCCGCGGGTGAGCGCGATCGCGCGCATCGTGCTCTCGGCCTGGGCGATGGGCGAGATCCCGGATTTCGACTGAGGCCGCCCCTCAGGTCACGCCGAAGAGCTTCTTGAACGGGCCGAGCAGCGGCTTCACGGCGCCCTGCACCGCCTTTGCCGCCTCCTTGACGACCACCGGCGTCAGGGTCTTGCCGAGGCGCCCGGTCCAGCCCTCCACCAGAAGCTGATAGCCGCGCGCGGTCGCATGGTGCTTCTTGGCCATCTTCTCGATCGCGGCGCAGTGCCGGCGCGCGGTGATGCAGCGTGCCTTGAGCTGCTGGCAGGCGCGCCAGTGCACCATCATCTCGGTCTGGATCTCCGGCGGCAGGGGAATGGTCTTGATCAGCTTGTCGAAGGTCGCCTCGCATTCGCCGAAGATGTCGGCATAGCCGGCATAGATCTTCCGATATTTCGGAAACACCGCCTTGCAGGCACCGAGCCAGCCGACCAGGTCGGTGAGCTCGAGCGCGAAATCGCGCACATGCGGATAGGCTTCCTTGGCGCGGCTAACGGTCAGCTCCTGATGCTGGCCGTTGTGGTGGACCGACTTCTCGAATTTCAGCTCGAAGGCCCAGACCTTCTTCCTGCGCGCCTCCAGCGCCGCGGTCGGGTCGAACCGCGCGACCTGCTCGAACCACTTGTTGCCCTTGTCGAGCGCCTTGCGGATCTTGACATAGTCCACCATGGTCACGGTGATCTTGAACTTGGCCTTGCCCTCGCCGATCGTGACGGTCTTCTTGCCGACGCTGCCCTCATCCGGCAGGCCGAACCATTTCTTGAGCTTCTCCGGGTCCTTCAGCTCGTCCGCGGTGGCCTCCGAGGCGCCGATCACCGCGTCGATCTTTCCCTTGTGCTCGACGAAGAGCGCCTTGCCGAGCTTCTTGGCCGTGCTGTCCGGGATGAGATCCAGAAGTGTCGACATCCTGCCGCCCTTTCGCATCGGTGCCGCACGGTCGCTGCGCGGGTTTCCGTCGGAGGGCAGACTAGCCGGCCAATGTATCAGTCGGACCTTGGCGGGCTTTGCAATTGTATCGGAACGGTGTCCGACGACCGCGCGCCAGGCGCGGAGACCGGCGCGGCGGCCGGCGCGGCCTCCGGCTCAGGCGGCGGCCTTCTCCAACTTGCCGAGCGCCTTCTCCGCATCCCTGGCGCGGCTCTGGGCGTTCTTCGCCTCGTTCTTGCAGACCGTGGCCCTGGCCGCCGCCAATGCGAGATGCACCGAGAGCGGCTGCACCTGGCCGGACTTCAGCAGCTTGACCTGCGCCAGCACGCCCTGCAGCGAGAGCTTCAGGCCCTTCATGTCCTTGTCCAGGAGCTGCCACGCCCCCATGCCGTAGAACTGGGGATTGCCCGCGAAGCTCTCGGCCTTCTTCCAGAGCGCGTTCTTTGCCGCGGCATCGGCCGACTTGGCGATGCGCTCGAGGCTCTTCGACATGGTGTCGAGCTCCGGCGTGGTCTTGCCGAGCAGCGCCGTCGCCGCCTTCTTGCCCGCCGCGCCGACCGCGCTGCCCGCCCCGCCGCCGGCGCCGAGCTTGGCGGCATCCTTGGCCTGCTTGCCGACCTCCTTCAGCGCCGCCCGCGCCGCCGTCGCGACCAGGGCGAGCTGCCCGGTGCAAAGCGCCTTGAGCTGGCGGATCTGGACATCCGGCAGCGGAACGAAGGGAAGCTGCTTGGCCTGCACCACCGCCAGGATCTGCCCGTCCACCGTCTTGACCGACGCCTGCATCAGCTTGAGCGCATTGCCGACCGCCTTCACCGCCGCCTCGAGCGCCGCGCCCTTGGCGCCGAGATGGGCCGAGAGCATCGTCTCCTGCACCATCGTTGCCGCGGCGGCGGCCTGTTCGGCCTCGGCCTTCTTCTTCTCGGCCTCGGTCGGCGGGATCACCAGGATGTCGCCGGCGCGGATCAGGTCCGGCTCCTTGCGCTTCGACCTGACGCCCTTGTTCTTCGGGTCGTTCCAGATCGTCTTCCAGCTCTTGTGCTTGTACTTCTTCGCGATGCCGATCAGCGTGTCACCCTTGGCGACCTTGTGGGTGCGGTCCGTCCCGGCCATGGCGCAACCTCCACGCTTGTTGCATCCCGCAAAGATTACGCTATGGCAGGCGAAGGGGCAATTCCGTCACGCATTGCGGCGCGCCCCCAGCACCCGCCCCATCAGCAGCGGCGTGAACAGCATCGGGATCTGGTAGAGCGCGACATAGAGCCCGAAGGCCGCGTCCGGCGGCAGCGCGGCGACATAGAGCGCCACCGTCCGGTTGCCCCAGGCGAGCCCCGTCGCCCCGGCCCGCCCCGGCCCCGCAGCGCCCCGCGCGCCGCGCGCCACCACCGCCTGCATGCCGAAATTCACCGCCACCGCGAGCGCGAACATCGCCAGCGCCCGCTCCGGCTCGCGCAGGATGATCTCCCAGACCCCGTCGAACAGCGGCACCACGAAGAACAGCATGGCCAGCGCGCCGATGCCGTCGAAGGCGCGGGCCTCGCGGGCGATCCGCGCCGGCCCCGCGAGATGGCGGATCAGCAGGCCGAGCGTGCCGCCTGCCAGGATCATCGCCCCCATGCGCAGCGCCAGCGCCCAGGCATCGATCGGCACCGCGTCTCCGAGCAGCGCCGCCACCACCGCCGGGCCGAGAAAGGGGGCGGCGACCGAGGCCACCACCGTGAGCTCGAGCGCCAGCGCCGCGTCGAGCCCCATCAGCAGGCAGAGCCCGGCGGCCGAGGTGATCGGCGGCGCCGCGCCGGTATAGACCAGCGCCTCGAGCCCCTCCGGCCCGAGCCCGGCAAGCCGCCCGAGCCCCCAGAGCACCGCCGGCGTGACCACCAGCAGCGCCAGCACCAGCGCCGCGAGCCGCAGCATCCGCCGCGGCCGCAGCGCCGCCCGCGCCGCATCCCGCATGTCGAGCCGCGCCACCGCGACGGCGAAGACCAGCACCACCAGCCCCGGCAGGAAGGGCCGCAGCCCGGCCGAGAGCCCCGGCAGCAGCAGCGCCAGCATCACCCCCACCGCGAGCACCCAGCGGGCGCGCCCGCCGATCGCCCCGAGCCCTGCGAGCAGAAGCCGCGCCACGGTCAGTCGAACCGGCCGACGCGGCAGTCCGCGAGGTCGATGTTGGGCGGGCGCCCGGCGATCATGTCGGCGATCAGGCGCCCGGTCTTGGGTGCCATGGTCAGGCCCAGATGCTGCGCGCCGAAGGCGAAATAGACCCCCGGCGCCTTCGGTGCCTGCCCGAGCATCGGCAGGCTGTCCACCGTGCTCGGCCGGTGCCCGAGCCAGACCGATTCGCCTTCCCAAGTGAGGCGCGGATAGAGCCGGCGTACCGCGCGCCGCTGCAGCGCCGTCGGCGCCGCCGAGGGCCCGGCCGCGAGCCCGCCGAACTCGGCGAGCCCGGCCAGCCGTAGCCCGCCCTCCATCGGCGAGGCAGCGCATTTCCGGTCGGTCAGCATGTAAGGCCCCGGCGGCATGTGGCTCGGGTTCTCCAGCATCAGGTGATAGCCGCGCTCGCTTTCCATGCCGGCGCGGTGGCCGAGGCGCTCGGCGAGCCGGCCCGACCAGGCCCCCATCGCCAGCACCGCCCGGTCGGCGGCGATCTCCTCGCCGCCGGCCCGGATCATGACGCCTTCGCCGTCGGGGCGGACATCCTCGACCTCGGCGCGGCGGAACCGCCCGCCCTCGCGGATGAAATGCGCGAACAGCGCGGCCGTGTAGGCGCCCGGATCGGTGACGTTGCCGCTGTCGCGGAAGGTCGCGGCAAAGCCGTAATCCGGTCCGAGCTCGGGATCGGCCGCGGTGAGCGCCGCGCGGTCCAGCGTCTCGCAGCGGATGCCGGCCTCCTGGCGCAGGCGGTTGCCGAGCTTGTCCTTCTCCCAGGCCGCCCGGTCGGGGTAGAGGAAGGTGTAGTGCCCGTCGCCGATATGGCGCTCGGCGCCGGTGCCCTCGGCGAGGCGGCGGTGCTGGTCGACGCTGTCGAGCACCAGCGCACCCAGCATGCGCGAGATCCGCTCGACCTCGGCGAGCCGGCCATGCGCGAGAAAGCGGGTCAGCCAGGGCAGCAGCCGCGGCAGGTAGCTCCAGCGCAGGAAGAGCGGGCCGTCCGGGTCGAGCAGCATCCGCGGCGCCTTGGCCAGCAGCCCCGGCACCGGCACCGGCACCACCGCATTGGCCGCGAGGATGCCGGCATTGCCGAAGCTGGTCTGCCTCGGATCGCCGGGCTCGATGCGGTCGATCAGCTCGACCTCGTGCCCGTCGCGGCGCAGCCATTCCGCCGTCGCCACCCCCGTGATCCCTGCCCCGAGTACCGCAATCCGCATCGCCGCGCCTCCCTCCGTTTGCCCCCGACACGGGGATGCGCGGCGGGATTTGTCAAGCATTGCCGCATTCGCCGGGCAAAACCCTGCGAGGAAACGACAAAAACTGCTGCAAAGCCGAGCCGGATGCGACATATTCGTTCGCGCCCGCCCCGGCGCCGCCGCGTCACCCTGCGGGCAACCGGAGAGTGGAGGGATCCCGTGAGCAAGCGCGACGACCTGATCGAGAAATACGCCGACGACCTCAAGAAGAAATGCGGGCAGGACCCGGACATGGAGCTGCTGCGCAAGGTGACGATCGGCTGCGGGCCGGCGATCTACAACGCCGACAGCTCGACCGTTTCGAGCTCCGACAGCAGCGAGGTCGAGCGCGTGAAGACCAATTTCCTGGTCAAGAAGCTCGGGCTGGCCGACGGGCCGGAACTGGACGCGGCGATCGACGCGGTGTTCGAGACCTATGGCAAGTCCAACCGCAACAAGTACCGCGCGGTGGTCTACTACCTGCTGACCAAGTATTTCGGCAAGGAAGCGGTCTACGGCTGAGACCGGCCGGGAAGAACCCGCGGCCCGCGGCCCCGCTCAGAGCGCGATGGGGTGGCGGGCCGCGCCCTGCCTCCGATAGGCATCGAACTCCGCGGCGATCAGCCGGAGATGGCTCTGCCAGGCCGGATCGACCCGGAAGCCGCCGCGCCAGGGCACCAGCACCCCCGCCGGCGCCCGCGCCATCAGTGCCGCCGCATGCGCTGCCACCGGCCGGACGAAATCGCCGTAGCGCGCGCCGAGGGCATCGAGATCGAGGCCGCCGCCGCAGAGGATCTGCCCGATGACATCGCGGCGCAGCCGGTCGTCGAGCCGCAGCGCATGGCCGCGCGAGGTCGCCAGCCGCCCGGCCTCCACCGCGCCGATATAGCCCGCCGTCGCCCGCGCGTTCTGCACATAGCCCTGCGGCAGCGCGCCCACCGCCGAGGCGCCGAGCCCGATCAGCGCCCGCGGCGTGTCGGGGCGGTAGCCCGCGAAGCAGCGCGCGAGGCGCCCGGCCTGCGCCGCCTCGACCAGCGCATCGCCGGGCCGGGCGAACATGTCGTGTCCCACCGGCACCAGGCCGGCAGCCACGAGCTGCGCCCGCGCCGCCGCCGCCTGGTCGCGCCGGGCCGCGAGATCGGGCAGCGCGCGCGCGTCGATCACCGCCTGGCGCCGCGCCTGCCAGGGCATGTGGGCATAGCCGTAGAGCGCCACCCGGTCGGGCGCCAGCGCCAGCGCCGCCTCGACCGTGCGCGCCAGCGTCGCCGAGGTCTGCGCCGGCAGGCCGTAGAGCAGGTCCACCGTGATCCGTCCGACGCCGTGCGCGCGCAGCCCATCGACCGCGCGGATGGTGCTGGCATGGTCCTGGTGCCGGCCGATCGCCGCCTGCACGCCCGGGTCGATGTCGCCGAGCGAGACGGTCGCGGCGGCCAGCCCGGCCTCGGCCAGCGCGGCGAGCCGCGCCGGGTCGAGGTCGCGCGCATCGAGCTCGGCCTCGAGCGGCGCCTCCGCCGCCCCCGGAAAGACCCGGTGCAGCACCGCCGACAGCGCCCTGATCTCCGGCGCCTCCAGCACGCTCGGCGAGCCGCCGCCCCAGGCGATCTCGCTCACCCGGCAGCCGGGCGGCAGCGCCGCCGCCACCGTCGCCGCCTCGCGCACCAGCGCCATGACGTAGCGCCGCAGACCGGCCCCCCGCACCACCGACTGGGTGCGGCAGGCGCAGAACCAGCAGATCCGGCTGCAGAACGGCACATGGACATAGAGCGCCAGCGGCAGCCCGGCCGGGATCCCGCCGAGCCAGCGGGCATAGGCGGCATGGTCCACCGCCGCGGTGAAATGCGGCTCGGTCGGATAGCTGACATACCGGGGAACCATGCGTTCCAGCGCCGTCGGGTCGAAGGGGGAATGAAGCGGATTGCCGGTCATGCCCCCGGTTGTCGGCCTGCGACCCCGCAGCCGCATTGACCGAGGTCAACGTCGGGCCCATCATCCGGCTGCAAGAGGCAATGAAGGCCGGCAGATGATCAAGCCCGCTCCGACGAAGCACATCCACTGCTCCGACTGCCCGATCCGGCACCGGGCGGTGTGCTCCTATGCCGACCGCGACGAGCTCGACCGCCTGAACGCGATCAAGTACTACAAGACCTATCCCCCGGGCAGCGAGGTGGTCGCCGCCGGCGAGGAGAGCACGGCGATCGGCTCGGTGGTCGAGGGCGTGGTGAGCCTCTCCAAGACCATGGCCGACGGCCGGCGCCAGATGGTGGGGCTGATGTTCCCCTCCGACTTCATCGGCCGGCCCAACGTGCCGGTGGCGCCCTTCGACGCCCTCGCCGTCACCGAGGTGACGCTCTGCCTGTTCCCGCGCCCGCGGTTCGAGCGGCTGATGCGCGACATCCCGGCGCTCGAACGGCGGCTGCTCGAGATCACCCTCGACGAGCTCGACGCGGCGCGCGACTGGATGCTGCTGCTCGGCCGCAAGACCGCGCAGGAGAAGATCGCGAGCTTCCTCACCATCCTCGCCCGGCGCGCCGCCGCCGCGGGCGACAGCGGCGGCAGCCTGCGCATCGCCCTGCCGATCACCCGCGAGGCGATCGGCGACTATCTCGGCCTCACCATCGAGACCGTGAGCCGGCAGATGACCGCGCTGCGCAAGGCCGGCGTGATCGTGCTCGAGGATGCGCGCAACATCCATATCCCGGATTTCGCGGCGCTGCTCGAGGCAGCGGGCGAGGACAGCGACGGCGGCCTGATCGCCTGAAGCCCCTGCGGCCGCGGGCGGCTCGTTCACGGCGCGGCTCGTTCACGGTGCGGCGCGCAGGCGTGACCGCACGGCGCGCCGCTCCCGGTGTATCCTGATGCGCAGATCCGTGACCGCCGCAACCGGAGCCGCGCCATGCCCGCCACCCGCCGCGCCCTGCTCGCCCGCAGCCTGCCCGCCCTCGCCGCGCTCGCCCTGCCGGTGCTGCCCGGCCCGGCCCGCGCCGATGCCGTCGACGAGGCGCTGGCGGCGCTGATCTTTGGCGGCGCCTTCGCGCGCGGCGCGGCGCTCGAACAGCTGGCCGGCCACACCGACCCCGACATCGCGCCGGCGCTGATCCTCGCGCTGCGCTATGCCCGCGGCGGTGCCCGCCCGATCGCCGCGAGGCTGCGCGCGATCACCGGCCACGACGCCGATGACTGGTTCGGCTGGATGCTCTGGCAGGAGGCGCATCCCGAGATCGTCCCGCGCGCCGGCTATGGCGCGCTGAAGCGGCGGCTCTATCTCGCCATCGACCCGGCCTTCGCGGTGTTCCTGCGCCCCGAGCACCTCGCGCCCGAGACCATGCGCATCCGTTTCGAGGAGGCCGCCTGGGGCGGGGTGCGCAAGGACGGCATCCCGGCGCTCGACGGGCCGGAGATGATCGCGGCGGAGGCAGCCGGCTACCTGCTCGACGACGATCTGGTCTTCGGCATCGAGATCAACGGCGACATCCGCGCCTATCCGCTGCGCATCATGGGCTGGCACGAGATGTTCAACGACGTGATCGGCGGCGTGCCGGTGGCGCTCGCCTACTGCACGCTCTGCGGTGCCGGCATCCTCTTCGAGACGCGGGTGGAGGGCCGGGCGGCGCCCTTCGTCTTCGGCTCCTCGGGCTTCCTCTACCGCTCCAACAAGCTGATGTTCGACCGCGAGACGCATTCGCTCTGGAACCAGTTCACCGGGGAGCCGGTGATCGGCCCGCTGGCGGCAAGCGGCATCCGCCTCGCCCAGCGCCCGGTGGCGATCGCGCGCTGGGCCGACTGGCGCGCCGCCAATCCGGGCACCACGGTGCTCTCGGAGAACACCGGGCATGTCCGCGACTACGGCTCCGGCGTGGTCTACCGCGACTATTTCGCGAGCCCCGACCTGATGTTCCCGACAAGCGCCGGCGATGGCCGCCTCGCGGCCAAGGCCCATGTCTTCGGCATCCGCAGCTTCGGCGCGGCGAAGGCCTGGCCGCTCGACGCCTTCGCCGGCGGGCGGGTGATCAACGACCGGGTGGGCGATCTCGCGGTGGTGCTGGTCGGCGACGCGGCGGGGCGCACGGTGCGCGCCTATGACCGCGGCGGGCGGGAATTTTCCCCCGGCGCGGCGCCGGACAGGCTGCTCGCCGGCGGCGCGGCCTGGGAGGTGACCGAGGCGGCGCTGGTCGGCCCGGGCGGCGCGCGGGCGCCGCGGGTCGCCGGCCATGTCTCGTACTGGTTCGCCTGGGACGGCTATCTCGGCGCCACATCGGAGCTTTTCCCGGAATGAGACCGAGCCGCGAGTCTGTGCCGCAAAGGTGACATGCAAAGCGCCAAGCGCTGCGAAGATGCCCACCCGGAAGGCGGCGGACTGGTGCAGGCCGGTAAAACCTGTTAACCCGTTAATCGGCCGCATGCTGGCGCCCTCGGGGTGCCGGGTGGGGAGTGTGTGGTATCGGGCTTGCATTGCGCCGGTTTGCGCGGGCCGCCCGGCCGGGCGTGGATTGGTCCGGTCGGTCGTTTCCGTCAGTAGCGGCACGTTCTGGGACCAGGGGCTTGGCAATCCGGCCGCGCCTAGTCTGGAAGGGATGGGGATGTTGAAGGCCTCGATCATGGCGGCAACGCGGTTCATCCGCGACGAGCGCGGCACCGCGAGCATGGAATTCGTCGTCACCCTGCCGCTGCTGCTCGGGCCGCTGATCCTGACCGCGGAATACGGCCAGGCGCTCTCGAACCGCGAGGCGCTGGACAGCGCGGTCGCCGATGCGGTGCAGCTGCTTGCCGTGGCCCCGGCCCTGCCGGCGATCACCGCCGGCGGCGAGAACGACGCGCCGCTGCTGGTGCAGCATTTCGTCGACAAGGCGGAGGAGCTGATCGCCGACCGGCTCGAGGTGCCGGAATCGGCGATCATGTTCGAGGCGACGATCTCCGAGGACTGCTCGGTGACCACCGCCGACCCCGACGGCGCCGACCGCCCCTTCTACATCGTGCGGGTGCGCGCGGTGGTCGGCCTCAAGCTCGGCCTGCTCAGCTTCTTCAACAACTTCTTCAACGGCGCCGACGGCGCCTTCCGCGAGCGTCTGCCGATCCTCGCCACCGACGAGGCGCGCTACATCTCGGCGGTGCCGCCGATCGACAACGTCGCCTGCACCTGGACGAACATCGCGGCCTGCACGCTCGACATCAACAACGCCAAGGCCAGCGACGGCGACACCACCAGCATCGACGCCATCTTCCCCGGCAGCGCCATCACCGGCTGCCCCGGCAGCGGCGGCGCCTGACGCCATCCTCCCCCGATGCGCCTGCCCGACCGGCCACCGGATTGGTGGCTGGGCTGGATTGTCGCAGCCCTTGAATGCTGCCGCCGGCGACCAATCCGGTCACACTTGACGCAGATCAAGGGCACCTTCCCAGCCTCTCCCCATAAGCGGACCAGGATCGGGGGCGGAGTCCCCTGGCTACGCATTGGGACGGATCGAGGAAGAACATGGCCGATATCTTCAAGCTAGTGGCCCTCGGCATCGTCGCGGTTTTCGCGGCGATGGGGGTCAACTTCGCGCGCGATCTCGCCTATCAGGCGAACGCGCTCACCGTGCTGGCGGTCGCGCTCGGGCTCTTCGTCCATATCGTCCGGAGCATGGGGCGGCCGAAGCCGGCGCCCGAGACCGGATATATGGACGAGGTGATCCGCTATGGCGTGATCGCGACGGCACTCTGGGGGGTCGTCGGCTTCCTGGCAGGCACCTACATCGCCTTCCAGCTCGCCTTCCCCGACCTGAACTGGGGTCTCTCATACACCAGCTTCGGCCGGCTGCGGCCGCTGCACACCAGCGCCGTGATCTTCGCCTTCGGCGGCAACGCGCTGATCTGCACCAGCTTCTACGTGGTGCAGCGGACCTGCGCGACGCGGCTCTGGGGCGGCAACCTGGCCTGGTTCGTGTTCTGGGGCTTCCAGCTGGTGATCGTGCTCGGCGCGACCTCCTATCTGCTCGGCGGCTCGCAGTCGCGCGAATATGCCGAGCTGGCCTGGCATATCGACATCTGGCTGACCGTGGTCTGGGTCGCCTATCTCGCCGTCTTCATGGGCACGCTGTTCAACCGCAAGGAGCGCCACATCTACGTGGCGAACTGGTTCTATCTCAGCTTCATCGTCACCGTGGCGATGCTGCATGTGGTGAACAACCTGGCCTGGCCGGTCTCGGTCTGGGGTTCGGAGAGCTACTCGCTGTTCTCCGGCGTGCAGGACGCCATGACCCAGTGGTGGTACGGCCACAACGCCGTCGGCTTCTTCCTCACCGCCGGCTTCCTCGGCATGATGTACTACTTCGTGCCGAAGCAGGCCGAGCGCCCGGTCTACAGCTACAAGCTCTCGATCATCCATTTCTGGGCGCTGATCTTCCTCTACATCTGGGCCGGCCCGCACCACCTGCACTATACCGCCCTGCCCGACTGGGCACAGACCCTCGGCATGGTGTTCTCGATCATGCTCTGGATGCCGTCCTGGGGCGGCATGATCAACGGCCTGATGACGCTGAACGGCGCCTGGGACAAGCTGCGCACCGATCCGGTGATCCGCATGCTGGTGGTCTCGGTGGGCTTCTACGGCATGTCGACCTTCGAGGGCCCGATGATGTCGATCAAGGCGGTCAACAGCCTGAGCCACTACACCGACTGGACCATCGGCCACGTGCATTCCGGCGCGCTCGGCTGGAACGGCATGATCACCTTCGGCGCGCTCTACTTCCTGGTGCCGCGGCTCTGGAACCGCGCCCGGCTCTACTCGCTTGCCATGGTCTCCTGGCACTTCTGGCTCGCGACCATCGGCATCGTGCTCTACGCCTCCTCGATGTGGGTCACCGGCATCATGGAGGGGCTGATGTGGCGCGAGGTCGACAGCCAGGGCTTCCTCGTCAACTCCTTCGCCGACACCGTGGGCGCCAAGTTCCCGATGTACATCGTGCGCGGGCTCGGCGGCGTGCTCTACCTCACCGGCGCCGTCATCATGTGCGTCAACCTCTATCAGACCATCCGCGGCCGGCTGCGCGAAGAGCGCGAACCGCTGGCTGCCGGCGCCGTCGCGGCCGAGTAAGGGGGAGCCGAGATGTCCATTCTGAACCGACACAAGGTCATCGAGAAGCACGCCACGCTGCTGATGGTGCTGGCCTTCCTGGTGGTCACCATCGGCGGCATCGTCGAGATCGCGCCGCTGTTCTGGCTGCAGAACACCATCGAGAAGGTGCAGGGGGTGCGGCCCTACTCGCCGCTCGAGCTGGCGGGGCGGCAGATCTATGTCCGCGAGGGCTGCTATGTCTGCCACAGCCAGATGATCCGCCCGATGCGCGACGAGGTCGAGCGCTACGGCCATTACAGCCTCGCGGCGGAATCGGTCTATGACCATCCCTTCCAGTGGGGCTCCAAGCGCACCGGGCCGGACCTCGCCCGCGTCGGCGGCCGCTATTCCGACGCTTGGCATGTCGATCACATGACCAACCCGCAGGCGCTGGTGCCCGAGTCGGTGATGCCGCGCTATCCCTGGCTCGGCGAGACGGTGATCGACGGCGAGCACATCGCCGATCATCTCCGCGCCAACCGGGTCGTGGGCGTGCCCTATACCGACGAGCAGATCGCCCGCGCCCGGATCCACTTCTCGGCCCAGGTCGATCCCGATCACGACGCGGTGGACGAGCTGCTCGAGATGTATCCCAAGGCGCAGGTCCGCAACTTCGACGGCCGGCCCGAGATCACCGAGCTCGACGCGCTCATCGCCTATCTGCAGGTCCTCGGCACCATGGTCGACTTCTCGACCTATGAGGCCACGGCCGAGCTCAACCTGCGCTGAGGGAGGACAGGATGGACACCTATTCCCTGCTGCGCCAGTTCGCCGACAGCTGGTGGCTTCTCGTGATGACGGCCTTCTTCCTGGGCGTGGTGGTCTTCACCCTGCGCCCCGGGTCGAGGCGGGTCCATGACGACATCGCCAACATCCCGCTCCGCAACGACGAACCGAAGGAGTGAGCGCCATGGCCGATCACGACCGGAAAGACATCGACGACATCACCGGCACCGAGACCACCCAGCACGAGTGGGACGGGATCAAGGAGCTCGACACGCCCCTGCCGAAATGGTGGCTCTACACCTTCTACGGCACCATCGCCTGGGCGCTGGTCTACACCGTGCTGTTCCCGGCCTGGCCGCTGATCTCCTCGGCCACCGCCGGGGTGCTCGGCTACAGCTCCCGCGCGGAGGTGCACGAGGCGATCGCCGAGCATACCGCAGCGCAGTCGATCTATACCGACCGCATCGCCGAGCTCTCGATCGACGAGGTCGCCTCGGATGCCGAGCTGATGCAGTTTGCCCAGGCCGGCGGCGCCGCGATCTTCGCCACCTACTGCTCGCAGTGCCACGGTGCCGGCGCGGCGGGGGTGCAGGCCTCGGGCTATCCCAACCTGCTCGACGACGACTGGATCTGGGGCGGCACGCGCGACGCGATCGAATACACCATCCGCCACGGCATCCGGAACGAGCTCGACTATGACGCCCGGCTCTCGGAGATGCCCCGCTTCGGCGCCGACGAGATCCTGGGCGCGGAGGAGATCGCGGCGGTGGCCGACCATGTGCTGTCGCTCTCCGGCCAGGGCGAAGGCAACGAGGACGGCGCCGCGCTCTTTGCCGACAACTGCGCCGCCTGCCATGGCAAGGACGGCACCGGCAACCACGATCTCGGCGCGCCCAACCTCGCCGATGCGATCTGGCTCTATGGCGGCTCGCGCGAGAAGGTGATCGAGAGCATCCACTATGCCCGGGCCGGCGTCATGCCGCCGTGGAACGAGGAGGCGCGCGGCGCCTCGGGCCTGAGCGACACCGAGATCAAGCAGGTCGCGCTCTATGTCCACAGCCTCGGCGGAGGCGTGGAGGCCGCGCCCGAGGAGTGATCCTCCCGCCATCCCGACCGTTTTGCTGCGGCGCACGATTTTTCGTGCGCCGTTTTTTTCATTTGATATAATGGCTTGGCGAGTGGGGTTGGGTGCGCGGAAAGATTTTGGCACGCGTGCCTTATTTTTGTACCTAAATCGTCATGCTTCGTGTATAGAACCGTCAGGGAATGGGTGAACGGGGAGCGAGGCACGCATGGCGGATATTCCGGCACAGGTCTGGCTTCTGATCGGTGGGCTCCTCGCCCTCTGCTACCTGCTCCTGCGCGCCACGCGGACCGAGCGCTGAGCACCCCGCCGCAGGGTCTCGCGGCGCTGCTCGGCAGCCATGCCGGCCGCGGCCGGGTGGTCTGGATCGGGTGCCGCCCGGCGCGCCGCGCAGCGATGGACAGCCTTGCCGAGGCCGAGATCACCGAAGCCGGGCTCGCGGCAGACCGCAGCCGCCCCGGCAAGCGCGCGCTCACCATCATCCAGGCCGAGCATCTGCCGGCAATCCGGGCGCTGGCCCGCGCGCCGTGCGCCGGCTTTGCCATGCTGCGGCGCAACATCGCGGTGGCCGGGATCTCGCTGGCGGCGCTGCGCGGGCGGCAGATCTCGCTCGGCACGGCGCTGATCGAGATCACCGGCCCCTGCGCCCCCTGCTCACGGATGGAGGAGGCGCTCGGCCCCGGCGGATATTCCGCGATGCGCGGCCATGGCGGCGTCACCGCGCAGGTGCTGCGACCGGGGCGGATCGCGCTCGGCAGCCCGGTGCTTCCGGCGGAGATGTGAGGACGGCGCCGCCCCGAGCGGGCGCGCGCCGGGCCGCCGGGCATTGCCCGGCACCAGCCTGGCGCCCGGCGATGGGCGCCGAGACACCCCCCGGCATCCGCACGACGCACAGCCCGGGTGCCGCCGGTCGCGCCCTGCCGCCCGCGGCGATCCCGATCCACAATTGTCAGCCCCCGCGGGCGACGGCTAGGCTGAGCCTCGCCCCGGGCCGCGGCCCGCCGACACAGGGAGCCTCCGCGTGACGCCCGAGCAAGCCGGCCTCTTCGCGATCTTCGGCAGCGTCTTCGCGCTCCTCGTCTGGGGACGGATCCGCTATGACCTCGTCGCCTTCGCGGCGCTGATCATCGGCGTGGTGGCGGGGCTGGTGCCGACCGACCACGCCTTCTCCGGCTTCGGCCACCCGGCGGTGGTAATCATCGCGCTGGTGCTTCTGGTCTCGCGCGCGCTGTCCAACTCCGGCGCGGTGGAGCTGATCGCCAGCCGGCTGATCTCGGGAGACCGCCCGACCTCCGCGCATATCGGCATCATGTCGGTGGCCGGGGCGGCGCTCTCGGCGGTGATCAACAACGTCGCGGCGCTGGCGCTGCTGATGCCGCTCGACATCGAGGCGGCGGAGCGGGCGAAGCGCGCGGTGGCACAGTCGCTGATGCCGCTCTCCTTCGCCACCATCCTCGGCGGCATGATCACGATGATCGGCACGCCGCCCAACATCGTCATCGCGCAGTACCGGGAGGGCGCGCTCGGCGAGCCCTTCCAGATGTTCGACTTCGCGCCCGTCGGCCTGCTCGTCGCGGTGGCCGGGATCGCCTTCGTCACGCTGATCGGCTGGCGGCTGCTGCCGAGCCGGGCCGGCGCCGAGGCTCTGCTCGAACAGGCCGAGACCGAGCTCTACGTCGCCGAACTGCTGGTCGGCGAGGGCTCGAAATCCGACGGCGTGACCCTCGGCGATCTCTACCCCATGGCCGACGAGGCCGACATCAACCTGCTCGGTCTCATCCGCCGCGGCCGCCGCCTGCCGGGCTTTTCGCGGCGCGAGCCGATCCAGGCGCAGGACACGCTGGTGGTGGAGGGCGACCCGAAGGCCATCGAGGGCTTCATGGGCAAGGCGGGGCTCGACTTCGCCGGCTCCGAGCGCCACGAGGGCGGCATCACCGGCGGCAGCCTCACGCTGATGGAGGCCATCGTGCCCGACGGCGCGCGCATTGCCGGGCGCACGGCGATGGGGATGCAGCTGCTCTATCGCGAGGGGGTGACGCTGCTCGGCATCGCCCGGCGCGGCCAGCAGGTGCGCGACCGGGTGCGGCTGATGCAGATCGAGCCCGGAGACGTGCTGCTCTTCCTCGGTTCGCCGGAGCGGCTCGACGGCGCCGCCCGCTCGCTCGGCATCCTGCCGCTGGAGGGCCGGCGCACCGGGGTCGTGCAGCGCCGCAAGGCCGGGCTCGCCATCGGCATCTTCGCGGCCGCGATCCTCGCGGCGGTGGCGGGGCTCGTCTATCTGCCGGTGGCGCTGGCGGCCTGCGCGGTGGCCTATGCCGGGCTCGGGCTGATCGGTGGCGGCGAGGTCTACGAGGCGATCGAGTGGAAGGTGATCGTGCTGCTGGCGAGCCTCATCCCCCTCGGCGAGGCCTTCGAGGCCTCGGGCGGGGCCGAGCTGATCGCCGGCGGCATCGTCGATGTCACCCAGGGGCTGCCGGCCTGGGTGATCCTGCTGGCGCTGATGGTGGTGACCATGACGCTGTCGGACTTTCTCAACAACGTCGCCACCACCCTGATCGCGGCGCCGGTGGCGGTGCAGATCGCCGGGCGGCTCGAGGTCAGTGCCGACCCGTTCCTGATGGGCGTGGCGGTGGCGGCCTCCTGCGCCTTCCTGACCCCGATCGGGCACAAGAACAACACGATCATCATGGGCCCCGGCGGCTACCGCTTCGGCGACTACTGGCGCATGGGGCTGCCGCTGGAGCTGCTGGTGCTGGCGATCGCGGTGCCGGCGATCCTCACCGTCTGGCCGCTCTGAGCGGGGCAAGGAGACACGACATGACCGACCGACTGGAAACCGTCCTCGCCGCGATCGACGCGGCCAATTCCGCCGACCCGACGCTGGAGCCGGAAGACGGCGCCGCCGGCCCCGGGCGCCCCGCCGCCCTGCTCTATGGCCAGCGCATGAGCGCCGAGCTCGCGCGGATCGCGCCGGACGCTTCGGAGCATCTCCGGATCGCCGCCCGCGGCCAGCATGTCGAGCGCTGGACCAGCCCCCGCAGCAGCTATCCCGAGGGCCGCGCCGGCTATCTCGCCTGGCGCAAGGATCTCGGCGCCTTCCATGCCGAGCGGGTCGGCCAGATCATGGCCGAGGCCGGCTATGGCGCGGAGGACACCGCCCGTGTCGGCGCCATGCTGCGCAAGGAGGGGATCAAGCGCGACCCGGAGGTGCAGATGCTCGAGGACGTGATCGCCCTCGTCTTCCTGCGCTGGTATCTCGCGGGCTTCGCCGAGGGCCGCGCGTCGGAGGAGGTGCTGCGGATCGCGGCCAAGACCGCGCGGAAGATGTCGGCCGAGGGGCGTGCGCGGGTGCGGGCGGAGTTCGCCCTGCCCGAGCCCTTCGCCGGCGCCTTCGCCGACTGACGGGTGGCCGGCGCCGCGCGCCGCCCCATCTCGCGCGGCAGCCGCATCGCCGGAGGAGCCATGACCGACGCATCCGATGTCCCGCCGCAGCGCCGCGCGCTGATCGTTGCCCACGGCTCGCCATCGAAGCCCGGACGCCCGCAGGCGGCGATCGAGGCGCTGGCGGAGACGGTCGCGGGCCGCCTGCCCGGCTGGGCGATCCGCGGCGCGACACTGGCCGCGCCGGGGGCGCTCGATGCCGCGGTGGCGGCGCTCGGCGGCCGCGGCTTCGCGGTCTATCCGCATTTCATGGCGGATGGCTGGTTCGTCTCCGACGAGCTGCCCCGGCGGCTGGCCGAAAGCGGCGGCGACAAGCTCTGCATCCTGCCGCCGCTCGGGCTCGATCCGGCGCTGCCGCCGCTCTGCCTCGCGCGCGCGCGGGAGGCGGCCGGGGCTGCCGGGTTTGCGCCCGCTGCCACGGGCCTTCTCATCGCCGCGCATGGCTCGCCCTCCGACCCCCGCGCCGGGACAGCCGCCCGCGCGGTGGGGGCGGCGATCGCGGCCGAACGGGCGTTTCGCGAGATCCGCATGGGCTTCGTCGACGAGCCGCCCTTCCTCGCCGAGGCCGCCCGCGATGCCGGCCAGGCGATCTGCCTGCCGCTCTTCGCCGGCCGCGCCGGCCATGTGCTGGAGGATCTGCCGGAAGCACTCGCGGAGGGCGGGTTTCGCGGCCCGGTGATGGCGCCGATCGGCACCGACCCGGAAATTCCCGCGGTGATCGCCTCGGCGCTGGACCGGCAGCCCGCCTGATCGCTAGCCGCCGCAGGCCGCCCCTGCCCGCTCCGGCGCGAGCGCCATCGCCGCGGCGCAGGCGGTGACCGGCTTCGCCTCCCGCGCCGAGAGTGCCCGGCCGATCCGCGCCGGCCCCGCCGCGGGCGAGAGCTCGCGCAGCAGCGCCGCCAGCCCCGCCACATGGGCCGCGGCGATCGAACTGCCCGAATAGAAATCGTAGGCGCCCCCCGGCGCCGCGCTCAGGATGTCCCGCCCCGGCGCGCCCAGCGCCTCCGCCCCGCCGGTGCCCGCCGCCACCGCCAGAACCCCCTCGGCCGAAGCCGGAAAGCGCGGCGCCGGCCCCTCGCCGGTGGCCGCCACCACCACCATCCCGCGGGAAAGCGCCGCGGCGACCAGCTCGGCCAGCAGATCGTCATGCGGGCCGCCGAGGCTGAGATTGAGCACCGCCACCTCGCGGGCGATGGCGAAGTTGAGCGCCCGGGCCAGCGAGAAGCTGCTGCAGGTGCCGGGGCCACCGGGGCGCCGCTCCCAGCAGGCGCGCAGCGCGTAGAGCTCGGCCTCCGGCGCGACGCCGAGCAGCCCCTGCCCCGACCGGCCGCCGGCGGCGATCACCCCGGCCACCGCGGTGCCATGACGCTCCGGCGGCGGCTCGGGAGCGTCCACCGCGCCGACGAAATCGCGCGCCATGGCGATGCGCCCCGCGAGATCGGGATGCGCCCCGTCGGGCCAGGTATCGACCACGCCGACGCGCACCCCCCGGCCGGTGACGATGCCGTGCAGCCGGCCGGCCTCCAGCGCCGCGAGCCCGTCCTGCAGCGCGCGCAGATCACGCGGCGCCCCGCGTGCCAGCGTCTCGAAGGCGGCCATCGGCTGCACGGTGCGCACGCGGGCATCGCGCGCCAGCGCCGCGACCGCCGCATCCCGGTCGCCGCCGGTGACGCGGAAGACGAAACAGTGCACCTGGATGCTGGCGAGCGGCCATTCCGCGACCAGCCGGATCGGATGTGCCGCCGCAAGCGCCGCCGCGACCTGCGCCAGCGCCTCCGGTTCGTCCAGCGGCACGGTGACGATCAGGTGCCGCGCATCGGCGACCTCGGTGGCCGCCGGCAGCAGCCAGGGCGGCTGTGCCGGCGCCGGGGGCGCGGTGGCATCGGCGCAGCCGACCAGCAGCCCGAGCGCGAGGCCGGCCAGGAGGCGCGGTGCCCTCACGGCCCCGGCCTCACGGTAGCGAAGAGCACCTCCGGCGCCGCCTCGAGCGTAGCCGCGGCCGCAGCCAGCGCCGCCTCGCCGGGCGCCTCGCCCGCCGGGACGAGCGTGTAGACACCGCCCTCGGAGGGCCCGCCCCGCACCGCGAACCCGGCCACCGCGGCCAGCTCGGCGATGCGCGCCGGGTCGGCCCCCTCGGCGGCACGGATGCGGAGCGCCGGCCCGTCGGGCGCGCCCTCCTCCGCGGTCAGCGTGTCGTAGAATTTCGGCGCCGGCCCGTCCACCTGCCACCAGATTGCGACGGCCACCGCCAGCACCACCGCGACCGCCGGCACGCCGTAGCTCAGCCAGCCGCCGCGGAACATCTCCGCCAGCCGCTCGAGAAGGCCGCCGCCACGCGCCTCCCGGGGCGCCAGAACGGCCGCCTCCGTGTCGATCCGCTGCGCCAGCCGCTGCCAGGCCCTGTCCTCCGCCGCAGCATCCGGCTCCGGCACTTCCAGCGCCGCGACGCAGCCGGCAAGCCGGGCCTGCCGCTCGAGCTCCGCGGCACAGTCGGCGCAGCCCGCCCGATGCGCCTCGACCTGCGCACGCTCCGCCTCGTCGAGGCCCCCGGAGACGTACCAGGGTATCAGCATCCAGACCTCGTCATGCTCGGAGATCCGCGCCCGCTCAGCCATGACGCACCTCCCCCGGCCCGAGATCGCCGCCGAGCAGCGCCCGCAGCTTGGCCCGGGCATGGAACATCCGCGTCTTCACCGTCCCCACCGGGCAATCGGTTATCTCGGCGATCTCGGTGAGCCTGTAGCCGTAGAAATAGGTCAGCTCCACGGTCGCGCGCTGTTCCACGGGAAGCGTCGCGAGCGCCGCCCGCACCGCCTTCGCGTCGAACACCGCCTCCATCGCCTCGGTGCCCGAACGCGCCGCCGGGAACTGGTCGTCGAGCTCGTCGTGCAGGCTGTCCTTCGCCCGCCTGCCGCGGGCCTTGGCGGCCACGCGATAGGCGATGCCGAAAATCCATGTCGAGGGCTTCGCACGTCCCTCGAAGCCCTCCGCCTTGCGCCACACAGTCATCATCGTGTCTCCCACCACTTCGTCGGCCAGGTCGGGCCGGCCGGTCAGCCGGAGCGCGAAACCGAAGACGGGTCCGTGGTAGCGCCTGAAGAGCCGCTCGAACGCCGTCCGGTCGCCCCGTGCCGTGGCGGCGAGAAGCGCCGTGTCGGTGTCCTCCGGCGGTCTGGTCATGGGGTTCACCCTGGCAGGATCCGCCGGCATTGTCGCACGCAGCCTCTGGCCGTCAAGCATGAGTGCCGGTGGGGAAGGAAAGGGTTCAACGGCCGGGCCCCAAGGCGCCGTTCCGGGCGGCGCTCATTCGGCCGGGCAGCGGAGCCCTTCCGGCGCGGCCTCGAAGGCCGGGTGCAGCGCCTGCGTGCCGGGGCCGATGCCGAGCTCGGCCGCGAGCCCGCCATTGATCTCGAGCACCGCCCGCACGACGCCTTCCGAGGACCGCGCCGCCAGCGAATAGGGCACCGTCTCGGCGGCGATGTTGAGCACGCGGCCACTGTCGTCGATGAAGATCATGTCGAGAGGGATCATGGTGTTCTTCATCCAGAAGCTCGCCGGCTGCGGCCGGGAATAGACGAAGAGCATCCCCGCCTCGCGCGGCAGGCTCTGGCGGAACATCAGCCCGCGGGCCTGCTCCTCCGGATCGTCGGCGATCTCGATGTCGAAGACCACCGGCGCGCCCTCGGCAAGAAGGGTGATCCGCTCGGCCGCGCAGCCGAGCGCCCCGCCGCCGGCGGTGGCGGTGGCGGCGCCGTCATCCGTGCCGCCCGTGTTCGCGGTTCCGGCCATCGCCAGCGGCACGGCCCAGGGAACCTGGGTCATGCCGAGCGCCAGCACGACGGCGCCGAGCGCCGCCGCCCGACCCTGCCGCGACATCACGGGTCGCCGGTCTCGTGGACCGCCGGCATCGGGTCCGTCTCCTGCTCGGGGCCGCTCGGCTGCGGCACCACGGCATCGGCGGCGTCGTTCGCCGCCTCCCAGAGGCGAAGCTCGGCCACCATGAGCCCCCGCGGACCGCGGAAGGTCCGGCAGGCCATGCCCTCTCCGCTCGAGAGATCCTGGAAGCCGCAGCGGCGCACCGTCTCCATATGCACGAAGACGTCCTCCGGATGCCCGAAGACATTCACGAAGCCGAAGCCCTTCTGCTTGTCAAACCACTTGACACGCGCCGGCATCAGCGGGCCGGTCTGCACGTCGGGGCCGAGGAACTCGGTGGGGCGGACCCGTTCCGCGAAGCCTTCCGGCTCCTCCGCCTCGCCGTCGTCGTCAACCTCAAGTAGTTCTCGGGCCTGCAACCCACGCTCGCCGCGGATCGCGATCAGACGGACCGAGACGTTTTCCGGCAACGCCATCTTCCCGAAGGCCCGCACGCAAGATGCATGAACCATGATGTCAGGGCCGCCCGCGTCAGGGACCACGAACCCGTAGCCCTTGATGACGTCATACCACTTTACCCGGCCCGATACGACACTGCCCGCGCCATTCTCCAATCCGTTCAAGCGTCACTCCGTCGGCTAAAGATTGCACCACACCCATATCGCTCGCCTCATTATGGCTTTATTTCCGCCCTGCTAAACCCCTAATCTGAAAAAAAGCCTAGCCGGGGCGGGTAAGATGGCGATTTTTGGGCAGGTCCGGCGGTTCGCCGCCGCAATAATACACCAGACGCATGGAAAACTGACCTGGCTGGCGCTCCCGCTGGCCGCGGCGCTCGCCGGTTGCGACGCGCCGGACGGCGCGGGTGGGTCCGCCAGGCCACGCACCGAGGCGGAGCTCCGGGAACAACTTATGGTTGTTCTCCCCACTTCTCCTCAAATTGTAGTGTCTGAGCCCGGCGGGCTCGCGCATGCCGAGCGATTCGCGCGCAGCCTGGACCCGCAAGCGTTGCTCCGGCGCAACGGGGCGCGGCAGATCCGCGCCGATTCGCTCCCCTGGCTCACCGGATCGGAGGTCGGCCGGCGCTTTCTTGCCGCCGCTCCGCCCCGCGCGCTGGCCCGCGGCGTGCCCGCGGCGCGCTGCCCGGCGGTCGGGCTGGCCACCGATCCCGGGCCGGGCACGATGCGCCCCTCCGAGCGCCGCGCCGCGGCAGCGGCGACGGCGCTGCGCCGCTGCCTCGCCGCCCTGCCCGAGCGCCCGGGTGCCGAGCCCTGCGGCTGCGGGCTGGTGGCGCTCGACCGGGTGCTGACCGTCGCGCGCGGCGAGATGGCCTATGCCACCGGCATCACCGCACGCCTGCGTGCCCCGAGGCTCGGCATCGACGGCGTGCTGATCGCCGAGGACGAGCCGGGCGGCACCACCCTGCTGCGCGACCTGCGCGGCCCGGTGGCGCGGCTGTCCCGCCCCGGCAGCGCGGCCGCCCCGCCCCTGCCCGATCCCGCCAGCCTCGGCGCCACCTCCGGCATCGCGCCCGCCGCGGAGCCGCCGCTCTCCCACGGCCCGGCCGCGCTCACCCTGCTGGCCGACGGCACCCGGCTCACCGGGCGGCGCGAGGCGGTCGGCTTCCGCCGCGGGCGGCTGGCGGAGCGCATCTATCTCGAGGACGCCTCCGGCCGGCGGGCGGTGCTGCTGATCGGCTTCTCGCCGGCCGAACTGGCGGCGAGCGCCGGGGCCGGGCTCGCCTGGCCGGGCGCGGACTGAGGCACCGCGCTTGCCGCTTGCGGGGCGTGGCAGGCTCGGGCAGGTTGCCGGCAACGACCGGCGGCGCCTGATTGTCCCCCGCCGGCATGGCAGCGGGAGGCGGCATGTTTCAGAGTTTCGAGCCGATCGGGACGGGTCCGGCGCCGGCGGAGCGGCTGGCCCGGCTGCGCGAGGCGCTGGCGGCGCGCGGTGTCGGCGGCATGCTGGTGCCGCGGGCCGATGCGCATCAGGGCGAGACCATCGCCCCCTCCGAGGCGCGGCTGCCCTGGCTGACGGGCTTCACCGGCTCGGCCGGGCTCGCGGTGGTGCTGGCCGAGCGCGCCGCGGTCTTCGTCGACGGACGATATACACTGCAGGCGGCGGTCCAGGTGAATGCGGAGGCCTTCGAGATCGTTGCCACCCACGAGACCCGGCCCGGCGACTGGCTGGCGAAGGTGCTCGGGGAGATCGGCCCCTGCGAGATCGGCTTCGACCCCTGGCTGCACGGGCCGGACGAGATCGACCGCCTGGCCGAGGCGCTGGGCCCCGCCGGGGCGCGCCTCGTGCCGCTCGTGCCCAACCCCATCGACACGCTCTGGCAGGACCGCCCGGCGGCGCCGATGGGCGCGGTGGAGATCCATCCCGAGGCGCTGGCCGGCGAGAGCGCGGAAGACAAGCGCCTCCGCCTCGGCGCCGGGCTGGCCGAGGAGGACTGTGCCGCGGCGGTGCTCACCCTGCCCGACAGCATCGCCTGGCTGCTCAACATCCGCGGTGCCGACCTCTCCCATGTGCCGGTGGCGCTCGGCTTCGCGATCCTCCATGCCGAGGGCCGGGTCGAGCTCTTCATGGCGCCCGACAAGCTCTCGGGCGCGGTGCGCGAGCATCTCGGCAACGCGGTCGCGGTGGCCGGCCCGGAGAGCTTCGGCCCGGCGCTCGACCGGCTCGCGGGCGAGACCGTGCGGGTGGACGGCGCGAGCTGCCCGCTCTGGGTGCTCGACCGCCTGAAGGCGGCCGGCGCCAAGCCCGACCGGGGCCAGGACCCCTGCCTGCTGCCCAAGGCCTGCAAGACCCCGGCCGAGCTCGCCGGGATGCGGCGCGCGCATCTGCGCGACGGCGCGGCGATGGTGCGCTTCCTGCACTGGCTGGAGACCCGCGCCGAGGCCGGCGCCACCCCGGGCGAGATCGAGATCGCCGAGGCGCTGGAGGGGATGCGCGCCGAGACCGGCGAGCTCCGCGACATCTCCTTCGACACGATCTGCGGCAGCGGGCCGAACGGCGCCATCGTGCACTACCGCGTGAACCGCGAGACCGACCGGAACCTGCAGCCGGGCGAGCTCCTGCTGGTGGACAGCGGCGGGCAGTATCGCGACGGCACCACCGACATCACCCGCACCATGGCCTATGGCCCGGTGCGGGAGGACGCGCGCAGGCCCTACACGCTGGTGCTGAAGGGGCTGATCGCGATCTCCACCGCGCGCTGGCCGGCGGGGCTTACGGGGCGCGACCTCGATCCGCTGGCGCGGGCGGCGCTCTGGCGCGCGGGCTACGACTACGACCACGGCACCGGGCACGGCGTCGGCGCCTATCTCAACGTGCACGAGGGGCCGGTCTCGCTGTCGCGCCGCTCGGGCAAGATCCCGCTCGAGCCCGGCATGGTGCTCTCCAACGAGCCGGGCTACTACCGCGCCGGGGCCTTCGGGATCCGGCTCGAGAACCTCGTGGTGGTGGCGCCGGCGGCGGTGCCCGAGGGCGGCGAGCGCGAGATGCTGGGCTTCTCGGACCTCACGCTCTGCCCCTTCGACCGGCGGATGATCCTGCCCGGGCTGCTCTCCGGCGCCGAGATCGCCTGGCTCGACGGCTATCACGGGCGCGTCGCCGAGGCGCTGGCGCCGGAGCTGCCGGAGGATGCCCGCGGCTGGCTGCTCGGCGCGACACGGCCGCTGCTCGCCTGAGCCCGCGCGCTGGGGCGGCCGGCGGCGGCACGGGGTCCCGCGGGCGGTGGGAGGCGTAACGCCGCCTCCCGCTGACCGGCTGCCCGGGCGGGCGGGGCCCGCGGGACCCCGTGCCGCCGCCGGCCCGGTGCCGCGCCGCGCTCAGGCCGGCCCTTCGGTGGCCAGCACCTCGTAGTGGTGCAGATGCGATGCGGCGAGCAGATGCGCCTCCTCGGGCAGCACCACCGCCTCCTGCCAGCTCTCGCCGGTGAAGGCCTTCAGCGCGTCGAGATCGCGCCAGACCGAGACCATGCTGAACTCGTTCGGCGAGATCGCGTGCGGCGCCGAGATCGTCACCGAGACCAGCCCGTCCTGGCGCCGGGTGAGCGGCAGCGCGGTGTTCTCGATGAAGTCGCGAAAGGCGGCCTGCTGGCCCTCCTGCACGACGGCGCGGAAGATTCTCAGGATCATCTTGGCTCCTCCCCTCGCGGGCCATGGCGGCCCTGGTTCTGCCCTCGCGTCAGCAGGCATCCTAGCACGACCGGTTGCCGCTGCGGCATTCGGGCTGCGGCGGCTTCGGCAATTGCTCCCGCCCCGCCGCATCGGCTAGGCTCCGCCCCGACCGAGGGGACATAGGGGGAGAGCAGCCATGTCCGACCAGTTCACGATCGAGCCCGCGCCCGGCATCCATGTCGTCCGCGCCGGCGGCGCCGTCATCGCCGAGACCTCCAGTGCCCTCGTGCTGAAGGAGAAGGGTTACGAGCCGGTCATCTACTTCCCGCGTGCCGATATCGGCATGGCCTTCCTCGACAGCTCCGAGACGCGGACGACCTGCCCGCACAAGGGCGAGGCGAGCTACTACCACATCGAGGCGAAGTCGGGCCGGATCGAGGATGCCGGCTGGTCCTACGAGGACCCGCTCGCGGGCGCCGAGGCGATCCGCGGCCACATCGCCTTTGCCCATGAGCGCGTCGCGGTGGAGCGGGTGTGACCATGGCGCGGCGGCGGGACGGCAGGCGCCGCGGCTGGCGCGGCGCGGTGCTTGCGGGGCTTCTGGCCCTGCCGATCTGGGGGGCGGGCATGCCGGGCAGCCTTGAGGCCGCGGCCGAGGAGGTCGCCGCGATCACCGTGACCGGGCACGGCACGGCCAGCGGGCGGCCGGACATCGCGACGCTGCGCATCGGTGTCGAGACCCGGGCCGACAGCGCGGCCGAGGCGCTGGCGGAGAACTCCGAGGCCGCCGGCCGGCTGATCGCCGCGCTGCGGGCCTCCGGCGTGCCGGAACGGCTGATCCAGACCCAGGGCTTCGCGGTGCACCCGGTCTACGGCTCGAAATCGAGCTACGGGCGCGAGGCGGACGGCTTTCAGGTCTCCAACAACGTGGTCGCGCGGATCGAGGATCTCGGCGGGCTCGGCGCGCTGCTCGACCGGGTGGTGCAGGACGGCGCCAACCGGATCGACCAGCTCGCCTTCGGCATCGCCGACCCGGCGCCGCTGGAGGCCGAGGCGCGCCGCGCGGCGGTGGCCGAGGCCCGGCTGGCGGCCGAGACGATCGCCGAGGCGGCGGGGCTGGCACTCGGCCCGATCCGCGAGATCCGCGCCGGCGGCGGCGGCCGGCCCATGCCGCAGGCGGCGGCGCGTTTCGCCGCGGAGTCGTCGAGCGCCGTGCCGATCCAGGGCGGCGAGCTTGCGCTGCAGGCCGAGGTCACGGTGGTCTGGGAGCTGCGCGCGCCCGAGTGATCCCCGCCAACGCGACGCCGCCACCGCGAAACCGGCCGGACCTGCCGCACGAGGCGGCCCGGCCGATGCGGGTGGGCGGGCGGGGCATCGGCCGGGCCGCCGCCGCCCGCCAAGCGTCCTCCCCTGCGACCATGCGGGACCGCGGCCGGGCCGCGCCGCTGCTGGCCAAGCCCGCGTAAAGCCGGTATCAACCCGCCGCGGCCATCAAGAGGCAGGACAAGCGGGAGCGAACCCATGCGGATTGCAGTCTTCGGCCTCGGCTATGTCGGCGTGGTCTCCGCCGCCTGCCTGGCCCGCGACGGCCACCAGATCATCGGGGTGGACCCGCAGGCCGAGAAGGTGGCGCTGGTCAATGCCGGGCAGCCGCCGATCATCGAGGCCGGCGTCGCCGGGCTGGTGGCCGATGCGGTCGCCGCCGGGCGCCTGCGCGCCACCTCCGACCCGGCCGAGGCGGTCGCCGCGACGGAGATGAGCCTCGTCTGCGTCGGCACCCCCTCGCGCAGGAACGGCAGCCTCGATACCGGCGCGGTGGAGCGGGTCTGCGGCCAGATCGGCGCCGCGGTCGCCGCCGCCGGCAAGCCGCATCTCGTGGTGATGCGCTCGACCGTGCTGCCCGGCACGATGCGGGGCCTCGTGATCCCGGCGCTCGAGGCCGCGGCCGGCGGTGCGGCGGCGCTTCTGAAGATCGCCAACAACCCCGAGTTCCTGCGCGAATCCACCGCCGTCGCGGATTACGACGCGCCGCCGAAAACCGTGGTCGGCGCCGCCGAGCCCGAGACCGCGGCGGCAGTGATGGCACTCTACGAGCGGATCCCGGGGCCGAAATTCGCCACCGAGCTCGAGATCGCCGAGATGGTGAAATACGCCGACAATGCCTGGCACGCGGCAAAGGTCGCCTTCGGCAACGAGATTGGCAACATCGCCAAGGCGCTCGACATCGACAGCCACAAGGTGATGGAGATCTTCTGCGAGGACCGCAAGCTCAACATCTCCCCGGCCTATCTCAGGCCCGGCTTCGCCTTCGGCGGCTCATGCCTGCCCAAGGATCTGCGCGCGCTCACCTACAAGGGCCGCGAGCTCGATCTCGAGCTGCCGGTGCTGGAGAGCCTGATGCGCTCGAACGCGGTGCAGATCGACCGCGCGGTGGAGCGCGTGCTGGAGACCGGGGCGCGCCGCGTCGCGATGCTCGGCATCAGCTTCAAGGCCGGCACGGACGATCTGCGCGAGAGCCCGCAGGTGGCGCTGGTCGAGCGGCTGATCGGCAAGGGGCTCGACCTGCGGATCTATGACCGCAACGTGCATCTGGCGCGCCTCGTCGGCGCCAACCGCGCCTATATCGAGGACCGCATCCCGCATATCTCGCGGCTGCTCTCGGAGGATCTGGCCGGCGTCGCGGCCCATGGCGAGCTGGTGATCCTCGGCAATTCCGACCCGGAGTTCCGCCGCCTGCCGGAGCTGCTGTCGCCGGGCCAGCGGGTGCTCGACCTGGTGCGGCTGGCCGGCCTCGAGGCGATCGGCGCCGGCTATGACGGGGTCAACTGGTGAGCGCGCCGGGCCGCGCGGCAAGGCCCCGGCGCGTCCTCATCATCGTCGAGAACCTGCCGGTTCCGTTCGACCGGCGGGTCTGGTCGGAGGCCACCACGCTGAAGGCGGCGGGCTACGCGGTCTCGGTGATCTGCCCCACCGGGCGCGGCCACGAAGCGCGCTTCGAGGTGATCGACGGCATCGAGATCCACCGCCACCCGCTGCGCGAGGCACGCGGCACGCTCGGCTATCTGCGCGAGTATGCGGCGGCGCTGTTCCATCAGCTGCGGCTCTCGGTGACGGTGCTGCGGCGCCAGGGCATCGACGTGATCCACGGCTGCAACCCGCCCGACCTGATCTTCCTCAACGCGCTGGCGCTGCGCCCCTTCGGCGTGCGCTATCTGTTCGACCACCACGACATCTGCCCCGAGCTCTTCGAGACCAAGTTCGAGAGGAAGGGCCTGCTCTGGCGGGCGATGCTCTGGCTCGAGCGGATAACCTTCGCGATGGCCACGGTCTCCATCGCCACCAACGAGAGCTATCGCGAGATCGCGATCCGGCGCGGCCGGATGGCGCCGGAGGACGTCTTCGTGGTGCGCTCGGGGCCCAAGATCGACCGGCTGGAGCTGCGCCCGCCGCGCCCCGAGCTGAAGCGGGGCAGGCGCTTCCTGATCGGCTATGTCGGGGTGATCGGCCGGCAGGAGGGGCTCGATCTCCTGCTCGAGGCGGCGGATCACCTGATCCGCAAGATGGGCCGGGAGGACGTGCATTTCGGCATCGTCGGCGGCGGGCCGGAACTCGAGGCGGTGCAGGCGGACTGCCGCGCGCGGGGTCTCGATGCGCATTTCACCTTCACCGGCCGCGCGCCGGACGAGATGCTCCTCGACATGCTCAACACCGCCGACATCTGCGTGAACCCGGACCGGGTGACGCCGATGAACGACCTCTCCACGATGAACAAGATCATGGAATACATGACGCTGAAGAAGCCCATCGTGCAGTTCGAGATGAAGGAGGGGCGGGCATCGGCGGGCGAGGCCTCGCTCTACGCGGCGGCGAACGATCCGGCGGATTTCGCCGAGAAGATCGCGGCGCTGATGGACGACCCGGAGGCGCGCAGGCGGATGGGCGAGATCGGCCGCGCGCGGATCGAGGCGGAGCTCTCCTGGGCGCATTCGGCGCCGAGGCTGCTGGCGGCCTATGACCGCCTGTTCGAGAAGATCGGGCGCGGCTAGCCGGAGCGCCGGCACCGGCCCGGGGGACGGGGCCTCAAGAACACGGGCACGGGGTCCCACGGGCCCACCCACCCCGGCAGCCGTTTCAAGGGAACCCGCGGTCTCGCTCCCCCACAGCCCGCGGGACCCCGTGCCCTCCGCTCCGGCCCGGCCGCGAGGGCCCTGCGCGGCGGCCGCGATCCGCGGGCGAAGGGGAGCGGAACGGTGAAGCCCGGCGCGACGGATGCAGGGTGGGCGGGGCCCGCGGATCGCGGCCGCCGCGCATGGCCCGGGGTTCGCCCCTGTCAGTCCCGTCCCGTCTCCAGCAGGCGCAGCAGGTAGTCGCCATAGCCCGACTTCCGGAGCGGCTCGGCAAGGGCGACGAGCGCCGCGTCGTCGAGCCAGCCCTGGCGCCAGGCGATCTCCTCGGGCGCGGCGATCTTCAGCCCCTGCCGCGCCTCGATGGTCTGCACGAACTGGCTCGCCTGCAGCAGGCTGTCGAAGGTGCCGGTGTCGAGCCAGGCATAGCCGCGCCCCATGCGCTCGACGAAGAGGTCGCCGCGCTCGAGATAGACGCGGTTGACATCCGTGATCTCCAGCTCGCCGCGCGCCGAGGGCTGCACCGCGGCGGCGATGTCGAGCACGTCGTTGTCGTAGAAATAGAGCCCGGTCACCGCGAAGTTGGATTTCGGCTGGCTCGGCTTCTCCTCGATGGTGGCGGCACGGCCCGCCGCATCGAAGCTCACCACGCCATAGCGCTCGGGGTCGGTCACCTGGTAGCCGAAGACCGTGGCACCCTGCTGCCGCGCCGCGGTGCGCTGCAGCAGCTCCCAGAAGCCGCCGCCGTAGAAGATGTTGTCGCCGAGCACCAGCGCCACCCGATCGTTGCCGACGAACCCGCGCCCTAGGATGAAGGCCTGCGCCAGCCCCTCCGGCTCCGGCTGCACGGTGTAGCCGAGGTTCAGCCCCCACTGGCTGCCGTCGCCCAGCAGGCGCCGGAACTGCTCGGCATCCTGCGGCGTGGTGATCACCAGCACGTCGCGGATCCCGGCGATCATCAGCACCGAGAGCGGGTAGTAGATCATCGGCTTGTCGTAGACCGGCAGGAGCTGCTTGGAGACGCCGAGGGTGATCGGGTTGAGCCTGGTGCCCGAGCCTCCCGCCAGAATGATGCCCTTCATGCCGCTTTCCCCTCGCCGCTGCCCCTCGCCCGCCCGAGCCGGGCGGATGCCCGCCCCTTAGCCGATCGCCGGCACCGGGACCATGGGTTTCTCGGGCGGATTTCGCAAGCGTGGCGGGGCGCGGCGGCGCGGCGGGCCTTGTGGCGAGGCGGGGGCGCGCAGTAAAGCCCTCAGGATGGATGGATCGGACAGCGACATCTGCTGGATCGGCGGCGGGGCGGCAACGCCCGCTCCGGGCGGCTTCGGCAGCCGGGCGGACTGGCTGGCCCGCGCCGCCGCGGCCGGCGCGCCGGTGCCGGCAGCGCTGCTGCTGCGCGGGCAGGCGGCGCGGGCGGCGGCCGAGCCGCGGCGGATGGCGGCGCTGATGGCGGAGCTGACCGCGCGCGCCGCGATCGTGCCCGGCCGGCCGGTGCTGTTCGCGCTGCGCCCCGGGGCGCACGGGGCCGGGGCGATCACGCCGGCGCTGCTCAATCTCGGCCTCGCGCCGGGGATGCTGGCCGCGCTGGCCGCGCGCCACGGCAACTGGGCGGCGGCCGATCTCGAGCGCCGGCTGGTGCAGGCCTGGGGCGCCAATGTCCAGGGGATCGAGCGCGAGGAGTTCGAGTTCGCGCTCTACGACGCGCTGAAGGCGCGCGGCGCCGAGAGCGAGGCGGAACTCGCCCCGGACGATCTCGCGGCGCTGACCGAGCGCTGCCGCGCGCTGATCGCGTCGGAGGGCGGCGAGATCCCGATCGATCCGGCCGCCCAGCTCGCCGCCGCGCTCGGTGCCATGCTCGGCCGATGGGAGAGCCCGCGGGCGGCGCGCCGGCGCCTGGCGCGGGGGCTCGCGCCGGATGCGCCGCCGCAGGTGATCCTGCAGGTGATGGCGATCGGGCTCGGCCCCGGCGCCTCCGGGGCCGGCATCGCGGGGCTGCGCGACGAGGCCACCGGCGCGCGCCGGCAGACCGGGCGCTACCTGCCGCAGGCGCAGGGCGAGGAGGCGCTGATGGGCCTTCGCACCCCCGCCGTGCTGAGCCGCGAGGAGCGGGACCGGCTCGGCCTCGGCACGCCGTCGCTGGAGGAGCGCGCGCCGAGCGCCCATGCCGCCCTCACCGCGCTGCAGGACCGGCTCGAGAGCGCCCTCGGCGAGGCGCTGGAGATCGCCTTCACGCTCGAGGACGGCGCGCTCAGCCTGCTCGATCTGCGCCCCTGCCGGCGCGCCTCGCGCGCGGCGCTGCGCATCGCGGTGGAGCTCGCCGAGGGGGGCGCCATCGCCCGGCCCGAGGCCCTTTCCCGGATCGCGCCGGTGCAGCTCGACGAGCACCTGCACCCGACCATCCTGCCCGGCGCGCGGGCCGAGACCATCGGCCAGGGCCTCGCCGCCTCACCGGGAGCCGCCTCCGGGCCGATCGTCTTCAGCCCCGATGCCGCGGAGGCCGCCGCCGCCGCCGGCCGGCCCTCGATCCTGGTGCTCACCGAGACCGGGCCGGAGGACATCCGCGGCATGCATGCCGCCCTCGGCGTCGTCACCGTGCGCGGCGGCATGACCTCGCACGCCGCGCTGGTGGCACGCGGGCTGGGCCGGCCCTGCGTCGTCGGCGCCCGCGATCTGTCGCTCGACCGCGCGGCAGAACGGCTCTCCACCCGCGACGGGCGCGATTTCGGCCCCGGCGCCATGATCACCGTCGACGGGGCCACCGGCCGCGTGCTGGCCGGCGCGGTGGAGACCCGCCCGCCGGAGATCACCGGCGCCTTCGCGACGCTGCTCGGCTGGGCCGACGAGGCCCGCCGGCTCGGCGTGCGCGCCAATGCCGACACCGCGCAGGATGCCGCCACCGCGCGCGGCTTCAACGCCGCCGGGATCGGCCTCTGCCGCACCGAGCACATGTTCTTCCAGCGCGGCCGGATCGCGGCGATGCGCGAGATGATCCTCGCCGAGACGCCGGAGAACCGCCGCACCGCGCTCGCCCATCTGGCGCCGATGCAGCGGCGCGATTTCGTCGATCTGTTCCGCGAGATGGCCGGGCTGCCGGTGGTGATCCGCCTGCTCGACCCGCCGCTGCACGAGTTCCTGCCGCACGGGCCGGACGAAATGGCCGAGATCGCCGAGATGCTGGGCGTGCCGGTGGCGCGGATCCGCAACCGCGCGGCCGAGCTGGCCGAGTTCAACCCGATGCTCGGCAAGCGCGGCTGCCGCATCGGCATCGCCTATCCCGAGATCTACGAGATGCAGGTGGAGGCGATCTTCGCCGCGGCGGTCGAGGCCGCCAGCCTGACCGGGCAGCCGGTCTGCCCCGAGATCATGCTGCCGCTGGTCTCGGCGGTGCGCGAGCTCGAGATGCTGCGCGAGCGGATCGACGCGGTCGCCGCCCGCATCACCGCCCGCGCCGAGACCGCGGGGCCGCTCACCTACACCGTCGGCGTGATGGTCGAGACCCCGCGGGCCTGCCTGCGCGCCGGCGACATCGCCCGCAACGCCGATTTCCTCAGCTTCGGAACCAACGACCTGACGCAGATGCTCTATGGCCTCTCCCGCGACGATGCCGGGCGCTTCATGCCGGATTATGTCGAGAAGGGCGTGTTCGCCCATGACCCCTTCCACCGCATCGACGAGGAGGGCGTTGGCGAGATCATCCGCATCGCCATCGCGCGCGCCCGCGCGGTGAAGCCCGGCATCTCCATCGGCCTCTGCGGCGAGCATGGCGGCGAGCCGGGATCGATCGACTTCTGCGAACGCGCGGGCTTCGACTATGTCTCCTGTTCGCCCTACCGGGTGCCGGTGGCGCGGCTGGCGGCGGCGCAGGCGCGGCTCGGGGTGGCACCGTGAGCGGGGCCGCGGCGCTCGCGGCGCTGGCCGCCCGGGGCAAGGCCGGGCTCGGGCGCGCGCTCTCCGAGATCGAGGCGCGGCCGGAGGCGCCGGACACGACGGCGCTGCTCGATGCCGCCTATGCCGCGCCGCGGGGCATTGCGCTCGGGCTCACCGGGCCGCCGGGCGTCGGCAAGTCGACGCTGACCGACGGGCTGATCCGGCACTGGCGCGGCGAAGGGCGCAGCGTGGGCGTGATCGCGGTCGACCCCTCCTCGGCGCGCTCGCGCGGGGCGCTGCTCGGCGACCGCACGCGGATCACCACCGACCCGGAGGACGAGGGCGTGTTCCTCCGCTCGATGGCGGCGCGGGACCGGCTCGGCGGCATCGCCGAGATCACCTTCCCGGCGATGGTGCTGATGCGCGCGCTGTTCGACCGGGTGATCGTCGAGACCGTCGGGGTCGGACAGTCCGAGACCGCGATCGCCGGGCTCTGCGACCTGGTGCTGCTCTGCGCGCAGCCGGCCTCCGGCGATGCGCTGCAGTTCCTGAAGGCCGGGATCATGGAGGTGCCGGACATCGTCGCCGTGACCAAGGCCGATCTCGGGCCGCTGGCCGCGCGCACGGTGGCCGATCTCAAGGGCGCGCTCTCGGTGACCGCCGGGCGGCAGGGCGCGGCGGCGCCGCGGGTGCTCGCGGTATCGGCGCAGGGCGGCGGCGGGCTCGCCGAGCTCGCCGGGGCGGTGGACGCGGCCGCGGTCCGGCCGGAGGCGGCCCGGCGCGCCGCCCATGCCGCCCAGATCGCCGCCTGGGAGGAGACGCAGGTGCTCCACCGATTCGGCCGGGCCGGGCTTGCCGCGCTGGTGCGCCGGCCCGGCAGCCCGCCCGAGCCCGCCCCCTTCGCCGCCGCCGCCCGGCGCAGCGGCAGATTTGATGCTGCACTGCAACATGTGCTGGCCGAGATCTCTGCTGCACCGCAGCAATTCCCTTGACGTCGGCGCCGGGATTTTCTTTGAAGGCGTTCTGGGGTATCACCCCCGGGTGATGTGAATTTCAGCGCAACCGTGCCGTGGGAGTCCGTGGGACCCCGCGACGGTTTTTCGCTGGTACGGTGAGAGGTTAGGTCATGGCCAACAGGCTGCGCGCGCGCCGCTTCGTCACAATCCGATTCGCTCGGGCGCTGCTCCGCGCCCTGCTCCCCATCGCGGCGGGCGCCGCGCTGACCGGGCCGCTGGCGCTCACGGCGCTGGCGGATACGGCACCGGCGGGCAGCGTCGCGGGGACCGTGGCAGGCTCGCTCGGCGCCGGCGCGGCGAGCCGCAGCCAGGCGGGCCTGACGCCCGTGCTGAGCGCCCTCGACACCGAGCGCGCCTCCTTCGCCGCCTTCACCGCATCCGACACCTTCCGGCAGGTCAGCCGCCTGCAGGCGCGCGCCGGACAGAGCCCGGAGGCCGATCGCGCCTGGGCCCGCGCCCGCGCCCGGCTCGACGATCTCGCGGCGCAGGACGAGGACGCCGCCGACGCCATCCGCGGTGCACAGGACCGGGCCTCCGAGGCCCTGTTCAGCGCCGATGGCAGCGGTGCCGTGGATCTCGCGGCGATCGACAGCGTGGAGATCGGCGAGCAGACCCGCGAATGGGCCTGCCTCGCCGAGGCGCTCTATTTCGAGGCCCGCGGCGAGAGCCTGCTCGGCCAGTTCGCCGTGGCCGAGGTGATCCTCAACCGGGTCGACAGCAGCCGCTACCCGAACAGCGTCTGCGGTGTCGTCAGCCAGGGCGAGGACCGCGGCCGGGCCTGCCAGTTCTCCTATCGCTGCGACGGGCAGTCGGACCACCCGGCCGAGCGGGCAGCCTTCGAGCGGGTCGGCAAGGTCGCCTGGGTGATGCTGCAGGGCAAGCCGCGCATTCTCACCGACAAGGCGACCCACTACCACGCGCTGCACGTCACCCCGAAATGGTCGCGCAAGCTGGTGCGCACCGCCAAGATCGGCGAGCACATGTTCTACCGCCGCCGGGTGCGCCTCTCCCGCCGCTGACCCTGACGGACCCGCGCCGCCTCAGGCCGCGCGGTCCTGCGCCGCGTCCCTGCGAACCGCCTCGGCCTCGGCCAGCGTCAGCAGCGTCGGCCTTTCCTGCGCCGGGGACGGTTCCGGATGATCGCGCCGGGCATGGCCGCCGCGGCTCTCCCTGCGCCGGAGCGCCGCCGCCGCGACCAGCGTGGCCGCCGCGGTCATGTTGCGCAGGCCCGGTTCCGCCGAGGCCGCCTCGTGCCGGGCGATCTCCGCCAGCGCACGGGTGAGCCCCGGGCCATCGCGCTCGAGCCCGACCTCCGCCGTCATCGCCAGGCGCAGCGCCTCCGGCCAGGGATCTCCCGGCCCCGGCGCAGCGCCTGCGGGAAGGCTGATCGCGTCGCCCGGACCGGCGGCCTCGGGCACCGCCCTGCGGATCGCCGCCGCCGCCCGCGCGCCGAAGACCAGCGCCTCGAGCAGCGAGTTGGAGGCCAGCCTGTTCGCGCCGTGCAGGCCGGTGCAGGCGACCTCTCCCACCGCCCAGAGCCGGTCCAGGCTGGTCTGCCCCTCGGCATCGGTCGCGACCCCGCCCATGTGGTAGTGCTGGATCGGCTGCACCGGGATCGGCTCGGCGACCGGGTCGATCCCCGCGGCACGGCAGGACGCCGCGATGGTGGGAAACTGCCGGTCGATCGCCGCGCCGATCGCCGCGCGGGTGTCGAGAAACACCCGATGGCCCGCCGCGATGTGCCGGTGCAGCGCCCGGGCCACCACGTCGCGCGGCGCGAGCTCGCCGCCGGGGATGCCGGCCATCACCCGCGCGCCGGTCTCGTCGATCAGCCAAGCGCCCTCGCCGCGCAGCGCCTCCGAGGCGAGCGGCACGGGGCGGGCATCCACCGCGAGACCGGTGGGGTGGAACTGCACGAATTCCGGGTCGCGGATCACCGCTCCTGCCCGCGCCGCCATGCCGAGCCCCTGGCCGGCCACGCCCGCGGGGTTGGAGGTGACCGCATAGAGCCCGCCGATGCCGCCCGTGGCCAGCACCACCGCCGGCGCCCGGAGCGCGAACCGCAGCCCCCCGGCCCGCGCCCGGACCCCGGCGACCCGGCCGGCCTCCAGCAGCAGCGACTCGGCCGCCACGCCCTCGAGCACGCGGATCGAGGGCGTGGCGCGCACCGCCGCGATCAGCGCCTCCATGATCGCGCGGCCCGCGGTGTCGCCGCGCACCCGCACCACGCGCGCCGCCGAATGCGCCGCCTCGCGGGACTGCACGAGCGCGCCGCCGGCATCGCGGTCGAAGGGCGTGCCGAGCGCCACGAGATCCATGATCCGCGCCGCGGCCTCGGCGGCCACCGCCGCCGCGACACCCGCATCGACGGTGCCGGCGCCCGCCGCAACGGTATCCGCCGCATGGGCCGCCGCGCTGTCGCCGGCGGCCAGCGCCGCGGCGACGCCGCCCTGCGCCCAGGCCGAGGAGGCGCCCTGCCCCAGCGGCTGCGGCGAGAGCACCAGCGCCGGCAGCGGTGCCAGCTTCAGCGCGGTGAAGAGCCCGGCGAGCCCGGCACCCACCACGAGGGCGCCGCCGGTCTGGTAACTGGTCTCGGTCATCTCGGATCCGTCCGTTTGCAGGCCGCGCGCCGGCAGGGGCCGCGGCGGTGTCCTCAGCCGTTCGCCCCGGCCGGCGCGGCGGCGAGGGTGGTTCCTCCGGCCGCCGCCACCGGCATCGGGCCGAGCTCCACCGAAAGCCAGACGAGCAGGCCGACGATGGCGCAGCCGAGCACCAGGATCAGCAGCAGGATGCGGTTGCGCGCCATAGCTGCCGCCCTCAGCCCGGCTTGCGGCCGAGCGCGATCATCGCCTCCACCGCCGCGCGGGCCTTCGGGATCAGCGCCGGGTCGACCGTCACCTCCTCGGTCATCGTGTGCAGCGACCAGAGGATGTTCTCCAGCGTGATCCGCTTCATGTGCGGGCAGATGTTGCAGGGGCGGACGAACTCGGTTTCCGGCAGCTCGGCGGCGACGTTGTCGGACATCGAGCACTCGGTGACCATCACCACCTTCCGCGGGCGATTCGCCCGGACCCAGCCGATCATCGCGGAGGTCGAGCCGGTATAGTCCGCCTCCGCCACCACCTCGGGCGTGCATTCGGGGTGGGCGATGATGGCGATGTCGGGGTCCGCCGCGCGATAGGCGCGCAGCTCCTCGGCGGTGAAGCGCTCATGCACCATGCAGGTGCCCTCCCACCAGACGATCCGCTTGGTGGACTTCGCCGCGACGTTGCGCGCGAGGAAGCCGTCCGGGGTCATGATCACCGTGTCGCCCGGCATCGCCTCCACCACCTCGAGCGCATTGGCCGAGGTGCAGCAGATGTCGGAGGCCGCCTTCACCGCCGCCGTGGTGTTGACGTAGCTCACGACCCTGGCGCCGGGATACTGCGCGCGCATCGCGGCGATGTCGGCCGCGGTGATCGAGCTGGCCAGCGAGCAGCCGGCCCGCGCATCCGGGATCAGCACGGTCTTCTCCGGATTCAGGATCTTCGAGGTCTCCGCCATGAAATGCACGCCGCACTGCACGATCACCTGCTGCGGCACGCGGGTCGCCTCGATGGCCAGCGCCAGGCTGTCGCCCGAGACATCAGCGACGCCGTGGAAGATCTCCGGCGTCATGTAGTTGTGCGCGAGGATCACCGCGCCGCGTTCGCGCTTCAGCCGGTCGATCTCGCGGATATAGGGCGCGTGCACGGCCCATTCCGCCTGCGGGATCACCCGGGCGACGCGGGCATAGCGGTCCGCCAGCGCCTCGGCCGCGGCCAGCGAGGGCGCGAGGTCGTAATGCGCCGCAAGGGTCGCCCGCGCATCGGCGATCGGGGTCTGGGTGTTCATCAGCATCGCTGGGTCCTCCCGGGCTTATATGCTCACAGTGAGCATATATAGGCTGCGGCAAGGCGCGATGCAATGACGGCGTTGCGGGGGATCAGGCGGGGGCGCGGCGGCGGCGGGCGCGGAGCCCGAGCGCGGCCAGCCCGCCGGCCAGCAGCGCCAGCCCGCCCGGCAGCGGCACATTGGCGTTGACGGGGTCGGAGACCAGCGTCAGCTCCGCCGGGTTGAAGGTGAAGGTGACGATGTATTCGAGGCCGTAATCGAGCCCGTCGGTCGCCACGATGTCGCGCATGGTCTGCCCGTTCACGCCGGTGTTGTTGGAGTTCATGATGAACCCGGTGCCGTCGTTCTTCAGCACCAGCAGCGGCGGGTGGTAGCGCCCGGTCCCGTCCTCGCGGGCATCGAGCACCAGGATCGCGTTGTCGTCGTTGAGCGGGATCAGCGGCGGGGTCAGGATCGCCGGGTTCGAGAGGTCGATCAGGTTGTCGTAGCCGAGATCCGGCAGCGTCTCGAGCTCGCTGGCCTGCAGCCCGTCCGAGAGATCCGCGCCGGCGGCGATGATGAAGTCGAGCCCGCCGCCATTGCCGTAGAACTGCGCGCCGCCGACCGGCGCGCCCATGTTGATGTCCTCGCTCTGGAGCAGAAACTCCAGGAATCCCGATGGGTTACCGTGGTCGAGGAAGCGCGAGACATTGTACTCGATCACCGCGATGGCCGGGTCGGAATAGGCCGTGCCGGGCAGCAGCGGCACGCGGAGCGAGACCTCGAAGTCGAAGTCAAGCACAGCGCCCACCGGCGTGCCGGTGATCACAACGCCCGGATCGCCCCACGGATCCGAGAAGGTGAGCGTGCCCGCCCCGGCCGGTGCCGCGAGCGCGATCAGGCCGGCGGCGAGGGCAGCGCGCAGGCCGGAAAGACGGGCGGTACGGCGCATGGACGTCTCCTGTCGAGGCAATTCAGCCGCGAGGGTAACATCGTCCGTCGCAGGGAGCTACCGTAAAGCATCCGCCCGCCGGGGAGGCGGAAACGCGGCGTATGGTTTCGGTATGGGTTCGGTATGGCAGGCGATCCGGCATCCGGGGCCGGGGTTCGGATGCGCCGGAACAGATGTTCGTCCCGAACCTCCGGGAGGCATTCCCGGCAGAACCTCCGGGGCGAACCTCCCGCTCGGACCTCCGGGGGGACCTTTCCGCTGCGGCTGCTGCCGCGGCGCGGAAACGGGCGCCGGGCAGCGCCCCGCCGCGCGTCGGCGCCGGATGGCTACTCGGCGGCCTTCGGCATGCGGGCCAGCTGGCACTGGCTCCAGAGGCTCTCCAGCGCCGCGGCGAGCCGGTCGAGCTCGGCCTCCCCGTGCAGCGGGCCGGGGGTGAAGCGCAGCCGCTCGGTGCCCTTCGGCACGGTGGGATAGTTGATCGGCTGCACGTAGATCCCCCACTCCTCGAGCAGCAGGTCCGAGAGCCATTTGCACTTGTGCGGATCGCCCACCATCACCGGCACGATATGGGAAGGGTTGTCGATATGCGGCACGCCGATCGCGTCGAGCCGCGCGCGCAGCCCGGCCACCGCGGCGCGCTGGCCGGCGCGCTCCGCGTCGCTCGCCTTGAGATGGCGGATCGCCGCGCAGGCCCCCGCGGCGACGGCGGGCGGCAGCGCGGTGGTGAAGATGAAACCGCTGGCGAAGCTGCGGACGAAGTCGCAGAGCGCCGCGCTGGCCGCGATATAGCCGCCCATCACGCCGAAGGCCTTGCCGAGGGTGCCCTCGATCACGGTGATCCGGTGCATCAGCCCCTCGCGCTCGGCGACGCCGCCGCCGCGGGGCCCGTACATCCCCACCGCATGCACCTCGTCGAGATAGGTCATCGCGCCGTAGCGGTCGGCAAGGTCGCAGATCTCGGCGATCGGGGCGATGTCGCCATCCATCGAATAGACCGATTCGAAGGCGATCATCTTCGGCGCCTCGGCCGGCAGCGCCGCCAGCTGGCGCTCGAGATCCTCGAGGTCGTTGTGCTTCCAGATCCGCTTCTCGGCGCGGGAATGGCGGATGCCCTCGATCATGCTGGCATGGTTCAGCGCGTCCGACAGCACCACGAGCCCGGGGATCTTCGCCGCCAGCGTGCCGATGCCCGCCCAGTTGGAGACATAGCCGGAAGTGAAGAGCAGCGCCGCCTCCTTGCCATGCAGATCGGCGAGCTCGGCCTCCAGCGCGACATGGTGGACATTGGTGCCGGAGATGTTGCGCGTGCCGCCGGCACCGGCGCCGCAGGTCGCCAGCGCCTCCTGCATCGCCGCGATCACCTTCGGGTGCTGGCCCATGCCGAGATAGTCGTTCGAGCACCAGACGGTGACCGGGTGCTCGCGCCCGCCGCTGCGCCGGGTGGCCGCCGGGAACTGCCCGAGATGGCGCTCGAGATTCGCGAAGACACGATAGTTGCCCTCCGCCTTCAGCGCCTCGAGGCGCTCCTGGAAGTAACCCTCGTAGTCCATCGCCATCTCCCGACCGTACGACCGTGCTCAACGGTCACTGATATGCCCCGCCCGGCCTCTGCGCAACAACACGCATGGCTGCGGCATCTGGAAGCGCCCGGATGCCGAGCGCCGGACCTCACGGGAAAGATAGGGTGCCGCCGCGCGGACGGGACATGACTTCGATCAAGCCGTGCCGTCTTGCCACGGCCGGCTCACTCGGTCTCCGGCGGCGCGCGCAGGCGCTTCACCACGCCGCGCTGGGTCTTGGCGTCGAGCCGGCGGCGCTTGGAGGCCAGCGTCGGGCGGGTCGGCACGCGGCGCTTGGGCCGGTGGGTGGCGGCGAGGATCAGCGCGGCGAGGCGCTCGCGGGCCTCCTCGCGGTTGCGCGCCTGGCTGCGGTGGGCATCGGCCTGGATGATCACCGCGCCGTCCTGGGTCCAGCGCCGGCCGGCGAGGCGGCGCAGGCGCGCCTTGACCTCGGGGCTCAGGCTGGGCGAGCGCTGCGCCTCGAAGCGCAGCACCACCGCGGTCTCGACCTTGTTGACGTTCTGCCCGCCGGGGCCGGAGGCGCGGGCGAAGCTCTCGGTGATCTCCCAGTCCTGGATCGCGATCTGGTCGGTGATCCGGAGCATCGGCTCAGGGGCGGGCCGGTACCAGGGCGAGGGCGAGGCGGAAGGGCACCAGCGCCAGCAGCGCCAGCGTCATCTTCACGAGGAAGTCACCGACCGCGAGGCTGACCCAGAGCGCCGCCGCCGGCCCCTGGCCGAGCAGCGGCACGGTCTCCTGCGCCCAGCCGGCATCGTCGCCGAACATCACGAAGGCGGGGGCGAAGGCCAGCGAGAAGAAGAGCGCGGTGTCGAGCGCCGAGCCGATGGTCGAGGAGACCAGCGGCGCGCGCCACCAGGAGCCCGCGCGCAGCCGGTGGAAGACCTGGACATCGAGCAGCTGCGCCACCAGGAAGGCGGTGCCCGAGGCGACCGCGATGCGCGGGCCGGCGAGCCAGATCGACAGCACCACCGCCAGCGCGAAGCCCGCCAGCACCACGCGGCGCGCCGCCCCCGGCCCCATGGCGCGGTTCGCCAGATCGGTCACCAGGAAGGCGAAGGGATAGGTGAAGGCGCCCCAGGTCAGCCAGTCGCCGACCGGGTACTGCACCAGGATGTTCGAGGCGGTGACCACCACCGCCATCGCCGCCACGCCAAGGCCCACGCCGCGCCACGCCTGCATCGCTATCCTCCAGACAAGATGGGCAGCGTGCATACGCGAGCGCGGCGCGTTTGGCCAGCCCCTGCCGCAAGGGTCAGCCGGCGGCGGCGCTAGACCTCGGGCCGGGTCTCGGCGAAGGCCGGCAGCGCCAGCGCCCGCTCGGCGAGGCCGGCGAGCCGCGGACAGGCCGGCTCGATCAGCCAGGGATTGGTCGCCTCGACGAACTGCAGCGCGATCACCGCGGCGATGTCCGAGCCGTCCGGCGCCTCGCCGCCCATGAAGCCGGCCTCCGGCGCCAGCGCCTCGAGCCCGGCGAGCCCGCCGCGGATCTGCGTCGTCAGCCGCTCCTGCCAGGCCGGCCACTGGAACTCCTCGGGGCGGCGGTTCTTCTCGTAGACCATCGCCACGGCCTTCTCCGAGAGCGAGTTGGCCAGCGCCAGGCGCTGCAGGCAGGCGCGCCGCGCATCGCCGGTGGCGGGCACCAGCCGCCGCCCCTCGGGCGCGGTCTCGTCGAGCCAGTCGCAGACCGCGAAGGTCTCGATCATCTCGGTGCCGTCGTCGAGGATCAGGATCGGCACCCGGCCGACCGGGTTGTGCGCGCGCACCTCGTCCCAGGTCTCGCCCATCGGCGCGATCATCCGGCGCTCGACCTCGCGGCCCTGCAGCGCGCACCAGATCGCGATCCGCCGGGCATAGGGCGACAGGTTCCGTCCGTAGAGAATCATCGTATCCCTCCCCTTCACTCGGCGGCCATCTGGCCCGGGCCGGCCGCGCATGTCCAGCGCCGGGGCCCTGCCCCCTGCGGGCGGGATTGCACTCGGCCGGGCCGCCGCTTAGGTTCACTGAAATCACCGAGGGAGAGCCATGCAGACCCCGCCGCTGATCGACCCCTTCGCCCGCGCGATCACCTATCTGCGCGTGAGCGTGACCGACCGCTGCGACTTCCGCTGCGTCTACTGCATGGCGGAACAGATGACCTTCCTGCCGAAGCGCGATCTGCTGACGCTCGAGGAGCTCGACCGGCTCTGCACCCGCTTCATCGGTCTCGGCGTGCGCAAGCTGCGCGTGACCGGCGGCGAGCCGCTGGTGCGCAAGGGCATCATGACCTTCTTCGACCGCATGGGCCGGCATCTGGAGAGCGGCGCGCTCGACGAGCTGACCGTCACCACCAACGGCTCGCAGCTCGCGCGCTTCGCGCCGGATCTCGCCGCCGCCGGGGTGCGGCGCGTCAATGTCTCGCTCGACACGCTGGACGATCGCAAGTTCGCCGAGATCACCCGCTGGGGCCGGCTCGCGCAGGTGCTGCAGGGCATCGAGGCGGCGCAGGCGGCCGGGCTCCGGGTCAAGATCAACACCGTGGCGCTCAAGGGCACCAATGACGACGAGATCCACCGGCTGGTCGAGTGGTGCAACGACTGGGGCATGGACCTCACCTTCATCGAGGTGATGCCGATGGGCGATCTCGGCAACGAGGACCGGCTCGACCAGTATTATCCCCTCGACCGGCTGCGCGCGGATCTCGCCACCCGCTGGACGCTGACCGAGACCGCCGAGCGCACCGGCGGCCCGGCCCGCTATTTCCGCGTCTCCGAGACCGGGCAGCGGATCGGCTTCATCACCCCGCTGACGCACAACTTCTGCGAAAGCTGCAACCGGGTGCGGCTGACCTGCACCGGCCAGCTCTACATGTGCCTCGGGCAGGACGACGATGCCGACCTGCGCGCGGTGATGCGCGGCGGCGCCTCCGACGAGGCGCTGGCGGCGGCGATCCGCGAGGCGATCGCGCGCAAGCCGAAGGGCCATGACTTCGACTATTCGCGCCAGCGCGTCGAGGGCCAGGTCGGCCGGCACATGTCGACCACCGGCGGCTGAGCATGGGCCGCGGTGCCGGGGCGCTCGCGCTCTTCGGGCTGACGGCAACGCTCTGGCTCGGCGCGGCACTGGCACTCGGGGTGTTCGCCGCCGCTCCTGCGGGAGACGAGACCGACTATCTCGCCCGCGGCACCGGCTTCGCCCGCGAGGGCTGGGCCGCGCTGGCCGACGGCTACCGCCCGCCGTTCCTGCCGCTGCTGATCGCCGGGCTCGACCGGCTGGTGCCGGCCGAGGCGCTCGCCGGGGCGGCGCGGCTCGCCAACATCCTCACGGCCGCCGCGATCCCGGCGCTCTGGTGGGCGCTGGCGCCCAGCGGTCCCGAGCGGCGGATGTTTCACCTGATGGCGGCCGCGACGGCGCTCTGGCCGCCATTCCACCTGCTGGCGGAGGCCGCCATGGCCGAGGCGCCGGGGTTCTTCCTGGTCAATCTCGGGCTGGCGCTCGCGCTGCGCCCCGGGCCGGCCCTGCCGCGCGCGCTGGCGGCCGGGGCGGCGGTGGGGCTGGCGACGCTGGCCAAGGCCAATGCGGCGCTGATGCTGCTGCCGCTGGCCGCCTGCCTCGCGGCGCGGGCCGGCGGGGGGCTCGGGCGGGGCGCCGGGCTCGCGGCCGTGATGGCGCTGGGCACCGGCGCAGTGCTGGCCCCATGGGTCGCCTTCGTGACTGCCGAGATGGGCGCGCCGCGGCTCACCACCAGCGGCGCGAAGAACCTGCTGCTCGGCACCGGGCACCACGATTTCGGCTTCGGCAGCGCCTCGGCGGGCAATGGCGGGCTGCCGGAGGCCTGGCGGCAGCGGCATCTCCCCGCGCTCCGGCAGGTCGGGGACACGCGCACCGCCCTGCCCGGCCCCGAGGCCGCCGCGATGATCGCCGCCGAGCGCGCGGCCAAGGCCGCCGCCGGGGGCCCGGAACGGCAGGCCCGGGTGCGCGGCCGCGAGGCGCTCGCCGGCCGCCTCGCCGCCGCGGCCTGGGCGGACGACCCGCTCCGGCAGGCGCGCTATGGCGCGGCCAAGCTCGCCCATTCCTTCGGCTTCTCGCTGCGCGGCCCGGCCGACTGGCTGCAGGCCGGCTTCACGCTGGCCGCGCTCGGCGCCGCTCTGGCGCTGGCCTGGCTCGGGCGGGCAGGCATCCCCGCGGCGGTGGGGCTGTCGCTGCTGGCGGCGGCGGCGGTGGCCTTCGTCTTCCTGCCGAACATCCGGCTGAAGACCCTGCTCTTCGACGCCCCGGCGCTGCTCGCCCTCTGCGCCCTGGCGGCGGCGATCCTCCCGGCCCGGAGCCGCGCCGCGCCGCCCTAGCCGCCGGCGCCGCCGTGGCGGCCGATCTCGCCCTCCAGCACCCGCTCGAAGGCCACCGGCGCCAGCGCGCCCGGCGGCACATAGGGGTCGGAGAAGGCATAGATGAAGGACAGCACGAGCCCGGTATAGCCGGCGAAGAGGCCGAGCAGCATCAGGTTGATCCCGCTCGGCGCGAAGCTGAAATAGGGCAGCGCCACCAGCACCACCCCGACGCAGGCGGCAAACCAGAAGAAGGGGCTGATGCGGTGCAGCGCGGCGTTCTCGCGGGCCACGCGCAGCTCGGCGATGTCGTGGATGCGCTCTAGGATATGCGCGCGCAGCGACTCCGCCCGCGGCGTGTCGGCGGCGAGGTCGAGCGCCGCGCCATAGGCCCCGTCCCAGGCCGCCCAGGCATCGGAGGACAGCCGCTTCTCGCTGCCGAGCCCCTGCCACTCCGCGCCGGCGGCGAGGCGGAGATAGGCGGCGATGCGGTCGCGGATCTCCGCCGATCCTTCGCCGCCATGGCGGCCGGCGTCGAAATAGATGTCGGCGATGGCGGTGGCCTCGAGCCGGGTCTGGTCGCGGATCTGCTGGTGCTCGTAGAGCTCCTGCGCGAAGACCAGCGCGAGGATCAGCCCGTGCAGCGCGCCGATGCGGAACACCATGCTGTCGGCCAGCGCGCGGGTGTCGGCGGTGAGCCGCGGCGCGGCGACGAGGCGCGCCAGGCCATAGGTTGCGAGCGCCAGCGCCACCGTGCCGGCGCAGAACAGGAGCCCGGCGACGATGTCGAACTGGGCCGGAAGCCCGATCATGGCGTGCCGCCCTCCCCGCTGGCCGTCCGCTGCATGGCCGGCATGTTCCCTCCCGGCGGCAATGGCTGCCGCCGCGCAATTCAGAATGGCAAAGCGGCGCGATCTCCGCTAGCCTCGGCATCGGGTCTGCGGGGCGTGCGCGAACGGGCGAGCGGCCCCGCCTCCGTGCAGGCGAGGAGGTAGCTATGGCGCTGAATGCGAACTCCAAGATCAAGTTCGACAGCACGTGGTGGAAGAAGCAGTGTCCGAAGGACCTGTTCCGCGAGAAGAAGTTCACGCGCTTCATCGACGCGATGGACGATTTCGGCGATGCCGAGCGCCGGCTCGACATCCAGGCCGGCGACGACCAGCTCTCCAGCACCGACCTCGCCGAGCTGCGCAAGGCCAAGGAGCTGATCGTCAAGATCGAGAAGCCGCGCAAGGAGTTCATGGACTACTGCGCCGAGCGGGCCAAGGATCTCCTCAAGGCCAAGGACAAGAAGCTCGTCGAGGAGCGCAAGACCTACGAGGTGCTCGCCAGGATCCTGAAGAGCACGGTGCCTGCCGCGGTGCAGGATTTCAACGAGATGCTCGACAGCTTCGACGGCGATGCGGTCGACGCGCCGATGGTCACGCCGGCCGCGCACAGCGCCTATCTCAAGCGCACCATGCCGCGGCTGAAGCGCCTGCCCTTCCATTTCGGCTTTGCGCTCGTCGCGCAGGAGCCGACCGACCAGCGCTTCCTGTTCCACAACAAGAAGGCGCCGCGCAGCCTCGCCAACACGCTGAAGAACGACGTCACCCCGCGCAAGCTGACCTGGGGCATTGCCTATGGCGGCGGCATCTACGAGGGCGCGAGCTACCCCGCCGCAACCCTGGTGCTGGTGGTGCAGGGCCCGATGGTGCCGAGCTTCGCCCGCCGGGTCCGGGTGACGCTGAAGGCCTTCGGCATCTCGATGTTCAACAACGTCGTGGTGATCAAGGACGGCGAGGAGGTCGAGGCCTCGACGGCGGAGGAGGGCGACGAGCTGCCGACCGAGGAGATCGAGGCGGAGGATCTCGACGCGCTCGATCTCGAGGTCGAGGAGGAGGACCCGAACACGGTCAAGAGCTCCTTCTCCAAGGAGGAATACGAGGCGATGCAGCAGGCGGACATTCCGCCGCCGCCGCCCCCGCCGCCGCCGAAGGCGCCGCCGCCGCCGAAACCCGCCGCGGTGAAGCCGGCGCCGGAGGGCGCGCAGGCGCTCTCCCCCGAGCTGCTGGCCTGGCAGAAGAAGCGAATCGCGCTCGCCGGCAAGGTCGAGCGCTGTGTCGCCGACACCTGGGGCCCCTACAAGAAGGTCCAGGGCATGTGGAAGGCGGCCGTCGCCGGCGCCAAGAAGGGGCAGTTCGACAGCGCGCTGAAGGCCGCCGCGGCGATCGAGCGGATGCTCGAGAAATACACCCCCGGCCCGGAGCCGGACCGCCAGAAATGGGAGCGCTCGGCACCGCCGATCATTTCCCAGGTCGTCGAGATGCGGCGGAACGGCGAGGGCGACCACGAATCGATGCTCTGCTACTGGTCGACGGCGAAGATGCTCGCCGATGACGGCGATTACGCCCTCGCGCTAAAGTTCCTCAGCCAGGTCAGCTGGCTGATCGAGCACAAGGACGACCCGCAGGTCGACGAGATCCCGGTCGACCCCGTCGCCAAGCGCAACGAGGCCGAGGACCTGATCGCCAAGCTCGAGCGCATCGAGGACGAGCTGGAGGGCGCGCTCGCCAAGCTGAAGGAAGCCGACACGAAGACCGGAAAGAAGACCGAACGCCCGGTCGACCGACTCACCAGCACCGTGCGCAAGGCGCTCTACGACGCCGATCCGGCCGAGGTCGAGAACTACGATTTCAAGTCGGCACTGCTGGCGCTGAAGGAACTCGACAAGATCATCGAGGAAGCCAGGAAGGCCGGCTTCAAGGCCGAGAAGACCATCGATCACATCCGCAAGACCGCGGCGGATCTCGACAATCAGGTGAAGAGCATCGCGCACAAGGTGAGCGATCCGGATCTCGAGCCGTTCTTCGTCGATGCCAGCCGCGCGCGGGGCCGGATGGCGAAGTTCCTGCGCAAGAACGATCTCTTCGGCGCCCTGCCGAAGCTCAAGCCCTGGCAGAAGGCGGTCGATGCCCTGATGCAAGAGGCCGGCTGACCGGCCCGCTTTTCCCGCGCCGGTGCCGGCCCCCGGCCGGCGCCGGGCGGCCTGCGCCGCGATCCGCGGCCGCGCCCCCGCCCTGCCCAGCGGCCGTTCCGCGACGGCCGCTTTGCCGGGCGCATTCCGATGCACATCGCCGGGCGCACCGACGTCACCTTCCCCACGCGAAAACCGCTTGCCCCTATACAGCGAACTTCATATAGTCGCCGCGACCCGGGCTGCACCCAAGGTGCGTCCGTGGCCGAGACCGAGGCAATCA